>MGUA01000007.1:49384-155874 GCA_001799735.1 Elusimicrobia bacterium GWB2_63_22 | reverse complement strand
GCAGAACGCCTGCCTGCAGCAGATGGCCGAAGTGCTCTACGAGATGAAGGACTACGCCGGCCTGTTCGTGGGCTCGGAAGAGACCATGCTGGCCCAGGGCTTCGACTACACCGGCCTGCTGAACTTCATGAACGCCAACCCGGCCTTCACGCATGAGCAGCTCGGCGAATACCTGGTCACCTGGTACAAGGCTTTCTACGCCGGCGGCATGAACATCGGCCCCATCTCTATGCCCCTCGACGACATGGGCGCCACCCTCTCCCTGGTCCGCCCCGCGGCCCTTAGCGAGCTGCCCGGCTACCTGGACGCTTTCGCCGGGGCCGCCATGCGCAATAACGAGGAAGCCGCCGCCATAGTGGCCGTGCAGAAAGTCATACGCTTCACCAGCCTGGACCCCGCCAACGACAAGCAGAAGATGATAGCGGCCTACGCGGACCTCGCGGACTTCGCCTCCATCTTCGGCGCCGCCGCCCGCTCCCAGGAAACCAAACAGGCCGCCCAGAACCTGGTGGCTTTCATAAAGGGCCGCCTGGTGCTGCGCAACGTGGGCATCAACGGCGACAAGGTTAACGGCTACGATTACACCAAGGTGGGCGGCATCGCCATCAACACCACCATGAAGATCAAGTCCGTGCCCGCGGCGCTCGAAGCCCTCCACGAGACCAAGTACGGCGACCTCTCGCTCTCCCGGGCCTCCCAGTGGGACGAGTTCGTAGCCTGGACCGACGGCGTCTGGCGCAAATAAGCTTGGGCTGAACAATAAAAAACCCGGGCTCGCCCGGGTTTTTTATTTGCTCTCTACTACGCCGCCTAGCGGAAGTGGTCGCGCATCATGCGCACCAGGCCCTCGGTGGCCTTGCCGGGGATCTCTTCCCCCTCCCAGTTGATGGAGAAGTGGGCGTTCTTCTGCGTAGGCTTCACGTAGGTCTCGTACATGGGCAGCACGGTGGACAGGATCTGGTGCTTGATGCCCTCGATGTCGCGGCCGCGCTCGCTGATGTCGCGCTGCACGCGGCGCAGCACGGCGGTCACCATGCCGGTGGAGACGAAGATCTTATAGTCGCAGAGGCCTAGCAGCTTGGGGAAGTGCAGGGTGTAGAGCCCCTCCACCACTATCAGCTGCGTCGGTTTGCAGGGCACGCAGTCCTTCTCGCGGGTATGCTGCTTGAAGTCGTACACCGGCTGGTGGATCGTCTTGCCGGAGCAGAGCTCGGTCAGGTGCTTCACGGCCAGTACGGAGTCTATCGCGTCGGGATGGTCGAAATTGTAGGTCTTTCTCTTGTCGAAGCTGAGGTGGTCGAGCGGCTGGTAGTAGTTGTCCAGCGAGAACAGCTGGCCCTCTATGCCGATGCTGCCGCATTCGTCGATGAGGCGCTTGGCCAGGGTGGTCTTGCCGGAGCCGGAGCCGCCGGCGATGCCCAGTATAAAGCGCGATTTTTTTCCGCTGTACATGTTTTGTCCCGTGGCTCGAAGCTGGCTCAAAGAAGCGAGTAGCGTGAAAAGAATTCCCTACTATCATACAAAAAAGACGCGGCGCCGCTGAAGCCCCGTCGTGGAAGGGCGAGGGGGCCGTCTAAATTGATATAATAAAGGGGCAGCAGGACCCCCGCCAGGGAGGCACCGTGACACCACTTCCAGAGGTACAGATGACCAACGACCAGGAAACCAACCAGAACGAAGAAAGTTTCGCAGAGATGTTCGAGCAGACCTACAAAGAGCCGTCCAGAATGGAACCCGGCCAGAAGGTCGAAGCCCCTATTGTAAAGATCACCCCCGAATGGGCCCTGATCGAGGTAGGCGGCAAAGGCGAGGGCTACATCGCCGTAGAAGAACTTAAAGATTCCGAAGGCAACCTGATCGCCCACGAGGGCGACGTGGTGCGCGCGTGGTTTCTCCGCTCCGAGGAAGGCGAGATGCGCTTCACCACCCGCATCGGCACCGGCCCCGCGGCCCGCGCCCAGTTCGAGGACGCTTTCAAGAACCACATTCCCGTGGCCGGCACCGTCTCCAGGGAGATCAAGGGCGGCTTCGAGATCACCATCACCGGCGGCACGCGCGCCTTCGCGCCGTTCTCCCAGATGGGCATCCGCCGCGAAGAGAACAAGGCCCTCTACGTCGGCCGCGAGTTCGCTTTCAATATCATCGAGTTCGACCGCCGCAACATCGTGCTCTCCCGCAGGGAGATGGTGGAAGCCGAGCGCCGCGAAAAGGCCGCCGCGCTGAAAGAGACCCTGCACGAAGGGGACCGCGTGAAGGGCACCGTGACCTCCATCCAGAAGTTCGGCGCCTTCGTGGACATCGGCGGCATAGAAGCCCTGCTGCCCGTCTCCGAGATGGCCTGGAGCCGCACCGAGAAGGTCGGCGACCTGCTCGCCGTGGGCCAGGGCGTGGAAGTGGTCATAAAGCGCCTGGACTGGCAGAACGAGCGCATCTCGCTGAGCCTCAAGGACACGCTGGCCAACCCGTGGGACACCGCGGATATGAACTGGCCCCCCGGCTCCTACCACACCGGCAAAGTTTCCCGCCTCGCGCCCTTCGGCGCCTTCGTCACGCTGGGCGACGGCGTGGACGGCCTGATCCACGTCTCCAAGCTGGGCGGCGACAAGCGCATCAACCACCCGGAAGACGTGCTGAAGGTCGGCCAGGAACTGGAAGTGCGCATCGAGAACGTGGACATCGCGGCCCGGCGCATAGCGCTGGTCCCGGCCCACATCAGCCGCGAAGAGGAAGAGACCGAAGCCACCATCAGCAAGTACAAGGGCGAGTCCGAAGAGACCGCCATGGGCTCCCTGGGCGAAATGCTCAAGCAGCAGCTCGAGAAGAAGAACCGCATCTAAACCAGCGGCTCAGCAAAGCCCCGCCGGAAGTTTATCGGCGGGGCTTTCTTTAGGGGACGTTCATTCCTAATTCCTAATTTACAATGACAAACTCACGACCCGGCTCCGGCGCAAAATTAGGAATTAGGAATGAACGTCCCCTATGGGTTAAAGGCGCGGTCATCTACCAGGTCTTCCCGGACCGCTTCGCCAGGTCCCGCCTGCACAGGGCGGACGGCGAATTTGAAAAATGGGAAGCCCCGGAAACCGCGCACGGTTTTAAAGGCGGTAACCTTTTAGGCGCGGAGGAGCGGCTGGACTACCTGCAGGGCCTCGGCGTCACCGCGGTCTATTTCAACCCGATCTTCTCCTCGGCGGCCAACCACCGCTACCACACCTACGACTACTACCAGGTGGACCCCGTGCTCGGCGGGAACGCCGCGCTGGACTCCTTCCTCAAGGCCGCCCACAAGCGCGGCATGAAGGTCATCCTCGACGGCGTCTTCAACCACGCCAGCCGCGGCTTCTTCCAGTTCAACCACCTGCTGGAGAACGGCAAGGCCTCGCCGTACCGGCACTGGTTCCACGCGCACGGCTACCCGCTCAAGGCCTACAACCTGGAAATCTCCGAGCGCCCCAACTACGCCTGCTGGTGGGACCTGCCCGCCCTGCCCAAGTTCAATACGAAGAACCCGGAGGTGCGCCGGTTCATCCTGGACGTGGCGCGCTACTGGCTGGAGAAGGGCATAGACGGCTGGCGGCTGGACGTGCCTT
Organism: Elusimicrobia bacterium GWB2_63_22; assembly: GCA_001799735.1. Lineage (GTDB taxonomy): Bacteria > Elusimicrobiota > Elusimicrobia > Elusimicrobiales > UBA9959 > UBA9959. The sequence goes on along the minus strand of MGUA01000007.1, from coordinate 152,284 downwards.
TTGAAATAGACGACGATTCCTTCTGGCGCGAGTTCCGCCGGGTCTGCAAAAAGGTCAACCCGGCCTGCTACATCACCGGGGAGATATGGGGCGAGGCCCGGCGCTGGCTGAAAGGGGACCAGTTCGACGCGGTGATGAACTACCAGCTTAGCGCCGCCTGCATCGCCTTCTTCGGCGGGGACAAGTTCAAGCTCACCCATTCCTACGACGGACGCAACCTCAAACCTATCGGCCGCGGAGCCTTCATGGCCGAGATAGAAAAACAGCTGGGCTGGTACAGCCGCCCTTCCACGCTGGTGCAGATGAACATGCTCTCCAGCCACGACACCGACCGCCTGCACGACACCTACGGCGGGGACAAGGCCCGTATAAAGCAGGCCGCGGTGTTCTCGTACCTGTTCCCCGGCGCCGTGAACCTGTACTACGGCGAGGAACTGGGGCTCTCCGGCACGCTCAACCACGGCACCCGCCGCGGCATGCCCTGGAACGACAAGAAGGTTTGGGACAAGGACCTGCTGGCCTTCTACCGCGCGCTCGGAGCGCTGCGCCAGGACAACCCGGTAATAAAGGATGGCCGCTTTGAATTTATGAAGGAGTATTGCGCGGGGAACATGCTGACCTTCAGGCGTTTCCTGCCGGGCGGACGGCAGCTGGCCTGCGTACTGAACGCCGGGGACACGCCCGCCGCGCTGGCCGTTAAGGCCGGAGATCTCGGCGGGAGAGCCCTGCTTAATAACGGCGTAACGGTTAAAAAAGAAGGCGCGCGCCGCGTACTGCAGTTGCGGCCGCGCGCCTACGCGGTTTTCGGGTAAGCCTAGTCATTCCGGCGAAAGCCGGAATCCAGTTTTCGCGTGACTGGACCCCGGCTTTCGCCGGGGTGACGTAAAACCTTACTTGGCCGGCGGCAACGGCGGCGCCGCGGGGGTCTCGTCCAGAAGGTCCGTTCCCCTTATTTCCAGCTGCACCCGGCGGCCCAGCGCTCCCTGCTCCGTTATGAACTCGTTGAACAGGGCCAGGCAGCCCGGCCGCAGCTTTACGCAGCCGTTGGTGTCGCGCCAGCGGAAGTCGGCCAGCTCCGGCCGGCCGGCCACGGCGGGGTCGGCCCGGCGGGCGGGGTCCTCCCACCTGTCCGAATGCACGGCGAACCCCGCGCGCCCGTGCGGGCCGAAATAATACTTAGGGTTATGCGCCAGCTGATTGGCCTGCCTGGCGGCGGAAGCCGCCCCTTCGGCTTTGGGCCGCCGCTCAAAATACGGCGTCTCCTCTCCCTGCGAACCCTTCTGCGAATCCGCGGCCCACATCAGGTCCACCGGCATTACCCCGCCGGTTTCCGGGTACCAGCTGCGCCACACGGCGGAGAAGAACTTTTTTTTCTCTCCGGGCTTGTAGCCGGGGCCAAGAATGGCTGCCGTCTCTTCGGGCGAGGCGGCCTTGCCCAGCAGGGCTATCTGGTAGGTCTCGGGGGAGATATTGCGCAGGTCATACACGCCGGGCACGGTGGCGCCGTCGGTAACGTCCTCGGCGGCGTAGAAGATGGTGGTCGTGCCGATCTTGCCCCATTGCCAGCCGTCCACCGGCGTGGTGGAGGTAATGCCGCGCCCCAGCGCCTCGCACTGGTAGACGCCGGCATGCGTGCCGGCCTCTATCTCAAAGTTTATAACCCCGGCGCGGGCCCGGTCGTTGGGCAGCAGCAGCAGCGCGCGGGAAACAGGGCCGCCGGCGCCTTCAGCGTTATTGAGGCCGAGGGTCTTGGTCTTAAGCCGCAGGGCCGCGGTAAGTTCAGGCTGGGCCGGCCTGTCGTAGGCGATGGCGGCGGGCAGCAAGTCAGGGCCTTCGGCCGCGGCCAATGCAGGCAGGCAGAGCAGGGCAAGAGTTAACAGCCGGGATAGAGGTTTCATTGTTCCTATTATATAAAACGGTCAGAACAGGAAGAACATGCCGCCCAGGAAGAAGGCGAAGGAGACCAGCAGGTAGGGCGAGGGCGCCTTGCGCTCTATAACGCATTCGAAGGCAGAGGCAAAAATGGTGCCGGTGATGGCTATGCCGGAAACCGCCGCCAGCGCCCCGGAATAGCGTATGGCGCTCAGGTAGAACATCAGCGACAGGTAGGTGCCCGCCGCCGAGCCCACGGTTATCCAGAACAGGCTGCTGCGGCCCAGAGCGCGCAGCCGCCCGAAGAACTGGAACGGCCTCACCCGCGACAGCACCACGAACAGGGCCAGCGCCCCGAGGGCGCGGTAGAAGTTTCCCTCCGTGGTACCAATGCCGGGCGCGCTGTCGAAGGCGTAGCGCGTCACCAGCACACCCAGGCCGTCGAGCACTATGCCCAGCAGGGCGAAGACCGTGGCCTTCATGTTCCAATGGCCGTGCTTACGGAAGGATTCCAGCGAGAAGATGAACAGGCAGACAATGAAGAACAGGATGGCCAGGAACTTGCGCGGGTCCACGGCTTGGCCGAAGGCGAAATAGCTGATCACGCCTATCACCATAGGCTGGAAGCCGAACAGCAGCATGGTGCGGCCCGGCCCCATCAGCGAGAACGACTTTATAAGGAAGATATCCGCCAGCCCCAGCCCCATCATGCCCGACAGGAAGAAAAGCCCGGCGCAGAGAGGGGTGATCTGGTGAAAACCGCCTTGAAAGGCTATGGTCAGGGCAAAAAGGGCGGCGGCCACCACGGCCTTAAAGCAGTTGACCCACAGACTGGAGATACTGCGGGCGTAATGGGTGAAGAACTGCACCCCGATAGCGAAGCTGAGGTTGGCCGCCAGCGCGTAAATGTAGACTTGTTCCATAGAGGTTCGGCCGAAAAACCGCAGCATTATGATAGCAAACCTGACCACGGTCAAGTCCCGGAAAAAATAAGTATAATTAGCGCATGGGATTTAAACCTCTCCTGCTGCTCCTGTCTTTAGCCCTGACCCCCAGCCTTTCCGCCGCCTCCTGCTTCGACAATGGCGCCGTCCCCTGCGCCGCCGCCCTGGACGTACAGGCCGCCCCCGAGCCCGTGCCCGCCAGGGCCGCCGGCAAACCGTTGGTCATCACCATAGTCGGCGTGGATTTTGCCGAGATCGGCCTCGGCAAGCTGGAGCTGGCCTATTTCAAACAGATCATAGAGCATTTCACCGGCATGTACGCGCTGGACAGCTCCATTTTCGAGGAGAAGATGGAGGCCGTGCGGGCCGACATTGAGGGCAACGAGGCCTACAGCAAGCTGCCGGACAATTACCTGGACTCGCGGCTGGCCGGAGTGCTCCCCCCCGGCATGTACGACATCGCACCCATCCGCTGGTCGCGCGACCCGGACGAAAGCGCCGCCGCCCTGCCCCTGGTGCAGGCCGAGATCCGCCGCATCTTCAAGGCCGCCAAGGCCGAAGGCCGCCCCGTTTACCTGGTGGCCCACAGCTGGGGCACCATCCTCTCCCACACCGCCCTGCACCGCCTGGCCAAGAGCGCCCCGGAAGTCAGGATAGACAAGTTCATCACCCTCGGCTCCCCGCTGGTGCCCTCCAGCTGGTGGCTGGAGCTGTTCCTTAAGTACCAGATCAAGGAAGGCCAGCTGCAGGGCTACGTGGCCAAGCCGGCCAACGTGGCGCAGTGGCTTAACCTCTGGGCCAATAACGATTTCTTTTCCAACCAGATCCAGGCCGCCGACCGCAACCTGCTGGTGGACGGCGACACCAAACCCCTGGAAGTCCAGGTAAAGCGCGCCGCCGAGCTTGACCATTCCCTGCGCCCCGCCGCCCTGCGCGACCTCTTCTTCCTAAAGAGCATCAAGGGCTGGCATTTCGCCTACATAATGGATTTCCAGGTTTTCCTTAAAACCCTGAAGAAGGGCTACGAGCGCTCCCTGCTCGGGCCCATAGTTGCGAAAGAACTGGCTTACTAAGTTCTAAAAAGCGGCCTTTTTGAACCCGACACTATGGTGTCGGGGTGGCCTGCTATACTTTTTCATATGGACCTGCAGCAAAAATTAGAAATACTGGCGGACTCCGCCAAGTACGACGCCTCCTGCGCCTCCAGCGGCTCCAACCGCGGCGGGCGGGGCACAGGTGCCGCCCACCAGAGCGGCGTCTGCCACAGCTGGACGGCCGACGGCCGCTGCGTCTCGCTGCTGAAGATCCTGATGACCAACGAATGCGTGTACGACTGCGCCTACTGCGTAAACCGACGCTCCAACGACTCGCCCAAGGCCATCCTCACCCCGGATGAGATAGCGGGCCTCGCCTTCGAGTTCTATAAGAGGAACTATATAGAAGGCCTGTTCCTCAGCTCCGGCATAGTGGTCTCGCCCGACCGCACCATGGAGCTGATGCTGGAGGCGGTACGCAAGCTGCGCGAGACTTTCCATTTTAACGGCTACGTGCACATGAAGGTGATCCCCGGCGCGGACCAGCGCCTGATAGACCAGGCCGGCCTGTGGGCCGACCGCGTGAGCGTAAATATTGAGCTGCCCAGCGACAAAAGCCTGCGGCTGCTGGCCCCCGGCAAAACCAAGGACACGGTGCTGCGGCCCATGAACCGCCTGGCCCAGCAGATAGCCGCCCACAAGGACGAGCGCCGCTCCATAAAAAGCTCCCCCGCCTACGCCCCGGCCGGCCAGAGCACGCAGCTTATTATCGGCGCCACGCCCGAGACCGACCGCGAGATCATAAAACTGAGCGAGGCGCTGTACGGCAAAATGGCGCTCAAGCGCGTGTACTATTCCGCCTTCATCCCCGTCATGAAGGACAACCGCCTGCCCGCCCTGCGCGAGCCGCCGCTGCTGCGCGAGCACCGCCTGTACCAGGCGGACTGGCTGCTGCGCTTCTACGGCTTCACCGCGGACGAGCTGCTGGACGCCGCCCACCCGCAGCTGGACCTTTCTTTCGACCCCAAGACCGTGTGGGCGCTCAACAACCTCGACAAGTTCCCGCTGGAGGTGAATAAGGCCTCCTATGAAGAACTGCTGCGCGTGCCCGGCATGGGGGTTACCTCGGCCAAAAGAATAATCCGCGCGCGGCGCGCCGGCGCGCTTGGCCTGGACGACCTGAAGAAACTGGGAGTGGTGATGAAGCGGGCGGTCTACTTTGTAACTGCGGGCGGGCGCTACGGCGGGATAAAAAAAGAGAGCGAGGCGGCCATAAAAATAAAGCTGCTGGAGCATAAGAACCCCAACGGCCAGCTGGGCCTGTTCGGCGAGGGCGAACTGGTGAGTGAGGGCCTGGAGGCCACCGTTACCGGCCAACTATAGCTCCGTCGCCCCGGCGAAAGCCTCCGTCGCCCCGGCGAAAGCCGGGGCCCAGAATAAGACTGGATCCCGGCCTTCGCCGGGATGACGAAAAAGCCTGCATGACGGGATAAAATTATGCGGACCTACCTTTACGACGGCACTTTTGAAAGTTTCCTGACTGCGCTCTCGCTGGCCCTGGAGCGCGCAGATGACTGTGCCATAGCCAGGGAGGCCGGCGCGGAGGCCGGGCTGTTCTCGGAATTCGTGAACGCCGGGGCGGACCCGGCGCGGGCCGCGGCCATGCGGTCCCTTTTTGAGGAGCGCGGCTCGGACGAGAGCTGGCACCACGCCCGCTACGCCTTCCTGTCGGAAGCGGCCGGGGCCGAGGACGCCGTGCTGGCCTACGCCCGGCTGGTAAAAGCGAAGGGGCGCGCCGCCGATGATATGCTGGCCGACGACCGCGTAAAGCGGGTTCACGGCCTTTCAGCCTCCGTTGGCGGCGAGGCGCATATGTTCAAAGGCTTCGTGCGCTTTAAGGAGCTGGCCGACAAAACTCTATACGCCAAGATAGAGCCGGACCACAACATCCTGCCGCTGCTGACCGGCCATTTCAAGGGGCGCCTGGGGGAATTCAACTGGGTCATACACGACGCCAGGCGGGGCCGGGCCGCGCTGTATTTTAAAGGCGAGCTCGTGTTCGCCCCGCTAACGCAGGCCAGGGCGCTGGAGTTCGACGGCAAAGAGGACCAGGTGCAGGCGCTGTGGCGGCACTTCTTCAAGACCGCGGCCATAAAAGAACGCACCAACCCCAAACTCCAGCGGCAGAACGTGCCGCTGAAGTACAGGAAAAATCTCACCGAATTTGAATAATTATTTCGCGCCCAGGATGAAAGACGCCAGGAAGGCGGCGCTGACCAGATACATCAGCGGGTGGATCTGGCTGAACTTGCGCTTGGCCAGCTTAACCACCACGAAAGAGATAAAACCGAAACCGATGCCGTAGCTGATATTGTAGGTGAGCGGGATGCCTATCATCGTCAGGAAGGCCGGCAGCGCCTCGTCGAAACTGTCCCAGTCTATTTCGCGCACGGTCTTCATCATCAGCGAACCCACTATGATCAGCGCGCCCGCGGTTATGGGATAGACAAAGAAATCTCCGACGCCGGGCGGAATAACGTCGGGCGGGGCGGTGAAGCCGCCTTTTACCAGCAGCGTGTACTGCTCGGCGTTAGGCAGCCGGTGGCCGCCGCCTACCATCTGGATGACCGGGGCGAAGAAAGCGCAGAGGGCGAAGAACAGGCCCGTCACCACAGCCGACAGCCCGGTGCGCCCGCCTTCGGCCACGCCGGCGGCCGATTCCACATAGGTGGTTATGGAGCTGGCGCCGAACAGGCCGCCCACGGCCGCCGCGGCCGAGTCCACCACCAGTATTTTCTTGATATCCTGCACCGTGCCGTCCTTGTTGACGAAGCCGGCCTGCTCGCCCACGGCCACCACGGTGCCCATGGTGTCGAAGAAGTCGGTCAGCATCAGCGCGAAGATGGCGAACAGCAGCCCGGGCGCCAGCGCCTGGGTAAGGGCCAGCGAACCGTTGACGGTCTGGAACGGGGCGAAGAAAGTGTCAAAGCGGGGCATGGCTACAAAAGAGTGCGGCAGGGCGGTGACGCCCAGCAGGAAAGCAGCGGCGGTGGACACCAGAATGCCCCACAGGATGTCGCCCTTAACTTTCAGCGCCATGAAAAAAGCGGTGGAGAAGAAGCCGGCCAGCGCCACCCAGACATAGGCTTTGGAGAAGTCGCCCAGCGCCACCAGCGTTATGGGCGCGGGCCGTATGATGCCGCCCTCGTTGAGGCCGATAAGCGTAATGAACAGGCCTATGCCCACGCCGATGGCCCGTTTGAGGTTGAGGGGGATGGCGTTCATCACCGCCTCGCGGAAGCCGGTGACCACCAGCAGCAGGATCAGCAGGCCCTCTATGAAGATAACCGACATGCCCACCTGCCAGGGCACGTTAGCCTGGTGGAAACCGATGACGGAGAAGGCCAGCACGGCATTGATACCCATGCCGGAAGCCAGCGCCAGCGGCCGGTTGGCTATCAGCCCCATGGCCAGGCACATCAGCGCCGCGCCTATGGCGGTGGCGGTGACCGCGCCCTCAAAAGGCACCCCGGCGGCCGACAGGATGCCGGGGTTCACGAAGATGATGTAGGCCATCGTGAGGAACGTGGCCGAACCGGAGAGGACCTCCGTCTTGAAATTGGTATTCCGCTCGGTGAATTTAAAGAAGCTGCCCGGCATCGCCCCCCCCTTTTGCCGCTATTTCACGCTATTGCGCGCCGCTATGGCCTTTACAACGTGGGGCGGCACCAGCTTGGACACGTCGCCCTTGAAGTGGGCTATATCGCGCACTACGCTCGACGACAGGTAGGTGTAGCGCTGGCTGGGCATGAAGAAAACGGTCTCGGTGTGAGAGTATAAGGTGCGGTTCATGGCCGCGATCTGGAACTCGTACTCCAGGTCCGAGATGGCGCGCAGGCCCCTGACGACCACGTTGGTCTTCTTCTTCTTGAGGTAGTCCACCAGCAGGCCCTCGAAGCAGTCCACGCTGACGTTCTTTTTGCCCTTCAGGGCCGTCTTCAGCATGGCCACCCGTTCCGGCACGCTGAACATGTGTTTTTTGGCGCTGTGCACGAAGACGCTGACCACAACCTGGTCGAAAATTTTTGAGGCGCGCTCTATGATGTCCAGGTGGCCGAACGTCACCGGGTCGAAGCTCCCGGGGTAAACCGCTATTTTCTTTTTCATTAAGGGAATTATACAAATTAGGCCCCGGCTGAAAAATTGATATCATACCAGCATGCAAAAAGCGCTTTTCCTCCTCCTGTTCGCCCTCTGCGCCCCGGCCGGGGCGCAGGACCTGGTCCCCTACGTTTCCGGCAAGAACTGGGGTTACGCGGCCCCCGGCGGCAAAGTTGTTCTCCGCCCCTCCTTCGCCTACGCCGAACCTTTCTCGGAAGGCCTGGCGCTGGTCCGCTCCGGCACTCTTTACGGCTTCATAGACGCCAAAGGCCGGACGGTCATACCGTTCAAGTACCAGTCCGCCGGCTCTTTCAGCGAGGGCTGCGCCCCGGTCAAAAGCCGTGGCCTCTGGGGCTGCGTGGACAAGGCCGGCAAGACCGTAGTCCCGTTCGAATACGAGGAGTTGCTGCCTTTCCTGGAAGGCGTAGCGCCGGCTAAGAAAGACGGCCGCCGGGGCCTGCTGCTTAAGGCGTCCCTGGACTTCCGGGGCGGCGACTACGAGGAGGTCTACCCGGCCTCCGAAGGCCTGGCCCGGGTCAGGGTGGGCGAAAAATACGGTTACATAGACCTCACGGGAAAAGAGGCCCTGCCGCCGGTATACGGGGAGGCTTTCCCCTTCAACGGCGGCTTCGCCACGGCCAGGCTGGGCGACCGCTACGGCTTTATCTCCAGGGACACGCTGGCCTTTAAGGAAAGGGATTATATAGCCGTCGGCCCCTACAGCGAGGGCCTGGCCCACGTGCAGGCCCTGCGCGAAGAAGACCGCTGCGGCTTCATAGACAAGGACGGCAACGAACTCATCGGCTTTAATTTCATGATGTGCGGTTCTTTCGAAGGCGGCCTGGCGCCGGTCATAAAGAAATTCAAGGGCGGCTGGGGCTTCATAGACCGGTCCGGCGCCCTGGCTATCCCCTTCAAGTACGACTCTGTGCACGGCTTCAGGGGCGGCCTGGCAAAAGTCTCGCTCAAGAACAAGACCTTCTACATAGACGCCAAAGGCTTCGAGTACATTAAAAAGTAAACCCGGCCTCCCCGGCCGGGCAAAAAGAAAGGGCCCGCGAGAAACCCACTGAGAGGGGCCGCGGACCCAAACATATTATAGCAGAAGGTCTTGACTTGTCAAGGGGGGGGGCGGCTATTCCGCGCCCATCCGGCGCCAGGATTGGGTGGTCCAGGTCGGCTCGCCGAAGATGCGCACCTGGTCCATGGCCGCGTTCATGGTAGCCTCGTTGCCGGCCAGCTCCGGCGCCAGTATCGACGAAATTTCTATTGCGGAATTATCCCCGCTTATAAAGCCCCTGAAGCGTATGGGGTTATGCACCCCCATCCCGGTGCCCGAGGGCCCGCCGGGAGAGCTGCCCTCGAAGGCCCTGCCGTCCAGCGTGGCGTGGCCATACACCGTGCCGGGGAAATCCCAGCAGTGCATGGAGATGGTCATCTCCTCGTCCTTGACGGAAAATTCATAGCGCCAGCAGTCCATGCCGCTGCCCCAGACCCCGCTGAAATCCGGCAGATCCCGCTGCGAAGGGCGTTTTATGGGCTTACTCCGCTCACCGGTTTTCTTCTTTTTTGTAAGCGCGTATAGCCGCAGCGCCTCCTCGGCCTCCCGGAAGCGCTTGCCCGAATCCAACGCCATGCCCATGTTGTAATAGCATTGCCCCCACCAGGGCGCCACCTCCAGCGCGCGCTCATAGGCCATCACGGCTTTGTCGAAATCAGAATCGTTAACCGCCTCCAGATGCAGCGCCATCGCCTTCACATAGAACTTCTTGGCCTCCACCGGTATGGGCGGCTTCGGGTCCATCCTGTCGGCGAAGACCATCAGCGCCTCCTTGGCCTTGATATCGGCGGGGTTCTCCCTCACCTTGGCCAGCAGGCGCAGAAAAGCGTAGCGCTCCTTCTCCAAAGGAGACGCGGGTTCGGCCGCGGCGCAGACGGCGCCGAGCAGGCCTGAAAAAACAAAAAGCGCCAGCAGTTTACGCATAAAGACAGCCCCCCTCCGCGGCGCCGGCCGCGGAGAGAGAACACCAGGATATTGTTTATCCCCCTACCCACTATTTACCATTTCGCAACTTAAACTGTCAATCGCCGCCAGGCTACTTATAAACCACGCGCACCATGTCCCAGGGATGGGCTAGTTTGGCGGGCGTGGCGGAAAGGACGGAACGGGCCATGTTCCAGTACATGGTGCGGTACCAGTCCTTCTGCACCGGCGTGCCGAGCAGCAGCTTACGCAGCTGCTTCGGGTGGATCATGTAGTTGCGGTAAAAATCGCGGTACTGCTTTAGGACATGCAGCTTGCTCGGGATGAACTTGACCGTGTTGTGGTAGAACATGTCGCCGCCGGGCGTGTCGTGCGCGCCCGAGGCGCGGGCGAAATCTTCGGTGCCTTTGCGCGGTTCGAAGATGGAGATGATGGGGTAGTCGGTCAGCTCGTCCGAGGCGCGGAAGGCCGCGTCGGTCTCGGCCTGCGTCTCGTCGAGATACCCTACCATCATGAAGCCGGCTATAAACGCGCCGTATTCCCGCAGCAGGGCCACGGCCTTTACCGTGGTCTCGTGCGTATTGGCCTTGGCGAAATCCTTCAGTATGCGGTCGGACGGCGTCTCTATGCCCAGCAGCGCGCCGCGCAGGCCGGCCCGGCAGGCCAGCTTCATAGCTTCGGGCGAGCGCGTCACCGTGTCGCAGCGCAGGAAGCTCGCGAAGTGGAAGCCCATGTTCTCGCGGATCATGCCCTCGTAGATCTTCATGTAGCGCTCGGGATCCGCACCAAAGTTGTCGTCCGAGAACCAGATCTTGGTAAAGCCCATCTTCTTTACGATGCGCAGCTCCTCCAGCACCCGCTCGGGACTCTTGAAACGCTGGGTATGGCCCCACATCTCGCTGGCCGCGCAGAAGCGGCAGCGGTGCATGCAGCCGCGAGAGGTTTCCACCGTGGTGGAATAGCCTTTGTTGGCCAGCGGCAGATAGTAGAGCTTGGGGTTGTAGATGCTCCAGTCCGGCATCGGCAGGTCGTCGAGATTTTTTATAAGCTCGCGGCCGGGGTTGCGGTGGAAGTTGCGCTCGCCGTCACGCCAGGACAGGCCTTTGATGTCCCCGTACGGCCCGCCCTTTTCTATGGCTTGCATCAGCTCCACTATGGTCCCCTCGCCTTCGTTGCGCACCACAAAATGCGCCCCGCGGCCCAGCCATTCGTAATCGTACACGGTGGCGTGGTGGCCGCCCATTATTATCGGCACGCCGGGGGCGTTCTCCAGGATGTGCCGCACGCTGAACTCGGAATTGAGCGCGCCTATGCTGGAATGCGCGTTTATCAGCACCGCGTCCGCCCCCCGCGCGCGGCGGGTCAGCTCCGCCAGGGAATAATCCCCCGCCAGGCCGTCCATGAACTCGCAGTCATAACCTTTCAGCGCGCCCTTGAGCTGGGCGAAAGCCAGCGTCGGGGAATTGCCGAGCAGGCCGGTAAAATCGTCGGGCATGGGCCAGCGCTTGTACACGCGCAACGGCTGCAGCATCAGTAGCTTCTTCATCAGGTCTCCTTCAGGCGGCTGAAATTAATGTAGTTCTTGAACAGTCCATAGGCGCGGGCCGGGATGTCCCAGCCGAACGGGCCGTCGCGCGCTATGCGGTAAGCCCGCACCGGGTCCAGGTAGAACTTCAGGAAAGCGCTCCGGTACAGGGAGCGGTAGCCCGCGTCCGACATCTCGCTGGCGTTGAACGGGGCGCCGATATATTCGAAATCTATGGAGTTAACGTCGTCGCGCAGCTTGCCAGCCTGCTCGAACATGCTGTACATGGCGGTGTTGCGGTAAGGGTTGGGCGTGAAGAACATGGCCAGGTGCAGGCGCGAGGCGCAGGCCCAGCGGATGGTCTCGCGCATCTCGGCTTCGGTCTCGGTGGGAAAACCAAGAATAAAGAAGCCACGCGTGAAGATATGCCGGTCAGCCAGCATGTCTATGGTGCGGCCCACTTTGTCGAGCGCGAGGTTCTTGTTCATCAACCGCTGTATGCGCGGGCAGGCGCTCTCTACCGCCACCGACACTTCGCAGACACCCACGCGTTTAAGCAGGTCCAGGGATTCGGGCCGCACTATGTCGGCCCTGATGGCGTTGGGGAAATTCAATACCGACTGGAGATTGCGCTCCAGCATCAGCTCGAGAATGCGGTCGAAGCGGTCCGGGTCGAAATTGGCTATATCGTCGAGCACCTCTATGTTCTTGGTGCCGAGCTTGTGGATTAGCGCCATTTCCTCCACCACGTTCTCCGGAGAGCGGGCGCGGAACTTTTTGCCGAAGATCTGGTGGCAGAACACGCACTGGTAAGGGCAGCCGCGCGAGGTGAAGATGGGCAGGTAAGGCCTTATGCCCACGGTGGCCATGCCGCCGGTCTCCCAGAATTTCTTGTAGTCTATCAGGTCCCACGCCGGGAAAGGCAGAGAGTCCAGGTCCTGTACCGGCGCGCGCGGCGCGGTGTATTCCACGCCCCCTTCGCCCCGCACGGCCAGGCCCGCCACCTCGCGGATCACCTTGGGCTCCAGCCAGCGCGGTCCTTCCGAAATTATGACCTTCACCAGCTCGGCAAAGGTTTCCTCCCCCTCGCCTATGGCCGCGGCGTCGGTATTGGGGTCACCCAGCACGGCTTCGGGGTCCGAGGACGGGTGCGGCCCGCCCATAATGACAGGGATAGTCTTGTCCTCGGCTTTCACCGCCGCCGCTATTTTATGCGCCAGGAAGGATTCGGCGGTCAGCGCGCTGATGCCCACCGCGTCGGGCCGGCGGGAGCGTAGCTCCCCGGCCACCAGTTTTAAAAAGTCAGGCTCGAACATGGCGTCCAGCACCCGCACCTCGGCGTTCAGTTTCGCCCGCAGGTTAGCGGCTATATAGAGCAGACCCACCGGCGGCATGGTCCCCTTCTTTATCTTGGAGACCACCGAGCGGCTCTTGATGAGCAGGACGTAAGGGCGCTTCACGCGGTCTTCCTCCTGAACAGAGAAGACCAGGCCTGGCCCAGCACAAAGTAGACCGCGCCTTTATAGGCCCGGCGCATGAAGCAGCGTATCACCTGGTGCGGGTGGAAAATTTTGAACAAGGTGTCCGGCAGGGCGTAATGCAGCGCCAGCAGGGCGTAGTAGCTCAGCTGCACCAGCCTCGGGTTATGGGCGTCCTTGATGAGGTATTTGCCCTCGTAGAAATCTTCCGGGTTAGTGGAGTTCAACTGGGACGAACCGGCCAGGTCGTCGTAAAGCCGCGAGCCCGGCACCGGCGTGTAGATGGTCATGCGGAAAATATCGGAATTGAGCCGCCCGTAGAAGAAAGTGGCCAGGCTGTCCCTAAGGCCGCTGGCCGGCCCGCCGAAAATATGGGTGCCGTACACCGCCACGCCGTTCTGGCGGAGAATGCGGGAAGCCTCGCGGTTGATATCGCCCGAGTTGCCCTTGTCCGACTCGTCCTGCACGGTGGAGGTGTAGCCCTCGAAGCCCACCACCGCCATGAACATGCCGGCCTTGGCCCCCAGTTCTATCAGCGCGGGGTTAGCCGTTATGATGTCGGCCCGGATCTGCACGCCGAAGCGCAGATTCATGCGCTCGCGCAGCATGGTCTCGAACATTTCCCGCGCTATCTCCGGGCGGGTGGCGAAGGAATCGTCGTTGATGGAGAATTCGGTAACGCCCAGCGCCTTCAGCGCGCGCAACTCGGTCAGTATGCGCTTGGCGGATTTATAGCGCGGCGCGCCGTAGTAGCCGGGGATGGAGCAGAAGGTGCAGCGGAAGGGGCAGCCGCGCGAGGTCTCCACCGCGGCGAACAGCCCGTCGGAGAAGGAGGACTTGTACAGCGAGCCTTCCCAGTACGGCAGGGGCATGCTGTCCAGGTCGGCCAGCACCTTCTGGTCCGCCGAAATTTTAAGCGTGCCGTCCGCGGCGCGCCAGGCGCAGCCGGGCACGCCCTCCAGGGACGCGCCGGAGGCCAGCGCCTCAACGATGCGCGTAACAGTGGCTTCGGCCTCGTACAGGGCCACCGCGTCGAAGGGCCCCGCCGGCCCCAGGAACAATTCGGGCTTGAAGGTAGGCGCCTGCCCGCCGGCCAGCAGCCTCACGGCGGGGTAGCGGCTCTTCAGGTCACGCGCCACCTTTATCACCATAGGCGCGTTGGGCAGTTCGGAATTGGAAAAACCAATTATCTCCGGCTTGAAATCCTCTACGGCGCGGAGAAAAGCGGGATGCAGCGGGCGCAGATGCTGGGCGCTGACAACCTTGACCTCGTGACCAGCGGCGCGCAGCACGCCGGCCAGGATCTGCAGGCCCAGCGGCGGGATATTGGGGAACAGCACCTGCAGGGTGTGGAAGGCCTGCCAGGGCGGGGTGGTGAGCAGTATTTTGGCCATCAGAGCAGCCTGTCCATTATTTTGCCCGTCAGGGTCCGGCGCCGCTCCAGGCGGTTGCCCAGCATCCAGCCGGAGATTATGGCCGTGGTCACGCCGGTGCCCAGGTAAGTCCAGTGGCCGGTATGGTAGAGCCCCTCGACCGGGGAGCGCATGCTCATGCGGCGCATCAGCACCTGGTCGGGCGTATTGGCCCAGCCGTACATGGCCCCCTCTGAGGCGTTGGTCAGCCGCTCCAGGTCCTCGGGCGTCATGATCTGTTTGACCTTGATATGGGCGGAAAGCCCGGGCAGCAGTTTTTTTTCTACGGCGGCTATCAGTTCGGCGGCCAATTCTTCGCGGCGGCCCCGCCAGTCCTTCTCCGGGGTCCACGGGATCAGGGTGGTGATAACCAGGGTGCTGTGGCCGGGCGGGGCGAGCTCGGGAGAAATTTTAGCGGGCGAGTACACGCTTATGGCGCCCGGCTCTCCGCGCAGCATGTCGGCGTAGTTGGCGTCGTGGTCGTAGGAGCGGAACAGCATATACTCGTGCTCGTCCAGGCCGTGCTTTGACACGTCGTAGTCCAGCCCGAGGCAGACCCGGAAAGGCGCCAGGGAGACGGCCATTTTTTTAAGCTTGCGGCTGAACCGCGCCGGAACCTGGCCCTGGTCCAGCAGGCCGTAGGTATGCCGGGCGTCGGCGTTGGAGATCACCAGGTCGGCATAGATCTTTTCGCCGCCGGCCAGTTCTATGCCTTTGGCCCTGCCTTTCCCGCAAATTATCCGCGCCACGGGCGAAGCCAGCAGCAATTCCCCGCCGCGGTTGAGAAAAGCCGAGGCCATGGCATCAGCGAGTTTTTGCGAGCCGCCTACGGGGTAATAGCTGTGTTCTATATGCTGCATCGCCACAAAGATATCCATCATCACGCCGGAGATGCGGCTGGGCGGCAGGCCGAGGTACACCCACGAGGCGTGCAGCACGGCGCGCAGCCGCGGGTTCTTTAGCCAGCGGCCTATCATGAAGTCGGCGTTGAAGGGCATGCGAAGCATCAGGCCCCAGGGGAAGGTAAAAGGGAAAGAGAGCAGCTTGCGCCAGCCCACGGCGCGCGCCAGCAGGCCGGCCACCACGGGATTGGCGCCGTACAGCAGCCGCTGGGAGATCAGGGCGTCGCTTTTAAGCGTGTCCAGCCCGGAGAGCATGGAATCTATGGCGGCCGCGTCGCCGGGAAAATCTTTTACCAGCTCGGCGCGCAGGCCGGCCCTGGTGCCGGGCAGCCGGTAGGAGCGGTCCGGCATCTCCACCACCAGGAAGGGGTCCACCTGGCGGAATTCCACGCCGGAGACGCCGTATTCCTTAAGCACGCCGCCGCACATCCCTTCGCTCCCCACGCCGGAGAGCTGGTGCACGGCCAGGTCAAAAGTGTAGCCGCCCGCGGTCCAGCAGGTGCAGTTGCCTCCGGGCCTGGCGTTCTTTTCCGCTATCAGCACCTTAAGCCCGCGCCCGGCCAGCGACAAACCCGCGGAAAGCCCGCCGGGCCCCGCGCCGATTATAACCGCGTCGTAATGTTTGCCGTTTTCGCTCATAGAGCAACCGCCCGGGAGGCGTCTGCCTCTCCGGGAACCGTCATCTATATTATTATGATACTAAAAGAGGGAGCGCGGTTTCGCTACCGGGCGCCGGGCTTAATATCGCGCCAGTAGCGCGTGATGGGGCATTTCATGAAGCCCATTTTTTCGTAGAAACCTTCCCTGCCGCAAGGGACGATGATGCCTTCGGCGCCGCGGGCGGCGCTCCATTTTTCAAACTCGGCCAGCAGGGTCTTGCCTATGCCCAGCCCCCGGCAGTCGGGGCGCACCACCACCTCTTCCAGGGCGCCGGCCCGGCATTCAAAATCCACCTCGAGCCGGCAGCAGCCTACAATAAAGCCCGCCGCGGCGCCGGTCTCTTTTTCCACGGCCAGCAGCTTGTAATAGTATTTGTCCGCGATAAATTCAGCCAGCACCTTCTCGAGTCCTGGCCCTATTTCGCTGTACAGCGTGGGCATCAGGCTCATGACCGCCGGCAGGTCGTTGGCTTCAGGGATCTTATATTCTATTTCCATTTTTTCCTTTAGCTATTATTATAATACCAAAAAGACTTTCCGAAGGATTACGTTTGCTTCGGCGCCCACCCTATGGCTATAATAAAAAAACGGCGCGATAAAACGCGGCGCAACGCGGCAGGGAGGCAAAATGGCATCTTTGGCACCGGTACAGACGGCTGGAGCAGGCACCTCGGGGCAGCAGGGCAACTACACTTTCGCGCTCACGGCCCTGACCTCGCTCTTCTTCATGTGGGGCTTCATCACCTGCCTCAACGACATCCTCATCCCCCACCTCAAAGCGGTCTTCACCCTTAACTACACGCAGTCGATGCTGATCCAGTTCTGCTTCTTCGCCGCGTACTTCATAATGTCGCTGCCTTCCGGCTCCCTGATAGAGCGCATCGGTTATAAGAAAGGCATCTGCCTGGGCCTGGTCACGGCGGGCATCGGCTGCCTGATCTTCTACCCCGCGGCCGCCATGCGGTCCTACCCGGTCTTCCTCACCGCCTTCTTCGTGCTGGCCTCGGGCATTACCCTGCTGCAGGTGGCGGCCAACCCCTACGTCACCATCCTCGGCACGCCGCAGACGGCCTCCAGCCGCCTCAACCTCACCCAGGCCTTCAACTCGCTGGGCACCACCATCGCCCCGTACCTCGGCTCCATCTTCATCCTGGCCGTGGCCGTTAAATCCTCGTCGGAGATAGCACAGCTGCCGGCCGCCGACCTGCTGGCCTACCAGACGGCCGAGGCCGCTTCGGTGCAGACGCCCTACGTGCTGCTGGCCGTCGCGCTCTTCGTTATAGCCGCCATCTTCGCCGTTATCAAGCTGCCCGAGATAGAGGCCGGCACCACCGACCCGGAATCCGGCAAGCAGGAGTACGACCCCGGCACGGCCTGGGGCTACCGGCACCTCAAGCTGGGTGTGCTGGGCATCTTCCTCTACGTCGGCGCGGAAGTGGCCATCGGCAGTTTCCTCGTCAACTACCTCGGCCAGCCCTACGTGGCCGGGCTGCCCGAGTCCGAAGCGGCCAAATTCGTCTCCTTCTACTGGGGCGGCGCCATGGTAGGCCGTTTCCTGGGCTCCGGCCTGCAGCGGCGGTTCAACCCCGGCAAGCTGCTGGCCGTCTGCGCCTTCGGCGCGGCCGCGCTGGTGGCCGTCACCATGCTCACCACCGGGGCGACGGCCATGTGGTCCGTGCTGCTGGTGGGCCTTTTCAACTCCATCATGTTCCCCACCATCTTCTCGCTGGGCATAGCCGGCCTGGGCAAGCATACCGGCAAGGGCTCCGGCGCGCTCTGCATGGCCATCGTGGGCGGGGCCATTATCCCCGTGGCGCAGGGCATGCTCGCCGACGCCGCCGGCATACAGCGGGCTTTCATCCTGCCGCTGCTCTGCTACCTCTACATCGCCTATTACGGCATCTCTGGCCACAAACCGCGCCTCGCGGAGTAAGCACCGACGTAAAAACCGGCGCCCGGAGGAACAGCGTTCCCCGGGCGCTATACATTAGGAGACTTTATGCGCATAGCTACGCTAGCCCTTCGCGGCCTGGCCCTGGTCCCGCTGCTGGCCGCCGCCTGTTCCCACCGGGCGCCCGGCCTGAAGGCCGCTGCCGGCCCCGAGGTGGAACTGTGGCTTACCGACCCCGCCGCCGGCGTGCTGTTCCAGAAACAGCCGGCCGCCCCCCGGTTCGGGGAGCCGGCTGCCGGCGCCGCCGATATAACGTTATACCCGGCTAAAACCTACCAGACCATGGACGGCTTCGGCTACACTCTTACCGGCGGCAGCGCGCGGCTGATCAACTCCCTGAAGCGCGAGGACGGGGACGCCCTGCTGAGGGAACTCTTCCTGCCCGAAGGCGGCGGCATAGGCGTAAGCTACCTGCGCGTCAGCCTGGGCGCCTCGGACCTGGACGACCGCGTCTTCTCCTACGACGACCTGCCGCCGGGACAGAAAGATCCTGAGCTGGCGGCTTTCAGCCTGGCCCCCGACAGGGAGCACCTCATCCCGGTGCTCAAGCGCATCCTGGCCCTCAACCCGGAGATAAAGATCCTGGCTTCCCCCTGGTCCGCCCCGGCGTGGATGAAGGCCCTGCCCACAACCGTAGGCAGCTCCCTTAAGCCTTCCAACTTCCCCGTCTACGCGGCCTACTTTGTAAAGTACGTGCAGGGCATGCGCGCGGAGGGCATAAACATAGACGCCGTCACGGTGCAGAACGAACCGCTAAACCCCGACAACAATCCCAGCATGGTGATGCCGCCGGCCAAGCAGGCGCAGTTCGTGCGGGACCACCTGGGCCCGGCCTTCGCGAAAGCGGGCCTTAAGACGAAGATCATCATCTACGACCATAACTGCGACGAGCCGGGCTACCCCGTCTCTATCCTGAACGACCCGGAGACCCGCCGCTACATAGACGGCTCCGCCTTCCACCTTTACGACGGCGGCGTGGCCGCCATGACCAGCGTGCGCGACGCGCACCCGGACAAGAACATTTATTTCACCGAGCAATGGGTGGGGGCCCCCGGCGACCTGGCCGGTGACTTCAAATGGCATGTAGGGGAAGTGCTGATAGGGGCGTCCAGGAACTGGGCGAAGACCGTGCTGGAATGGAACCTGGCCTCCGACCCGGCGTACGGCCCGCATACCCCGGGCGGCTGCGACGCCTGCCTGGGCGCGGTGACCATCGGCGACGGCATACAGCGCAACCCCGCCTACTACGTCATCGCCCACGCGGCCAGGTTTGTGCGGCCCGGTTCGGTGCGGATAGGCTCGGACAGCCCCGCCGGGCTGCCCAACGCGGCCTTCAAAACCCCGTCGGGCAGGACAGCGCTGATCGTTCTGAATTCTGGTGAGACCGCCAGGACCTTCGGCGTGGATTGGGGCGGGAAAAGATTTACGGCCAGCCTGGCGGCGGGCGCGGCGGGCACCTACGTCTGGTAGGCCCCGCCCCGGCCGCGTTGGTCAGCGCCGGCGGGCCAGCTCCATGCCCAGCAGCGCGGCGCCGTAAACCCCGGCGTCGGCGTTGCGCGCCACCGCGAACTTAACCGCGCCAAAAGGCCTGGCTATCTGCTGGGCTGCGAACACCTTCTTCATCGGGCCCATGAAATGCCGCGCCGCGCCGGAAACGCCGCCGGTGAACAGCACGCAATCCGGATTAAACAGCAGTATCATGTCGGCCAGGCCCCGGCCCAGCTTTTCGCCCATATCGTGCCAGACTTTCAGCGCCCCGCGGTGGCCCCCGTCGGCCGCCCGGGTAAGGCACAGCGGGTCCAGTTCTGTGTGGCCGGCCGGCGCGTACTTTTTTACGAAGGCCGGCACGTTCTTTATAATCTTCTTAGCCTCGCGGATTATGGCGTAGTTGCCGCAATAGGCTTCCATGCAGCCCCTGGCCCCGCAGCTGCAGGGCGCGCCGCCCGGCTCTATCTTGTTGTGTCCTATTTCGCCGGCCGAGCCGGTGGCGCCGTGGTAGAGCGCGCCGTTAACTATCAGCCCCCCGCCGATGCCGGTGCCGAGGGTCACGGTCAGCACGTTGGGGTATTTCCTCTTAAGTTCCATTTCATAGGCGCCCCAGGCGGCCATGTTGGCGTCGTTCTCTATGGCGCAGGGCAGGCCCGTCAGCTTTTTAAGCGGGCCGGAGATCGGCACGCTGGGCCAGCGCAGGTTGGGCGAGAACCGCAGTATCCCTTTCTCCGGGTCCATGTCGCCGGCCGCCCCGATGCCGATGGAGACGGGGCTCCACTCCTTCTTCAGGCGCTTCACGCAGGCGGCCAGGCGGCTGATGAAATCCCGGTAGCCGTCGGCGGGCAGGGTGCGGAACCGCTCCTCGTGCAGCAGCCGGCCGCGCCCGTCTACAACTATGATCTTGGTGTTCGTGCCGCCGATATCTATGCCTATGCCGTTCATAAAGCTCCTTGAAAAACGCGGTCCCCGGCCCGCCGGGTCCGGTTCAGCATATGATAACAATTCGCGCATAGTATATAATAATCGAAACAGGCATACGGAGACGGCATGAAAAACTTAAAGATCAGCGTTTTGGCCGCGGCTTTGGCATTCGGGGCGCTAGCCCCCGCCACCGGCGCGGAACTCCCGGTTTATAAAGACCCGGCCGCCGCTCCCGCCGCCCGCGCGGCCGACCTGCTGGGCCGCATGACCACGGAAGAAAAACTGGGCCAGCTGCAGCAGCTGGACGGCCTCTGGGACACCGGCGCCTACCGCGAAGAATTCCCCAAACTGGCGCGCGAAGGCCGCCTGGGCTCCACGCTGAACGTGCGCACCGCTCCCCACGCCAACGCGCTGCAGAAAGAAGCCGTGGAGAATTCCCGCCTGGGCGTGCCCGTGCTGTTCGCCTTCGACGTGATCCACGGCTACCGCACCATTTTCCCCGTCCCGCTGGCCGAGAGCGCGCAGTGGGACCCGGCGCTGGCCGAGCGGGCCGCGGCGGCCGCGGCCGAGGAGGCTTACGCCGTGGGCCTCAAGTGGACTTTCGCCCCCATGGTGGACATCGCCCGCGACCCGCGCTGGGGCCGCATAGTGGAAGGCTCCGGCGAGGACGCCTACCTCGGCTCAAAGTTAGCCGCGGCCAGGGTGCGCGGTTTCCAGGGCGCGGACTTTGCCGCGCCCGGCAGGCTGATGGCCTGCGCCAAGCACTGGGCCGGCTACGGCGCGGCCGAGGCGGGCCGGGACTACAACAGCACCGACATCTCCCCCTCCGCGCTGCGCAACGTCTATTTTCCGCCCTTCAAAGCGGCCGTCGACGCCGGAGCGGCTACCTTCATGACCGCCTTCAACGACCTTAACGGCGTCCCGAGCACGGCGCATAAAGCCAATATCGCCGGGGTGCTGCGGGGCGAGTGGGGCTTCAAGGGTTTCGTGGTCAGCGACTATACCTCGGTAAAGGAACTGATAGCCCACGGCCTGGCCGCCGACGACGAGGACGCGGCCGTAAAGGCTCTTTCCGCCGGCGTGGACATGGAGATGGTGAGCACCCTGTACCGCGACAAGGGCCCGGCCGCGCTGGCCGCCGGCCGGCTGCGCGCCGCGGACCTGGACGCCTCGGCGCTGCGCGTGCTGGAGATGAAGTTCCGCGCCGGAATCTTTGAACACCCCTATATCGACCCGGCGCTGGAGGCTAAAACCCTGCTGACGCCGGAGAAGCTGCGGCTGGCGCTGGACGCCGCCCTGAAGTCCCTGGTGCTGCTCAAGAACGAGGGCGCGCTGCTCCCGCTGGACCCGGGCAGCCGCAAAGTGGCGGTAATAGGCAAACTGGCCGACAGCCGCGAGGACATGCTGGGTTCCTGGGCGGCCGACGGCAAACCGGCCGACGCGGTTACCCTGCTGGAAGGCATTAAAGCCGTGGTTTCGCCCGGCACCCGGGTGGTCTATTCCAGCGGCTGCTATACCGGCGACGCCTCCGAGAAAGAGCTTAAAGCGGCCGTGTCCGCCGCGGCCGGGGCCGACGTGATAATAGTGGCCGTCGGGGAATCCGCGCTGATGTCCGGCGAGGCCGCCTCCCGCGTCTCCCTCGCCCTGCCCGGCCGCCAGCGGGAACTGCTGGAACGCCTCAAGAAAACCGGCCGGCCCGTGGTGGCGGTACTCTTTAACGGCAGGCCGCTGGAACTGGGCTGGCTGGACGCAAATATCCCCGCCATCCTCGAGGCCTGGCAGCCCGGCACGCGCGGCGGCCTGGCCGTGGCCCAGGCCCTGTTCGGCCTGGCCAACCCCGGAGGCAAACTGCCGGTCACCTTCCCGCGCAGCGTCGGCCAGGTGCCCATCTATTACGCGCACCGCGCCACCGGCCGCCCCACCAGCCTTACGGAAAAATACTCCTCCCGCTACATCGACTCCTCCTCAACGCCGCTGTATCCTTTCGGCTACGGCCTGAGCTACAGCTCGTTTACCTTCAGCAACCTGCTGGTCTCCCCGGCGAGCATAAAGCCGGACGGCAAGGCGCTGGTAAGCGTGGACGTGAAGAACGTCTCGGCCCGCGCCGGCGACGAGGTGGCGCAGCTTTACATCAGGGACCCGGCCGGCTCCGAGACCAGGCCGCTGCGCGAGCTGAAAGGCTTTGAGCGCGTTACGCTGGCCCCCGGCGAAAGCCGCACGCTGCGGTTCGAGCTGACCCCGGCCGAGCTGGGCTGGCATTACGCCGGCGGCTTTGCCGTGGAGCCCGGGACCTTCAAGGTTTACGTTGGCAGTTCATCGGCCGCCGGGCTTGAGGTTTCCTTCGAGGTGCTACCGTGATAAAAAGACTACTCAGGCTTTCTTTCTTAACCGCCCTCGCGGCGCTCGCGGCCTGGGCGCCGGCGGCGCCCGCGCTGGCCGCGGAGCTGTCGGCCGCGGACGAACAGTTCCTGGAGGACCTGTCGCGCGCCTCGTTCCTCTACTTCGCCGAGAACTCCGACCCCGGGACCGGCCTGGTGCTGGACCGGGCCCGCGCCGACGGCTCTCCGGCCGAGGGGCCCAACGCCTCCGTGGCCAGCTCCGCCTCCACCGGCTTCGGCCTGTCGGCCCTCTGCGTGGCCGCGTCGCGCGGCTGGCTGCCCGCCCCCGAAGCCGCCGCCCGGGCGCGCAAGACCCTGGAGTTCTTCGCCGGCAAGGCCGCGCACAAGCGCGGCTGGTTCTACCACTGGATGGACGCGCGCACCGGGGCGCGGGCCTGGAACAGCGAGATCTCCACCATAGACACGGCCCTGCTGATGGGCGGCGTCATGACCGCCCGGCAATGCTTCTCCGGGGACCGCAAAATAACTGCCCTGGCGGACAAGATCTACTCCCGCCTGGACTTCCGCTGGATGCTCAACGGCGACAAGGAGCTGCTCTCCCACGGCTGGACCCCGGAAAAAGGCTTCCTCGCCTCCCGGTGGGAGGAACATTCCGAGGCGATGCTCCTTTACCTGCTGGGCCTGGGCGCGCCCTCCGGCCCGCTGCCCGCCTCCTCCTGGCGGGCCTGGAAGCGCCCGACGGTGACCTACGGGGAGTTCAAGTACATCAGCGGCTCGCCGCCGCTCTTCCTGCACCAGTACTCCCATGCCTGGGTGGATTTCCGCGGCCGCGACGACGCGGGCACGGACTGGTTCAAGAACTCGGTGCTGGCCACTAGGGCCAACCGCGCCATGTGCGTGGACCTGGCGCCCCGCTTTCACGGCTACGGCCCCGACATGTGGGGCGTCACCGCCTCCGACGGGCCCTCCGGCTATACTGTCTGGGGCGGGCCGCCGGCCACCCCCGACATAGACGGCACCGTGGTCCCCTGCGCCGCCGGCGGTTCGCTGATGTTCACCCCCGAGCTGTCGCTGCCGGCGCTGAAGGCCATGAAAGCCTACGGCGGCGGCAAGGCTTACGGGAAGTACGGCTTTACCGACGCCTTCAACCCGACCACCGGCTGGGTGAACCCGGACGTGATCGGCATAGACGTGGGCATAACCCTGCTCAGCGCCGAGAACCTGCGCAGCGGGGCCGTGTGGCGCTGGTTCATGAGGAACAAGGAGATCGTCGCCGCGATGAAGAGCGCGGGCATGTAGGCGGAAACACTTTCAGGTTTGAACCGGATCCCGGCGGCCCTCAGGCCGCCGGATCTTTTTCGGCATGGTAAAGCAGCGCGGTCATCACTATCAGCGGCAGCACGATGGAAACCACTATGCCGCTGAAAATGAGGGACCAGGCGAACACCGCCGCGGCCAGGAGGGCGGCGCGGACGGGGACCGCCGCGTAAGGGTCGTATACAAAACCGGAGATAAGCCCGGGCGCGAAGGCGAACGCCGCCCGCACCAGCAGGTACCAGAGCATGAACACCGAGCCCTGGAAGCGCCGATAGGCCGTCAGCATGGGCGTCAGGTCGGCAAGGAAAGCTATGGCGCCGGAGAGCAGCAGCAGGGCCGCGGCGAAGAGCAGGTCCCGCAGGCGCAGGCGCGACGCAGCGTGGGCCAGGATTATCAACAGCACCAGCGCGGAACCCGTGAGAAAGCCCTTCATCCAGCCCGGATCGGTGTAGCCGTAATGGTAAGAAATCCGCAGGAAAACCACCAGCGGCAGGAAAGACAGAGAGAGGGTAACCGCCCTGTGGGCGAGCAGCTTTTTCATAGGACAGGATTATCTTACAAAATTGATACAATTTGAGTTCTAATCACGGATGAAACATAACCTCGTACTCATACAGCCGGTCATCGGGGACATGGACATGTTCCGCGGCCACCCCACGCCCCCCATAGGGTTGCTGTGCGCCGCCTCCGTGATCTGCGCCGAGCTGGACATCCGCATCATAGACCAGCGCGCCGACAAGGATTGGCGCGCCAGCCTGGCCAAAGCTCTCGACGCCGGCACCGTGGCCGTGGGCGTTACCGCCATGACCGGCGAGATGATCCTCAACGCCCTCTCCGCCCTGCGCGAGGCGCGCCGGCACAGCAAGGCCCCGATAATTTGGGGCGGCATGCACGCCTCGCTGCTGCCGGAGCAGACCGTCTCCCACGAGCTGGCCGACTATGTGATAGAAGGCGAAGGCGAGGCTGCCCTAGCGGAACTCGCCCGCAGGCTGGCGGCGGGCCAGGATACCGCCGGCATCCCCGGCGTCTGGCATAAGGCGGATGGCAAGCCCAGGCATACGCCCCGCGCCGCCCTGCTGGAGATGGATACGCTCCCCCCCATCCCCTACCACCTGGTGGACATGGAGAAGTACATACAGCTCTACAACGGCGGCAAGCGCACGCTGTTCTACCAGTCCAGCCGCGGCTGCCCGTACCGCTGTTCCTACTGCTACAACAATAATTTCAACGGCGGCCGCTGGCGCGCCGCCTCCGCCGGGAAAGTGCTGAGCGAAATAGCCGCACTCAGGGACACGCACCGCCTGGACGCGGTGTTCCTCTGGGACGATAATTTCTTCATAGACCAGCCACGCGCCATGGCCATAGTGGACGGCATAAAAAAGCTGGGCCTGCGCTGCCTGCTGCACGGCGCCGACGTGGAGAGCCTGGAGCGCATGTCCGACGCGGACCTGGATTTCCTGGAGTCGGCCGGCGTGGACGCGCTGGCTATCGGCGTGGAGTCGGCCTCCGACCGCGTCCGCTCCGAGATCCTTAAAAAACGCGGCACCATAGCGCAGGTGCGCCGGCAGCTGGAACGCTTCAAAGGCCGCAAGATAGACATGTCCTGCTTCTTCATCCTCGGCTTTCCCACCGAGACCATGGCCGAGATGCGCCAGACCATCACCTTTGCGCTCGACACCATGCGCCTGGGCCGCAACTTCCACGTGGAGCGCTTCTTCAACTACACCCCTTACCCCGGCACCGAGCTCTATGAGACCGTAAAAAAAGCCGGTTCAAAATTCCCGGCTTCGCTGGAAGAATGGGGCGCCTACCACTGGGACTATTCTCACCTCTACGACTCGAAGCCCGAGATCAAGCTCTTCCTCGAGCGCATCTCCCGCATAGCCAAGTTCCTCGACCACATGAAGGACCCTTTCGTAGAGCTGAACCTGCCGCTTACCGTGCTGTTCGCCGTCTACCGCCCCATCGCCTGGCTGCGCGTGCAGCGCGGCTGGATCACCTTCATGCCCGAACTCTGGTTCGTGGACTTCCTCAAAAACCTCAAAAAGAAAAAGCTCACCCCTAAAGCCTAAGGCTCCGGAGGCATTAGGCCAGGCGAGATATGTCTGGCATGTAAATTGCTCTGTGTTTTGTGCGGTATTTTAGGGAGAAACACATGAAAAATTTCGCCATACATACAGCGGTTATCGTCCTGGCGCTGGCCGGTTCGGCGACAGCGCAGCAATCGGGAGGAGCCTTCGGCGAAACTTTCGGCGGCGGAAAGGGATTTTTACAGGCCCTGGAGGAATTTACTCCCCCCGCGGCCCCGGTCCGCGGCCTGGCGGCGGAAAAGGACGCGGTAAAAATTCCGGTCAACTTCCGCATACGCGCCGATTTCCGCATTGAGAACTCAATGACAGCTTTAGACACCAACTCCGGAGACACAGTATCCGTCTACGGGTCCGGGGACGACATGACCGCCCGGATAGCGGCAGGGGGCGCGGCTGAAACCGGAAAGATAACGGCCCTGCGCGGCCTCCGCTTCACCTATACTTCTACTTCCGGCAATACGTCGCTCACGCTGGAAAGAAACGGCCCGCAGTACAGCTTTACCGGCAGAGTTCATGACGGGCCCGCCGGGACCGCCCCCCGAGAGCTAGCTCTCGTTTCCGGGCCCGGCGGGGAGGAAGGGTTTAGACTGGCTACCGGCGCCGGGGGGCTGACCTTCGGCCGGCACTCGGTCAGCGGCGTATCTGCGGACCCTAAATTATCGGCCATAATGACGGCGCTTTACCTGGCGCTGCTGCGCGACGCGGGATCCGGCCTGGTGCGCACTGTGGCTTTCGGGGGCCGACCCGGCATGGACGGCCCCAACTACGGCTGGACTTCCTGCTCCACCACCAACGTGCCCTATGTCACTTCCGACATAGAATACCGCCAGGGAGCTGTTTCTTTCGGCAAGGTCCGCGTCTGCGAGGTGGAGGTCACCTATACCTGCAATTGGTATAAATGCGAGGTGCTGTACCCGAATCTCGAACCCGACATTTGCTACTGCAAAGCGACCTGCTACAAAAAAAGCCACAATACCGGCAGGTGCGAAGTGGTAGACGCGGAGTAAACCGCCGCTTCAGCGCAAAAGGATGCGCTGTTCGCGCTGGTCCGTAGACTCGTCGGACTTGACCGTTATGTCTATGCGCCCGAGCTCCCTGCCATCCGAAGTTATTATCTCCACCCGCCAGCGGCCGGGCTTGTAGTTAGCCTTGGACGTGAACCCCCGCCAGCCGCCGTCGCGACCGCCCGCTATGGGCATGGGGATAGTGTCGGACTCGCTCCAGCCGTCCGGGCCGCGGTACCGCCAGCGCACGGCGAGGCGCTCCCGGAAATTGGTCGGCGCAAAAACCGCGGCCCAGCAATAGAGGGTGTCGCCGGGCCGCGCCAGGAAGGTCTGGTCGCCGCGCTGCCAGAACTTCCAGCGGGGCCGCATGGAGACCAGCTCAAAACCGTTCTCCTTGCGGCTGACGCCGTGGTAGACGCCCAGCTCGGAGATGGACAGCGGCACGGGCGGGATTACTTTTGCGAAATAGAGGATGGTGAACATGGCGGCTACGGCAACGAAGGGATAGACCGTATGCCTGTGCACCGCCAGCGCCTGTTCCGGCAGGCGCGCTTTAAGCCGCCAGGCCAGGAGGGCGGCGCAGGCCGAAGCGCCGATCATGGAGCCCAGGAAAGGCAGGGCGCCGATGCGGCCCATCAAAGTGGGCACGAGGTAGGTAAAATAGGACACCAAGCAAAGGCTGAACAGGCTCATCCGCAGCAGGGTGCCCGAGTTCCTGAAAGGCTTCAGCTCGTTCACGGCGATCAGGGCGGTCAGGCCCGCCAGGAACAGCAGCGAGGTGCCCAGCGAAGCGCTCTTGAAATAGAAAAGGGTGTAAATATTCAGCAGGGTGCCGAGCATGAAATGCGTGGCGCCGGCATGGTAGCGCCAGGCCGTCTTCAGGCGCTCGGGCGGGACAAAGCCGCCGTAGGTCTCGCGCAGCTCCAGCCCGGTCAGCCAGGCGCACAGTGTAAGGTAGGTCGCCTGGTGGATGATGTTGTGCAGCTTGTCTATGCGCCCCACGGCGAGGACGTCGAACAGGAAGCCGGCGACGAAAAAGCCCGCCGTGCAGGCCGGTTCGTGCTTGTTGTAAAAATCTTTAGCGCGCTCGAACATACGTAGACTGACAGGCACCCTGCGGCCCTTTCCTTCCCTCGGCGCGTTTTTTTAATTTTCGGCGTAACGGCGCGCGTTTTATTTATAATATCAAAAACCGGCCGCGCTTTCGCGATAGTGGACATGCGGCGGAGATTAAAAGTTAGAATATAGCGGTCGGGCTTCGGCGGTCTGGCCGTGGCCGGAAATACCAAGAGGAGATCGGCGTTAACCTTATGATCAATTGCCCCAAATGTCCTTCCGAAGTTTTAGTTGAAACCCCCGCGCTGGGGAATATCCCGCTGGACGTCTGCCCGGGCTGCTCCGGGATCTGGTTCGAGAAGGGCGAACTGGAAGCCCTGCTCAAGCAATCGCAGGGGAGCGCCCAGGCGGACCTTCAACTCATAAATCCCAAGCCCGAAGGCCATAACTGCCCCTCCTGCAAGGTGAAAATGTCCCGCGGGGGCCTGGTAAACCCGCTCCTGCTGGTGGATAAATGCGAGACCTGCGGGGGCGTCTGGCTGGACGCGCAAGAACTGGCCCTCGTGAAGAAACTGCTCGGCCTTGCCGGCGGAGAGTCCGGGGTGAAGGTGGACAGGCCCGCTCCGGCCCCGGCCGCGCCGCCGGCGCGGGACACTAAACTTCTCATGGTAAAGCTTGCCGCCGCCGTCGGCGCGGTAGCCGGGCTTATCGGCGTGAGCTATGAAATGTATCTTTACTTCAGCCCCGCGGAGGCCGTGTCCCGCGCGCCGTCCATGGGCGTGGCCGTGGTCAGCGTCCTGCTTTTCGCCGGCGGCATTTTAGCCCTGAACTGGGGCAAAGAAGACCGCTGGAGCTAGTTTAACTGTCAGCTGCAAACGAAACAGAACCGCCGGGAAAACCCGGCGGTTCTGTTATTCCGGGGTCCCCTGAACCGTGTATTAACGCGCTTATTTTGGGATAATCTAGAAAGGATATGACGGGAGAACCAAAAGAGATAAACGGCCTCGAAGTCCTGCGCGAGCTGGGCCGGGGTGGCATGGGCGTGGTCTACGAGGCCTACGACCCGGCGCTCGAGCGCAAGGTCGCGGTAAAGATGGTCCTGCCCGAGGCCGCGAGCGCCATGGGCAAGAGGCGCTTCCTCAAGGAAGCGTCGGCCATGGCCATGCTCAGCCACCCCGGCATCGTGAAGGTGCATTCTTTCGGAGAGCACAGCGGGCTGCCCTACTTCGTGATGGAATACGTGGAGGGCAGGTCCCTGCACGATTTCCTCGAGCGCCTGCGGGCCGTTCGCAACACCGACCCGGAGGAGCTCAGGAATTTCGGCTACGCCGAAGAGGCCGCGCCCGATGACGACACCCCCTATTTCCTGCGCAAGTTCCTCAAGTGCCCGCTTGAGGAGGAGGACTACGCCGGCCGGGCCGCCCTGCTGATGGCCAACGCCGCCGACGCCCTCTACGAAGCGCATTCCGGCGGCGTGCTGCACCGCGACATAAAACCCTCCAACCTGCTGCTGTCCAGGAACGGCGTTAAGCTGGCCGACTTCGGCCTGGCCAAGGTGATGGACTCCGAGAGCCTGACCGAGACCAGCCATTTTATCGGCACGCTGAAGTACGCGGCGCCGGAGCTTTTCTCCGGGGAGAAGGCCACCGCGAAGAGCGACCTGTACTCGCTGGCGCTGGTCTTCTACGAACTGCTGACCGGGGAGCATCCCTTCGGCAGGGACGCGGCCGCCGGCAATACCGCCGCGTTCATAAATTCCGTGCTTAAAAAAGAGATAAGGCGGCCTTCGTCGCTGAATCCCAAAGTGCAGCCCCAGCTGGAAGGGATACTGCTGAAGGCCCTGGCCCGGGAGCCGCGCGGCCGGTTCCGCGACGCGCGCGAGTTCGCCGACGCGGTGCGCCTCAATCTCAAAGGCGGCCTCGGGGCCCGGGTGCTGGACGGCCTGAGGAAGATGGTCGGCGAGGCGCCGGAGAGAGAGGCCCAGGCGCTGCCGCCGGTGCCCCCTGAAGATAAGGCCGTGGCCAGGCGGCTGCTGGACAAGGCCCTGAAGCTTTACCTGGAGATCAATATCTCCGAGGCGATAGAGCAGGTGAGGCGCGGGCTGAAGCTGGACCCGCAGAACGTGGACCTCTACACGATGGCGCTTATCCTGAACTCCCACATCCTCTGGGCCGACAAGGTCCTGCGGGAGAGACTGCCGCTGCTCAAGCGGCTGGGCGAGGGCGGCGGGGCCGCCGCCGCCAGGGCCAGGGCCCTGCTCGGCAAGGTCCGCGGCGAGAAAGACTGGCTGGAGCGGATGGTGGCGTGCCTGGAGGCGGACAAGAACCCGTACCTGCATATCCTGACGTCCCGTATGTTGCTGTTCTCCGGCGACAGGCCGCGCGCCATGGAGTACGCCGCCCGGGCCGGTAAATTGGTAGAAGGATACGATATCTTCATCTCGATGTTAGACCTGGAAGACGGGAGGGACAAGGATAACGCTGAACTCAAGAAGCTGATAGCGCGGCGTCCTGACATCGTGGCGCTCAGGATTTCTATCATAGAAAAGCTTATCAGGAGCGCCAGGCCGGGCGAGGCCCTCAAGGAGATCTCCGCCGCGGAGAAAGTAAGCCCCGGCAACGACATCTTGGCCATCTTCAAGGCCTGGGCGCTGTCGATGGATGACAGGCCCCGCGAGGCCGCCGGAGAGCTGCGCAAGGCCATAGGCCTAATGCCCGACGAGACGAAGCCGTCGTTCTATAAGGGACTCTACTACCTCTACGAGAGGGCGGGAGATAAAGCGCGCGCGCTGAAGAACCTGGAGATAGCCAGGAGCCTCGCCCCGGAGAGCGTGTTCAGGACCACGCAGGAGACCGCCGCGCTGATCGGCGAGATGGATATTCCGGCGGAGAGTTTCGAGGAACTGCCGCCGGAAGTGCTGGCCGCGGCCGTCAGGTTGGAAAGAGGGAACCTTTTTACCCTGGCTACCTCCCCGGTGGTGGCGGGCGGCATGACCAACAACACCAAGGTTTTCTTCTGGCCCGCTTCCGGGGAACCGCGCATGCTCTACTGCAAGGGCGTGATAGCGGACCGGATGCGAGCCCCCAACGCGCCGCTCGAACTGACCCTGGATTTCATGCCCCTCAGTTCCTTCTCCGATTCTTCCGGGGAGATACTGAAGGTGAAATACCGCAAGTCGCCCGAAGGGGTGAAAACCGAAATAAAAATGGACACCCTCCGGGAAAAGAACTACGAGCTGATAGCCGCCGAGGGTGACACTGAAAAAAACTTCATCCGCCGCCCCGGCGGCGCGGTGGAGCTGGCGCTGCGGGAGACCTTCCACGGTCTCGGTTCCGGGGCCAGGCTGGCGGTCATCCCCGAAAAGGCGGAGCTGGTCTCCTGCGCGCCCGAGCCCGACAAAACCTATTGTCGCGGCGGCCTGCGTTTCCTCGAGTTCCGCGTCCCGATGCATTACGGCAAAGAGTTCGCGCTGACCCTGAAATTCAGGCCTTGACCCTGCGGACCCCGCTCCCTGAGGGCTGCCTCACCGGGGCCGCGGCGCCATAGCCCCGGGTGACGCTGCCTCCCCCTGCTCGCCTGAAAATACACATTTTCCAGCGAAAAGTTTTTCTTTCCACAACCTTAACATACCAGGCTCTACCGCTATATCCTCGCTGGCACAAATATTGCTCTGTTTTGAGCGCAGCACAAACCCCTTACAGGAGAATAGCGATGAAAAAGAGTTATGCGATAGAGACAGCGGCAGCGGCGGTTTTCATACTGGCTTCGCTGGCAGCGGCCGGCTATGCGGCCGACTTCGACGGCCGCGGCGGCGCACAACTAACAGTAAAAGAAGCGGTGGAGAAATACGTACAGGTCTCCGTTCCGGAGGCGTCCAAGGCTTATATCAACCAGCAGCCGAAGTTTTACCCTGAGAGGCAGTGCTACGACATCCGTCAGATAGACAAGGACGGCCCGGAGCGTTTCCTTTGGGCCAATTTCTCCAGCTCTTACTCCCAGGAAATTTGCGCCCCCAATAATTACGGGGTGGAGCAGTGCCACTGGCAAACCCTTTCTTATCACAACGCCCGCGCCGAAGTGACGCTGCATTTCCGCGAGCTCAAGGACGGCGAGGCCGAGGTCTTCACCCTCTGCTACGACTTTGTAAAGAAGAAGGGGGCGTACTCCATAAACAGCCCGTTCGTCTACGACGAAAAAGTCCGCTTCCTTTCCGACAACCGCGACGGCTTCGCGCTGGAGCTGACGCCCCTGCGCAGGAAGCCGGTGGCCCCCGACGCGGCCTTCCTGGAGCTGCAGTCCTTCTCCTACGATCAGCTGAGCGGCGAGTTCACGCTGAAGCTCGGTGAAAAGAGCGACATAGCCTACTGGGGCACCAAGGTACAGGTGGGCGTGGAGCTGGTGGAGGACAGGATGTTCGACTCCTCCAAAGGCGTGAAATTCTTCGAATTCCCGATCAACTGGAACAAGCCGGCGCCGGTCATAACCTTCAAGGCGGCGGATTTCGGTGGCGACAAGGACGCCGGCGAGGACCGCGCCAAGACCAGGAAGTATTTCGCGAAGTGGGGCTTCAAGGTGATAAGCGATGTCCACACCGGCGACTACCTGGAAAAGGGCCGCACGGAAACCATCAGCGTGCTGCAGTAGCGCACCGCTAAACCAAAGAGCCCCGGATTAAACCCGGGGCTCTTTTTATTTTAGGAATTAAGGATCAACGTCCCCTGCATACCTTACGCTTGGCGTAGTATTCTTCGTAGGCGTGAGTTTTCTCGAAGCCGAGGCTGCGGTAGCAGGCTATGGCGGAGGCGTTCCCGGCGGCCACGTTCAAACCTATCAGCTCCGTTCTTTTAAGGAGCTCGCGGCAGACGCGGGCGGTGACCTTTTTGCCCAGGCCTCTGCCGCGCAGGTCGGGGCGCACGGTAATATTCCCCAGGGCGGCCGCTTTGTATTTCCTGGAATATACGTGCACCCCGGCGGCGGCGGCGAGCTTGCCGCTTTCCCAGACGCCGTAATACATGCCCGTAGCCAGCATGCGGGGCTCGAACCAGTTGCCGGGGTAGCTCTTGGCGTAAAATTTCAGCAGGGCAGGCAAGTCCCCCGCGCAAAGCGCCGCGGTACCGGAAGCGTCGGCGGCCAGGGCGCGCTGTTTATCGACAAGGGCCATCTTATGGTGCAGACCGTGGCTTTCAAGCGCGCAGGTCTTGGCCAGGCCGCCCGCAAGACCCGGCGACAGATGCGCGTAGAAACTCTCAGGCAGCAAGTGGGACGAAGCGGCTATCAGTTCCAGCGCCCGGGCGCGCCCGCCGGCGCCGCACAGGGCCAGCAGGGTTGGGACCGAACTGCCCGTATAGAGCAGGGCCAGGCTCTTTATCTCGCCGGCGCTTTTCAGCGCCAGCCAACTTGTATGCTCCCAGAAGAAATCGTCCAGGTCGCCCAGACTGTAAATATTCAGCGGAGCGTCCTTGCGCAGATAAGCGGCTATCTCAGCCTTATCATGCAGGAATACGGTTTTATTCTTATCTTTTTTACCCATATTTTCCGCTATCCCGGAGCCGGGCAGGTATCGCCCAAGCTTCCACTTTAGTAAGAAGACCAGCTTTCGCCGTGGCCGTCCCAGTTCTCATGCGTGCAGTCTATGTAGAAGCTCCCGAACCCGGGACTGGCCGGGTTGTTTATGTAGGCCCATTTGCCGCTGTCGCTGGCGGCGGGCTGGTCGTAAAAGGCTATTTCCTTCGTTTTCGGATGCTGATACTTGCCGAACCACGAATGCCACAGCCCTTTCGGCGCCGCTGACGAGGTCAACCGCTCCAGGTCGCCCCTTTCTACAGGATAGGCCCCGGCCTCCTGCTTGCGCTGCTCGAGCGCCTCCCGGATCTTTGCAATGTCGACCATGGTGGCGCCGTGTGCTCCGACACGCGCCACGGGGGCCAACATGCTGAGGACTCCGAAGACCATTAAGCCGAAGGCCCCGTAGACAAAGGCTGCCTGCAGAAAGCTCTGGCCTGCCGGGATAGCGATCTCCCCGCGCCAGGCGCGCCGGGTTTCGCGCCAAGCCCTGTAGAGCATGTACGCGGAAAGTCCGGCTACCGCCGGGGGCAGGATCCACGCGGGATGCAAGCTATGCGGGAGTTCCTGGACAAATTTTATAAGGGACCCTGCGCCTATATAGGCGACTATTAGCGAGACCGGCAGCAGCCAGAGCAGGCGGAAGAATATTCCCATCTTGTTTCCCCTTAAGGACGCGTCTGCCGGTCTGAGATCTCTTTATTGCACAGGCTGTGCACCGGGACCAGCTTGCTCATGCAGGCGTCGAAACGCGCCTGGTTATCGCCACGGCAGCTCCGGCAGTCCGGGGCCAGGCGTTTTTTTGCGTGGCGCTGCACTGTCTGCTGTCTTACCTCGATGGTCCCGGCAAAAGTGCAGGAGTGGTCATAGGAGGTGTGGTGCACACCCGGCGAGTCAGCGATAGTTTCTCCGCACCAGGCGCATTTCCCCCCGTCCCTCTGCGCCAGGAACTCCTTAACAAAGGGATTCCTGATAATGCGGCGCGCGAACCTGGCCCATGGCTCCCTGTCGTAACCCTTTTCGCAATCGTCGGCGGTCCGCGCTGGTATTATTTTAAGGTTCATATTAAAACTTTTTAGGCTTCGGGACCTCGCAGATATACCAGTTCTCAAGCTTCTCGCGGGCCCAGGGATTTTTTCGCAAAAAAACGAGGCTGGATTTTATACTGGGATCGTACTGGAAACAGCGGATGGGAATGCGGTTCCACAGCCCTTCCCAGCCGTGCACCTCGAGCATATAGCTAAGGATGGTCTCCAGCGTAAGGCCGTGCAGCGGGTCTTTGGACTTCTTAACGGGCACGGGCTTGGCGGACGATTCGGCTATCGCCGCCGCGTAGGCGTTCCCGGAGCAGCAAACGCCCAGCGGATTTGTCTCTTCGCAGCGGCATTTCGGCACCGCTCCGGTTATTTCCTTAATGATAGAGGCCCAGCGCGTAGCCCCGGTCTTGCTGACGGCGTGCACCACCTGGGCTTTAGTGACCCCCGCGCAGTAGCAGGCGTACACGGGCGCCGCCCCGGTTTTGAAATATACCGGGACGCGCACGTCCTCCTGCCGGAACAGGCCGCCCTTCGGGTGGAAATAGACCACGGCGCAATCGGGCGTTCGGCAGATCAGGTACCTGTCCGCCGTCGCCGCGTGGCCGGGCTTGAGCAGCTTACGCACCGTGCTCCCGCGCACCACCTCGCCCGTCTTCCCGCAAAGCGGGCAGGCAATGCTGTCGCCGCCATGCGGGGGTTTGCCGCAGCAGGAGTCCCCGCATCCGCCTGGTTGTTTATTCATAAATTTTCACCGATATACAGGAAACAGCTTAGTGATCATGACCCTCGGCCTGATCTATAACGGGGCGGAGGCCGGAGAGGGGGCCGCGGGGGGCGGCGAGGCCGGAGCGCCGCACTAAGCCCCCGATGAAGGCTTCGGTCAGGTATTTGTTTATCACGGCGCCCTGGATCTCGGCCGACGGGGCTTTGGAGAAGGACATCAGCAGGAAATCTTTTACGGCGGCCAGGGTGGTGCGCAGGGACTCGCGGATGAGGAAGCCGTACATGTGACGGAAGAAGGCGCGCCGGGTGGCTTTGCCGGAGAACATCCGGAACGGGTAGCGCGTAAGCATCCAGCCGTTGAATTTGTTGCGGGCGGCGTCGGCGGCGGCGCGGCCCTCCTCCAGGAAAACTATACGCGGGTCGTGGTAGAAAGTGCTCTTGGAGATGCGCCCCGCCTTCTTATAGGCGTGGTAGTCCGGCGTGCCCTTGATGACGCGCAGTTCGTTTATCAGCGTAATGTCGCACCAGCGCGAATGCAGGTCCAGGTTGGCCGAAACCCGCGCCGGGTCCTCGCCGGGATGACCGGAGATATAGAAACCGGCCACAAAGATGCCGGCCCGGTCGAGCGTCTTGTACACCTGGTCGTATTTCTCTATCGGCGTGGGGATCTTCTCGCTCTTCTTCCAGGCGTCTATCAGGGCCGGGTCTGGGGACTCATAGCCTACGGCTACCATGCAGCAGCCGCTGCGCGCCGCCCATTCGGCCAGCTCGGGCCGCTCCAGCACAGCGTCGGTGCGCATGAAGGCGCTCCAGCTAAAGCGCAAATCCCGCCGCACCATCTCCTGAAAAAGTTCTATGTAGTACGCAGGCGGGCTGCCGAAGCCGTCGCCGGCGAACTGCAACTTGGTAACACCCAGCCGCTTCAGCTCGGCCAGCTCTTCCAGCACGCGGCTTACGGACTTGTGCCGGTGCGTGTAGGACCACATCTTGCTGGCCATACAGAAAGAGCATTTACCGTTGCAGCCGCGGGACTCTTCCACCACGCCGGTGGCGCCGCGCGGGCCGTAAAAAAGATTGTAGTCGCTGAGGTCCACCAGGTCCCAGCGCGGAGCCGGGGATTCGTCCAGGCAGGCCAGCAGCGGGCGCGCCGGCGTGCGCACGGCCGCGCCGTCGCGGTAGAAGATCAGGCCGGGAATGGCGGCCGGGTCCGTCCTCTCTTCGATGGCTTCTACCAGTTCGGGGAAGGTGCGCTCGGCCTCGTTGGGGATAACATAGTCCGCGCCGCGGGCCAGCCAGCCTGCGTACTGTCCGGTGGGGTGATGGCCGCCCATTACCACCGGCAGGTCCGGGCGTATGCCCTTTATGAAGCGCAGGGTGAGTTCGGCATTCAGCGCTATGGCGGCCGAGGTGCAGTTAATGCCTACCAGGTCAGCTTTCTCTATGTGTTGCCGCAGCTCGCGCGGGGAACGGGTGCGCACGTTGCCGTCCAGCACCGTAACCTGGTGGCGCGGGTCCAGGGCGGCGGCCAGCACCAGCAGGCCGACCGGCGGCACGTCGCCGCCTATCTTGGTGAGCTCGTTGGCCGCCAGGAAGCGCCGCACAAAGCGCTGGGGCGTAAGCAGCAGTACGCGCATCAGCGGCCCCCCGCCCTTTGCGCCAGGGCGTCCAGGCGCTCGGGCGCCAGGTATTTTTTAACAAAGCGGTCCTGTATCTCGGCGGGGCTCAGGCCCGGCGTCTTGACCATGAGCTTGTAGTCGTTGAGCCCTTCGCGCGTGGCGGCCATTATCTCCCCGGCGGTGAACCGGTAGAGCTGGCGGAAGAACTGCCGCTTGGTCTTCTTGGCCGAAAGCAGGTTCCACGGGTACTTAAAAAGGGTGTCGCGCATGTAGATGCGCATGGCCTCTTCGCCGTTCTTCTGCGCCACCGTCAGGCTGGGGATGCGCACGTCGTGGTAGAACATGTCCTTGGCCAGCATGCCGCGCCGCTCATAATCCTCGTAGTCGGGCGTGCCCTTCATGGGCTGGATGATGTTGGGCAGCGGCACGTCGCACCACTGCGAGTGCAGGCGGAAGGTCTCGGCGAGCTCTTCGGGCTTCTCGTCGGGGTGGCCTACCACCATGAAGCCGAAGACCAGGATGCCCTGGCTGTCGAGCATCCGGTAAACCTCGGGGTAACTGGATGCTTCCGCGCAGCCGTCGGGGCCCTTGTGCCATTTCTTCAGCAGGTCCTGACGCGGGGATTCGAAACCGATGAACACGGCTTTGCAGCCGGCGCGCGCCATGGCGGGCGCCAGGCGCGGCTCCTTGAGCAGCGAGTCCACGCGCATAAACGACACCCAGTCCATGTCTATGCCGCTTTTCACCATCTCGTTGGCCAGCTCCAGGTGGTAGTCCGGCGGGTTGCCGAAGCCGTCCCCGGCGAAACCCATCTGCGTGCCGCCCATGGCCGCCAGGCGCTTCAGGTCGGAGAGCACGCGCGGTATAGACTGGTAGCGCTGCTTGTTCTTCCACATGCGGCTGGCCAGGCAGAAAGAGCAGCTGTTGGTGCAGCCCCGGGAACTTTCCACCGAAACCGTAAGCCCGGGCCGGCGGGTGAACTGGCCGTAACCGCCCATGTTCATCAGGTCCCAGCGCGGGAAAGGCAGCGTGTCCAGGTCCTGTATCAGCTCCCGGTCCGGGTTGCGCACGGTCTGGCCGTCGGACATAAAGGAAATGCCCTTAACTCCGGAGAAATCCTGTTTACGCTCTATGCGGTCCAGCAGTTCGGCAAAAGTGTGTTCCCCCTCGCCGTGCACTATGGCGGTGGCCCCGCGGGCCAGCCACTCGGCGGGGTAGTAGGTGGGGTGATGCCCGCCCATCAGCACCGGCACGTCCGGGCGCAGGCGGCGGATGAGGCGCAGGGTCATCTCGGCGTTGAGCGCCAGAGTGGAGGCCGAACAGGTGATACCTATGGCGTCGGCCTCGCTCACCCAGCGTCCGAACTCCTGCAGGTCCAAGTTTGTCACCATCGCGTCGAAGATCTTTATGTTCCACTGCGGCCCGGCCATGGCGGCCAGCATGGGCAGGGTTATGGGCGGGTTGGGCCCCCAGACCATGGGGAAGTCGTTGGCCGACATGAAGCGCGACACCAGGCGCAATGGTGTGGTGAGGAGCAGGTTCATGCGCCGGCGCGGCGCGCGAGGCGCGCCACATTCTCCTCGGAAAGATATTTTTTGCGCAGGTGCTCTATAACTTCTTCCTCGCCCAACTTACGGCCCTTGAACAGGAACCAGAGGAAATCCGAGACGTTGTCCGGGTTGGCGTTGAAGATGCCCAGCGCGAACCAGCGGATGATGGCCAGCTCCACGCGCCGCAGGCGCGGGTCCAGCAGGTTGCGTACCAGCCGCACCGGGTTACCTACGTAGCGCACGAAAAATTTATTATAGGCGGCCAGTATAGGTTTTGTTCCCTTAACGGCCACGGTGAAGGAGTCGTGGTAGAACATCTCTTTGGCCAGCAGGCCGTCCTGCTTTGTCTTGCGGTAGCCGGCCGTGCCGGGCAGCGGCTTATACACCGTCACCACCGGGTAATCGCAGAAGGAGTGGGCGTTCTCAATGGTCTGCATGGCGGCCGCCTGGCTCTGGCCGGGATAACCTATCACCATGAAACCGAAAACGGTTATGCCCGCCTCTTTCAGGAAGCGGTACTCTTCCTCGTAAGACCCCCCGCCGTCGAAAGCGGCGTTGCCTTTGTTGAATTCTTTCAGGTCGGCGCCCTGTACGCTCTCGAAGCCGATGCATACGAACTTAAGACCCGAAGCCGCGGCTGCCAGCATCAGCTCGTGGTTGGCCCGTATATAGTCGTGGCGGAAGAAGCCGCCCCATTCGAAGCCGAAATTCTCCCTGCGCATGCCCTCGTAGAGCGCGGCCTGCCGGGTGGTATCGAGCTTAGATCCATAATTGTCATCCACAATGAAGACCTGCGTCACGCCGTTCTCTTTGAGGAGCCTCATCTCCGCCAGCACGCGCTCCGTACTCTTGAAGCGGTGGGTGTTATGCCACATCGGCCCCACCTGGCAGAAGGCGCAGGACTGCTCGCAGCCGCGGCCGGTCTCCACACAGGCGGACTTGCCGGCCCGGCGCAGGTAAAGATAGTAGCCAGAAAAATCTACCAAGTCCCAGCGCGGCAGGGGCAGCGTGTCCAGGTCCTGCACAAAAGGCCGGTCGGGGTTGCGGTTCACCTCGCCATTAGTCCCCCGCCAGGTAACGCCGGCCACGCCGGACAGGTCCCGCCCGGCGGCCAGAGCGTCCACCAGCTCGGGGAAAGTTACCTCGCCCTCGCGCCGCACCACGGCGTCGGCGCCGCGCTCTATCCACTCGGCGTCCTGGAAGGTGGGGTGATGGCCGCCCATCACTACCGGCAGGTCCGGGCGCAGCTTCTTTATGAATTTAAGGTTCAGCTCGGTATTAAGCGCGGCGTAGGAGCACATCACGTTCATGCCGGCCACGTCCGCCCAGCGTATATGTTCCGCGTACTCCTTCAGCGGGATATCGTACACGTTGCCGTCGAGGATGCGCACCTCGTGGCCTTTCAGGGCCCCGGCCAGCTGCGCCATGGTGACCGGCGCGGCGTTGGTCATCATCTTGGTGGTGTCCGGCGTTGTGGGCCAGCGCCGGTAAAGGGCCTGCGGGGTGAGGATAAGCACTTTCATGCGGCACCCTCCTTGACCCGGCGGAAAGAGACCACGTTGGTGAGCAGCTTCCAGGCGCGCAGCGGGATGTCGGCCCGGCTGGGCCGGTCGCGCAGGATGCGCGCGGCGCGCAGGGGATTGCCGTAGAAGCCGTAATACGCCCAGCGGTACAGCCAGCGGTAGCGGGCGTCGGGCACTTCGCTGGCGTTGAAGGGCGCGCCGTAGTATTCGTAGTCTATGGTACGCGCGTCCTTGGGGAGTTTGCCGGCCTTGGCATACATGTCGTACAGGCCGGTATTGCGGAAAGGGTTGGGAGTAAAGAACAGCGCCAGGTGCAGGCGCGAGGCATGCGCGAACTTTATGGTGGAGCGCATCTCGGCCTCGGTCTCCGTCGGGAAACCCAGCATGAAGAAGCCGCGGCTGAAGATGCGGCGGTCGGCCAGCATTTCTATGGTGCGGCTGACCTTAGGCAGCGACAGATTCTTGCCCAGCAGGCCCTGCAGGCGTTCCGAGGCGGTCTCCACGGCCACGGACACCTCGCCCACGCCCACCTTCTTCAGCAGGTCTATGGAATGTTCCTGCATCAGGTCCGCCCGGATGGCGTTGGGGAAGCTCAGCGTCGGGTGCAGGCCGCGCTCCAGCATCAGCTCCAGCGTGCGGTCGAAGCGGTCCTGTTTGAAATTAGCGATGTCGTCGAGTATCTCTATATCCTTGGCGCCAAGCTTCAGCAGGCGGGCGGTTTCCTCCGCCACGCTTTCCGGCGAGCGGGCGCGGAAATTCTTGCCGAAGATCTGGTGGCAGTACACGCAGCGGTAAGGGCAGCCGCGCGAGGTGAACATGGTGAAGTACGGGCGAATGCCGGCGCTGGCCATGCTGCCCCGGGTCCAGAACCTCTTGTAGTCTATCAGGTCCCACGCCGGGAAAGGCAGGGCGTCCAGGTCCGCTATGGGCGCGCGCGGTTTTGAAAGCTCCGGCTTGCCGTCGGCGATAAAAGCCAGGCCGTCCACGGCACGCAGCAGTTCGGGCTTCTTCCAGCCGGGGCCTTCGGACGCTATCAGGCGCACCAGCTCGGTAAAAGTGTCTTCGCCCTCACCTATAACGGCTGCGTCCACGTTGGGGTCTTTGAGCACCAGCTCGGGATCGGAGGAAGGGTGCGGCCCGCCCATGACCACCGGGATAGTGGCGTCGTCGGTTTTAACCGCGTCGGCCGCACTGTGGGCGAGAAAGGCTTCGGCCGTCAGCGCGCTGATACCCACCACGTCCGGCCGGTCGGCGCGTATGGCCGAACGCAGGGCCTTCAGCGGGTCCGCCTCCAGGCCGGCGTCTATCACGCGCACCTTGGCGTTAAGGCGTTCGCGCAGGCAGGCGGCGATGTAGAGCAGCCCCAGCGGCGGGGTGCTGCCGGTCACTTTTGAAGCCAGGCTGCGGCTCTTGAAAAGGAGTACTTCGGGACGCCTCATTTATACAATTATACAATGATATAATTGATTCTCCGCCTCAGGAATAAGCCCGGGCCGCCAATGATATCAATAAAATTACCGAGAGCAGCTGACACGGCCTTGCTGGCCCTCCCGCTGCTGGCGCTGACGGCCTTGATCTACCTGTGGACCGCCCGGCCGGCCGGGAGCGCGGAGTACGCCGCGGCGGCGCTGCTGTGGCTGATCTTCAACGCGGCTTTCGTGCTGATGGCGCATACCGGCCGGACCGACCGCTGGCGCGCCCCGGTGTTCGCACTTTACGCGGCGCTGTTCGCGGCCTCCTATCTGCTGGGCCGGGCGGACGTAGCCGCACTGCCGGGCGTCAACGCCGACTTCATGTGCAGGGAAGGTCTCCCCCTCTGTCACATCGCAGCTTTTTACAACATCGTTCCCGCGGCCCTCAAAGGCACGGTGATCTGGCCGGGCGTCATCTCCGGCATTTCTACTTCGGTGGTCTCCATTATGCTCGTCTGGCTGGGGGCCTCGCTGGTGCTGGGGCGCGGCTGGTGCTCCTGGATCTGTTTTTTCGGCGGCTTCGACGACTTTTTCTCCCGGCTGCTGCCGCGGGCGGTAATACAGCGCACGCCAAAATGGCTGACCAGCCTGCCGTTGGCGGTGCTGCTCTTCACGTTCCTGCTCTCTACGGCCCTGATGTTCCCGGTCTACTGCATAGCCACCTGCGCTTTTAAAGTGGTGACCGAGATCCCCGCCGGCAGCTCCCCGGGAGAGTTGGTGCGCATAGCCATGTACACCTCGGTCTTCATCTCCATGGTAATAGTGCTGCCGCTGCTGATGAAACGCCGGGCGCAATGCTCCTTCCTCTGCCCGATAGGCGCGCTGCAGGCCGGGTTTAGCCGGGTCTCGCCTTTCGACATAAAAGTGGACAGGTCCGTCTGCGTGGACTGCGGGGCCTGCGTTAAGGCCTGCCCGGTGCTGGCCATGACCCCCGAGAGCCGCGCGGCCGGCAGCCCCGGCAACAGCTGCGCACGCTGCGGAAAATGCCTGGACAACTGCCCGGCCGGCGCCATCCATTACCACGTTAAGGGCACTCCGGAAGGTTCCAACCCGGGGTTGGCGCGCGTCCTGTTCCTTTACCCGGCTTTCCTGATATTGGCTTATTTCGTGAGCGGCACCTGCGTGCAGGTAACGGCCAGGCTGCTGCGCGGGCTGTGGGGGCTCCTGTGACCCCCCGCGTTAAAGCCTTGTTCGGCTGGGCCTGGCTGGCCCTGGCCGCCGCCGCGGGGGTGGGCATTGTGCTGTACTCCAATCCGCTCGGCACGGCGCTGGCGGAACGCGCCGGCCTGAAGATCTCGCCGCATTTTACCGGCGGGGAGACAGCAGCTGTAATAGATCACGGCGCGTATAAAACTGTCGTTCACCGCCCGGTCTTCGACGCCCTGTTCTGGCAATGGCCTACCGGCTTTGTGCAGGTGGGTTGGGAACCGGCCGGGGCGCTGCCCGGCAAGTTGCGCGAAGAGCTGGATGTTTTTGGCAGCGGCGCCAGGGGTTTCTACGTCAACCTGGACACAGCCACCGGCGAGGCCTCCTATGAGGGTCAGCCGGAATGGGTGACGGCCCCCCCGAAAGCCGAGCGCCTTCGTGACAGCTGGGTTATCCGCGTAAGAGTGGAAAATCCTAAAAAGAAGGCAAAAAGAAAGGGTCCGCGAGAAACCCACTAATAGGGGCCGCGGACCCAATGATAGTATAGCAGGCCTATCCCAAGTGTCAAGACCCAAAAAAGTCCCATGGGGTCAGGTCTTGAATCTTGACATTTTCAACCGATATAGGCAGCTTGATCTCTACGAATGTCAAGATTCAAGACCTGACCCCATATCAAAATATACTGCTTTGGGGTTGTGGAAGACTATGGCGGAGACGGAGGCTTCGGGGTCCATCATGAAGCCATCGGTGAGGTTTATGCCGGCGTCGGGTTCCGGCTTGAGCAGGTCGAACAGGACTTTCTGGTTGGCCAGGTCCGGGCACACCGGGTAGCCGAAGGAATAGCGCTTGCCGCGGTATCGGCTGCG
The DNA here is from genome assembly GCA_001799735.1 of Elusimicrobia bacterium GWB2_63_22. Classification (GTDB taxonomy): domain Bacteria; phylum Elusimicrobiota; class Elusimicrobia; order Elusimicrobiales; family UBA9959; genus UBA9959. The sequence continues at coordinate 108,649 of MGUA01000007.1, read as the reverse complement.
CAGCAGCGGCTTCACCGGGGTTTCGGCTATGCCCCAGGCCTGGCGTATGCGGTAATGGATCACGTCTGCGAAAGCCTCGGCCAGCATCAGCGCCAGCGCCTCCACCAGGTAGGACTTCACGTAGTTGCCCGCCTCTTTTTCCCGCTTCGCCAGCTCCAGCACGCCTTCGCCGCAGGTGACGGCGAACAGCGCTATGTAGTCCTGCCGGCCGGCCGGCGCGGCGAAATCCGCCAGGCAAAGTTTCTCCCCGCCCTTCTGCCGCGGGAAGTCGAAGACGGGCGCCTTGCTCCCTGCCCTGTCGTGGAAAACAATACGGTCGGCTTCACTGCTCACCGAGAAGAACCGGTAGACGCCGCGCGGCTTTATCAACTTACCGGCGATGATCTCCCGCTTTATCCCGTCCACCAATTCCCTGGTCTCCCTCTCTTTTTCCGGGTCGCCCTTCTTGAGCTTCAGGAAGCGGAGGTTGAACAAACCCTCGTCCATGTTCTCGAACAGCTCCTCCAGCCCGGCCTCGGCGTAATGCCGCTCCAGGTCCGCGGGGACCGGGATGTCGTCCGGGTAGAGGTTCCCGCTCATTATTTGGCCGCTCCGGCGCGGAGTATATAGTTGAGGCCTTCCATGGCGTCTTTGGAGTAGAACACCGGACCGTTGTAATGCGGGACGATGCTGGCGTCGGTGAATTTCTGCGTCAGCGCGGCGCCGCCCACCAGCAGCGGGGCCTTTATGCCGGCTGCGGCGAGTTCGCGCGCGGTGATGGTCATCTGCTCGCAGGAGCGCACCAGCAGGCCCGACAGACCGATGATGTCCGGACTATGCTTCACGGCCGCGGCGGCTATCTCTTCAGGCGGCACTTTAACGCCCAGGTCCACCACTTCAAAACCGTTGCTCTCGAAGATGATGGAGACTAAATTCTTGCCGATGTCGTGCACATCGCCCTTAACGGTAGCGAGCAGCAGTTTGCCGCGCTTCTGCGCCTTCTGCGCTTTCAGCGCGGGCTCCAGGGCGGTCACCGCGGCCTTGGCGGCCTCGGCGCTCTGCAGCACTTCGGTCACTATCAGGTCGCCGGCGGCGAAAAGTTTGCCCACCTCGCCCATGGCCCGCATAACGGGGCCGTTGATGACTTCGAGCGGGTGCAGGGTCTTAAGCAGTTCGGCCACGGCCTCGGGGATGCCGGCGCGGGTGCCGTTGAGCACGGCCAGGCGCAGCTTCTCCTCCGGCGGGGCGTCGTGCGCGGCGGCGGCCGGGGCGGCCTTCTTGGCGTCGCGGTACTTGGCGGCGAAGGCCTGGGCGGCGTCGGGCCGCCTGGCGAAGATCAGGTCCTCAGCCAGAATTTTCTCGTCTTGCGGTATCAGGGCGTAGCGTTTGAGCTTCTCTATATTGACGATGGCGATGTCCAGCCCGGCCTTAACGGCGTGGTGCAGGAACACGGAGTTAAGCACCTCGCGGCTGGCCGGCGGCAGGCCGAAGGAGACGTTGCTGACGCCGAGGATGGTCTTTACTCCGGGGAATTCCTTCTTAATGGTCTCTATGGCCTTTATGGTCTCGTGGGCGGTTTTAGCATGCTCGCCGCCTACGGCCACGGGGAAGACCAGCGTATCGAAGATGATGTCCCCGGCCTTGAGACCGCACTCCCCGGTGAGGAAGGCGTAGGCGCGCCGGGCGATAGCCACCTTGCGCTCGCAGTCCAGCGGCAGGCCGTGGGTTTTGTCCTCGTCTATGCAGCCGAATACCAGCTTGGCGCCGTAGGTTTTTACCAGCTCGGCGGCGGCGCGGGGCTTGTCGGTGCCAAATTCGAAGTTGACGGAATTGAGGATGGCCTTGCCGGGCGCGGTCTTAAGCGCCTCCTCCATCACGGCCAGGTCCGTGGTGTCGGTCATGAGGGGCAAGCGCACGGCCTTGGTGAGGCGCGGCAGGAAGGTCTTAACGTCGGCCAGCTCGTTGCGCTCGGGGTTGGCCAGGCAGACGTCCAGCACGTGGGCGCCGGCGGCGGCCTGCGCCTTGCCCAGCGCCAGGGCGCCGTCCCAGTCGTTAGCGGCTACCATGTCGCGGAATTTCTTGGAACCTATGGAATTATTGCGCTCGCCGGCCATCACCGGGGGCTCTATCTCGTCGTAGAAGAGGGCTTCCACGCCGGATACGGTCCACGGGGAGGCGGAGGGCAGGGCGCGCGGCTTTACCTCTTTCACGGCCAGGGCGAGGGCCTTTATGTGCTCGGGCGAGGTGCCGCAGCAGCCGCCGGCCATGTTCAGCAGGCCGCCCCGGGCGAAATTGGTCATCACGGAGGCGAATTTCTCCGGGCTCTCCAGGTAGCGGCCTTTCTCGTCGGGCAGGCCGGCGTTGGGCATGGCGAAAACGGGGAACTGGGCGCGGGCGGCCAGGCGCTCGAGGCGCAGGCGCAGGCCTTCGGGGCCGGTGGAGCAGTTAAAGCCTATAGCCGAGAGCGGAAAATGCTCCACGGCGGCGAAGAAGGCCTCGGCGTCGTGGCCGGAGAGCATCTTGTTGCTGTCGTCCATGGTGGCCGAGACCACCACGGGGAGCTCGCGGCCGGTTTTTTTAAAGGCGAGGCGCGCGGCGGCGAGGCCGGCCTTGAGGTTAAGGATGTCGTGGGCGGTCTCGAGCAGCAGGATATCGGCGCCGCCCTCGATGAGGGCGCCGAGCTGGGCGAGGTAGATATCGCGCAGCTCGTCGAAGCTCATGCCGCCGGTTACGAAGAGGGCTTTATTGGTGGGGCCGACCGAGCCCGCCACATAGCGGCGGCGGGCCGGGGTGGAATGTTTGTCGGCGGCGGCGCGGGCGAGTCTCACGGAGGCGAGGTTGAATTCGCGCACCCTCGCCTGGAGGCCGTATTCGGCGAGAACGGCGGCGTTGGCGCCGAAGGTGTTGGTCTCCACAAAGTCGGCGCCGGCGGCGAGGTAGTCCTCGTGCACTTTCTGTATGACTTCGGGCCTGGAGATGGAAAGCATCTCGTTGAGGCCTTCGTGGCCGGCGTAGTCGCTCTCTTTAAGGCCGAAGCCCTGCAGGTAGGTGCCCATGGCGCCGTCGAAGATCGGGATGCGCTCCGCTAAAAGTTTTTTTATTTCGTCGTTGGTCATAATGCTCCAGATTTACAGCTGGCCGAAGAGGTCGAAGGCGTTGGCGGTGGTGGCGGCGGCGAGAGCGCCGTTGCTGAGGCCCAGGTGACCGGCCACCATTACGGCTATTTCCGGGATATGCGCCGGGTCGTTGCGCTGGCCGCGGGAAGACTGGGGCGGCAGGTACGGGCAGTCGGTCTCCAGCACTATGTTGCCCATGCCGGCTTTCTTTACGGTCTCGCGCAGGGCGTCGTTCTTCTTATAGGTGAAGGTGCCGTTCACGCCGAGGGCGAGGCCCATGTCGAGGCCGATCTTTGCGTCCTCCCAGCTGCCGGAGAAGCAGTGCAGCACGCCGCGGAAGCGCCGGGCGGGACGGTGGTCCCATTTTTTAAGGGCTTCCAGCAGGTCGGCGTAGGCGTTCTGGGCGGCGGTCTTGCCGTTCCTGGCGTGGAAGACGGCGGGCTTGTTGAATTTGGCGCAGAGCGGCAGCTGCGCGTTCATCAGGGCGAGCTGCTCCTCCCTGGTGCCGATATCCCACCAGTAATCCAGGCCCACCTCGCCCAGCGCCACCGCGCAGGGTTTGGCCATATAAGCGTCGAGCTGCGCCAGCAGGTCGGCGGGCATGGTCTTGGTATATTCGGGGTGGGCGCCGAAGGCGCAGGTGATCTGGCCGGGATAGGCGGCGCAGAGGTCTTCCCCCTGCCGCCATTCGCCGGGAGCGCAGGCGATCTCCACTATCCTTTCCACCCCGGCGGCGAAAGAGCGCGCTATAACGTCCTTGCGGTCCGCGTCGAAAGCTTTATCGTTAAGATGCGTGTGCGTATCTATCAGCATTTAATTTGTATCCCCCCCGCGGCGGCGCGGCTATTTTTTCTTGTTGGCCGCGAACCAGGAGAGGTAGGCGTGCATGAAAGGGTCCAGGTCGCCGTCCATCACGGTCTCGATCTGCGAGGACTCGTGGCCGGAGCGCATGTCTTTCACCAGCTGGTAAGGCATGAAAACGTAGGAGCGGATCTGGTGGCCCCAGCCGATGTCGCCCTTGGCGTCGTAGTGGCGCTCCATCTCGGAGCGCTTCTTGTCCATCTCTATCTCGTAGAGCTTGGCCTTGAGCATCTTCATCGCGGTCTCGCGGTTCTGGTGCTGGGAGCGCTCTATCTGGCAGGCCACCACTATGCCCGACGGGATATGCGTCAGGCGGACGGCGGTCTCCACCTTGTTGACGTTCTGGCCGCCCGCGCCGCCGGAGCGGAAGGTGTCGAGCTTGATATCCTTGTCCTCTACCTTGATCTCGATGTCGTCCTCGATGTCCGCCAGCACGTCGATGGAGGCGAAGGAGGTGTGGCGCCGCTTGTTGGCGTCGAAAGGGGAAATGCGGACCAGCCGGTGCACGCCGATCTCGCTCTTGAGGTAGCCGTAGGCGTAGCGCCCCTTCACAAAAGCGGTCACCCCGCGCACGCCCGCCTCTTCGCCCTGCAGCATGTCGGTGATGGAGAACGTAAAGCCTTTCTGTTCGGCCCAGCGGGTGTACATGCGCAGCAGCATCTGCGCCCAGTCGCAGGCCTCGGTGCCGCCCACGCCGGCGTGGATGCTGATGATGGCGTCCATCTTGTCCATGGGGCCCGCCAGTTTCAGCTCGAAATCCAGCACCCGCAGCTTCTTCTCCACCTCGCGCAGCCCGGCCATGATCACGGCCAGCTCGCTCTCGTCGCCGGCGTCCTTGGCCAGGTCGAAATGCACTTTAAAATCCTCTATCTCCCGGCCCACGGAGTCCAGCAGCTCCACGCCTTTCTTCAGGTCGTTGAGCTCCTTCATGTGCACCTGCGCCTTCTGGGCGTCGTTCCAGAAATCCCCGGCGCCGGACACGGCCTCTTTCTCGCGCAGCACGGCGCGCTTGTCCGCCAGGCCGTAAAGTTTGGACGAGGCGGAGAGGTTGCCCTCCAGCTCGGCTATCTTGTTGACGATGTCTTTCAGCTCCAGGTTTTCGGCCATAATAATATTTTATTTTATTATGAGGCCCCATTTTAATAGAATTCTAGTTATGACCGACGAACTGCGGGCCGCCCGTAAAAAAATAGACGCGCTGGACCGGCGCCTGGCCGCGCTGCTGGGCCGCCGCTTCGCCCTGGCGGCCCCGCTGGCCGGCCTGAAGAAAAAAGTCTCCGACCCGGCCCGCGAACGGCAGGTGCTGGCCAATGCCCGCGGCCACGCCGGCGGCAAAATTTACGCGGCCGGGGTAACGGCCGTCTTCAAAGAGATAATAAAGCAGTCTAAAAGGCTGCAGCGCTGATGCTGATAAGAACTGAAAATAATATTTCTCCCTCGGCCCGCAAGGCCCTGCTGGCCGCGCTCGGGCGCAAGGTGCCGGGGGCGCGTTTCGCGGCGGCCAGGGGCGGCCTAAAGATCCTCGGCCTCTCCCCTGAGCGGGCGGCCGACGCCGCGCCGCTGATAGCGAACCTGCCCGGAACGGCCGGGCTGGTCTTTACCGACGAGGAACTGTGCCCGCTGGCCTGCTCCAAGAAAAAACGCTCCGCTCCCGGCCCGCTGGATTTTTCGGGTCCGGTCTTCATAGCCGGCCCCTGCGCCGTGGAGGACGAGGCTTCCTATCTCTCCTCCGCCCGCGGGCTGAAGGCCGCCGGGGCGCACGCCCTGCGGGCGGCGCTGTTCAAGCCGCGCTCATCGCCCTACGCCTTCCAGGGCCTGGGCTGGGCTGGGCTGAAGATAATTTCCAAGGCCGCCAGGCTGACCGGCCTGCCGCTGGTCACCGAGGCCACCGATACGCGGCAGGTGACGCGCCTGGCCCGCGTATGCGCTGTGCTGCAGGTCGGCGCGCGCAACATGCGCAATTACGAACTCCTCAAAGAGATAGCCCGCTCTGGCCGCGCAGCGCTGCTCAAGCGGGCCGCCGGCGCCACCCTGCGCGAATGGCTGCTAGCGGCCGAATACCTGCTGAAATACGGCGCAAAGACGGTGATCCTCTGCGAACGCGGCGGCGAGGCCGCCGGGCCCGGGCTTGATTTCAGGATGATACGCGAAGCAAGGCGCCTGACCGGCCTGCCGGTGATAGCGGATCCCAGCCACGCCGCCGGCACCCGCGAGCGCGCCGCCAGCCTGGCCCTCAAGGCCCTGCGGAGCGGCGCCGACGGGCTGCTGATAGAGGCGGCCGCCAACCCCTACGCCGCCCGCGTAGACGGCCGCCAGACGGTAACCCTTGAAACCTTCCGCGGCATAGCCCGGAAAACCCGGTGAAGGGTAAAGTTATAAAGGCGGGACTGTTCGGCAGCCCCCTCGACAAATCCCTTTCCCCCGAACTGTTCGGCATCTTCGGGCGCCTGGCCGGCACGGCGATCTCCTATGAACTGCGCGATGTGCCGCGCAGCCACCTGCGCGGCGCCATAGACGGCGCCCGCCTGAACGGCTGGGCGGGCTTCAATGTTACCCTTCCCTACAAGCAGGAGGTCTGCGCCTTGCTCAGCCAGGCCGACCCGGCAGCTAAGGCGGCCGGCGCCGTTAACGCGGTGCGTTTCGGCCGGACCGGGCTGGAGGGCAACAACACGGACGCCCACGCGCTGAGGGAAATATTTTGCGAGCGAGGCATGGACCCCGCCGGCAGAGCAGCCGCCGTCTACGGCGCCGGCGGCGCGGCCGGGGCGGCCGGCTGGGCGCTGGGGCGCTCGCGCGCCTCCTCCGTGGTCTTCTACGCCAGGAACACCCAGGCCGCCGGAGCGCTGGCCGCCCGGCTGGGAGATTGTTTCCCCGGCACCGCGTTCTCAACCGCACCCTTCGAAGGCCCGGCGGCGGGAGACATCTTCGTTAACGCCACGCCGCTGGGGATGTACACCCCGGGCAGGCCGCCCTGCGCTCCCGGCGCGGACTCTTTTTGTTTTGACATGGCTTATGCCCCGGGCGGCACGGAATTCGGCGCGGCCGCGGAGAAGGCCGGGGCGACCGTAGTAGACGGGCTGGAGCTGCTGGTCTGGCAGGCGGTGCTGGCGCTTAAATTCTGGTCCGGCCTGCCCACCGGCGATATAGTAAAATTTAAGCAGGAAGCGCTTGCGCTACTCAGGTCTGAAAAGGGGTTTTAAATGCTGCGTTATCTGACCGCCGGCGAATCGCACGGCCGCTACCTTACAGGGATACTGGAGGGCTTTCCCGCCGGGGTAAAAGTGGGCCGCTCCTACATCGCCGGCCAGCTCAGGCGCCGCCGCCAGGCGCCGGGCCGCAGCGCCCGCCAGGCGCTGGAGACCGACGCTTTCGAAGTGGCCTCGGGCCTCTCCGGAGACGTCACCACCGGCGCGCCCATCACCATCCTAATAGAGAACAAGGGCCGCGCCCTGCCGACCCCCTCGGCGCTGCCGCGGCCGGGCCACGCCGACCTGGCGGGCATGCTGAAATACGGCACATTCAACGCCTCGCTGATCCGCGAGCGCGCCAGCGCGCGGGAAACGGCGGTCCGCGTAGCGCTGGGCTCCTTCGCCCTGCGCCTGCACGAGCTGCTCGGCATAGCCATTAACTCCAGGGTCGTAAGCCTGGGCAGACTTTCCTCCATTACCGCCGCGGCGGCCGCCGCGGAAATAGCCCGCGCCCGCCGCGCCGGCGACACGCTGGGCGGGGTTTTTGAGATAACCGCCGAGGGCCTGCCGGCCGGGCTGGGCGATTTCACGCATTGGGACCGGCGCCTGGGCGCGCGCCTCGGCGCCGCGCTGATGGGTATAAACGGCGTAAAGGGTTTTGAAGTCGGCGGCGGCTTCGGCCTGGCCTCGCGGGGCGGCATAGCCGCGGCCGCTGACCCGGAACTTTCAGGCGGACTGGACGGCGGCATGACCAACGGCCGCGCCCTGACGCTGCGCTGCGCCGTCAAACCGGTACCCGGCCTGCCCGGCGGCGCCCTTTCAACCGACCTGCGCACCTTTAAGAAAAAACTTTATAGCTCCAAAACCTCCGACACCACGGCGGTCTTCGCCGCGGCGGTGGTAGGCGAACACGCGGCCGCCCTGGAGCTGGCGAGCGCCCTGCTGGAAAAATTCGGGAGCGACTCTTTAACGGAATTAAAACCGCGCGTGGAAGAATGGCGAAAAAAGACCGGCAAAATCCTGAACCGCCTTTAAGGAACGTTTTCCTGACGGGCTTCATGTGTTCCGGCAAAACCACGGCCGGCCGGCTGCTGGCGCGTTCCCTGGGCCTGGCCTTCGCCGACAGCGACGCGCTGGCGGAAAAGCGGGCGGGCCGCTCCATCGCGGCCATAGCGGAGAACTCCGGCATGGCGGCCTTCCGCCGGCTGGAGGGAGCCTGCGTTAAAGAGCTGGCCTCCGGGCGCGGCAGGGTAATAGCGTTGGGCGGCGGGGTTTACCCCTCGCGCCGGTGGGAGAAAATTTTAAAGGCCGGCGGGACGGTAGTCTTCCTGCACTGCCCCTGGCCGGAACTAAAAAAAAGGCTGAAGGCCGCGCGCGGCCCCAGGCCCTTGCTCAAAGGCCCCTGGGAGACAGCTGCCGGGAGAGCGGAAAAACTTTACGCGCGCCGTTTACCTTTCTACAAGAAGGCCGGCATAACGGTAAAGACCTCGGGGCGCACCCCGGCCGGGACAGTCGCGGCGATAATCAAGGAACTGAAAAAATGAAAACCTTCAGCTTTAAAACCCACAGCTCGGGAACCGTTAAGGCGGCCCTGGGCCGCAACATGGAGAGTATCCCGGCCCTGTTCCCGGAAATTTTCAAGAACGCCGACAAGGTCTGCCTGGTTACCGGCTCGGACGCCCCGCCCAGCCTGCGCGCCAGGGCGCTGGCCCTTTTCCCGGAAGGCAACAGGCACCACCACTATTTCTGGCTGCCGCCGTCGGAAAAGGCCAAGACCCTGGAAGAAGCGGGCCGGCTGGCCTCCTTCCTGTTCGACCACGGCTTCTCGCGCAGCTCGCTGGTCATAGCGGCCGGCGGCGGCGCCGTGACCGACCTGGCCGGTTTTACCGCCTCCATCTACATGCGCGGCATAAACTGGGTCAGCGTCCCCACCACCTTCCTCGCGCAGATAGACGCGGGGTTGGGCGGCAAGACCGCCGTTAACCTGGGCGGGGCCAAGAACATAGCCGGCACCTTCCACCAGCCGGCGCTGGCCGTCTGCGACACCGCTTTCCTGGACTCCCTGCCCCACGCCGAACTGCGCTCCGGCGCCGGCGAGCTGGTGAAGTACGCGATGATCGGCCCGGGCGAACTTTTCCGCACCGTGGGCCGCAACCTGCAGAAGGTGCTGGCCGCGGACCGCTCCGCCCTCACCGCCTGCGTCAGCGCCTGCGCCGCCTACAAGCTTAAGCTGGTGGCCAAGGACGAGCGCGACGAGCGGGGCGTGAGAGAGTCTCTTAATTTCGGCCACACCGCCGGGCACGCTTTCGAGGCCATGTCCGGCGGCGCCCTGCCGCACGGCGAGGCCGTGGCCCGCGGCATCCGCTTCGCGCTGATCGCCTCGCTGGAGACCGGCATTCTCAAGAGGGCGGATTTCAACCGCATGAACGCCATGATAGACGCCCTGCGCCTGCGGCCCGCGGCGGTGCGCAGGGATTTCAGGCATTTCCTCACCCTGGTCTCGCGCGACAAAAAGGCGCGCGGCGCGGACAACCGCTTTGTGCTGGCGGCTGGCCCGGGCCGCCTCTGCCCCGCCGAGGACCTGGACGCCCCGCTGCTCAGGAAAGCCTTCGAAGGAGCCCTCAAGTGAATATCCTCGTCATCCACGGCCCCAACCTGCACCTGCTAGGCCGGCGCTCCCCGGAAATTTACGGCAGCCAGACCCTGCCGCAACTCAACGCGGCCATAAAGGGGCGCGCGGGCAAACTCGGCTTCAAGACCCGCATTTTCCAGAGCAACTCCGAAGGCGGCATCATAGACCTGCTCACGGCCAACGCCGGCTGGGCCGACGCGCTTGTTATCAACCCGGCGGCCTACACCCATTACAGCTACGCCATCCGCGACGCCATAGAAGCCCTGGGGCTGCCCGCCGTGGAAGTGCATCTCAGCGACATCTCAAAACGCGAACCTTTCCGGCGGGTCTCCGTTATAAAACCCGTCTGCCTCGCCCAGCTTAAGGGAGGGGGAGCCGGGTCCTACCTGAAGGCGCTGGACTACTGCGCCTCGATAAAGCTCAAATGAAGTCTTTCTCCCCGCCGCCGGACAAATCCATAACCATAAGGGCGCTGCTGTTGGCGGCCATAGCCGCCGGCAGCACGCGCATAGAGAACCCCCTGTACTGTGAAGACACCGCGGCCGCGCTGCGCTGCCTGGAAGCTCTCGGAGTCCGGCTTTGCCGCGAGGGCGGCGCCATAGTAGTGGAAGGGCGCGGCCTGAAAGGCCTTATAAGACCGGCAGGGCCGCTGGACGCCGGAGAATCCGGCGCCCTGGCCCGCCTGCTGGCCGGCATACTGGCCGGGCAGGATTTCCCTTCGGAGATAACCGGCCGCGGTTCCCTGCTGCGGCGCCCCATGGGAGCAACGGAAGCGGCGCTGAAGAAACTCGGCGCCCGCATAAAGACCAAAAACGGCTTTCTGCCTTTCGCGATCAAGCCAGCGCGGCTGAAAGGCTGCAGGGTAGGCGGGATAGAAAGCGCGCAGGTCAAATCCGCGCTGCTACTGGCCGGGCTCTACGCCTCCGGCCGCACCCAGGTAAAAGAAAACCTCATAACCCGGGACCACACCGAGCGCCTGCTGGCCCTCCTGGGCGCCCGCGTAACCAAGAACGGCCCGCTCTCCGGCGTGGAACCCGGCCCGCTTACCGCGCGCCCGATAGCGGTACCGGGGGATATCTCCTCCGCCGCGCCGTTCATAGCCGCCGCCCTGCTCGGCCGGACGCCGCTCAGGATAACCGGCTGCGGCCTTAACCCGGCGCGCCTGGGTTTTATCGCCGCGCTGCGCAAGATGGGAGTTAAAATAACAGTGAGCGCCGCGGAGTCGTTCCCCGAACCCGCCGGGGAGATAGTCGTGCACCCCTCTCCCCTTAAGGCCGCCTCCTTCGCCCCGGAAGACCTCCCGGCCATGATAGACGAAGTGCCGCTGTTGGCCCTGCTGGCCGGCTCCGCGCGCGGCACGAGCCGCATAAAAGGCGCCGAGAGCCTGCGCGCCAAGGAATCCGACCGTATAGAGAGCACCCTGGCCCTGCTGGCCTCCCTCGGCGTTAAAGCGGCCTATGCCAGGGGCACGCTGACGGTGACAGGCGCCAAAAAATTCACCCTGAAGGCGCCCGTGGAAACTTTCGGCGACCACCGCATAGCCATGGCGGCGGCCGCGGCTTCCGCAGTCTGCCCGGGCCTGGAAATAAAAAATCCGGGCTGCGTGGACAAGTCCTACCCCGGCTTCTACAGGGATTTTAAACGGCTCTGGCCGCCGCGCGGCGCCCAAAAGGACGGCATATGATACGCTGGTGCACCTACTGCCAAAGTTATATGGGGGAGTCGGAGCCGTTCGGCAAGTTCGACCTTACGCACGGCCTGTGCGCGAATTGCGCAAAGAGCGGCGTGGCCGAAACGGCGGCCGGAGTCAAGCAGCTGCGCCCCCTGTCGGATTTTTTCAGGAAACTGCGCGCTGAAGTGCGGAGCGGGATAAATTCCGACCCCGCGGCCTGGGTCAGGGCGGCTTTTGAAATGGGGATAAAGCCCCAGGACCTGCTGCTGGGCGTAATTCAGCCGGCGCTCTATGAAGTGGGCGAACTCTGGGCAAAAGGCGAGATCACGGTGGCCGCGGAGCACCGCTTCAGCGCTTTCTCGGAAAACATGGTCAACGCCATCTTCCTGCACTACCCGGACATCGCCAGGAACAGGCAGTCCAAAGATCCGGACATCCTGCTGGCCAACGCGGACGGGAACTATCACACGCTCGGGCTAAAATTCCTGGAGCTTGGCCTGCTGGCGGCGGGGCTTAAAACGTTCACCGTGCTGCCGGGCCTGCCGTGCCAGGAAGTGCTGGGACTGATAAAAGAACTAAGGCCCAAAGCCGTGGGGCTCTCCATCTCATTGCCGGCCCAGGCCGGAGCGGCCAGCGAGCTGGCTGCCGCCCTGCAGGAGCTGCCGGAAAAAGCCAGGCCCATTCTTCTCATCGGCGGGCTGCCGGTCAAGACCGGGGCGGCCCTGCCGGAGGAACTGCAGGCGCACGTCTGCAGATCCATCCTGGACATACCGCTGGAACGCATCCGGTCGAAGGGCAGATAAGGTTTTTGCCAAAAAAGAACCCGGGCGGCGCGCTGCGCCCCCGGGCTCTTTACAAGGCCGATCTTTCTCAGCCCTTCTTTTTCTTCAGCAGGTCCTTGGCCCTGCCCTTCAGGCCGTCCAGGTATTTGCCCGGGTTCTTCTTGAACTTTCCCAGGCTCACGTCGTCGGAGAAGTAGTAAGTCTTTCCCTTAAGGTCCAGCGCCGGGGTTCCCTCGGCCACGGTCAGTTTCTGTCCCGTCACGGGGCAGGCGGCCTCGCGCCCGAGTTCTTCCGGCGCCACCTTGTGGACGGCCGCCAGCGGCTTTTTCTCCTCCGGCGCGCCCTCGTCCGCGGTAGCGGGCTTAACGTAGCCCTGCAGCACGCCGACTTTGGGCATCTTCTCCAGTATTTTGCCGTCCTTGTGTATGCCCTTGGGCGCCCTTTCATGCAGGTCCTTGCTGAGGTCGCTCCCGGCGTCGTGCATCTTCATGTGGCCGCCGGTCTTCCAGTATTTGGATCTTGACAGGTCGTAGACTATGCCGTCGGCCGCCACGTAGACCGGCATGCCGTCCTTGCCATTGTATTTTTTCAGCTCCTCGGCCGTGAACGTCCTGGCCTTCCAGGCGTCCTCAGTCTTCTTCTGCTCCTGGGCCGAAACGCTCCCGGCGAGCAGCGCGGTCATGACCAACGCGGTTAATAGTTTCATTTTTCCTCCCGTCCTATTTTAAAGCCTCGGCCAGCGCCTGGCCGTATTTTTTCGCCGGCAGCGGGCCGTTGGCGGTGATCAGTTTTCCGTCTATCTCCAGGTCGGCCCCGGTATACCGGCCGCCGCCCTTGGCCACCTCGGCCGCGCCGTCGGGCCAGCAGGTGACTTTCTTCCCCTTCAGCAGGCCCGCGTGCGCGAGCACCACCGGCGAGATGCAGATGGAGCCGATAACCCGCCCCAGGGCCTCCGCGTTCCTGAACAGCTCATGCACCCTCGGGGTGTCGAGGTGCTCCAGCGCGCCCGGCCCGCCCACCAGCGTCAGCGCGTCGTAGTCGGCGGCGGCTATCTCGTCCACGGTCGCATCCACCTGCGCGGTCAGGCGGAACTTGCCCCTGGCCTCGCCCTTCGCGGTGGACACCGTGGTGACCTTATGGCCGGCGGCCTCCAGTATCTTTTTGGGTTCTATGTATTCTTCGTCCCGGAAGCCCTGAAAAGCTATCAGCATGGCTATTTTTTTCATATCTTCCCTCTCCCCCGTTCAAAGCCATTATAACAAAGCCCGGCCGGTACCCGCCAAATTATGCCGTCCCGGAGAATTTGGTATAATAGTAGTACAACACGTAAGACTGCAACGGTTTTCCGTATCTTACAAGCAGCGGCGGTTCCATAAATTCCCAAGACCCCGCAGGCTGCGATGTCCTTCCAGGATAACAACGGAAGGCGCGTTAAGTTTCCTCCCACCTATCGGAACTTAGCACAAAGTATCGGGATATATTAAATTATATTCGGAGGCTACTGCTATTATGAAAATTGTATCCAAGGTTATCGCTATCTCCATGTTTATGACCGGCGCGGCGCAGGCCGCCCAGGACGGCGGCGCGTTCGCCGGCCTGCTGCAGGCCGCTGACGCCGTCAGCGTCGCCGCGGCCCGGGTCCCGGCCCCCGCCGACGCCGAAGCCGACAGGGCCCTGGCGTCCGACGTGCTGGACCTGAGCCCCAACTATGCCGACTTCCTGGCCGGCTACGCCCAGTCCGCCGGCTACAAAGTGTTCCAGCTCGACGGCGCGCGCATGACCGCCAAGCCCGCGCTGCTCGCCTACGCCACCAAGGAACTCAGCCTCCCCGGCGTACCGGAGAACTGGGACGCGATGATAGACTATCTCGGCGACCTGCCGTCCATACACCGCAACAACAGCATCCTGATCGTAGTCCGGAACTCCGCCAGGATCAGCGGCGCCGACGGGCAGCTGTACGGAGACCTGCGCGAAGTCGCGGAGTTCGCCTGCCGGAACGCCCGCGACTGGAGCAAGGGCGTTATAACCATAAAGTTCGCTTTCGTCCCCTAAAAAGGAAAAAGGCGTCCAACTACGACAGCACCCCGTCCCGGGAGGCGGGGCTGCCGTCGCACCCTCCCGGTGGCGGGCCGGCGGGCAAAAGTCTTATAATGTGTTTAAGACGCCGACTTAGCTCAGCTGGTAGAGCAGCTGTTTTGTAAACAGCAGGTCATCGGTTCGAATCCGATAGTCGGCTAATCATTTTTGCCTGTCCCGCGGGGTATTTGCTAAAATATCACCTTACGGCCCCTTCGTCTAGCGGTTAGGACGCTGCCCTCTCAAGGCAGAGATCACGGGTTCGAATCCCGTAGGGGCCGCCAGTTTTAAACGAAGAAAAAAAGAAGCCGGTCCCAGAAGGGGCCGGCTCTCTTTTATGCTGGCGCGGCTTAAGCGGCGCCCAGCTCCACGGTTACCACGGGGTCGGCGTCGTCCGAGCCGCTCTCCTTAAGGGAGAAACCGGCCTTATCCACGCAACCGGCCAGCAGCACGTCCTCCAGCGCCAGTTTTAGCGCTGCGGCGCGCTTGGGGCCGCACTCCACCACAAGCTTGGCCACGGGCCATTTCACGCTGCGCTTCTCGGCGGCCTTCTTGGTGCGGATGGCCTCCAGCACCTTGCGGGCGGAATCCATCACATGCACATCTCCGCCCACGGCGGCCATTTCGGCGGCGGCCGGCCAGGGCGCCTTGTGCACCGAAGGCTGGTTGCGGGCGGCCGCGTAGGACCAGCCCCAAACCTCTTCGGTGATGAAAGGCAGGAAAGGCGCGAACAGCCGCAGGAACACGGAGAGCGTCCAATCCAGGGTGGCGCAGGCCGAGCGGGCCGCTTCCGGCGTACCGGAGTAGGCGCGGTTCTTTACCAGCTCCAGGTAATTGTCGCAGAAGTCCCAGAAGGCGGTCTCCACGTACAGCAGCACGGCGGCGTAGTCGTAATTGGCGAAGTCTTCCCTCGCCGCGTCGGTCAGCTTCTTGAGATGCTCCACCCAGGCGCGGTCTAGCGGCTCGGTGATGCTGGCGGGCGTCAGCGCGGGGGCGCCGGCCATGGCCGGGCCGTTCATCTGCATCAGGGTAAACTTGCTGGCGTTGAACAGCTTGGTAGCCAGGCGCATGCCCACCTTGAAGACGCTCTCGTCGTACATGGTGTCCTGGCCCAGCTTGGCCTTGCCGGCCCAGTAGCGCAGGGCGTCGGCGGAATAGGTGGCGAGCAGGCCCTCGGGCGTGATGGTGTTGCCCTTGGACTTGCTCATCTTGCCCTTATCGGGGCTTACCACCCAGCCGCTGATGGCGGCGTTGTGCCACGGCACTGAATTCTCGTGCATCCAGGACTTAGTGATGGTGTAGAAAGCCCAGGTGCGGATGATCTCGTGCGCCTGCGGCCGTAGGTCGGCCGGGAAGAGCTTCTCGTGGCGGCCCCTGTCGTCCGCCCAGTGGGAGGAGATCATGGGCGTGAGCGAAGAGGTGGCCCAGGTGTCCATCACGTCGGGCTCGCCGATGAAGCCGTTCGGCTTATTGCGCTGCTCCTCGGAATAGCCGGGCGGGCAGTCGGTGGCCGGGTCCAGCGGCAGGCGGTCGGCCGAGGCCAGTATCGGCTTGGAATAGTCCGCTTTGCCGGCGCCGTCCACGGGGTACCACACGGGGAACGGCACGCCGAAATAGCGCTGGCGGCTGATGCACCAGTCCTGGTTCAGGCCTTCCACCCACTGCTCGTAGCGCTTGAACATATACTCGGGATGCCAGGCCACTTTCTTGCCCTGCTCGAGCAGGGCGGGCTTGTTGTCGAGGATTTTGATATACCACTGGCGGGCCGGCATGAACTCCAGCGGCTGGTCGCCTTTCTCGTAGTACTTCACGGCCTGCTTGGTGGGCCTGGGTTCGCCCACCAGGGAACCGGCGGCCCTGAGCAGCTCCACGGTCTTGGTGCGGGCCTGCTTGGCGTAAAGCCCGGCCAGCTGGCCGTAGTTGGCCGCGGCGGCGTCGCGGTCGGCGCTGTCGAGGAACTTGGAGACATGCTCCAGGGAATGCAGCCGGCCGTCGGGACTGATGAGCTGGCGCATGGGCAGGCGCTCCCGGCGCCAGAATTCCACGTCGGCTATGTCGCCGAAAGTACAGATCATCATGATGCCGGTGCCCTTCTCCGGGTCGGCGTGGTAGGAGGGCATGATAGGCACGCGCACCTTGAACAGCGGGGTCAGCGCCGTTTTGCCGAAAAGCGGCTTGTAGCGTTCGTCGTCGGGGTGGGCCACCACGGCTATGCAGGCGGCCAGCAGTTCGGGCCGGGTGGTGGCGATGGTAAATTCGCCGCCGCCCTCCACGCCGAACTTTATGTCGTGGAAGAAGCCGGCTACCTCGCGGTCCTCGCATTCGGCCTGGGCCACGGCGGTCTTGAAAGTGGTGTCCCAGAGCGTAGGGGTCTCGGCGCTGTAAACATGGCCCTTTTTAAAAAGGTCCAGGAAAGAAGCCTGAGAAGCCTTACGGCAGTAAGTTCCCACGGTGGAGTAGGTCTGGCGCCAGTCTATGGACAGGCCCAGGCGGCGCCACAGCGCCTCGTAGCGTTTCTCGTCCTCGGCGGTCTGCAGCTCGCAGAGCTCCAGGAAGTTGCGGCGGGAGATATGCTGATAATCCTTCAGGTCCTTCTTGCCCTCCACGGGCTGCGGCTTGAACTCGGGGTTATAGGGCAGGGCGGGGTCGCAGCGCACGCCAAAGAGGTTCTGCACGCGGCGCTCGGTGGGCAAGCCGTTGTCGTCCCAGCCGATGGGGTAGAAGATGTTCTTGCCGAGCATGCGCTGGAAGCGCACCAGGATATCCGTCTGGGTATAGCTGAAAACATGGCCGATATGGAGCGAGCCGGACACGGTGGGCGGCGGTGTATCCACCACGAAGGTCTCCTGCCGGGGCCGGGCCGGGTCGTAGAAGTAGACCTTGTCCTGTTCCCACTTTTCGCACCTGGCCGGCTCTACGGCGGCGGGCAGGTAGCCTGCGGGAAGTCCGGCTTTATCGGCCGGTTTTGACTGTGTGGCGTTTTTTTCCATATTTAGGTTATTTTACCTTTTTTGTGACGGGGCCCGTAAGGGCGGCGGGGGCCGTAAAATTGTATAATTTAAGCGGATTTTTCTCCGGCCGCGGACATAAGGACAACTTCATGGACATCGGAATCGTCGGGCTACCCAACGTGGGCAAATCAACCCTCTTCAACGCGCTCACCCGCGCCGGGGCGGCCTCCTCCAATTACCCTTTCACCACCATCGACCCCAACGTGGGCGTGGTGCCGGTGCCGGACAAGCGCCTGGACGCGCTGTTCGCCCTGTTCAAACCCCCGAAGAAAGTGGCCTCCTACATTAAGTTCGTCGACATCGCCGGCCTGATGAAGGGCGCCTCCAAGGGAGAGGGCCTGGGCAACAAGTTCCTGGCCAACATCCGCGAGGTGGATGCCATAGTGCAGGTGGTGCGCGTGTTCAAGGACCCCGACGTGGTGCACGTGCTGGGCGAAGTGGACCCGATCCGCGACATAGAGGTCATCGAGACCGAACTGCTGCTGGCCGACCTGGAGAGCGTGGACAAGGCGCTGGAAAAGAACCAGCGCGACATGAAAGCCCGCACCAAGGACGCCGAAGAAAAGAAAGTGCGGCTGGAAGCCATAAAGAAGCTGCTGGCCGACGGCAAGCCCGCAAGGGAGGCCGGCTATACCATCGACGAGGTGCGCGACTTCAACCTGCTCACCGTTAAGCCCGTTTTCTTCGTGGCCAACACCTCCGAGCAGCCCGACCAGGCCGTACTGGGGAAGCTGCGCGACTTTATAAAGGCCCGCGGCGCCATTCTGGTGGAGATCTCCGCCAAGATAGAGTCCGAGATCATAGAGCTGCCCGACGAGGAGAAAGCCGTGTTCCTCAAGGACCTGGGCGAGGACTACACGGGCCTCGAGAAGATGGCGCTGGCCGGCTATAAGCTGCTGGACCAGATAAGTTTCTTCACCGCCGGCTCCGAGGACGAGGTGCGCGCCTGGAGCCTGAAGCGCGGCCTCAAGGCCCCGCAGGCCGCCGGCCGCATCCACACGGATTTCGAGAAGGGCTTCATCCGCGCCGAGGTCTACGCCTTCGACGACATCATGAAGTACAAGGAAGAGAAACTCCTCAAGGAAAAAGGCCTCATCCGCTCCGAAGGCAAGGAATACGTGATGAAAGACGGCGACATCTGCTTCTTCAAGTTCAACGTTTAGGCTCGTCGCCCCGGCGAAAGCCGGGGCCCAGGCACTGTTATTGACTGGATTCCGGCTTCCGCCGGAATGACGGAAAAAACCCGCCGGATGGCGGGTTTTTCTTTTTCAGGCGGCAGGTTCAAGCCTGCAGTTCGAAGACTTCGGCGGGGTCTTTGTAGCCTTTGAATTCCATTTTGCCGGCGCTCTTGTAGGAGAAATCCGCGGCGGTCTTGTCTTTTACCGCTCCGGACACGTAGACGGCCCCGGCCGGGGCCTTGCCCTGCAGCCGCGAGGCGAAATTCACCGTGTCCCCTATCACCGTGTAGTCCATGCGGAATTCTGACCCCACGTTGCCGGCCACTACGGGCCCGCAGTGCACGCCCACGCCTACGCCCAGCGTTCTTTTGCCGGCGGCGGCCTGTTCGCGGTTAAAGGCGGCGATTTCGGTCTGCATCTCGGCCGCGCAGGCTACCGCGCGCTTTTCCGCGTCGGTCTGCTCAAACGGGTCGTTGAAGACCACTATCAGCGCGTCGCCTACGAACTTGTCCAGCGTGCCGTCGTGCCGGAACACCACGTCCACCATGCGGCTGAAATAGAGGTTGAGCAGCTTCACCAGCTCGGCCGGGTCCATGCCTTCCGACATCGGCGTGAAGCCGCGGATGTCCGAGATGAGCACGGCGGCCTGCGTGCGGCGCCCCACGCCCATGGCCGACCCGCCGTCCGGTGAGTCCAGGATCTTTTTGGCCACCTGCCGGGAAACATAGCGCGACAGCGCGCCCTCGGCCATCTCGCGGCGCGCGAAGTTCTCGGCGAACTTCAGCACCAGGCCGCGCATCTTGCGCACCACGTAAGCCGCGAAAACGCCCATCATCGCCATAATGAGCATGTGGATCACGGCCGCGTAGGCTGGAATAGGGGTAAGCCGCGGGTTGCCGATGGCGTAATACCAGACGGCGGCGTAACCCAGCGCCGAAAAGCCGGCGGCCGCCAGGATGGCCTTGCCGCTGTAGCGCAGCGCGCAGCCGACTATCAGGATATAGTAGAGCGGCACCAGGGGGCCGTTATTGCCCTCCACCAGCACTATGGTCAGCGTCAGGAAGAAGGCGTCCACGGCGGCCGAGGCGTACTTGACCGGCCGGTCGTACCAGCCGCGCCTGTTGACCAGGTACCAGGCCGCGGCGGCGTAGGCCAGCCAGGCCAGCACGGTCCAGACGGAGCGGACATGCAGCCAGCGCTCCACCACCTGCAGCACATAGAAATTGAAAAACTCGTTGACCAGGAAGACGGACAGGAAGACCAGCCTGATCAGGTTTATCTTCCGCTCCCCCGATTTTTCCTCGACCGAAAAGAACGCGTCCAGTTTTTCTTTTGTCATAAGCTTGCCCCGAGAATAGAATGATACAAAAAAGAGGCGCCGCAGCAACCCCACAAGGACCTCGTAAAATTATAAAATCATTAACTGTGAGCCTTGACCTTAACCTTAACCCCGCCCTGCTGCCCAAGCTCGGCCTGAATCCCAAGCAGGACGAAGCCGTGCAGTATTTCGCCGGCCCGCTGCTTATCCTGGCCGGCGCCGGCACCGGCAAGACCAAGACGCTCACCTCCAAGATAGCGCTGCTCATCGCCTCGGGCATTTCCCCCTCGCGCGTGCTGGCCATCACTTTCACCAACAAGGCCGCGCAGGAGATGCAGCACCGCGTGGGCCGGCTGGTGCCGTACTCGGGCGGCATGTGGATCCACACCTTCCACGCCCTCGGCGCGCGCATCCTGCGCCAGCACGGCCGCCTGATAGGCATACAGCCGGGTTTCGTTATCTACGACGACGACGACCAGAAGAAGCTCATAGGACTCGCCATGGAGGAGCTCGGCCTGGAGGCGGAGAAGAACAAGGCCTCCATGTATCTCTCCCTCATCTCCCGCGCCAAGGACGACCTGCTGGACTCGACTAGCTACCTGATCAACGCCCAGGCCGTCAACGACCCCGGCCGTTTGAAGGCGGCCCAGATCTACCACCGCTACCAGAAGAAGCTCAACGAGGCGGGCGCGATGGACTTCGGCGACCTGATAGTCCGCACGGTGGAACTCCTCAACGAAAAAGAGGAGATCCGCAATTATTTCCAGGAAAATTTCCAATATATCCTCGTGGACGAGTACCAGGACACCAACCACGCGCAGTACGTGCTGGTAAAGACCCTCTCGGCCAAGCACAAGAACCTCTGCGTCGTCGGCGACCCGGACCAGAGCGTGTACGGCTGGCGCGGCGCCGACATCCGCAACATCATGGAGTTCGAGAAGGATTTCCCAGACGCCTTCACCGTGGTGCTGGAGGAGAACTACCGCTCCACCGCCCGCATCCTGCACGCCGCCAACGAGCTGATAAAACACAACCGCAACCGCCGCCCCAAGAACCTGTGGACCAAGGCCGAGCACGGCGAGGCGCCGCAGGTGATGGAATGCCAGAACGAGATAGACGAGGCCCGCGGCATCACGGAAGAGGTGAAGCTCCTCACCGGGCGCGGCGGCTTCACCTACAACGACATCGCCGTCTTCTACCGCACCAACGCGCAGAGCCGTTCCTTCGAAGAGGCCTGCCGGCGCGCGCGCATCCCCTACCGCCTTATCGGCTCGGTGCGCTTTTACGACCGCAAGGAAGTGAAAGACGTGCTGGCCTACCTTAAGCTGCTGGTCAATCCCGGCGACACCATCAGCCTGCTGCGCGTGGTCAACACCCCGACCCGCGGCATAGGCAAGACGGCCATGGACCACGTGATGGCCTACTCGCGCCAGAAGGAGATGCCGCTCTACGACGCGCTGCTCAGCGCCGAGCAAGTGCCCGACATCACCAACACGGCCCGGCGCGGCATAAAGGAATTCCTGGACCTGCTGGAAGGCGTAAAGTCGGACCTGTTCTCCGCCACCCCGTCGGCCATGCTGGCCAACATCCTGGAGAAGTCCGGCTACTGGAAGATGACCGAGGAACTGGCCGAGAAGGAGCCGCAGGAATCCCTGGCGCGCCTGGGCAACCTGCAGGAACTCGTCAACGCCGTGAAAGATTTTGAGGAGCACTGCACCCGGGACGGCGTCGCCCCGACGCTGCACAAGTACCTGGAGGAAGTCATGCTCTCCTCCCAGGTGGACAAGCTCAACACCGACACCCACGCCATAACGCTGATGACGGTGCACCTGGCCAAGGGCCTGGAATTCCCGGCCGTCTTCCTGACCGGCCTGGAAGAGAACCTTTTTCCTATCAACGCCGCCAACTCCTCCGAGGACGACATGGAGGAGGAGCGCCGTCTGGCCTACGTGGGCATGACCCGGGCGCGGCAGCGCCTGTTCCTCACCTGGGCCGGCACGCGCCGTATCTTCGGCACCACCTACCCCAACCTGGCGTCCCGCTTTATCTTCGAGAGCAAGGTGGCCAAGGAAACCGCTACCCGCCCTGGCGAGGAGGACGTGCAGGTAATCACCTCCTACCAGCCGCCGCCGGCCATGCCGCGCGTGGGCAAGGGCCGCAAGGTGATGCACCCGATACACGGCCCCGGCCGCGTGGTGGACCAGATCGGCTCGGGCGAGCTGGCCAAAGTGACCGTAGTGTTCGACAGCGGCGTGCGGCAGACCTTCATGCTCAAATACGCGCCGCTGCAGCCTATCTAGATTTCACATGGGGAACAAAGAGACCAGACACGAGCATTCCGCCGGCGGCGTGCTGCTTGAGGACGGAAAGGTCCTCCTCATCCTCATGCAGAACCTGCGCGGGGAGAGGGTCTGGACCTTCCCGAAAGGCCACCTGGACCCTGGCGAAACGCCCGAACAGGCCGCCGTGCGCGAAGTGCGCGAGGAGACCGGCTGGGCCTGCGAAATTATTTCGGAGCTGTACACCGCCCACTACTCGTTCTACCGCGGCGGCGTGCCGGTGCAGAAGGACGTGCGCTGGTTCCTGGCGAGACGCACCGGCGGCGACGGCAAACCCACCACCCCCGACGAAGTCTTCGGCGCCAAATGGCTCACCCTCGCCGAAGCCGAAAAACAACTCCTCTACCCCAGCGACCTCGCCCTCATCGGCCTGCTGAGGGGACGCTGATTCCTAAATTCCTAATTGCACCGGCTTTACAATATCCCGGCCCTTATTTATCAGTTTTGATATCCCGCTTTGATTTATTTTCAACTCCGCCATCAGTTCTGTCCCGGAGACCCAGGCCTCTTCTTTGCATAAGTAACAATAGATAGCTCGGGCACGCGCTGATTCCCTGTTGCGGCTGGGCCGCAGTATCTCCTCGCTCGGGATCCCCGTGAGCCTGGAGACCTCCGCCAGCAGCTCGGCCCGGCTTTTACGCGCTCTGTTAATATTTTTTTCATCAGCCTTCAGCAGCCCCTCAACAAAATCATCTCCGCTAAACATGCCCCGCCCGCAGGCCCCAGTTTCTCTAAGCGCCCGAAGCCGTGCCCCCTGCCTGGCGGAAGGTGCCGCCAGCCCGTGCTCTTTGGCCTTTTCGGACATTACCTTTATATATTTCGCCAAGGACGCGGACTCGTTGTCTCCGAAATGCTGCAGCAGCTCCTGTTTATCGATAAGACCGTCCTGTCCGCCTGTCACCAGCGAGGCGTGGCCGCACCACTTGTAGTTCACCAGGTCGCTCAGGTCCCTCACCAGTCCGGCGCGCAGCGGGTTAAGATGTATGTATGGGACCAGTTGCATAAAATATTCGTCAAAGCCGCATATTATGGCTTTGTACCGGTTTTGGAACAGATGCCCGGCCCGGTCCCGCCTGAGATTGAAATTGACGGCGTACCCGGTCATTACGTGGTGCATTAATTCGCTGAGCGGACGCTCCCCGCGTATGACAACAAAATGAAAATGATTTGGCATCAGGCACCATGCCAGACATTTCCCGCGAAACTTGTTTAGCCATTCCCGGAACCGTCCGAAAAAGTCGGCATAATCCTCTTCGCCGCTGAATATTTCCCTGCGCTCTATCCCGCGGGACATCACGTGATAGCACTGCCCTGGAACGTCTACCCTGGCTTGCCTTGGCATAAGCCCCCCTTTCCCGCAAGAATAGCATAGCAGGCCTTCCCGACAACGTCCTGTCGGGAAAATGTGGCACAATTTGGGGAGTGGGAGCAGGGGACGCTGATTCCTAAATCCCTAATTGTAATGAAACTTTTACGGGGGAAGCTAAT
Source organism: Elusimicrobia bacterium GWB2_63_22 (assembly GCA_001799735.1). Lineage (GTDB taxonomy): Bacteria > Elusimicrobiota > Elusimicrobia > Elusimicrobiales > UBA9959 > UBA9959. The sequence continues at coordinate 85,009 of MGUA01000007.1, read as the reverse complement.
AATTAGGAATTTAGGAATCAGCGTCCCCTAACGGCGGGGATGTAGAGAGTGTGGCGTTCGTTTAGTTTGGAAAGGAGGGCGGGGAGGGCGGAGATCTTGCCCTTCAGCACTGTAGCTTTGCGGCTGGAGATGGAGGCGCAGTCGGCCAGGTAAGCGGGCGCGGACGGCGGATAGGCTTTCTTCGCCGCCGAGACGAACTTCTTCCTCAGCGCCGCGTTAGCCGGCAGGTTCAGCACGTCCGGCACGAAAAAAAGAGTATCCGTGCCCGGCGTGAACACCGGCGCGTAGATCAGCGTGGCCGTGTCGGCCACCCGCAGGCTGCCGTCGGCGTACTCGTTGAGGTTAAAAAGGTTCACCAGCGCGTCGAAAGAAGAAACGGCCGAGAACACCTTAACAAGAGCGCCTCGCCTGCGCGCTCCCGCCATCAGCTCAGCCGCGGTCTGATTAAGGAACAGCGGGTTGCCGTACGTAAGAAAACCTACGGTATCGTGAGCCGCCAGCCCCCGCACAGCCGCCTCCGCCGTAGCCCGGCGGTCCAGCCCGGCGGTCAGCTTCAGCCCCGGCGCGTAGCGCAGAAACTGCCGCGCCGTGGCGGCGTCCAGACAGTGGGAATACACCTCGCCGCATTCGCGCATCGCGGCCAGCGTTTCCAGGGTTATCTGCTCCGGGTAGAGCCCGTAGGAAAAAACATAAAGCTTCTTCATCGCCTCAGCACCTCGAAGAAGGTAAGCGCAGGGCGGAACGCGGCGCGCCCGCCCCGGGCCGAAACTGCCAGCTCCGCGGGCCTGAACAGCACCCCCCAGAGCAGGAACTGCGCCCTGCGGTTGAAAGCCGAGGCCGAAGCGGCCAGCGCCGCGGCCCCCTTAAGCTCGGCCGCCCTGGCGGCGGCCCCGGAAAGCGCGCCCTCCATGTCGCCGGCATCAGCCCTCAGCAGGGCCTCGTCCAGCGCGGGCCGCGCCGCGGCCAGTTCGCGCCGGGCCTTAGGGTAGGCGGCGCCGGGAAAGAAAGCGGCGAGATACCTGTACGCGGCGTAATCATAAAGACAGGAGAATCCGCCCGGGGAAGCCAGTTCCCGGAGGCGGACCAGCGAATTATAGGCGGAATAGCTCAGGTAGAACGAGGAGAACTCCCGCTCGGCCGAGGCGGAGACGGCCGAGAGGGACCGCATGGACGCCCCGCCCTCCAGGGCCTCTAGCGCCGACGCCGACAGCCGCGCGGCCAGCCTGTCGGCCAGCCCGGCCAGCTTTACCGCGCCGCGGGCCTTTAGCACCGCGGCCATGTTCTCCAGGTCGTAGGCCCGCTCGCCCAGCGCCAGCGCCGACAGCCGGGCCCTCAGGGCCGCGCGCCTGGCTTCCAGCGCGCCCGACTCCTGGGCTGTTATGGCGCTCCTGCCTTTCAGCGCCGACGCAGCCACCAGGAAAGCGCTGTACTCCCTAAAAGCCTCCCCGTAGAAACGCCTATCGGCCGCGCCCGCCCCGCGGGCCGCCTCCAGCCAGGCGCCCGCGGCGCCCAGTTCTTTGTCCAGCCCGCCCTGGTTGAGGCGGTAGTCGGCGTAGTTAAGCGGGGAGTAGGCTGCCGGCCGGCCGGCGGCACCGCCCATCACCACGGCCCCCTCGTCCTCGGCCTGCGGGCCCTCATAGAGCCGGCGGCTGGCCAGCTCCAGGGCCTCGTTGGAAACGTTCCTGTCCCCGGCGGCCTCGCTCAGCGCCTTTATGCGCTCGAGGAACCGGGGGTTGAGCTCGTAGACGGTCTCGCGCAGCTCTATCTTGCCCGGCAGGGCCGCGGCCCCGGTCTTAAGGTGCAGGGACGCCTGGGCGGCCTTGTCCGGGTTGCGGCGTATCCAGTTCAGCAGGGCGCTCCTCACCTCGGCGTGCGTCTCCATGCCTTCGACATCCACAAAGGTCCCCTCCATGCCGGCGGCGATGATCTTGTCGGCCAGTTCGCCCCTGGCGAACAGGCTGGTGGCCAGCCTGTCCCTCACGACGGAGAGCTCTTCAGCCTGAATGTTCTGCGGCTGTATTTCCGGCGCCGCCGCGGCAGGGCGCGGCAGGCAGAACAGCAGGGAGGACAGGAATAATATTTTTAAAGCCATGAGCGTATCATGTAAAGAAGTTTTGAGGCCAGTTTGGCCGTCCAGGGGCGCCCCCGCACGGCTGCCAGCGTGACCTGCCGGCATTTCTTCAAATCCTCCCTGAAGGCGCGGGACATCTCCGACCCGAACTTCCGGTCGTAGACGTTCAGGTTCAGTTCCAGGTTGTAATGCAGGCTGCGGTGGTCCAGGTTGTGGCTGCCGACCGAAGACCAGACCCCGTCGATAACGGCGCTCTTGGAATGCAGTATCGGCCCCAGCCACTCGTAGATCTTGATGCCGTTCTTTATCATGTGCGCGTACATGGACCAGGAAGCCCAGCGCACGTACGGGTGATCGGTCTCGCTGGGCGCGATAACGCGCACGTCCACGCCGCGCCGCGCCGCGCGCACCAGCCGGCGGTAGACCAGCCTGTCTGGCAGAAAGTAGGCGTTAGTGATATAGATATGGTCCGCAGCGCGGTCTATGGCGTAGCGGTAGCTGCGCCGGATGGAGCGCACGTGGCGTATGCCGCCGGCGAAGACCACCGAAACGTGCTTCTGGCCCGCGGGGCCCGGCTCCGAAGGCCCGCCGGGAGGGATAACGGAGCTGTCCACGGGGGTGGACCCGGTCCAGGCGTCCCAGAACAGGGCCTCCACCGAAGCTACCGCCGGGCCGCGCACGCGCACGGATGTGTCCCGCCAGCCGCGGCCGCCCATGGATTTAGGGGCGTCGTGCTCGGTGATGTTGAAGCCGCCGACGAAGGCCAGGCGGCCGTCCACGCAGACAGTTTTGCGGTGGTCGCGCTTTATCCAGTTCCAGTAAGGCTTCCAGTAGATCACCGGCCGGAACTCCGCCACCTTCACTCCGGCCGCGGCGAGCTTCAGAAAGAAATCGCGCTCGGTAAGAATGGAGCCCACGGAATCGTAGATCAGGTACACCGCCACGCCCTCGCGCGCCTTCTCCTTAAGCAGGTCCGCCACGGCCCTGCCGATGGAGTCGTCGGAGAAGGAATAAAATTCCAGCAGGATGAACTCGCGCGCGCCGCCTATGGCGGCGAGCATCGCGGGGAAGGCTTCCTCCCCGTCGCGCAGCAATTCCGCCTCGTTGCCGCCTAGCGCGTTTTCCGGCCAGGCGCAGTAGCGCCGCCAGTCTTCTTCTTTCCGCATAGTTCCTTTTCCAGCTTTGCAGCTTCTTTCTCGTCGAGAAAAACTACAGCTTTTTGATAAAGGGTCCCGGCCTTCAGCGCGGCGGACCGCCTGGCCAGGGCCAGTTCTCCGCAGGCGCCGCCCGCCCTGCCGCGCGCCGCCGCCAGGCCCAGCCGCGCCCGCGCGAAATTAGGCTCGAGCGCCAGCGCCCGCACGTAGGCGGCGGCCGCCCCGGCTTTATCCCCGGCGGCCAGAAGGAGGTCCCCCGCCGCCGCTTCCGGCACGGGGCTGCGGGGCGACTTCAGCGCGGCCAGGCGGACCTGCGCCGCCGCGGCTTCCGGGTAGGTGCCCCGGATCAGTTCCTCCCGGATAAAGGGCAGGAAAAACGCCGAGGCCAGGCCGGCCAGAACGGCGCCCGCCAGCAGCAGGCGTTTTACCATCGCCACGGAGGCCGGCTCCGGCTCGCCGGCGGAAAGGATCCCCAGCGTTCCCCAGAACAGCAGCGAGACCGCGCCTGAATAAAAAACCATGTCCACCGCGCCCTGCAGCAGCGCGGCCAGCAGCACCAGCTTCAGCGCCAGGTCCCTGCGCCCGCCCCGGAAGACGGCGTACGCCGAGGCGGCGGCGAACAGCAGCGCCGCCGGGAAGCCGGCTTCGGCGGCCAGGTTGAACAGCTCGCCGTGGGCGTGCAGGGTGCTGTGACCATAATAGGTAACGCCGTCGAAGTAGGGAAATTTAAATATTTCAAAGACCTGTTCGAACAGCCCCGGGCCCCAGCCCAGCAGCGGGCTGGCCGCCGCGGCTTCCAGCGCCGCGCCCCAGAGGCGGGGCCGGGCGAAAGCCCTGGGGTCGTAAAATTTAAGCAGTCCTTCCAGCCAGTCGGCCGGCAGCAGCGCGGCGGCGGCGGCGGCGGAGAGCAGCAGCAGCCAGAAAGCCCTGCGGCTGCCTGACACCCACAGCCCGGCGGCGCCGGAGATGAAAGCCGCGGCCAGGGCCCCGCGCGAGCCCGACGCCAGTATGCCGGCGGCAAGAACTCCCGCCAGCGCGAAAAACAGCGCCCGCCGGCGCCCGGCGGCCGCCAGCCCGAACAGCAGCGCGGCCGGGAAGGCGGCCGCGGCGAAGATAGCGGAATAATTGGGATTGGCGCCGATGAAGCCGGTCGCATCAAGCCCCAGCGCACGCTGGCCGATGAAGAAAAGGCCGGCGGCGAGGCCCAACCCCATCACCCCGTGCAGCCAGCCCGTCCCGTCCGCCCGACGGGCGGAAAAGACCAGGACCGCGAATACGGCGTAGCGCGCCAGGGCCGGCAGCGAGAGGTTTATGTCGTACGAGAACAGCGAGGCCGCGCCCAGCCAGCAGAAGAACAGGAGAGCGCATTCCCTGCCGCTCGCGATCAGCGGGCGCCCGGAACGCAGGAACCAGGCCATAAAGACGGCGCCGAAGAGCAGCGTTAAAGACGCGGCCCTGAGGCCGCCGAGGGCCGCGGCCAGCACCAGGAGCAGCCCGGGCAGATAAGGTTCCGCTTCTTCGGGGCGCGGGAGATTCATTTCACCGCCTCCGTCCGCCGCCGGCGCAGTTCCCCGGCCTGCCTCTCGAAACCGGGCGCGGAGTAAACGCGCCGCAGGGCCCGCCAGGCCTCCGCGTCGTAGACGTTCTCAAGCAGGGCCATCTCATAGTACACGGCGGCGCGCCCGGCCGAGGCCGGGGCGGTCAGGCTGACCCGCCCGAGGAAATCCAGTGCCGGCCCCCTGAAAAGGCGGCTGGCCAGCGCGGGCCGCAGTTCTGCCTCGGCCGCGGCGGGGTCTCCGGCCATGGCCGCGGCCAGCGCGCGGCCGCGCGCCTTTTCAAAAGCGAGCGCCCGGTAATGCAGGCCGCCGGCGGAGATCAGCAGCAGCGCGGCGAGAGCCAGGGCGTAAGCCGCGGCGGACCTGGAAGGCCGCAGCGTTCCTTTCTCCTCCGACGGGGAGGCGAGCAGGTAGCAGAACAGCCAGAAATTGGCCGGCACGGACAGGCCGAAATCCACCAGCGAATGGGCCAGGGCCGCTATGACGGAATATTTCACCAGCCCCGCCCGGCTGCGGGCCGCCGCGAACAGGGCCCAGAACCACAGCAGCGCGGCCGGCAGGCCGTTCTCGGCGAGAAATTCGAGATAGTAGTTATGGGCGTAGATGGATTGTTCCCTGAACGCGCCGGCGGGCTGAAAGACTCCCTGCGCCCAGCTGAAAGAGGCGGCGCCGAAGCCGGACAGCGGCCTGGCGGCGAACATATCCCAGGCCGTGCGCCACCACGCCAGCCGGCCGGCCACGGAATCGGCCTGCAGGCCGTAGAACACCGCCGCGCCCAGCACGGCCAGCAGCCCCAGAAGCGCCGCGTTGCCGCGGCCGAGGCTCTTTAGGCGCGCGGCCGCGTAGAAAGCGGCGGCGGCCAGCAGGGCCAGCGCAGCGCCGAGCGATTGCGTCCAGACCATCAGCACTATCATCGCCCCGGCCAGCTTCCACCGGCGGCCCTCAAGCGCGGGCGGGATCATCATCACGGAGAAAAGCGCGAGCGCGTTAAGATTGGTAAGCGGCGGGTTGGAAGAAAAGTTCTTAAGGACGAAAGCCTGCAGGAAGGAGACCGCGAAGACCAGCCAGGCCGCCCAGGCCACTACCGTGTCGGTTCTCTCCCGCTCCTCTTTATTAAGGAAAGGGGAGAAAGCCAGGATCAGCAGCCCGGCCGCGAAATTGCCCCACTCGCCGAAGATATGGCCGCGCAGGGGGCTGAGGACCACGGCGACCAGGCTGAATGCGGCCGCCCCGGCGAGCGGGTACATATGCCTGGACAAGAGCCCGGCCGGCAGGCCTTCGCCGAAAGCCCGCAGGAAGGCCCAGGCCAGGCAGCCGAGCAGCACGGCGTACTGGAAAGCGAGCTGCAGCCGCAGGTCGAAGACGGCCTGCAGCGCGGGCGCCAGCGCCAGCACGGCGCAAAAAATATAGCCTAGTATCATTTAAAGCCAAAAATAAAGGACCAGGCGTTTTTGCACCCCTGGTCCTTTATGTGCCGCCGTTGCGGGGATCAGTCCTCGAGTATCCTCGGGGTGACGAAGATCAGCAGTTCCATCCTGGTGCGGCTCATGGACTTCTTTTTGAAGAGGTAGCCGAGCAGCGGGATGTCGCCCAGTATCGGCACCTTGAACACGGCCTCGGACTGGGTGTCGTGGATCAGGCCGCCGATCACTATGGTCTCGCCGTTGCGCACGATCACGTTGGTGTCGGCGGAGCGGGTGTCTATGCCCGGCGCGCCGCCGGCCACCGAGGCCACCGTGGCCGAAGGCTGGCTCACGCTGGGGTTGATCTTCATGGAGATGCGCCCGTCGGAGTTGATCGTCGGGGTCACCTTGAGGATGATACCGGTGGTGATGTAGGTGACCTTGGTGGTGGAGATAGGGGGCGTGGCCGCCGTGGTCTCCGTGGTGGTATAAGGGATCTGGGTGGTGATGTTGATGTTGGCTTCCTTGTTATTGAGGGTCGCCACCTTGGGATCGCTGAGCACCTTGGCCTTGCCTTTCTTGGCGGCCGCGGTGATCACCGCGTCGAACATGTAGTTGGAGGCCACCTTGCCCAGGCGGAAGGCGCCGTAGACCAGGTTGGCGGGCAGGTTCACGCCGGAACCGCCGGCGGCACCGGACAGCGGCAGGCTGACGGCCTTGCCCGTGGTCCCGGCCGGGCTCTGCACGCCGGGAGAATTCTCGCCCATGCCGATCTGGTTGGTGGAGTTGCCGGAGCCGAAGTAGTTGCCGTTCTTCTCGCCGTAGCCGGACCAGCTGATGCCGTAGTCCATCGAATTGTCCAGCGTAACCTCTACCAGCTTGGCTTCGATCACCACCTGCTTGGGCACGCGGTCGAGGCTGCGGATAAGGCGCTCGGTGAAGTCGAGGCCGAGCGGGGAATCCGTTACGATAATGGCGTTATTGGTTTCGTCGGCGGCGCACTTGGCCATGCTCCGGCCCTCGGCGGAAGCGACGGAATCCACCTGCATTTTGATCTCAGCGGCTTTAGAATAGTTAAGGAAAAAGACCCTGGTCTGCGGCATCGCTTTCTTCTGCTCGGCGAGGAAAGTGGCCGGCGCGGCGATGCGCAGGATGTTGTCCCCCACCTGCTGGGCGGCCAGGCCTTTCACGTTGAGCAGCGTCCTGAAGGCCTCGTCGAAGGGGACCTTGGCCAGGCTGATGGTGATGGTGCCGCTGACGTCGTCTCCGTAGATCATGTTGATGCCGGCTTTGGCGCCCAGCATATCCAGCACTTCGCGCACGTCCGCGTCGCTATAGTCGAAGGTGATGGGGTCGGTCGGCAGGCTCTCCATTATGCTGCGGTAGCCGGAGGGCCTGGCCTTGCGGACCGAAGGCGCGGGGATGCGGGGCGCGAGGTCGGCCGGTTTAACCGGCGCCGCCTCGAGGGTCATCTCCACCGGCTTGGGGGCGCCGCCCGCGGGGACTATCACCTTTACTCCGGCGGGGATCTCGGCCGGGGCGTCCTTGGTGGCGACGGGGCGCGGCGCGGCCGCGCGGGCGCCGAGCATCACTACAAGCTCGGTCCCCTTGCGGGTGATCTGGTAGGCGGTCTTGGCGGAAAGGTCCATGACGACGCGGGAGATGCTGACGGGATTGGTCGCGAACTGGCCGGTGCGCACCTTCAGCAGGTTCCCGCTGTTCACGGGGATCTCCTGGAGCGTCTTCATCCTGGAGTCGAGCAGCTCTATCACCAGCCGCTGGGGCCGGTCGGTTGTGAAAGCTTTGTACTGCACCGGCTTGTCCGTCGCGATATAGACGCTGTTCGCGGAAACCCGTACCGACTGCACGGTGGCGTTCTCGATGGCGAAGAGCAGCGCGGGGTTCTGGCCCACGAGCAGCGCGGTAACGGCGTATACTATGAATTTTTTCATTATTTACCTCTCCAGGCGACTATTCCCTCTCGCGCAGGTTAAGCTGGTGGACCTTTTTGTCCTCGGTCATCAGCACTACCTGCTTACCCTTTACCACCCCGGAAACGCCCGGGACCGCCTTCTTTTTGGAATCGATGAGCCGGCCGGCTTTCAGCGTGTACAGCATGCCGGTGGCGGGGTCGCGCAGCAGCGCCTGGCGGCCGGACGAGTCTTCCAGGATGCCGGTCAGCGCCAGCCCGTAGACGGAGAACGAGCTTTTGTCCGTCGCGGCGGACGTGGAGACCGAGACGTCCTTCTGGACGCGGCCGAAACCTTTCTGGTCCCCGAAGACGGTGGCCGGCAGCAGCGGGTCGCGCGTATTTACGGGCTTGTAGGCCTGCTCAACGCTGACGGGCGGGGTGGACACGGCCACCTGCGCCTTAACGGCGGCGGGCAGCAGCAGGAAAGCGGCGGTGATAATATGGCGCATGGTCTTATCCGTTATACTGGTAAGCCGCCAGCGTGAAGGTGGCGCTCACCGAGGCCTCGGGGGTGTTGATGGCGGACATGGTGAGATTCTCGGACGTCATGATCCGCTCCTCCAGGCCGAGTGCGGTGAGGAAACGGCCCACGTCGTGGTAGTTGCCTTTCAGGTTGATTATGTAGGTCACCTTGGTGAAATACTCCACGGGCATATTGCCGGAAGGGGTGATGCCGGTGACGCTCACGCGGTATTTTTTGCTGAGGGTGGTTATGGTGCGCAGCAGGTCCGGCAGCTTGCGTTCCTTGGGCAGCTTCTTCTGCGCGGCTTCCTTGTCGGAGCGCAGCGAGGCCAGCTTGGCCTCCAGGTCCTTATACTTGGCCTTCTGCATCTTGGCCTTGTTGATGTCGGATTCGATGGAGGTGATCTTCTTGGTGTTCTCCTCTATCTTCTTGGCGGTGGGCAGCCAGAAATAGAACAGGTAGCCGTAGATGAACAGCCCGGAGAAGAGCACGCCGGCGGCGACCTGCCCCATCTGTTCCTTGGTAAGCTGTATGTTTTTCATGCGTTTACCTGTAGGTATACACCAGCACTATCGGCACGGTGAACCGCTTGCCGCCTTCCGTTTCGGAAACCGCGATGCCGCCCATGCCGACCCCGGAATACGGGCCGGAGGTCTCCAGGGAATTTATCCAGTAGGCGAGGTCGTAGGCGGAGTTGGAGTTGACCGAGAGATTGACCTTGACCGTGTTGCCGAACAGGGTGGTATTGACGCCCGTGAACCAGATGGTGGAGGGCAGGTCGCTGACCAGGTCCTGTAGGAAGCGGGTGTAGATGAAGCGGCCCTTGTTGATGCTGTCGATGGAGTTCAGGTAGCGCTGCACCTCGGCGATCTGCGCCTCGATGGCCTTCACCTGGTCCACGTCCTTCTGCAGCACCTTCAGCTCCGCCGTGCGGGTGGTGAGGGTGGACTCGAGGCCCTTGGAGCGGCCGAAATGCCAGGCCGACACGCCCGCGACCGAGGCGGCCACCAGCACGCCGGCGAGCACCGCCTTGGCGATGAGGGCCTTGCGGTTTATCCGCTCGATATACTCGGGGGGAATGAGATTTATTCTTATCATTCTTCCCAATCCTTTAGCTTGCGCAGCGCAAGCCCGGAGGCCACCGCCAGCGCGGGCAGCACGTCCTTGGGCATATTCTTGGGGAGCTCCGGCAGGAACGCGAGCGGGTTCGCCAGCTCCACCGGCACCTTGAACTCGGCGGACAGGAACCTGGTCATGTTGGCCAGGTTGGACATGCCGCCGGAGATGATGATCCTGGAGATGGAATGGTCCACGCCCTGCGAGAGGTAGAAGTCTATGGAGCGGGACACCTCGGTGTAGAGGTCCTTGAGCACGCCGGAGGCGGCCTTGGAAACGGCGATGGCCTCCTTGTCGAACTTCTCGATCGCGGCTTCCTTGTCCTCGTCGGAAACGAGCACGCCGCGGCTCTTCTTGGCCGCGTCGGCGGCGGCCGCGTCGCACTTCAGGGTCTTGGCGATGGCTTTGTCGAACGTGGAGCCGGCGATAAAGATATCGCGGACCACGCGCGTGGTGCCCTGGGAAATAATGGAGAGGTTGGTCACCTTCTGCCCGATGTTGAGCAGCAGCACCGAATTGTTCTCGCCCTTGGGGGCGAGCTTCTCGTAGAGCGTCTCAAGCGCGAAGGAGTCCACGTCTATGATCAGCGGCTCCAGCCCGGCGCCCGTCAGGATGTCGATCTTGTCCTGCACGGCGTCGCGCTTGGCGGCCACCAGCACGGTGTCTATCTTGGGTTCGCCGTCCTCGGAGATGTCGTTGAGGATGTAGTAGGTCAGGTTGACATCTTTGATGTCGAAGGGGATGAACGGCTCGGCCTCCACGTTAATGGTCAGCGCGAGCTCTTTCTTGGACAGCTTCGGCAGCTTCACGTAGCGCACGATCACGGAGTTGCCGGAGATGGACGTGGCGGCGTAGCGGGCCTGGATGCCTTTTTTCTTGAGGTAGGTCTTGATCTCGCCGGAGATGATGGCCTTTTTATCTTCGGGAGGCACGTCGGCCTTGATGGCCAACGGGATAAGGCCCCAGTCTTTCAACTTGAGGACCTTTTTTTCTTCCGTGAAACATACCACTTTCACGGCGCAATTGCCGATATCTATGCCTATTATGTCTTTAGGCGGGAACAGCGATTTTGCCAAATTTGAAAGCATCAGCTTTTAAGAACCCTCCGGTACCGTCAACTCGACCGCCCCTTTCGCGCGCAACCCGGCGCTTTTACACTATAGAACAATTATATTAAATAATTATTACATGGAAATCAACATTTGTCAAGGCATTGTTCCCCGGCTTGCCGGCGCCCGTTTGAGCCGGCCGGGGCTATTTGCTTAAATATGCGCATGACGCTCCTTAAAACCGCGCTGCTCGGATTCCCCCCGGACTCCTCCCCCGCCCTGCTCTCCGCGCTCGGCAGGCAGGACTCCGGCTTCTCCGTCGCCGCGGTCTGCGAGGGAGACCCGGCGCGCCTGGCCGAGGCGGGCCGGCTGCTGCCGGAGGCGGCACTCTACAAGGACGAGGGAGACTTCTTCTCCAAATGCGGCAGGCTGGACGCGGCCGTGATAGCGGTGCCGCCGGCGCGCCGGCAAAAAACCGCGCTGCGGGCGCTGCAGAACCGGCTGCACGCGGCCTGCCTGACGCCGCTCTGCGGCTCCACTTCCGAGTTCGAAGACCTGCGCGACGAGGCCGCCCGGGCCGAAAGAATAGTTTTTCCGCTGCAGCCGTGGGAACGCTCGGCGGCCTGGCTGACCGTGGACAAAGCCCTCACCGGCGGGCTGCTGGGCGAGCTGGATTACGCCGAGGTGCAGGCGCTCTCCGACAGCCCCGCGCCCGCCGGCGGGGTCACCTCGGCTTACGGCTGGTTCGCTTTTTCCCTTCTGCTGGCGCTGGTGCGCCGCCCGCCCTCGGCCCTGGCGGCCAGGCTGTCCCCCCCGCCCGCCGGCGGCGTCGCCGGGGACGGAGCGGCGGCCGTGCACGTGCACTTCGGCGGGACCGACGGTTTTGTGCGCCTGGCGGCCGGGCGGCATGCCCCGCTGGTGCGCCTCGCCGCGCACGGCAGCAAGGGCCGGCTGGAGCTCGACGGCAAAACGCTGCGGCTGGACATCAAGGATATGAAACCGGAAACGGTGGAGCTGCGCCACGGCCTGGCGGGCGGGGCGGACCGCGCGGACTGGCTGGCGGCGGAACTTGAAGATTTCAGGAAGGAAATAGCCGGGGAGCTGCCGCGCGGCTCGGGCCTGCGCAACGCGCGCTACTGCGCAAAACTGATCAGGAACGCCTACTACTCCGCCGCGGTCAAGTCGGCGGCCGTCCCGCTTTAATTCTCCTTCGCTTCCCCGGAAACCGCGCCCCTGTACGGGCGCATCACCCCGACGAGGAACCTGCTTATCTCCTCGCTGGCGTGGTACACCTGCAGGCCGGCGCGCACCACAAAGAACAGCGTGAGCCCGAGGAAGAGGGACTGGTAGATCCACTCGAAATCCGCGATGAACGGGAAAACGGCGTCCTGGAAGGCGTAGTAGGCGAACAGCAGCGCGAGAATTTTCACCACGCTGCCGGCCAGCTCCCCTGCCTTCGGCACGAAATCCAGCAGCCCGTCCACGGACGGCGCGGCCTCGGAACCGAATTTCACGAAAACTATTATCGCCAGCAGGGAGACCACGGCGTTAAGGAACACGCTTACCGGCAGCCGGAAGCTGATGAAGGGCAGCGGCTTGGCGAAAGGCAGGCTGTCCACAAAGAAGCCGATGGCGAAAAGCGTAAAAAGCACGACCAGCGTCTTAACGGTCTTTATCAGCAGGGTCCAGAACAGTTCTTTTTTTGCCATATCTGAAATTTAACAAAAATCGCGAATTCCCGCAACCATATAAATATGAAATAAATATATTATTGATTTATATAGCGGCTTATGGTAGAATTTTGGCTTAAGCGCCCTAAGGGGGCATTGTTAAGGTGGAGGAAAGATCATGATCGTAGAAAGAACCGAATACAAAGGCCAGCCGGTGCTCATACTGAAGCGCAACGAGAACGACAAGTACCCGTTCTCCTTCGGCCTCTCCAAAGCCCGCCTCATCATCGAGGGCTTCGAGGAAATAAAGAAATTCGTGGCCGAGAACGACAACAAAGAAGAGAAGAAGTAACTTTCTTCCCGCCGTTCCCAGAAAATGCCGTCTAAAACTTCCGAGCTAGCGATAGCCGGGTTTTACGACGGCATTTATCTTTTTTACGAAAAAGCCAATTCCTTCCTGACCTTCGGCCTGGACCTCTACTGGCGCCGCCGGGCGGCCGCTCTGGCACGCCTGGCGGCACCGGGCGCCGCCTCGGCCCTGGACGCCTGCTGCGGCACCGGGGACTTTACCAGAGCCCTGCGCGGGGCCTTTGGGCCCGCCCTAAAACTTACCGGCGCCGACCTGAGCGCGGCCATGCTCTCCGTAGCGCGGCCCAAAGCCCCGTCCATCGAGTTCATACAGGCGGAGGCCAAAGCCCTTCCCTTCCCCGACGCCAGCTTCGACCTGGTCACCATCTCCTTCGCCATCCGCAACCTCAACCTGGACAGGGAGCGGCTGCTGGCGGCCCTGCGCGAATTCCGCAGGGTGCTCCGGCCCGGCGGCGTCTTCCTTAACCTGGAGACCACGCGCCCGGCCAACCGCCTGCTCTGGCTGGCCATGCGCCTTTACGTGAAGGCCGTTATCGGCCTGCTCAACCGCGTCTCCCCCAAAAGCCGTTCTTCGTACCTGTTCCTCCGGAACACCACCCTCACCTGGTACTCCGCCGCCGAGCTGGAGGCCCTGCTCCTCGAAGCCGGTTTCGCCGCATCCTCTCACGCCTCCCTCTTCCCCGGCGCCGTCGCCGTGCACACCGCCCTTAAATAAGTGGGGTCAGGTCTTGAATCTTGACATTAAATGTCAAGATTCAAGACCTGACCCCATTCAAAAAAAACACCCCGCCGGAAGGCGGGGTGTTTTTCTTGCGCCGGGGGGGGCGCTTACTGTTTGTGCTTGCGGCGGAACTCGGCTACTTTCAGACGCACGGCGGCGCGGCGCAGGGCCGCGTTGGCTTCGTCCAGGTCCAGGTCAGCGCCGTGGATGGCCAGGGTTTCCTTGGCCTTCTGGTAGGCCTGGCGCGCGCGCTCCTCGTTTACCTCTTTGGAGAGCTCGGCGGCCTCGGCCAGCACCAGCACCTTGTCATGGTGGATCTCGGCGAAGCCGGAGAGCACCGCGAAGATCTCCCGGTGCACGCCGTCGCGGTAATGCATCACGCCCTCTTTCAGCTGGGCCACAAAGGAAGCGTGGCCGGGCAGCACGCCCATCTCGCCCCCGAAGGCGGGGATCGTGACGAAATCCACCGGCTTGTCCGTGAGGACGGTTTTCTCCGGGGTTACGATGGTGAGGAGCAGCTGCTTTTTTCCCATGGCTTTAGCCCTGTTTCTTGCCGCGCTCGATAACCTCTTCTATGCCGCCGGCCATCCAGAAGACCTGCTCGGGCAGGTCGTCGAGGCGGCCGCTGAGGATCTCCTGGAAGCTGCGGATGGTCTCCTTGAGCGGCACGTACTTGCCGGGGCGGCCGGTGAACTTTTCGGCCACGGAGAACGGCTGGGACATGAACTTCTGTATCTTGCGGGCCCGGTTGACGGTCTTCTTGTCCTCGTCGGACAGCTCGTCTATGCCGAGGATGGCGATGATGTCCTGCAACTCCTTGTAGCGCTGCAGGATCTTCTGCACGCCGCGGGCGGTGTTATAATGCTCCGCGCCTATCACGCGCGGGTCCAGGATGCGCGACGTCGAGTCCAGCGGGTCCACGGCGGGGTAGATGCCCAGCTCGGCTATGCTGCGCGACAGCGCCACGGTGGTGTCCAGGTGCGTGAACACGTTGGCCACGCCGGGGTCGGTAAAGTCGTCGGCGGGCACGTACACGGCCTGGATGGAGGTGATGGAGCCTTTCTTGGTGGAGGTGATGCGCTCTTCCAGCGCGCCGATCTCGGTGGTCAGCGTGGGCTGGTAGCCCACGGCCGACGGCATGCGGCCCAGCAGCGCCGACACCTCGGCGTTGGCGAGCACGTAGCGGAACACGTTGTCCAGGAACAGCAGCACGTCCTGGCCCTTCTGGTCGCGGAAATACTCCGCCTGGGTCAGGGCCGTCAGCGCCACGCGCGCGCGGGCGCCGGGCGGCTCGTTCATCTGGCCGAACACCAGCGCGGTCTTACTCAGCACGGTGGAGCCGTCGGAAAGCTTGGACTCCTGCATCTCCAGCCACAGGTCGTTGCCCTCGCGGGAGCGCTCGCCCACGCCGCCGAACACGGAACAGCCCTTGTGCTCGCGCGCCACGTTGTTGATGAGCTCCATGATGACCACGGTCTTGCCCACGCCGGCGCCGCCGAACAGGCCCACCTTGCCGCCCTTCATGAAGGGGGCCAGCAGGTCTATGACCTTTATGCCGGTCTCGAAAATTTCAGGGGAGGTCTTCTGCTCGGTGAGCGGCGGGGCCTCACGGTGGATGGGCAGGTGCTCCTTGGTCTCAATCGGGCCGCGGTAGTCCTTGGGTTCGCCCAGCACGTCCATCAGGCGGCCCAGGCAGGCGTCGCCGACGGGCACTTTGAGCGGGGAGCCGGTGTCCTTGACCTCCAGGCCTTTGCCCAGGCCCGTGGTGGGCCCCATGGTGATGGCGCGCACGGTGTTGTCGCCCAGGTGGGCGGCCACTTCGGCCACCAGCGTTTTCTCGTGGCCGTCCTCTTTGTACTTTATGCGCAGCGCGTTGAGGATCCTCGGCAGCTGGCCCTGCTGGAACTCGACGTCCAGCACGGGGCCTATGATCTGCACTATTTTACCGGTGTTCATGTTTGCTCCAATTTTACTTTGCTTACCCTGGATCCCGGCTTTCGCCGGGATGACGTTTAGCCGCCCAGCGCTTCGGAGCCGCTCACTATCTCGTTGAGCTCCGTCGTGATCATCGCCTGGCGGGTCTTGTTCATCTTCAAAGTTAGGCCTTCGATAAGCTCGGAGGCGTTCTGGGAGGCCGACTCCATGGCGTTCATGCGCGCGGCCAGTTCGGCCGCCTGCGACTCGAGCAGCATGCGGTAGAGCTGCGCGCCTATATGGCGCGGCAGCAGGGAGCCCAGCAGCTCGGCCTTGCAGGGCTCGAACAGGAAATCCGAGGAAGCCTTTCCCTTGGCGCCGCTCGCGCAGCCCAGCAGGTGGCCTTTTATGGGCAGCAGCCGGTCGGTGACTATGCGCTGGGTCAGCATGGATTTAAACTCGTTGTAGAGCAGCGTCACGCTCTCCACCGGGCGCTCGGCGTAAAGTTTAAGCAGGGCGTCAGCCAGCAGCTGCGCGTGCACATAGCCGGCCTTGGGGAAGATGCCCACCATCTCGTGGGCCATTTCCAGGTCCAACCCCTTGAGGCGCTTCAGGAAGTCCCTGCCTTTGCGCCCTACGGCCACCACCACTATCTTGCGGCCCCGGTGCTCTTTAAGCCAGGCGGCGGAGGCCTTTAAAAGATTGGTATTGAAGGAGCCGCACAGCCCCTTGTCGGCGGTCACCAGCACCAGCACCAGCGTGCCGCCCGCGGGCCGCTCGCAGAAAAGCTCACGGGCGGGAGTGCCGGCCAGGTCCTCTTCGGAAAGTTCGCAGTACAGGTCGGCGATCATGCGGTCCATCTCCACCGCGAAAGGCCGCGAGGCCAGGATGGCGCCCTGCGCGCGCTTGATGCGCGCCGCCGCCACCATCTTCATGGCGTAGGTGATCTGCTTGATGCTCTTAACAGAGTCGATGTGCTTGCGTATATCGCGCAGTGAGGCCATAGTTGGGCTTTAGATCCGCGTTTTCTCCAGTATCTTCACGTAATCGGCTATGCCGTCGGCCAGGCTCCACTCGGGGCGGTAGTTCAGCAGCGCCTTGGCGTTGCGCAGGTCGGCCTGCGTCTTGAGCTGCAGGAAAGAGTAGGGATTGTCGAAATACTCGGGCGCCAGGTCGGTCTTCAGGGCCTTATTGAGCGCCTCGATCACCTCGTTGAAGTTGCAGGGCTTGCCGGTGGCGACGTTGCAGACGCAGGATTTTTCCGCGTCCAGCGCGTTCAGGTTGGCGCGCACGAGGTCTTTGACGTAGACGAAGTCGCGCATCTGCTCGCCGTACTTGAAGACGCGCGGCCGCCGGCCGGCCTTCATCTGAGTGTAAAGCTGGAAGACCATGCTGGCCATCTTGCCCTTGTAATATTCGCGCGGACCGTAGACGTTGAAGTAGCGCAGCCCGACTAGCGTGAAGTCCTTGTGGGCCGCGGCGAACTCGCGCGCCACGTTGTCCATTATGGCCTTGGAAAAGCCGTAGACGTTCTCGGGGGTCGCGGCCTGGCCCTCGTGCATCGGGCACTTGGAGTTGCCGTAGACGGCGGCGGAGGAGGCGTAGACTACCCGCTTCACGCCGGCCTTCAGCGCGAATTTCAGCACGTTGCGGAAACCGTCCACGTTGGCGGCCATCATGGCGCGCTGGTCGGTAACGGTGGTGTCCACCACCGCGGCCTGGTGGAAAATGGCGTCCAGTTCCCCCACCTTGTCGAACCAGTCGCAGGCAAGGATATCGCCAGCGACCACGTCGCCGGTGAAACCCACCAGGTTCTTGTAATTGCCGGACGAGAAATTGTCCAGCACGGTCACCCTGGCCTTGCGCTCCGTTTCCAGGGCGAAAGCCAGGTTGGAACCCACAAACCCGGCGCCGCCGGTGACAAGGTACTTTTTCATAGCTTCCTCAAACGAACTTCTTCTTGAAATCCGCTATCGCGTCGGCCAGGCGCTGCTCCAGCTCCTGGTCCAGCTGCCGTTTCTCGGCGATGTCGGCCAGCAGGTTGGCGTAGGAGTCCCGCAGGAACTTCACCAGGGAACCCTCGAAATGCTTCACCTTCTCCAGCTCCACCTCGTCGAGGTGGCCCTTGGTGCCGGCGAACAGCACCGCCACCTGTTCCTGCACGGGCATCGGCGAGTACTGGTCCTGCTTGAGCAGTTCCACCATGCGCTGGCCGCGCTTAAGCAGGTCGGTGCTGGCTTTGTCCAGGTCGCTGCCGAACTGCGCGAAGGCCGCGAGCTCGTTGTACTGCGCCAGGTCCAGGCGCAGCTGGCCGGCCACCTGCTTCATGGCCTTTATCTGCGCCGAGCTGCCTACGCGGGACACCGAAATACCCACGTTGACCGCGGGCTTGATGCCGGAGTGGAACAGGCTCGACTCCAGGTAGATCTGGCCGTCGGTGATGGAAATCACGTTGGTCGGGATGTAGGCCGTCACGTCGCTGGCCTGGGTTTCGATGATGGGCAGGGCCGTCAGCGAGCCGCCGCCGTTCTTGTCGCACAGTTTGCAGGCGCGCTCGAGCAGGCGGGAGTGGAGGTAGAACACGTCGCCGGGGTAGGCTTCGCGGCCCGGCGGGCGCCGCAGCAGCAGCGACATCTGGCGGTAGCTCTGCGCGTGCTTGGAAAGGTCGTCGTAGATGACCAGGGCGTGCCGGCCGTTCCACATGAATTCCTCGCCGATGGCGCAGCCGGTGTACGGCGCCAGGTAGAGCATGGAGGCCGGCTGGGAGGCGGAGGCGGAAACTATGACCGAATACTCCATCGCGCCGTTGTCCTCGAGGATCTTGGCGACGCGGGCCACGGTGGATTCTTTCTGGCCGATGGCCACGTAGATGCAGATGGGGCGCCTGTCGGCGGGCTCGTTCTTCTGGTTGATGATGGCGTCCAGCGCCACGGCGGTCTTGCCGGTCTGGCGGTCGCCGATGATGAGCTCGCGCTGGCCGCGGCCTATCGGGATCATGGCGTCTATAGCCTTAAGGCCGGTCTGCAGCGGCTCTTTCACGGGAGCGCGCTCCACCACGCCGGGGGCGATCACTTCCACGGGGCGCTTCTTCTTGGCGTTGAGCGGGCCTTTGCCGTCTATCGGGTTGCCCAGCGCGTCCACCACGCGGCCTATCAGCTCGGGGCCCACCGGGACCTCGAGCACGCGGCCGGTGCGCTTTACCCGGTCGCCTTCCTTGATGAGCGTGTCGGAGCCCATGACCACGGCGCCGACGTTCTCGCGCTCGATATTGAGCACCATGCCGGCCACGCCGCCCTCGAATTCTATAAGTTCGCCCACCACGGCGGAGCTGAGGCCGTAGATGCGCGAGATGCCGTCGCCGATCTGGAGCACCTGCCCCGTCTCGGACAGCTGGGACTCGGGAATGAATTTCTCGATGCGGCCCTTGATAATATCGGTGATCTCTTCTGGTCGTATCATGACTATCCTTTAAGCAGGCCGGCCTTCATGGCCTCCAGCCTGCCGCGCGCGGTGGCGTCTATAACGGTGTCGCCTATCTTGATCTCAAAACCGCCCAGCACCCTTTCGGCTATGACCTGGCGCAGGCTGATCTTCCTGCCTACGGTTTCGGAGAGGAGGGCGGTGATCCTTTTCACTTCGCCCTCGGAAAGCGGGTAGCGGCTGTACACCTCCGCTTTTACTATCCCGCAAAAATGGTCGCTGAGGCGCAGGCATTCCCGCATGATGTCCTCGAGCAGGCCGAACCTGTTCTGGCGCACCAGCAGGTCGGCAAAACCGGCCGCCGGGCCGAAATTACCGGAACCCAGCACCTTCGCCAGCACCGCCAGCTTGACCTCGCCGTTCACTACCGGGTGCGTGAGCGCCTTGAGATGCGGCCGGGCCGTTTCGAAGACCTTGCCCAGGCTATCGAGCTTCTTCTGCGCCGCGGCTTCCGCCGCCGGGGTGTGGGTCTTGCCGTCCAGGCCCATATAGGCCCTGGCGTAGCGTTTGGCGAGTATCCTGGCGCTCAGATCCATCAGTTGCCGCCCAGCTTCAGCTCGGGGCGTTCCTTTTCCAGCTCGGCCAGGTACTTGGAGGCCAGGTCGGTGTTGGCGCGGTGGTCCAGCTGATGCAGCAGGATGCGCTCGGCCGCCAGCACGGAGAGCTCGGCCACCTTGTTCTTCAGGTCGCGGGCGGCTTCGTTCTTCTGGGCCTCTATCTCCCTGCGGGAGGATTCTATTATCACGCCGGCGCTCTTGCGCGCCTCCTCTATCAGCAGGTCCTTCTCCCTCTCGGCGGAAAGCCTGGCCTCGTCCATGCGGCTGGAGATCTCGGCCTTCAGTTCGGCCAGTTTGGCGTCCAGCTCGGCCTTGAGCTTTTCGGCCTCGGCGCGGGCGGTCTCGGCGGTGTGCCGGTCGTGCTTGATGGCCCGTTCGCGCTCTTCCACGGCCTGCAGCAGCGGCCGCCACGCGGTGCGCGACAGCAGCAGCGCCAGCAGCACAAAGCAGGCTATAGTCCAGAACATCAGCCCTATTTCGGGCTTGATCAATGCTTCCATATTGAGCTCCTGATCCGCTCCGTCTCGCCGGCGAAAGCCGGCGCCCAGTTCCCTCCGCGGGCCTGGATCCCGGCTTCCGCCGGGATGACGGCAAGCCGGCCTTTAGTGGCGGGCGGTTTCGGTCTGCGCCGCGCCGGGGGCCGCGGGGGCCTTCGGCATGGCCAGGTTCATCACGGCGAAGAAGCAGATGACCAGCGCCAGGAAGCCGAGGCCTTCTATAAGGGCGGCGGCGATGATCATGGTCGTGCGCAGCGCGGGGCCGGCTTCGGGCTGGCGGGCGGTGCCTTCAAGGGCGGCCGCAGCCAGCTTGCCGATGCCCAGGCCAGCGCCTATAAGCGTGAGGCCAGCGCCGATGCCGGCGCCGATATAGCCGAGTCCGAGGAATGTAAGGTCGTTCATTGTACTACCTCCGTTAAGTTTGAAACCAGAAAACTTCCCGCTCAATGCGGGTGCATCGCCGCGCCGGTGAAGATGGCCGTCAGCGTGACGAAAATATAGGCCTGCAGAAAGGCCACCAGCAGCTCCAGCAGCAGCGTGAACAGCACCAGCCCTATGGAGACCGGCGCCACGAGGAACCCGAAGATAGAGCTGAAAGCGCCGAAGATGAAGATAAAGCAGATGAAAACCAGGATGACGATGTGGCCGGCTATCATGTTGGCGAAAAGACGGATGCAGAGCGCGAAGGTTTTGATGAACAGGCCCAGCAGCTCTATGGGGAACATCAGCGGGTACAGCCACAGCGGCACACCCTTGGGCACCAGGTGGGCGAAATAGCCCAGCAGTCCCTGCTCACGGATGCCGGTGAAGTTGATCAGGACGAAGGTGGTGAGCGCCAGGCCGCCCGTAACGGCCAGGTTGCCGGTGGCGGTGGCGCCGTAGGGCACCAGGCCGATGAGGTTCATCAGCAGGATAAAGAAGAACAGCGTGGCGAAGTAGCCGGTGTAGGCCGCGCCCTTGTGGCCCATGTTGGGGACCACCACCTCGTCGCGCAGGAACAGCACCGTGGCCTCTATCATGCCGCGGAAAGGCGCCAGCGCGGCCGAGCGGCTGCGGATGATGAGCGGGAAAACGATGAGCAAGATGGCGGAGGCGATGCCCATCATCAGCAGGTGCTTGGAAAGCGGCAGATCGATGGGGCCAAAGGGAATGCGGGCCCAGATCTGGTCCGTTACGTGGTGTTCAAGCAGCGCTTTTAGGTCCATGCTTTATCGGAAACGCCTCAAAAACAAGCTGCGCCAGCAGCATTAATACTATAAACAAGAAAATAATTGTATAACTTTCGCGGCGTAAAAGACAAACCGCTCCCGCCAATACCCCGAGCCTGACAAAAACCCCGCCCACGAACACCGAATAAAAAACCTTGTCGGAGGAGCCGATCACCCGCTTCAGCGCCAGCCGGGACAGCCCGCCGGACGCGGCGCCCAGCAGCGCCCCGTAAAGGGCGGCCTCCGGGCCGGTCATTTCTTTCCCCCGCCGGGCGGCTCTATTTTAAAAAGTTCCCTGGCCACCAGGAAAAAGCCCGCGGCCAGGCCGGCCACGGCCCCCGCCAGCGTCAGCCACGGCAGGGTGTCCAGCCGCCGGTCCAGCCAATAGCCGCCGAAAAAGCCCAGCAGCACGCCGCCGGCCAGTTCCAGTCCTATCTGGGCGTACCCCCAGGGATTCTCTTTGTCAGCCACGCCTAGATTCTACAATTATTGGCCGCGCATTTACGCGCGCGGGAGCCGGATAAAAATGTTAAAATCAGGACTATGAACGCCGCAACCGGCAAGAAGATACTCCTCGTTGATAACGACGCGGCCGCGGCGGCCGCGCTGACCACTTTTCTCGAGGGCCACGATTACCACGCCCAGACGGTGACCAACTACCAGCAGGCCATCACCGCGGTACAGAACTGGAAGCCGGACCTGGTGATCCTCAACATCCTGATGCAGTCCTTCAACCCGCTGGACTTCCTCAACGAGCTCAAGAAGAACCCTTTCACCGAAACCCAGAAAGTCATCATTTTCTCGCAGACCCCCAAGACCGGGATAGTGACCGGCCCCTCGCCCAAGGTGTGCGGCTACCTGACCAAGCCGGTGGACTTTGAAGCTTTAAAGGCCGTGCTGCTCAAGGCCGCCCCCCCGAAGGAGGGCCGGCAGCAGACCGTGATGGTGGCCGACGACGACACCGAGTTCTCGGACCTGGTAAAGATGTTCCTCGAGGCCAACAACTACCGGCCGGTGGTGGTAAACAACTCCGCCGCCATCCTGGACGTGCTGCGCTCCGAGGAGCCGGACGCGCTGCTGCTCGACATCATGATGCCCGGCAAGGACGGCTTCGAGATCATGGAAGAGATGCAGGAGTCCTCCGATACCGCGGGCATCCCCATTATAGTAGTGAGCGGGCTGCGCCTGGAGAATTACCAGGAGCGCGGCATCCTGACCGGCCTGCCCGAGATCGTGTCCCGCGAGATCCCCGGCGACCTGCTGCTCAAGCTCATCGAGGAGCAGACCGCCCCGTCCCAGGCGCAGGCGCAGGGCGCCGCCCCCATAGGGTCCGAGCCGCAGAAAACCCCCCGCCTGCGCGTGCTGATGGCCGACGACCAGACCGAGCTGCTGCTCCTGATGAAGGAGATGATAGAGTACGCCGGCTTCGAGGTGATCACCGCCAACGACGGCGTGGAGGCGATGACGGCCGTCTTCGAGACCAACCCGGACATCATCGTGCTCGACTACAACATGCCCCGCAAGAACGGCCTGGAAGTGGCGCAGGACCTTAAGAACAACCCCCTTTTCGCCCATATCCCGATAATCATCGTCACCGCTTTCGGCGAGAAGCACGCCAAGCTCAAGGGCCTCAGCATGGGCATAGACGATTACCTGATAAAACCGGTGGACGCCGACGAGCTGGTGGCCCGCATCAGGATGATCCTCAAGCGCAACAAGCAGGTGCTCGACACCAACCCGCTGTCCAAGCTCCCCGGCAACCCGTCCATCCAGGCGCGGGTGGAGCGCGAGATCCAGAAGGGCGGCACGTTCGCCGTGCTGTACCTGGACCTCAACAATTTCAAGGCCTACAACGACATCTACGGCTTCGAGGCCGGCGACCGCATCATCAAGGCCACGGCCAACCTGCTGGTCAAGCTGACCATCCAGAACGAGAACTCCGAGGATTTCATCGGCCACATAGGCGGCGACGACTTCATAGTCGTGACCTCGTACGAGCGGTCCGAGGAGCTGGCCAAACGCATCGTCAACTCCTTCGACGAGATCGCCCCCTCCTTCTACAGCAAGGCGGACCGCGAGCGCGGCCACATCGTGGCCACCGACCGCCAGGGCAATATCCAGAAATTCCCCTTCCTCTCCATAGCCATCGGCATCGTGCACAACAGCACCCGCCCGCTCCAGTCCTTCGCCCATGTCAGCAATATCGGCACCGAACTTAAGAAGGGCGCCAAAGCAGCCTCCAACAAGAGCCACTACATAGTCGACCGCCGCAAAGATTAAGACCCGCGGGCAACCGCAAAGCAAGGGAGCGCCCCGCGGGGGGCGCTCCTTACTTACTGGCAGCTTATTGGCGCTGCTTCAGAGCTATTGGAAAGAACCGAAATCAGAAAGGTCCGCGCGCGCCGCCGGGATATCCGTCACCGGCGGCATGTCGGTCGGAACTTCCTTGTCTCCGCCTCGCAGCAGCGCCGCCAGGCCGGGGATGGCCGACAAAGCGTAGCCCTTCTTGCCATTGCCGTCGTCCTGGGCCAGGGCCGTGATGAGCTTGCACTTGCCCGCCTTTACCCGCGCGTCGTCCGCCGGCAGGCCGTGGCCGGGCGGCAGGGAGACCTCCACCAGGTCCGGGTCCCAGCTGGCCGTGTGCACGCCTATCAGGCGCCCGTTCAGCGCGCTGAAGATGCCGCCGCCGGAATTGCCGCCGGAGGTGTCCAGGTTGGTCCTGAAAAATTTCTTGTCCCCGCTGACGGAGCGCACCCCGGCGTCGTTCACAACCTTCAGCGGCAGTCCGTACGGGCCGCCCACAGTGAACACGGGCAGGCCCGCCTCCGGCGGACCGGAAACATGAAGCCGCGCGGCCGTTCTGCGGCCCACCCGCCTGTCCAGCCGTACCACGGCGTAGTCCCCGCCGGCGCCGTTAGCGTAAATCTTGACCTCGGCGCAGGAATAAACGTCGCTCTTGCGGACGGAAGAAGGGGACCGCCCCTCCCTGTCCACCGAAAAGCCGAAAACGAACCGGGCCCGCTCGCAGCGGCTGGCGGGCTTGTTCTTTTCCCCCATGCAGTGGCCGGCCGTCAGCACCAGGTCCGGGGCGATCAGCGTGCCGGAGCAGAAAGCGGCGCTCCTCTGCTCGAAGAACCGCTCCCCAGGGCAGATGGCGCGGGACTCGTGCCCGAACGGCCTGCCGCCCACGGCGTAGGAGAGGGTGCCCTCGCTCAGGGCGGTGTCGCGGAAGATGGATACGGCGGCGGTCATGGCAGCCCGCTCCACGCCGTCGGTTACCTCGTAAAAATCGTGCCGGCTGTCGCCGCCATAAATAGTCTTTTCTCCTGCGGCAGCGGGCAGCGCCAGGGAGAACAGGACCGCGATGACAGTTAAGGTTCTCATAATGACAGGCGTCAGATCATTATCGGTTCCGGGGCCGAGGGCTCCGGGACAGTGTAGATAGCCGGCTGCACCTGGTAGCCGCCGTTCTGGCCGGGGGTGTAGATGGCCGGCACCGGCTTGGGCTGGCTCTGGGTCCCCTGCTGCGCCCGCTGCCTGATCGCCGCGTCGATGTAGCGCTCCATCTCGGTCTGCGGTATCAGCGCTTCCATCTCGGTTATATAGGTCACGTCCTCACCGCGGCCGCCGTCCTGGGGGTAGAAATTGGCCTCGCCGGGCATGTGCGCGTAAGGGGTGCCGGAATCCTCCACCCTGGCGCCGGTGGAAGACTGGTGCACGTAGTCCACGCCGCCGCGCACCAGCACGCCCTCTATCTTCATCGTGCCCATGTTGAAGACCGGGCTGCCGGAATTGCCGGAGAAAGTGTCCAGGTTGGCGACGAAATAGCCCTTGTCGGTGAGCGAGCGCACCGCGGCGCCCTCCTCCTGCACCTTCACGGGCATGCCGCTGGGGTAGCCGATCACGCCCACCTTGGCGTTGGGCGAGACCTTCCTGCGGCTGATGGCCAGCGGGGGGCGGCCGGTAACCCTGCGGTCCAGCCGCACCAGGGCGTAGTCCGCGCCTTCGCCCACGTTGGGGCTGTTGGAGCAGCTGCCGCCCCGGCAGACAAAATTGTGGCGCTTGTCCTGCACCATCTGAACCACGACTTCTTTGCAGGAGTACACGTCCCCGGCCGGGAAGGCGGAAGGGGTTTCGCCGCGCTGCGTGACCGCATAGCCGAAAACCATCTTCACCCTGGCGCAGTCCATGCCGCGCATATGCGGCTTGAAGCAGTGGCCGGCGGTAAGGACCAGGTCCTCGCCCACCAGCGCGCCGGAGCAGTAGGCCCCCACGGTCTGGTCCGCGAAAGGCGTTTCGGGTTTGAGGTTGTACTGGTCCCTGAGGGAGGTGTTGGAAAGCCGGTATACCCCTGCCGCCTCGTCATAGGGCAGCGAGCGGGCGGGGAAGAAGGCCAGGGTGGACTGGGAAAGCTTCCTCATTATGGGGCCGGCCTGGTGATAATCCACCAGGTTGTTCTCGCCGTAATAGGAGACGGGCGTGTAACCGGCCGCGCGGCCGTTGTTCTCGGCGCGCACGGGAGCGCCGCCCGCCAGGGGCAGGCTCAGCAGCATAAGGAGGGTCAGCGCGCGTTTCATAATGATTACCTGTGTATATTATGGAGGACGGGTTGACGAAAGTCAATCCCTAAAGGCCCAGGCCGGGATAGGACCAAAGGCCCAGAGAGGGGACGTACATTCCTAATTCCTAATTCGCACCCATGGCGCCGATTCGGGGCTCACGATAGAAATTAGGAATTAGGAATGTACGTCCCCTCCTAAAATAAAAACGCCGCCCGTTTTTAAAGCGGACGGCGTTAAGAATAACAACCGGCTTATTTCGCGTTCTTACCGATTATCTTGGCCAGGTCGAACATCGTGACCTGCTTCTTGCCGGCGAACAGCTTCAGCAGCTTCTCATCGGCGTTGATGTTGCGCTTATTCTTCTTGTCCTGCAGGTTGTTCTTCTTTATGTAGACCCACAGTTTCTTAACGATCTCGGTGCGGGGAACCGGCTTGGGGCCGATTACGGCGGCGAGGGTTTCGTTAGGGGTGATGGGGGCCATGAACTTCGAGTTTGCTTTTGCAGCGGGCATTGTACTTCCTCCTGTATGATGACTTCTAAATTACTTGATACATATAACCTATTTTTCCCTATGAGTGTCAAGGGAGCCCCGCAAATGAAAAAGGCCGGGGGTTCCCGGCCTTCTTCGCTGGGGCGGCGGGCCTTATATTTTCGGGCCGGCGCCGCTGATGGCGGAGCTGGTCACGTTGAACTTCTTGAAGTTCGCGGCGAACAGGCCGGCCAGCTCCTTGCACTTGGCGTCATAGAGGGCTTTGTCGGCCCAGGTGTCGCGGGGGTTGAGCACCTCGGCGGGCACGCCGGGGCATTCCGCCGGGATCTCGAAGCCGAATACCGGGTCCTTGGTGAACTTCACCCTGGAGAGGGCGCCGTCCAGGGCGGAATTAAGCAGCGCGCGGGTGTGTTTGATGCTCATGCGCTTGCCTACGCCGTAGGGGCCGCCGCACAGGCCGGTGTTGATGAGCCAGCACTCGGCCTTGCTGCTCTTCATCTTCTTTTCCAGCAGCTCGGCGTACACCGAGGGGTGGTGGCTCATGAAGGGCGCGCCGAAGCAGGTGCTGAACGTGGCCTTGGGTTCCTTGATGCCCATCTCGGTGTTGGCCACCTTGGCGGTGTAGCCGGAGATGAAGTGATACATCGCCTGCTCGGGCGAGAGCCGCGCTATGGGCGGCAGCACGCCGAAGGCGTCGTAGGTGAGCATCACAATGTTCTTCGGGTGCGGGAAGGCCGCGCCCTTGATGGCGTTATCTATGAACTCCAGCGGGTAGGCCGCGCGGGTGTTCTCGGTCAGCGAGCCGTCGTTGAGGTCCAGCACGCGGGTGTCTTTATCGTACACCACATTTTCAAGAATAGTGCCGAAGCGGCCGGTGGCCGCGTGGATCTGCGGCTCGGCCTCGGCGTTGAGGTTGATCACCTTGGCGTAGCAGCCGCCCTCGAAGTTGAACACGCCGTTGTCGCTCCAGCCGTGCTCGTCGTCGCCTATCAGGCGGCGCAGCGGGTCGGAGGAGAGCGTGGTCTTGCCGGTGCCGGACAGGCCGAAGAAGATGGCCGTGTCGTCCTTCTTGCCTACGTTGGCCGAGCAGTGCATGGGCATCACGCCCCTGAGCGGCAGCAGGTAGTTCATCACGGAGAAGATGGATTTCTTGATCTCGCCGGCGTAGGCGGTGCCGCCTATCAGGACGATCTTCTTTTTGAAGTTGAGCAGGATGAACGCGGCGCCGCGGGTGCCGTCCACCTGGGGCAGGGCGTGGAAGCCGGGCACGTCGATGACGGTGAACTGCGGGGTAAAGCCGGGCAGGTCCTTGGCCGGGGGCTCTATGAACATATGCCCGGCGAACAGGCTGTGCCAGGCCAGCTCGGTGTAGACCCGCACGTTCAGGCGGTTGGCGGGGTCGGAACCGGCGTAGCAGTCGCGCTGGTAAATTTCCTTGTCGGCCAGGTAGCCCTGCACCTTGGCGTAAAGCTTGTCAAACGCGGCCTCGTCTATCGCCACGTTCTGGTCGCCCCACCAGATATTGCCCTCGCTGGAGGGCTCCTTCACGATGAACTTGTCCTGCGCGGAGCGGGCGGTGTGCTTGCCGGTGCGGGCGCACAGCGCGCCGCCATAGGTGATCTCCGCTTCTTTCCTGGCCGCGGCGTGCTCGTAGAGCGCGGGGGCCGACAGGTTCTTGTAGATGGTCTTGGAAGTCTTAAGGTCGTTCATGGCGGGTCTCTCTTTGGTTTCTAACATGGTCTAGTCTCCTTAGTCCAAAATCTTGCGGATGCGGGTCACGCCTTCCACTATATCCTTCTCGGCGCCGCAGTAGCTCAGGCGCAGGTGGCCTTCCAGGCCGAACTCTATGCCGGGCACGGTCACCACCATGGCTTTCTCCAGCAGCAGGGCGGAAAGCTTCGCGGAATCGGGCTCGTAGGCGCTGAAGTCGGCGAAGCTGTAGAAAGTGCCCTGCGGCTTATGCAGCTTCACCCGCTTGAGCTTGTCCAGCTCGGCCACCATCACGTCGCGCTTTTTCTGCAGGCCGTCGCGCAGCGTCTCCACAAAGCCGTCCCCGTCGCGCAGCGCGCCGGCGGCCGCCGTCTGGCTGAGCGCCGAAGGGCAGGAGGAAACCTGGGCCTGCACCTTGATCATGGCCTGGGTCAGGGCCTCGCTGGCCACGCTCCAGCCTATGCGGTAGCCGGTCATGGAGAAGGTCTTGGAAACGCCGTTGATGGAAACTATCACCGACTCGTTGAGCGGCCGGCTGGAAAAGTCGAAAGCCGAAGGGGCCTTGAGCCCGTCGAAGACGAGCCGGTTGTAGATGTCGTCCATCAGCAGGTATACGCCGCGGTCCTCGCAGACCTCCACCATCCGGCGGATGAACTCCTCGGGGTAGACCTGGCCCGACGGGTTATTGGGGCTGTTGAGCAGGATGGCCTTGGTGCGGCTGGTGATGTGGGCCTCGATATCGGCGGCCTTGGCCAGCAGCCCGCCGTCCCGCGGGCGCACCACCACGGGGTTGCCGTAGGCCAGCTTCACCATCTCCGGGTAGCTCACCCAGTAAGGGGCGGGGAAGATCACTTCGTCTCCGGGATCCACCACCGAGACCAGGAAATTATAGATGGCCTGCTTGGCGCCGGAGGCCACGCAGATGTTCTTGGGGCCGGGCTTCACGCCGTAATGTTTCTCGGTGTAGGCGGCGACCTCTTTTTTCAGCGCGGCGGTGCCGGAGACGGGGGTATAGCGCACGAAGCCCGCGTCGAGCAGCTTGCCGCTCTCCTCCAGCGCGCCGCGGGGGATCTTTTCTTCGGGCTCGCCGCCGCCGAGATGCACGACGGGCTTGCCTTCGGCTTTGAGGTTGTTGGCTAATTCGTTAAGCTTCAGGGTGGCCGACTGGCCGAGGGAGAGGGCTAATCTGCTGAGGTTCATGGCTGTTCAGGGGGTTTCCCCTCCTCCAGATTATATTTTGAAAAAGAAAAAAGGCGCGGGCGGGAATCGAACCCGCGAATAACAGTTTTGCAGACTGTCGCCTTACCACTTGGCCACCGCGCCGTATAAAAATATCTTATCAAACTTTAGGCGCCATGCTCAATAAAAGAGGGAGGCCGCCCCCCTGGCGCCTCCCTCTTTACTCTACCCTGCCGAACCGGTTTTAGACCCAGCCTTCGCTCTTTATGCCGCCCTGTATGCCGATCACCACGTGCTTTACCGGCACCTTGCGGGCGGCCGCGGCCGCCGCCTGTTTCACCATGGCCAGCAGCCCGCCGCAGCAGGGCACTTCCATCGTGACCACGGTCAGCGTGTTCACCTTGGCGTCCTCTATCAGGGCCTGGAGCTTCTCGGCGTAGATCTCCTGCCCGTCGTCGAGCTTGGGGCAGGCGATGACGATGGCCTTGTCTTTTATGAACTCGTTGTGGAAATTGCCGTAGGCGAAGGCGGTGCAGTCCGCCGCCACCACCAGGTCCGCCTTCTGAAAGTAAGGCGCCATGGGCGAGGCCAGGTGCAGCTGCACCGGCCACTGCCGCAGTTGGGACTTAGCGGCGGGGGCGTCCTCTCCGTCGTCGCAGCCGCAGGGCTCGCGGAAGTCCATCGTCCGGCCGCCGGGGCAGCCGCAGGGCTCGTGCCCGCCGTGTTTATGTTCTTTGTCGTGCGCCATTTCTTCCTCCATGGGGTTCGGGATATTATTTTTTTTAAGGTAGTCGAAAGCCTGCTTCAGGAAATTTTTCTGGGCGTGGTCCTTGAGGTGTTTCAGGTGCGCCTTTATGGTGTTGGGGCCGTGCTGCACCATGCCCTCCATCACCTTTACCTCGTCGTAAGGCTCGGCCTGGCGCGTCTCTATTTTTATGGCGCCCTGCGGGCATTCGCCTATGCAGGCGCCGAGGCCGTCGCACAGCAGGTCGCTGATGAGGCGGGCCTTGCCGTCTATCACCTGCAGGGCGCCCTCGTGGCAGCCGGTAACGCAATTGCCGCAGCCGTCGCATTTTTTCTCGTCGATCTTTATTATCTGCCGTTTGGTTTTCATGATCGTCCTTTCGCCGCCTGTAAAATTACGCCAGGTCTTTTATCGTCACGCCGTCTATTTCGGCCAGGAGGCGGGTTTCCATGCCGGCGATCTTGTGGCGGAGGATGCAGGCCGCGTGGTGCTGGCAGATCTTCTGGCCGAATACGCAGTCGTTAAGTTTCAGCCGGCCCTGCAGCACGTCTACCAGCTGCCGGAGCGTTATGTTCTCCGGGTTCCTGGCCAGGGCGAAACCGCCGCCCTTGCCCTTTACCGCGTGCACTATGCCGGCCTTATGCAGCTTCTGCATTATTTTTCGCAGGAAAGGGCCGGCTACCCCCACCGGATCCTGCATCAGCGCCACCGAAACGGTGGGCTTATTGGCTCTGGCCATAAAGACCAGCGCCCGCGCCGCGTAATCTACGTCCCTATTTATGAGTTTCATAATGTTTACTAATGATACCACATGAGTATCATTATGTCAAGGGGCCGTCAAAGAACAGCCTTTCGCCTCAAAGGGCTTTCTTTTGTAGAATAATCCATGGAGGCCCAATGAAAATTTTAATCTTTATATCTTTCCTGCTGCTCCCGGCTCCCGGCCGGGCGGACACCTTTATCATGAAGGACGGGGCGCGGCTGGAAGGCGAAGTGACCGGAGAGATGGACGGGGCCGTGCTGGTAAAGACCCGCTACGGCGCGCTCACCCTGAACAAGGCCGATATACAGGAGCGGAAAGCCGCCGAACCGGCGCCGGCCCTGCCCGTGCCGGCCTCGACCGGCACCGCGGTGGCGGCCTCCACCGCTGCGGCCGTTGAGATCTCCACCCCCCAGCCGGCCGGGATCGAACCCGCCCCAAGGCTGACTTTCTCCGCCGTGGTGCTCAGCACCTCTTCCCGGCAGCTTATCTACAGCGAGAACGGCGTGGCCATAGCCACCGAGACCTACGACGCGGCCGGAGCCCTGCTGGGCCTGGAAGGCGCGGTGAAGGACGGCACCTACACGGAATACTATCCTGACGGCGGCCTTAAGACCGTCAAATCCATGCTGGCCGGCAAGGGCAGCGGCACGCTGAAGGCTTTCTACCCCGGCGGCGGGGTGCAGGTGGAGGCGTACTACATGAGCGGCCTCAAAGAGGGACCGCTCAAGTATTTCGCCGAGGACGGCAAACTGCTGATGGAGGCGGAATACCGCGGCGACAGGCTGAACGGCTGGAAGAAGGAGTACGGCCCGGACGGAGCGCCCCAATCCCAGGCCTACTACGTCGAAGACGAGCTGGCCGAGGCCCCCAAACCGGTTGCCGCCGCCGAGCCGGCCAAGGAAACCGATTCCATGGTGACGGTAAAAACCTTGTCCCTCGCCCGCGGGGAACGCTATTCCTTCCAGCTCAACGGCAAATATATCGGCAAGGCCCACCTGGACAAGGATTTCAACATCATCAGCCACGAGGGCAAAGTGCCGGACGGCGCGGTAAAGGTCTACACCAAGGACGGCAAACTGGAGAAGGAGTTCATCTTCGGAAAGAGCCAGATACAGGCCCTGCGCGTCTACGAACCGGGCGGCCCGCTGATGGCCGAGTACGGCTACGTGGAGAACAAGGCGGTAAAAAAGTAACCCCGCCCCGCTGGAGGGAAAAATAAAAGGCCGCCCGGAAAACCGGACGGCCTTTTTACTAAATACTGGGCCCAGTAGGACTTGAACCTACGACCCAGCGATTATGAGTCGCTTGCTCTAACCAACTGAGCTATGGGCCCGTAAATCCATTGATGACTGAACCCATATTCTAGCATTTACACGCCCCATTTTAAAGAGACCCCGCGCGGCACTCAGAAAGCCAGGGTTACGATCCCTTCGCTTTCCGAAACTTCGAGAGTGTCGCCTTTCCAGCTGAAGACCCCGCTCTTAACCTCGACCCCGCCTTTGTACACGGTCTTTCCTTTTTTGGCCAGCGTCCTGGCGGCGGTAATGGCCGGCAGGTCACCCTCGTCCAGCGCCAGCTCAAAGCGGCCGGCGGCCTTGTCCTGCAGTACCGGCCGGGCCTTGGAGAACGAGACGTAATTAT
This sequence comes from Elusimicrobia bacterium GWB2_63_22, assembly GCA_001799735.1. Classification (GTDB taxonomy): domain Bacteria; phylum Elusimicrobiota; class Elusimicrobia; order Elusimicrobiales; family UBA9959; genus UBA9959. The sequence continues at coordinate 52,718 of MGUA01000007.1, read as the reverse complement.
CTTTGCCGCCGCGCTCGTAGCCTATCTTTGTTATACCGGCTTCGAAGACGCGCAGGTCCTTGTACTCCGTCAGCAGCACCGGGGCGTAGACCAGAAGGCCGTCCGGCCTGGTCTTCCTGAATTCAAAACGGTAACGCCGGCCGGGAGCGGCGTAAAAGACGTCCAGTTTCACCTTATTAGTCTCCAGGTCTTTCGCCAGGGCCTCGTCTATCACGGCGCGCATAGCGTCACAGCCGTACCGCGCACACATTGTCTCGATCCGCCGCTTATCCTTCCCCGACCGGCCGACGTTCTCCGTAAGCAGGGAATCCAGCCCGGACCTGAAGCCGGAGAGGCGGCGAAAAAGCCCGTTCTTCCAGCCGGGCGCGGCCTTGTCCAGGTTGTAGGCCAGCGCAGCGCCGGTGGCGTAGACGTACTGCATCCAGCGGCTGCGGGCCGGGTGCTCCAGGCCGGCGAGCGCCTGCTTCACCTGCGAGCGCACGGTGTCGCTGGACAGGTAGCCGGTAAAGCGTTCGTCCGCAAGCAGCTGCGGCAGCGGGCGGACGTCGTCGTTCTTGCCATACATAACCGCCCAGCCCACGTACTGCGCCGTCCCCTCGCTAAGTTCCATATACTGCTCTATCAGCGGCAGGCCCTTAGGCAGCCGGGCGCGCCGCGCGCGGCGGGCCGCCAAGAAATCCCGCCACAGCTCAGTCGCCCTGGCGGCGGAGTCCTCGTCCACAAGGTCGGAGAGCGCGCGGCCTTCCAGCCCCAGCAGCAGACAGGCTTCGGCGTCCTGGTAGGGGTAATCTATCTTCGTGCTCCGGATCGGTTTTATGTCCCGCTCTTTTTTCGGCAGGTTCCGCTTTTCCGAATGCTGGTAGGCGTGCGTCAGCTCATGGGCGAGCGTGCCCAGGTATTCCAGGTAGGGCTTTGCGTACTTTGCCGCGTCCGGTTTCTGTTTTTTGAGCTGCTCGTTAACGTAGGCATCGAACACGCCCAGCGTGTTCAGGGAGACCACCGGCCTCTTGTTTAGCGCGCCGGTGCCGGCCCCGTACATGAAACTCCTGTCGGGCCTGAGGCAGAAAGGCCTGTCCAGCACGGGCAGGAGCGTCTCCTGCGCCTCGCAGTCCTTCGGGGGTTCCGGATGACCGATCAACACCCCGTATTTTTCCGGAAACACCAGCTGCACCGGAGTGGAAGAGATTTGCATTCCGGGCCAGATGCCTTCCCCTTTCTGCTCCCAGAAGTTGTAGACCTCGGCCACGCGGTAAAGATCTGCGTCGGCCAGGGCTATACCCGCCTTCGCGAAGACCGCCCCCGCCTCCGGCGACATGGCCGCCGCGCGGCCGCAGCATAGCGCCGCCGCTGTTAAAAACAATATCGTTCTGTTCATGAGCGCTTTCCCCGCCTCCCGGCCCGCGGCCGGCACGTGGCCGGCGCCGCGGCGGCCGCTTTAAAGCTGTATCGGTTCCTGGATGTTGCCGCAGACCCGGTTTTCGGGAGACCCCTTCACGTATTTCATCACTCCGGTCTTCTCCACCCACTTGCAGCCAGGGGTCTTGCTTCCCTTTTTGATGCCGCGGAGTATGCAGTTGGCGCAATAGCGCAGATACTTGCAGTCGCCGCAGATCTCCTCTTTCGGGGCGGGCATGGCCGCGAACACGTTGCCGATGCCGGACTTGAAGAGCTCCTTGAAGGATTTATTCATGATGTTACCCAGCTCTATGACGTCGCCGCTGAACATGGCGCAGGGACGGACCTCCCCTTCGGGGCCCACGGTCACGGTGCGGTGGATGATGCCGCAATTAGTGGACTTCACCGACTTCATCTGCTCCGGGGTCAGCATGTTTAAAAAATCCTTATACTTGTCGCGGATGTAAAGTTCGTACTCGACCCTTTTTTTCAGCTCCTCTACGTCGGCCTTCCGCTCGCCGGAGGTCAACCCCTCGCCGCGGCCGAAATCCAGCACGTGATTATAGCCGAACGTGGTGGCCTTGTGTTCCTTGGCCAGCTTGATCGTCTCCTCGATGTCAAAGTTATTCTCCGGCGTCACAGACATGGCCACGCGGTAGCGGAAGCCGTGCTCGCCCAGCAGGCGCATCGCGTTGATGGTCTTGGCGAACGCCCCTTCTTTTCCGCGGAACTTGTCGTGCCGCTCCGGCAGGTGGCTGTCGAGGCTGATATTGAAGATCAGGGTTTTCTTGTGCTTGAGCAGGCGCTGCAGGGCCTCCTCCTGCAGGTAATAGCCGTTGGTCAGGACGGCCACCAGGTTCAGCCTCTCGCAGGCGAAGTCCACGATCTCGAAGAAGTCCTTGTGAAGCATCGGTTCGCCGCCGGTGATCTCCACCACGGAGCCGCCGTTCTCGTGCAGCGCCGTGATGTACTCCTTCACCTTGGCGGTGTCCAGGCGCTTGTGCAGGTCGGGCGAACTTTCGCGGTAACAATGCTTGCAGCGGTAATTGCACTGGTCCGTGAGCTCGAACGTCATGTGGTTCGGGTAATAGTTCTCGTAGGAGCCGGCTATGCGGGCGTCGGTCCGCAGTTTCTCCGCGCCGCGCACCACCATCTCCTCCTTTTCCGCCGCGTCGAAGAAGGCTTCGGCGTCCTCGCGGGAAAGGATGTTGGCGGGATAAAGCCGGTTATGCTTTTCCAGCAGCTCCTCCAAGGGCAGCTGGCCGTCGCACAGTTCCAGGATCCTGGCGCCGTCCATATTGACGGCCTTGCGGTACTTGCTCTTCCATTTGCCGTCGTCCCGCACCGTCTTTACCAGGCTGGCGCCCGAAGGCTTGCGCTGGAAGGTCATATTGCCGGCTAACGCTATGTATCTTTTCATAAATCTCCCGGAACCAAGTTTACGAGATGTTATCTTTTTTTGCCCGCCCGCCGCCCGCTCAGCCGAAGTAGTGCGTGACTATCAGGCCAGCGGAACCCGCTGCTATCTGGAACGCGTTGCTGCCGGTCAGGCAATCCCCGCACTCGGAGCACTCCGAGCAGACGCTGCAGTCCTGTTCCTTGTTAACGGTTATCATCGGTTTAGACATATTTTTTTCCTTTTTAATTTTTCGTTCCCGCTGCCGGCCGGGACCAGGGTCCCAGGCCGGGGCCGCCCGGGGGCGGATTAGAAGTTATGCGTGATTATCAGGCCCGCGGACCCGGCGGCGAGCTGTATGCCTATGTAGCACTGGTCAAAGCATTCGGTGCACTCGGCGCAAACGCTGCAGTCCTGTTCCTTGTTCACGGTTATTATCGGTTTAGACATTTCTTTAATCTCCCTTGATCTTGTCTTTTTTTCTGCCGGCCCTGTTTCGGGCGACTACACCCGATACGGAGCAATTTTTATGCCGGACTCCTT
>MGUA01000007.1:0-49355 GCA_001799735.1 Elusimicrobia bacterium GWB2_63_22 | reverse complement strand
CCGGTCAGGCAATCCCCGCACTCGGAGCACTCCGAGCAGACGCTGCAGTCCTGTTCCTTGTTAACGGTTATCATCGGTTTTGACATATTCTTTTCTCCTTTTTTTATCCCTACCGCTTCAGTCAATTGGTTTGGGCGCAGGCTGCCGGCCCCTTCTCCAGGGACTTGAACTTGCCGCACAGTTTGCCCCGTTTCAGCACCGCCTGTTCGCCGGGGGTGTAGAGCAGAAAGCCCTTGTCGAAGTAGGCAACGGCCTTGGCGTCGTCCTTGCCCAGCAGCATCATGCTGGCCCCGATGTACGAGTTCTTGACGGCGAACCAGTTGTCGTTGCGCACGATGATGCCCTCATAGGTCTCGAGAGCCTTGGCGGGCTCCTTCTGCGCGTTGTAGCAGGCGGCGAGCATGTACCGGTACCAGTCCTTCTGGAAGTCCGGGGCGGCGGCCAGCGCTTTTTCAAAATACCCTATGGCGCCCGGGGCATCCTGCTTGAGCATGGTGCCGGTGGCCAGGTAGTCATAACCCTGCCAGGAGGCGGGGTCCTTTTCCACCATTTCCTTGCCCTTGGCGGTCATTCCTTCCGGGTCTTTCATCATCTTTACCAGGGCCAGGCTGTGCGGGGCGAGCGTGCTTTTGGCGTATTTAAAAAATTCCCTGGCCCGCTCCATTTCCTTCGCGATGTATTCGGCGCTCTGCTTGGGAGGCAGCTTCCTCTCGTGCGAAAGGCCGTTGAGCAGGTCCTGCGCGCCTTTGAGATCGGAGGCAAAGGCCGAATCTGACGCGTTGTCCACGCTGGTGCTGACAGCCTTTGGCTTGCCCGCCTGCTGCTGGTCCACCTGCACATCGGCGGACGCCAGGGCCGCGCCGGCCAGCAGCGGGAGCAGCGCCGCCGCGAACACCGCTTTATTTATTCTGTTTTTCATATCTGTTTTCTCCTGTAATCTACCTACTTGCCCGATACAGAGCATTTTTTATGCCTAAATCCGCGCCTGGCGCTTAACCGGCAACCCGGAAAACATGTTTTCATTTGAAAATGTATGTTTTCCAGAGAAAATAAAGCCGGGCGCCGCCCTGGCGCCCGACCCGGAAGCCGGCGCGGCCCGCCCTACATCTGCGCCGCGAACAGCTCCTTGAACTCAGCGTCCGCATCCTTGAGCTCCTCAAAAGTGCCCGTGCCGGAAACAGCCCCGTCCCGCATGACCACTATCCTGTCGGCCTGCTTCACGGTGGAAAGGCGGTGCGAGACATAGATCAGGATCTTCCCGCGGCAGAGCTCCCTGACGCTGGCCAGCAGCGACTCCTCGGCCGCGCCGTCCAGAGCGGAGGTGGATTCGTCCAGCACAACCACGTCCGGATCGTGCATCAGCATGCGCGCCAGCGTGACACGCTGCCGCTGCCCTCCGGAAAGATTGCCGCCATTGTCCTTAAGCAGGAAGTCCAGCCCGGAGTGACCTTCGGTGATGTCGCGCATGAAAGGCAGGGCGACCACCGCCCCATAGCGGACTTTGTCCGGGTCCGACAGGCCGGCGGTTATGTTCTCCGCTATGGTGCCGGGGAACAGCTGGGGCGCCTGGGACACGTGGTAGATCTTCCGGCGCAGGCTTTCAAGCGAATACCGCGCGGCCGGCTTGCCGTTGAGGCTCACGCCGTCGGCTCCGTACAGCCTGGTAAGCAGTTTGCCCAGCGTGGACTTGCCGCAGCCCGAGCGCCCGACTATCGCCACGCTGTCGCCCGGCTTCAGGTCCAGAGAAAAGCCTTTTATCACATCGTTCTTGCCGTTATAGGAGAACCCGTCCATCCTGAAGGAGAGCGCCCGTACTCCTTCCAGTTCCTCGCTGCCGCCTTTCTCGGCTTTGCCGCGCAGCTCCTGCTCGAGGAAGTCGAAGCTCGCACGCACGTCGCGCAGTCCGAGCGAAAGGCCGGTGAGGCCGCTCAGCGCCCCGAAGTAGATGCCCATGATCATGTTAAGGAACATGACGTCCGGGAAGGAGATGCGCTTGAGGAAAAGCAGGTAGATGGACCCGAGCAGGATGCCGTTGCGCAACAGGTCGGTCATGAACAGCATGCCCATGCTGACATTCCTGGCGTGCAGGGACAATTCGTTGGAGCCGCGCTCCATCTCCTCCACGTGCCTGACCACGTACGAAGAGAAGAACCCGTCGTTAGCGAGCTGCTTTATCGCCTCAATGTTCTGCACCACACCAAAAATGTTCTTAAACTTGTCGGAATAGGAGCTCTGGTAGTCGGCGGTCCGCTTTTTTAGTTCCTTGTTGACGGACCTGTACCCCAGGACGCTGAGCGGCACCAGCAGCAGCGCCAGGGCCAGGAGCCATACGTTCACCGAGGCTATAAACGCAGCGGCCACGGCCAGCGTCACCAGCGAGACCGCGGTGGACGGCATGCTGTCCGCGGCCAGGCTGAAGGCCTGGTCAGTGAGCATCTTGATCCGGCTGACGAAATACCCGGCCTCCTTGTCCTGGAAATGCCGATAATCCATCTTGAAAAGGTCCTGGTAAAGTTCCCTGCTCAACCCGACCTTGAACCGGAAGGAGAACACCAGGTATAGCTTGTTGAAGCCCCAGTTCATCAGGTAGCCCAGCAGGAAACTCCCGGCGAAAAGCGCCGCGTACAGACCAAGGCTGCCGGCAGACGGCTCCGGGAGCGTGACGGCTTCGAGCATCTCGCGCACCGCGACCGGAGAGACAAACCCGAGCAGCGACCTGGCGAGCAGCATGCCGACTATCACCAGAACCGCGGAGTAGTGTTTTTTCAGCAACGGGAAAATTCTCTTTTCTATCATATAGGGCACACCATCCTTAAAGTTATACGCCTACAATATACAGAACAATTTTTATGCCAGCATGGGGAGCTGGGGCCGCTCTGGAATAGCAAAAGCGGGCCCAGAAGGCCCGCTTTTACGCTCGCTTCGCCCTTGTTGCAAGAAGTGGTTACAGCAGGAACAACAGCAGCAGGGCCACGGCCAGTATGGTGACGCCCCAGTTGAATTGCTTCTGTTTCCTGGCCTTTTCCTTCTCTTCGTCGGCGTCTTTCTTGGCCTTCTCCGCTTTTTCTTTTTCCGCTATTTCCGCCCAAGTTTCCAGGGTTTGTATCGGGGCGGCTGCGGTAACGGCGGGGGTAACGGCTACGGTAGCGGTGGACGAGGCCACACTCTCCGCTGCCTGCGGGACAGCGGCCGTATGGCAGCAGCATTTAGCCGCGTAGACCGGCTCGCTCTTTACGGCTTTCACCCCGCCCGAGAACAGCTGCGACAGCAGTTGCTCGGCCTCGCGGTCGTTGCCGGCGGCGGAGGCCGCGGAGATCATGGCCGACGCGTCAGAAAGTTCGCCTACGGAGATGTCCACCGCCACGGGGCGCGCAGCGCCGGACTGAAGGGCGGCGCCAGGCGCCGCGTTGGCCAGACCGGCTTGCACCACAAAAGTTATAACCGCTATTTTTACCAGGTTTTTCATGTCAGCTCCTTAAGATCTGGGCTGGCCGTACCCAACCCCCGCTTTATTTACGGCCAGCTTACCCATCACAGAGCATTTTTTATGCCATGCATGAAAACCAGCTGTTTCCCCAGCGGCAGGCTGAAATTTTGCGTTTATATTTTCATAAGAGAACACTTATTTTCCCATGAAAATAAGAACGGGCCCCTTGCGGAGCCCGTTCAGGCGGCCTGGGAGCGGCCGGTCAATGTTTGTGGGTGTGAGGTTCGCAGGCGTCCATGCCGAACAGCGGCTTGCCGTCAGCGAAGGGCGAGATGGCGCGCAGGCGCTCTATGATGGGAGGGAACTCATTTATGATGTAGTCCACCTCCTCGGCCGTGTTGTAGACGCTCAGGGAGAAGCGGATGGAGCCGTGGGCGTAGGTCTGCGGCACGGCCATGGACATCAGCACATGCGACGGCTCCAGCGAACCGGAGGTGCAGGCCGAACCGGAGGAGGCGCAGATGCCTTTCTCGCTGATCATCAGCAGGATAGACTCCCCCTCTATGTACTCGAAGCTGATATTGGTGGTGTTGGGCAGGCGCGGGGCGCCGCCGCCGTTGACGCGCGAGTTCTTTATCTTGAGCAGGCCGGCCTCCAGCCTGTCGCGCAGGCCTTTAACGTAGGTGTTTTCCTTCTCGAGGTTGTTCATGGCCAGTTCGGCCGCCTTGCCAAGGCCGACGATATACGGCACATTCTCGGTGCCGGCGCGGCGGCCGTGCTCCTGGTGGCCGCCCAGCATGAAAGGCGAGAAGCGTATGCCTTTGCGGACGTACAGGGCGCCTATGCCCTTGGGGGCGTGCAGTTTGTGGCCGGACAGGGACAGCAGGTCGATCTTGGTCTCTTTGAGGTTGATAGGCAGCTTGCCGACGGCCTGCACGGCGTCGGTGTGGAACAGCGCGCCTTTGGCGTGGGCTATGCGGGCGGCTTCTTCCACGGGGAAGATGACGCCGGTCTCGTTATTGGCCCACATGATGGAGACCAGGGCGGTAGTGGGAGTAAGCGCGGTCTTGAGATCGTCCAAATTTATCTGGCCGGTGGCGTCCACCGGGAGATAGGTCACGCGATAGCCCTTGGACTCCATGTGCTTGGCGAGGTTGAGCACGGCGGGGTGCTCCACCCTGGTGGTGATAAAATGGTCCTTCTCGGGGTAGGCCTGGATGGTGGACCAGATGGCGGTCGAATCGGATTCGGTGCCGCAGCTGGTGAAGACTATCTCGGAGGTCTCGCAGCCCAGCAGCCTGGCCACCCTTTCGCGGGCAAGGTCCATGTACTTCTGGTTGCCGCCGCCGAAGAAGTGCATGCTCGACGGGTTGCCGTAGAGCTCGTTGAAGAACGGCTCCATCTCTTTGACCACTTCGGGCGCCACGCGGCTGGTGGCGTTATTGTCGAAATAATAAACCTTGTCCACAGAGCCCCCTTATTCCGCCTCTATCTCTATCGCCGGGTCTATGCGCTCGCGCAGTTCTTTTTCCACCACGTTCTTGAGCGTGGCGCCGGAGGAAGGGCAGCCGTGGCACATGCCGAGGAAGCGCAGCTTGACCTTCTGGCCCTGCACGTCCACCAGCTCCATCCAGCCGCCGTCGGCCTTGAGCTTGGGGTTGATCTCTTCGGCCAGCACCTTCTCTATCATTTTTATCTTTTCCACCACGGTCATGCTGGCGAATTTTTTATGCTCGGCCTCGGCCCAGTAGTCCTTCAGGATCTTCTCTATCTCGCCCTTGCACTGGCCGCAGCCGCCGCCGGCCTTGGTGAAATTGGTCACTTCGTCCACGGTCTTGAGGCTGTTGAGCTTGATGGCCTTGAGGATATGGCTCTCGGTGACGCTGAAGCATTTGCACACCACGCGCTCGGCCACGCCCACAATGACTTTCTCGGCCTTGCCGCCGCGGTAGTTCCTTATGGCGGCCTCCAGGGCCTCCATGCCCATCACGGAGCAGTGCATCTTCTCGCCGGGCAGGCCGCCCAGGAAGTCGGCTATCTCCTGATTGGTGATCTTGGCCGCGTCGTCGAGTTTTTTGCCCTTCACCATCTCGGTAAGGGCGGAGGAGGAGGCGATGGCGCTGGCGCAGCCGAAGGTCTTGAACTTGGCGTCGGTAATGGTGTCCGTGGCCTTGTCGATCCTGAGGGTGAGCTTCAGCGCGTCGCCGCAGACTATGCTGCCGACCTCGCCAATAGCGTCAGGGCCCTCTATCTCCCCCACGTTCTTGGGGTTTTTGAAATGCTCGAACACTTTTTCGGTATAGTTCCACATAATAGACCTCGTTGGTATCAAAAACCTTCCAGGAGAGATAGGAAGGATGCCGGATAGGATTACTCCTATATTTTATTAAATCCCCGCCCCGCTATCAATGGAACTCGGCCTTCAGCGCGCCCCGGTCCAGCGCCAGCGCCCACCACAGGCAGAGCCCGCCGCCCAGGAAAGCCGCGACGCGCGCCACAAATGCGGCCGCGCTCACCGAGGCGTTGAACTCGGGCGCCAGCGAGATGCCGCGGTACAGCAGCGGCTTCGGCACCGCCAGCCCCGGAAACAACAGCAGCAGCAGCCCCGCGGCGGCCAGCAGGTAGAGCATGGCGGCCGCCCCGCGCCGGGCCCATTGCCTGCGCGCCCACACCCCGAGCGAAAGCGCTAGGGCCGAAGCCCAGAAGAAGAAAGAGAACAGGAAGAACAGCCGCATGTGGCGCACCATCAGGCCGGCCAGCGGCGGCATCTCCGTCGGCAGGGTGGCCCGCGCCAGGCCCAGGTAGAAAGCCGGGGTGCCGAACACGTTAAGCAGGGTCAGCAGGTCCCGGACCGCCAGCACGGTCATAAAACCGGCTCCGGCCGCGGCGGCCAGCGCCAGGGCGGACAGGGTTCGGGATTTTCCGTCAGGGAGCAGCTTCATGGACAAGGATTATATAACTTTTGCGCTTTACCGACGGCCTGAAAAATTATTAAATAAGACATGGCGGTTTGCCGCCGATCCAAGCAGCCGGAGCAACTATGCCTGTCAAACTCATCAAGCAATACACCGTGTTCCTCCCCAACGTGCCCGGAGCCCTCTCCAAGTTCGTAGAACTTTTCACCAACGAGGGCGTCAACATTGTCGGCATAGCCTCCGAGATCCGCGACGACTCCGGCATCGTGCGCATCGCCGTGGACGCCGAGCGCAAGGTCAGCCACCTGCTCACCGGCGCCGGCTTCACCACCATAGAGACCCAGATGATCTCCGTGGAGCTAAAGGACAAGCCCGGGGAGCTGCTGCGCATGACCAGGATGCTCAGCGAACACAACATCAATATCACCACCGTCTACGGCACCGCCGACAGCGGCGGCACGGACCGCGTGCTGCTCAACGTCTCCGACCTGGACAAGGCGCTGGAGCTCCTGAAGCACGAAATGGGCGTAAAATAGGCCCGCAGCTGCGGGACATGAAAAACCGCCGGGGCAGCCCGGCGGTTTTATTTCCCTCCTGGTAGGGCGCCGCGGGCGCGGCTTCAGTCGGCTTTATCCGTATTGATCTCATTCTCAGGCTTGGGCTGAGGGGCGCCGGTCTGATTCTTTTCAGCCTCGGTCACAATTGCCTCCTGCAGAGACTTAAGCTCGGCCTTCTGCCCGGCTTCCATGGCTTCAACCGCCTTGCGTATCTCGGCATTGGGTCTTTTCCTGAGGCTTTTCCGGAGCGCCTTGATTTCTTGCGAATGCTTCTTTTTGAACTCCCGGACAGTATACAGGCGCATGAGCCCGCTTTTCCTGTCCACCCCTATCAGCTTCGGAGGCTTCACCGGAGTTTCCAGCTGTCCTGTCGTAGGGCTGTGGAAGGGCCTGAAGAAGGGCTCCACAGGGGCCTGGAGTACTTCAGGCGTGCTGTCCACCCGCTGGATAAGAACTCCGGGTTGAGACGGCTGTTCGCCGGACGGCTGCGCAGGTTTGTCACCGGATGGCTGCAGAGGCTTGTCGCCGGATGGCTGCGCGGGGGCTTCGGCGGCCGGGGGCTGCTCGACGGCCACGATAGGGCTTCTCGCTTGCGCGGCCTGGGCGGCCCAGGCCGCTAAAGCTACTGCGATTAATATTCTCATTTTTCCTCCTTAACCAACGCCGCTCTTAACCGGCTATTTCGCTATACCCTCCGGGGCGGGCTTGTCCGCGGCGGTGATACTCTCCCGCGTCTTCCGGAGCTGGTCCCGCACCAGCCTGTCGGCCTCCGGGGTTTCCGCTTCGGCCAGGTCCAGCAGGGCCGCGGCCTCGGCCAGGCGCCCCTCCCGGATATAGATGGCGGCCAGCGTATCCAGGACGTAGGGGCGCAGCGCCCCGGCGTTCTTTAGCGCGTCCTGCGCCAGGGCTTCGGCCTCCCGCAGATCGCCGCCGCGGGCCAGGAGCACCATCGCCAGGTTGTTAGCGGCGCCGGGATGGTGCGGCGAAGCTTTTAATGCCTTACGGAAAGCCGCCCCGGCCTTTTTAAAGCGTCCCTCGGAGAATTCGGTGTTGCCCAGGGCCAGCCAGCACTCGGCGCAGCCCGGGTCGCTCCGTACCGCCGCCCTGTACTGCGCGGCGGCTTCCGCCCGCAGGCCCTGCGCTTCGTAGGAGGACCCCAGCCGCACATGCTCGGCGGGGGATAAGGCATCGCGATATCCGCCCAGGCGCTGACCGTGGGAACAGGCCGCAAGCAGGACCGCGGACGCGAGCGCCAGCGCGCCCAGCGCCAGGCCCCGCATCACTGCCGGAGTGGCTGGATCAATAATGCCCATCGTTCGGTCTTTCGCCATTGTCTCTCGAATTTCCCGTAAGGGAGCCTCTGATTTCGTTTCATGCCGGAATGGACGGTAAGCCGCTGCCGCCGGTCGTCATAGCCGGTTATCACCAGGTAATGCCCGGCCGGGTAGAAACTGTAGCCCGCGTTCACGAAGGCGATCAGCGGGCGCCCGGAGTCGAGCTCCTCCCTGATCTTTGCCAGGCTGCCGTTGACCAGCTCGGCGGACAGGCCGCGGCTTCCGGCGGCCAGCAGCAGGTCCAGCGCCAGCGAGCCTTTCAGGCGCGCCTGGTAGATCTCCTGGCGCAGCAGCTCCGGCTCCGCCGGTTTTCCCCAGTAGCCCAGCACGCTGGCCAGGGCCGAAGGCCCGCACTGGTCGGTGTTGTCCGGGAAGAAAGGAACGTTCAGCGCCACTTCCCTGTCACCCGTCGGCTTCTCCGGCTCGAGGGAGACGCGCAGCGGCGAGCAGCCAGAAAGCAGGCAGGCGGCAAGCACCGCAAGCGTCCCGCGGCAGGTCATAGCGCGCGGAAGAGTATTATGACCAGCAGCACCAGCACCACAAGCTCCAGCAGGCCGATAACGCCGCCGCCAGGGCTGAGCGTCTTTACGTCCTTGGCCAGCTGATGCACCTGCCGGTCCGAAAGTTTTGCCAGCCTGGAGTCTATTTCCTTCTCGTTGAGGCCAAGCGCCTGCAGCCGGCCGCGGACTATCTTCGATTCCAGCGCCGTCTGCACCGCCTTTAGGTCGGAGGCCCGGTCATAGGCCTGGCCGACGGCCGCAGGCGCGTTCTGCGCGGGGGCCAGCATGGCCCAGCCGCTTCCCGAGAAAGTGCAGGTCAGGGTGGTGCTCAGCATCAGCACAGCCAGGATGCCTCTTGTTCCAAAGGTTGAATTGGTCTTGCCGGTCATAGTTCCTCCCGCTTCAGATTCTAAACTGCCGCTAAGGTAAGTATAGCCGCCCGGTCCGGGGGAATCTATTGGGAATTGTGCTCAATCCGCAGGGTAGTACTACGGAGGCCGCGCCTGTAAAAAGCGGAAGACCGGAGGGGCTTCCTCCGGTCTTCCGTTGTTTGGGGCTTGAAGGCCTAGAACGGGACTTCTTCTATGCCGTCGCCGCTGGAGGCGGCCGCCTTGGCCGCGGGCTCGGCCGCTTCGGAGGCCCCGCCGCCGGCATTGTCGCTCCGGCCGCCCAGGAACTCTATCGAGTCCACATAAACCACCATCTTGGATTGTTTTTTGCCGTCTTCCTTCCCGGCCCATTCTTCAAGCACCAGGTGCCCTTCCACGTAGGCCTGCGAACCTTTGCGCAGATATTTTTCCACGAGGTCGGCCAGCTTGCGGCCCCTCTCGTTGCTGAAGGCTTTCAGTTCCACCCACACCGGGACTTCTTCCCACTGCCCGCTCTGCGGGTTCTTGCGGCTGTTGTTCACGGCGAAGCCGATATTGGCCACCTTGCCGCCGTTGCTGAATTCTTTTATCTCAGGGTCGCGCGTCAGCCGGCCGATGAGCATCACCTTGTTCAAATTCGCCATAATTGTCTCCTGGTCCCGCTTTAGATTTTCCCGCTTTGCCGCCTGGCCTGAAATCGACAGGGCTTCACTCAAGCCCACACCAATCTATCATTTTCAAACCCCGCAGTGGTAGGGGACGCTGATGACTATATTCCTAATTGCCGGCAATTCGCTCTCAATTGTGGATAAATAGTCATATAGTCATCAGCGTCCCCTAGCATATTACGGGCGGGTGAGCTTCTTGTACTTTATGCGGTGCGGGGTGTCGGCGGCCTTGCCCAGGCGGGCGTGGCGGTCGGCCTCGTACTCGCTGAAATTGCCTTCGAACCAGAAGATCTTGCTGTCGCCTTCGAAGGCCATGATGTGGGTGGCCACGCGGTCGAGGAACCAGCGGTCGTGGCTGATGATGACGGCGCAGCCGGCGAAGCTCTCCAGCGCCTCTTCCAGCGCGCGCATGGTGTTGACGTCCAGGTCGTTGGTGGGCTCGTCGAGCAGCAGCACGTTGCCGCCCTCTTTGAGCATCACGGCCAGGTGCACGCGGTTGCGCTCTCCGCCGGAGAGGTGCTCCACCTTCTTCTGCTGGTCCTGCCCGGAGAAGTTGAACCGGGCCACGTAGGCGCGGGAGTTAACCTCCATCTTGCCCAGCTTCACCAGGTCCAGCCCGCCCGAGATGACCTCCCAGACGTTCTTGCCGGGAGTCAGCGTGGAGCGGTGCTGGTCGGAATAGCTCAGCTGCACGGTTTCGCCCACCCTGAACTCGCCGGAATCCGGCTTTTCCTCGCCGGTGATCATCTTGAACAGCGTGGTCTTGCCGGCGCCGTTGGGGCCGATAATGCCCACTATGCCGCCGGGCGGCAGGGAAAAAGAGACGTCGTCGAGCAGCACCTTGTCGCCGAAGGCCTTGCTCATATTCTTGGCCTCCACCACCAGGTTGCCCAGGCGCGGGCCCGGCGGGATATAAATTTCCAGCTCCTTGGACAGCTTCTCGTTGTCCTGGTTGAGCAGGTTCTCGTAGGCGGTGATGCGGGCCTTGCCTTTGGCCTGGCGGGCCTTGGCGCCCATGCGGATCCATTCCAGCTCGCGCTTCAAGGTCTTCTGGCGGTCGGTCTCGGATTTCTCTTCCTGGCGCAGGCGCTCGCCTTTCTGGTCCAGCCACGAGGAGTAGTTGCCCTTCCACGGGATGCCAACCCCGCGGTCCAGCTCCAGGATCCAGCCGGCCACGTTGTCCAGGAAGTAGCGGTCATGCGTTACTGCGATGATGGTGCCCTTGTATTCCTTCAGGTGCTGTTCCAGCCAGGCAACGGCCTCGGCGTCCAGGTGGTTGGTGGGCTCGTCCAACAGCAGGATGTCCGGCTCCTGCAGCAGCAGGCGGCACAGGGCCACGCGGCGCTTTTCGCCGCCGGAGATGGTCTTTATCAGCGTGTCGGGCGGCGGGCAGCCCAGCGCGTCCATCGCCAGCTCCAGCCGGCTGTCCACGTCCCAGGCGTTGAGAGCGTCTATCTTCTCCTGCACCTTGCTCTGGCGCTCGATAAGCTTGTTCATGGCGTCGTCGCTCATCGGCTCGGCCAGCTTGTCGCTGATCTCGTTGTACTCTTTCAGCGCGGCCATGGCTTCGGGCAGGCCTTCTTCGGCTATCTGCCGCACGGTCTTTTCTTCGTCGAGCTTGGGCTCCTGCTCCAGCAGGCCCACGGTGTGGCCGGGGGACAGCACCGTCTCGCCCCGGAAATCGGTGTCCAGGCCGGCGAGGATGCGCAGCAGCGAGCTCTTGCCGGAGCCGTTAAGGCCCAGCACGCCTATCTTGGCGCCGTAATAATAAGAGAGGTAGATGTCCTTGAGGACGGCTTTCTTGTCGTAGTGCTTGCTCACCCCGACCATGGAGTAAATTACTTTTTTGTCGTCTTTTTCAGCCATATGTTCCTTTTACCGTTACGCAATAATATCAAATCAGGGCCTGACGGCGTTGCGCCGCAGTATCACATAGCCGCCGTGACCGAAAGCCTTGGTCTTTACGGCCATGGCCTTGAAAACCTGCGTGTCCGCCGCCCAGTAGGGCTCGTACCACTGGCGGTCCACGTCGAAGACCAGGACGCGGCGGTTCTTCTCGTCGTAGGCGCCCACGGGCGAGATATGGGGGTAGGTGCCGCCCGGCGCCCCGGTAAGCGCGGACTGGGAGAAATGCAGCAGTATGACGTCGTCGGCGCTGCGCTCGCTCCCGGACAGGGCGCGGCGGAAACTCTCCAGCGCGGCCGCGGTGGGCGTGCCCACCTGCACTTCGGTCACGGTGTAGCCGGCGCCGCCGTAGGCGGCCAGCGCCTCCCTGGAGCCGGCGGCCAGCTGGGCCACCGTCAGGCCGTGCCGGCCCTCGAAACCGGGCTCGGTAGTAAGCTCTTTCCACTTCACCCCGGCGACCTTTTCAACCAGGCCGGCTTCGGTGATGTTCTCCTCCGCGTCGCTCCGCCGGCGGCCGGCGTTGAGCAGGGCGTTAAGGGCCATGGCCACCGAGGCGGAAGAACAGGAGGCGTTGTTGCGCTGCGGTATATAGAAAGAAGCCAGACCCCAGTAGTCCGCGGCCGGGTTGGCCGGGTTCCTGAGATAGGCGTTGTCCTCGGAGAGCGGCACCGCCACGGCGCCGCCGACGGCCGCGTACTTAGGCGCTTCGACCGGGAGCTCTTTGGGCGGTTCGGCCAGGACGGCCATAGGCAGCAGGGCGAGGAGAAGTAATGTTTTCATAATTTTAATCCGGGGTGACCGGCTCCAGTTGTGAGGGTAGCGTTTTCTTCCGGGCGTCGTCCACGGCCAGAGCCGCAAAGAAACCCGCTACGGACAGCAGCGAGGCCGCCAGGAACACCGACTTATAGCCGTAGGCCGCCCACAGCAGGCCGCCGGCGGCGGGGATGGTCATGGAGACGGCGTGGTCGATGGTGATGCCGAAAGAAACCGTGGGCGCTATATGCGACTTTTCCTCGACTATGCGGCTGAGGTAGGTGGTGCGCGCTATGCGGGTGGCGAACATCAGGCTGTCCAGGATAAAAATGAAGTAGAGGAAGGGCAGGAACGAGGAGAAGGCGAAGCCGCCGCAGATAAAGAGCAGTATCAGCGCGTCGGCCATGAACATCTTCCTTTCGCCCACCCTGTCCGTCAGGGCGCCGAAGGCCTGGCGGAACACCACCCCGGCGGCCGCGGCGGCCAGCGCCAGCGCGGCCATCACGGCGGGGCTGGCGCCGTAGCGCGTGACCAGCACCCACGGCGCGAAGGTCAGGAAGATCTGCTTGCGCGCCCCGAACAGGATATTGAGCAGGTAGTACCATTTGTAGCGCCAGCGGAACACAAAGCGTTTTCCGCCGGGGGCGGCCTCGCCGCCGCCCGTGGGGATGCGGGCGAAAAAGAAGGCGGAGGCCAGGGATGCCAGCGCGGCCACCAGGAATGCCGACTTGTAGAGCGCCGGCCCCGCGGCTTTAGCCAGAACCCAGACCAGGCCGGCGCCGGCTATGGCCGCGAAATTTGTCATGCCGCTGATCTGGCCCAGGCGCCGGCCCTGCCCGCCTTCCCTGGCGAAGCGCAGGCCCATCACGCTCTCTACCGTCATGAACAGGTGGCCGCCGGCGCTCCAGACCAGCATCCAGACGAGCATGGAGTTATAGCCCGGCGACAGAAAGGCCAGCCCCGCCACGCCTACAGCGGTGAACAGGCTGGTAAGGATAGCCCAGCGCCGCACCGGCAGCGCGGCCAGCAGGCCCGTCATGAAGATGACCAGGAAGCCGGGCAGCTCGCGCGGGAACTCCAGGAAGCCGCGCTGCTTCTCGGTCAGGCTGAAAGAATCGTTGAGGTAATTATTAAAAGCCGCCGACAGCACCCCGGCGTTGATGCCGAGAAAAAACACCCCCAGCAGGAAAGTTTTAAAGGCGGGGTCGGCGTTCTTCCATCGGTCAAGCAGGTTGCGCATACGTAAATTTTATCAATTCTGGAAAGTTCTGCCGGCCTTCAGCCGTTTTACCGCCCGGCCTCCGCGCCGCCAACGGAACGCAGGGTCAGCAGCGGCAGCTCGGCCCGGGCGAACAGCCGCAGCGGCGGGCCCCAGGAGCCGGCCCCTGAAGTTACGTAGACGCTGAAGTCCCCGGCCCGGTAAAGCCCGTAGAAATACTTGAACAGCCGCTTTTCCAGCGGCCCGAACGGGAAGATCTGGCCGTTATGAGTATGCCCGGCGAGCACCAGCCCGGAGCCGGCGGCGGTGACGGCATCGAAGCCCTGCGGCTGGTGGGAGAGGAAGACCAGCGGTTTGGAGCGGTCCAAGGTTTTAGCCAGTTTCTCCGCCCCGCCCCTGTCGCCGCGCCTCAGGTCGTCCACCCCGCCCACCAGCAGGCCGGGCACCGGCTCGTAAACTTCCCCCCTCAGCATTTTAACGCCGCAGGAGGTGAAAAAATCGGAGGCGGCCTGGCCGCCGGTGAACATGTCGTGGTTGCCCAGCACGGCCGCCCTGCCGTAACGCGCGGTCATGCCCTTTATGGCTTCGCAGGTGCCGGCCGGCATGGGCTCGCGGCTCTCCGCGAAATCCCCGGTGAACACCACCAGGTCCGGCTCAAGGCCGGCGATGACCGCGGCTATCCTCCCGATACGGCCGTTCTTTATCATCCGCCCCACGTGCAGGTCGGAGATCTGCACTATGGTAAAACCGTCCAGCGCCGCGGGCAGGCCTGCCACCGGGACCTCTATTCTTTTCACGCGCGGAGTCTCGCTGCCGTGCACGGCGGCCAACACTACCAGCCCGGTCGCCAGCGCGGCGCAGGCCCAGGCGGCGCCCCGCGAGCGCGCGGCGCCAAGACCGGCCGAGCCGATGAGAAACAGAAGCAGGTCGCAGGCGGCCAGCGACCAGAACAAGATGAAAGAGGCGCCGAAGCAGAAGAAGGCCAGCCACAGCAGCCCGTCGAGAAAAGGCCCCTGCCCGTAACCGGCCAGCACGCGCGCCGCCGGGTACAGCGCCGACACCAGCAGCGCCCCCAGCACCGCGCCCAGGCGGCCCCACGGCGAGGCCGTCAGCCGGCGGCCCGCCCACCAGGCGATATAGACGTTGAACAGCAGGTTGAACAGGGCCAGGCCCAGGCCGAAAAGGTGGAAAGGGTTCTTCACGCGGCCCCCAGCCAGCTAGCGGCCTGCTGCCGCTTGTCCGGCTCCAGGAACGAGCCTTCAACGGCGCAGCGCAGCGTATGCTTTATGTCGTCCAGGGACAGCCCCATCCGCTCTACGGCCAGCAGATATTCCTTGTTGAGGTGGGTGTCGAGGATCTCGGGGTCGTCGGCGCCTATGGTGCAGCGCAGGCCGGCGGCAAGGAATTTTTTAAGCGGATGCGCCTCTACCGAGGGCACGGCACGCGTGAGGTAGTTGCTCCAGGGATTGGTCTCCACGGTGACGCCGGAGCGTTTGAGCAGCTCCACGGTAGCTCCGGAGGCGTCGTCCGCCGCCCTTACGCCGTGGCCTATGCGGCGCGGCGCCAGGGCTTTCACCGTCTCCGTCACCTGGGAGTATTCCCCCTCCTCGCCGGAATGCACGGTCAGCGGGATGCCGGCTTGGTGCAGCCGCCGGGCCGCCGGAGAGTAGAGCGAGGACGGGTAGGCCGATTCGCTGTCGGCCAGGTCGAAGCCGATGACGGTCTTTTTATTCTTCACCGTAAAATCCATGGTCTTCAGCGCGGAGTCCAGGCCGTGGCTGCGCGAGGCGATGACGATAAGGCCGCAGACCACCGGGTGGGCCCGCTCGAATTTATCGACGGTGGAGACCAGCAGGTCGTGGGCGCGCTGCCAGTCCAGGCCGGCCTTCAGCATGAAGTCGGGGCTGTAGCGCAGCTCCAGCAGGCGGATATTCTCCTTCTTGTAGGCGTCTTCCATGGCCTCGTACGCTATCTCCTCCACCTCCCTGTACGAGACGAAGGAGGCCTGGGCCAGGCCGAACATGCCGAGCACCGCCTCCAGGGAGGCGCCGGGGGCGCGTAATTTATAAATCTTTTCCAGGCCGGCCGGGTCGAAGGTGGGCAGGGTCAGCCCGTGGCGCCGGGCGATGTTTATGACGGTGCCCACGCGCACGCAGCCTTCTACATGGCGGTGCAGCTCGGCCTTGGGCATGGCCTCTATGGTTTCTTTAAGGGTCATCGCAGCCGGCGCGGCGCCGGAGGGTTTATCTGATGTGCAGATTGTCCACGTACTTGTCGAAGCGGCCGCAGATCTGCGGCTTGGAGATGGTACCCACGCGCTTGGTGCTGAAGTCCTCCACGGAGAAGGAGCTCATCACGGTGCCGTAGCTCATGGCGCGGCGGATCACGTCGAAATTCTTCCAGTCGGGCGCGGCGGCCAGGTAGCCCATGAAGCCGCCGGCGAAGGTGTCACCCGCGCCGGTGGGGTCCACCACTTTCTCGATGGGGTGGGCGGGCACGGAGAGCACGTTGTCCTTGAAGAACAGCATGGCGCCGGCGTCGCCGCGCTTGACCACTATGCCGCGCGGGCCCATTTTCATGATCAGCCGGGCCGCCTTTATAAGATTGTACTCGCCGGTCAGCTGGCGCGCCTCCTCCTCATTGACGAAGAGCATGTCTACTTTCTTAAGGAGTTTCAGCAGCGACGGTTTCTTGAGCGAGATCCAGTAATTCATGGTATCGCAGGCCACCAGGCGGGGCTTGCCCATCTGGTCCAGCACGCTGCGCTGCAGGTCGGGGTCTATATTGGCGAGGAACAGCACGCCGCAGCGGCGGTGGTCGTCGTTGAGCTTGGGTTTGAACTGTTCGAAAACGTTAAGTTCTGTGGCTATGGTCTCGGCGTTCTTGTAGTCGCGGTCATAGCGGCCCACCCAGTGGAAAGTCTTGCCGGGCATCTCTTCCATGCCTGCAAGGCAGATATTGCGGCGCTTGAGGTAGCCGCGGAACTTTTTAGGGAAGTCCTCGCCTACCACGCCCACCATCTTTACGGGCGAGAACTGCGAGGCTGAGAGCGAGAAGTGCACGGCCGAGCCGCCCAGCGCGCGTTTTGTGTTGCCGTGTATGGTCTCGACGGAGTCCAGCGCTACGGAACCGACCACGAGGATAGTGTTTTTCATGTAAAACAGAGCTCCCAGGTTTACCCGGGGCGCTGGGTGCGCGGCGGGCGATACCCCTATAATATCAAAAATGCAGGTTGGCCCGCTCCAGACGGGCTGCCGACGGTATTGTCCCCCCTCCCGCCCCGGCTTGCCGCAGGGAAACCGTTGCGCGGTTTCCCCCCCGCGGGAAATTAAGCGGGGCCCCCCTTTCCCCAAGGGGCGTTAGGGGGGACAATACCGCCGCCAGCCTGGCGACCACGTGCTATTTAGCTTTTTCGTCTTTGGAAACCGGGCCTTTGCCCAGCATTTTCAGGCCCAGCGAGGCGAGGCGGCTGCCCGCGCCCAGCAGGAAGAACAGCAGCAGGAAAAAGACCGACAGGTTGGCCGCCTTGTTGATCTGGGGCGGCATGGGGATGTTCATGGTGGCGCCGTTGGAGAGCGTCACGGTTATGTCCCCGGCCAGGTCGAAAGGCTGGGGGAGGGCCACGCCGCCGTAGAAGCTGGCCAGCGCCAGCGCGGCGCCGCCCACTATCACGGCCGCGCCGCCGTAGAGGAACAGGTAGCCGGTCCCTTTCTCCATATCAGCGCAGCAGCGGCCGCAGGGCCGCCATATCGGATTTAAAATCGGGGCGCTTGCGCAGTTCCTTGTACAGCGCGTCGGCCAGCGCTTTGCCGGCCGCGGTGTCGGTAGGATGATGCACGCCGCCTATCACGCGGAACAGGGCGGACTGGTCGGCCTTGGCCATGAACTCCGCGCGGCGGGCGGGCACCAGGTCGGCAAGGATCAGGGCGAACAGGCGGGCCATGGTGGAATGGCCGCTGGGATAGGAAAGCCCCTGCACCCTCGGCAGGCAGGGCTTTATGCGGGCGTCGCGCACAAAGGGCCGCTCGCGCTTGTACACGTCCTTAAGATATTTATGGGCGGCCACCGAGTCGTCGGCCACGTTCTTGAAGAAGGCCTTCACCGGCGCCGGGGCCGGGCTGGCAAAAGGGGTGATGGCGCCGAAGAACACGTCGTAATTGTGGCTCATCTCGGCCTTGGCCGCGCTGCACTGGGCCGCCGTGCGCCGGGCCTGCCAGTCCAGGAGCGCCCTGAAATCCTCACGGTCCTCGTAGGAACCGTCGGCCGGCGCGGCAGGCACTGCCCGCAGGTCCAGGCCGTCCAGCGATAAGTAATGGCCGGAGGCGGCTGCGCGGTCGGCCGAAAGCGAGGAGGAAGGCGCCGGTACCGGCAGCAGTGCCGTACGGCCGGGACTTAAGTATAAGTCTTCAAGGGCGCCCGCATACCCGAGTACGGGCAGCAGCGCGGCTAAGGAAAGGGTTAAAAGGGCGCGGCGGAGGTATTTATGAAGCATCCCTGAAAGTTTAACACTATTCAGGGATGCGGCAAAGGGCAGAAAGACCCAGGGAGGAGCCGGCAAAAGGACCAGACTAGACGGCGGCTTTTTCCAGGGCGGCGGGCACCGGCTGGTGCAGGGCTTCCAGGGTTTCTTTTACTATCAGGTCGGCCCATTCCTTGCGCAGCTCGGTGGTGGGCGGCGGCAGGGTGCGGTGCTCTATGCCGAACTCCCCCAGCAGGGCGTTGAGGCGGTTATAGATGTCGGCCTGGAATTCGTGGCTCTTGGCGTCGCGGATGCCGTCCTCCATCAGCTCGCCCACCATGGGCAGCTTATAGATGACGTCGTAGGGGAAAGTGTCGGCGTAGGCCTTCAGGAACTCGCGCAGCATCTTGTTCTCGCCGCAGCGGCGCTCCAGGTAGACCAGGTTATCGAAGACGCTGCGGTCGCAGACCACCACCTGGTAGTTGCGCAGCGTGCCGCGCAGCTCCTCGGTGATATGCTGCATCATGATGTACATCTGCGCCGGCAGGGTGGTGCTTTCGTTTATCGGGATGCCCTGCTCGAAGGCGGAGGCGGCGATTTCGGAGAAGACCTTTACTTTCAGGCCGCGCTTCTTAAGCTCGGCGGCGACTTCGTAGCAGAGGGTGGTCTTGCCGGTGCCGTGCGTGGAGATGAGCGAGATCTTGTAAGGGCGCTTCTTATTGTGAGGCATTTGGGCTCCGGGCTACCGAAAAATTGGGATAACGGTATACTACACTTTTTTGGCCCGGCCGCAAAATTCCCCGCCGTAAAGGCCGGCGCGGGGCCTAAGGGCCCAAAAAAGGCGGGGCATTTTACCGCAAGGGGGCCGGGCTTAAGGCCCAGCCCTTTTCATGCCGCGCAGGCCATAATATTACGGGGCCCCCGCGCGCCCTCAAAGACAAAGCATGAAAAAAACCGTATTCACCGCCCTCATTTTCGCCCTGGCCGGCGCCGCAGGCGCCGCCGACTTCACGGACCTCGCCGTAAACGCCGCTTCACTAAAGGCGTCCGCCGCCCAAAAAACTTTCGACGTAACTCCCGAGATCTCGGACATCCTGGCCGCCTCGGCTAAGGACGGGCGCTGGTACGGCAAAGATTCCCGTCAGGCGCGCATGCAGTTCAATTCTTATATGCATTACCGCGTGCCGGCCAATTACACCGGGGCGGTAGCGCAGATCCTGAACAACTCCTATCACAAGCAGAAGATCTCAGAACTGGTGGACCTGCAGCTGCAGCATATGTACGGCGCCTTCACCATGCACCCCGGCTTCGTGGACAACCCCGGCATCCCCTCCGGTGACTACAAGGTCACCCTGTTAGGCGCGGAGAAGGTGCCCAACGAGCCCTATGCCAGGATCTCCTATTCCTACGAGGACCTGGCGGTGTTCTCCAGCCGGCTCTTCCGCGGGAGCGGCGCGGCGCGCATAAATTTCGCCCTGCCCAAGGACCCCGTCACCGTCTACAGCAAAGGCTTCCCCTCCCCCTCCTCAAGGCTTAACCGCTGCACCGACAGCCACTACAACAGCGAAGGCGACTTCTGGTATTTCTGGAATCCGTACCAGGACGGCTGCCCGCTCACCGGCGCGGACCTGGTGGGCGTCACCACCGACCTGCGGCCCGTGGACATGACCCGCAACACCTATCCCGAGTACGCCAGGCTTTACGGCGAGAACGGCAACGGGGACGTACTGCAGGTCTCCTACCTGGTGGGCGTGGACGAGAATTTTCAGAGCGGCGACCTGGGCAAGAAGACCTTTAACGACGCTTTTGCGGGCCTGAAGCGGGCCGGCTTCCGCGCCACCGTGGACGAGCCGCGCCGCAAGCAGCTTACCTTCAACGCCGGCGCCAAGAGGACACACGTGCAGATGCTGCTCACCGACCCTGACAGCGCCGAGTTCGCCGTGGAGGCCGTGCGCGCCATGAAGAAGTCGGACATCTTCCTCTACGACGGCCACTCCGGCCTGGGCGGCTACCTTAACCCCGAGCGCCTCACCGAGGACTCCGGCCGCCCGCTGACGCTGCCTAAGGACAAGTACCAGATCTTCGTGTTCCAGGGCTGCTCCACCTACGCCTACTACAACAGCGCCTACTTCCGCCTGAAGAAGGGCCCCGGCGACCCCAAGGGCACTAAAAACCTGGACATCATCACCACCGGCATCGGCGCGGCCTTCGACGTGGGCGCCGCGGTGGACGCCTCCTTCCTGGTCAGCGTGACCACGGGCCAGCGCCCCTCCTGGCAGACCATCATAGACAGGATGAGCGCCGCCGAGGGCGACAACTCCGCCCTCACGCACATCAACGGCGACGAGGACAACCCACGCGCGCCTTAAGTTTTATTTCGCAAGAAGTTTCAGGCAGCTCTCCGGGCCCTAAGCTTCCACCCACTGGCGGCCGCACAGGGCCTTGAAAGGGCAGTGGGCGCAGTTTTTTTCGTCTACGGTAGCGTAGAAAGGCTGTTCCGGGTCCAGGATCTCCTCTACCAGGGCCGTAATGGCTTCCTTGTAGACGCCGAAGACCGCGGCCTTGTCGGGGGTTTTCTTATGGCGTTCCTTGTAGAGAGTTTCCTCGGTTATATTCTCCGCGCCCAGCAGCAGCAGCGAGGCGTCCATCCCTGAGGCGGCGGAAATATTATGTTCCGCCATGTAGGCAAGGATATAGAAAGGCAGTTGGACGGATTTTAAAGTGGCGGGCCAGTCCCCGCGCAGGCCAAGGTCGAATTTTTCCCAGTTGGGCACCGAGGCGGTGGCGCCGGTCTTATAGTCGATTATCTGCACGGTCCCCCCGCGCTGGTCCACGCGGTCCGCCCGGCCTTTAAGTTTTACCGGCCCGTATTTAGTCTTCAGCTCGGCGGCAAGTTCCGTTTCGCAGCCGAGCACGGTGACGCCGGCCAGGTTATCCCTGTGATAATCCAGAATGTCGGCAAGCCTGCGTTCCACCTGCCGTTTTATCAGGTACTCCACGCCGGCCTTGTGCCCCTTCAGCCGCTCGTCAAAGACTTTCTCCGCCACGGCTTTCATCTCGCCGTAATCCTTCTCCATGACGTTGAGGGGTCGCCCCGTGCGGGACTTGAAGAAAGTCTCCAGCACCTCGTGCACTATCACGCCGATATCGCGCTGCTCTATGTCTCCCGCGACGACGTCCTTCTCGGCCAGGCGCAGGGCGTAGCGGTAATAGAAGCGCAGGCCGCAGGCCAGGTAGGTGTCTATGGCCGACGGGGAGAACTCGCGCGCCCTGAGGGCCTCTACCAGCCCGGCGGTCTTGGCCGCGGGCTTGGGGTCGGCCTGCGAGAAGTTCACGCGCAGGTGCACCTCCTCGACGGCCGGCTTCTCCCCTTTCCGCTCCAGGTCCCAGGCCAGCGCCTCCACAAAGGGGCTGCGCTCCTTGTCGGCCGAGTCTTTGTAGAAGACGTGGGCTTCCCTGGTGCCGGAGAGCAGCGCGCTGAAATGGTAGCGGGACAGGCGCTCCCGCGTTTTATAGGTGGACAGGCCGAGGCCCTCGCGCACGAAGTGAGAAAGTATGGTGTCCTCTTTGCGGGCCGCCGGCAGGATGTCCGCGTTGGCGTCCAGGAAGAACACCCGGTCGAACTTAAGGCCGCGGGTCTCCAGGAAGCCAAGCACCTGCAGGCCCTTGAGCGGCGTGCCCGGGAACGGGTAGCTGGCGCCCTGGATGAAAGTCTTGAAGAACTTGAAATAGGCGGCCGCCGCGCCAAAGCGCTCGCTCCCCAGGCGGCTGTTCTTCAGCTCGATGATCTGCTCTATGGCCTTCTCGGCGAAGGGCGCCCAGTAGGGATGCTGCGGCGCGGTGCTGTTCTCCGAGACCTGCGAGACGAAGTCCAGCAGCTTGCCGGCGAAGTCGGCTATGTCAGCGATCTCTTCGAAGGGCCGCAGCAGCCGGTCGTGCACGCCCTTCAGATGCGCCTTCACGTCGGCGGGCTCCAGCGCGCCGCCGTAATCCTTAAGCTTGGCGGCCGCCCCGCGCAGCAGCCCGGCGTCCTCCTCCAGCTCCCGGAGCGTCACATATTTATTGACCCGGCCGGCGAGGTGCTCCTCCACGGTCTGAAAGATCACGCGGCTGGGCTCGGCCGAGCCGCCGTAGTAAGTGTTCTTGACGTAGGGGTGAAAAACGAAAGCCAGGTAGTTGGGGGCGAAATAGCCGGCGTCCCCCCGCTTGTCCAGCAGGTCCCCCAGCGCGTCCAGCAGGGCGTACACCGGCGTGGCCGTCAGCGGGTAGCCCATGGACACGTTGTACTCCCCGGCGGCCGGCAGCACGTTCTCTATCAGCGGGAACAGCGCGCGCGCCTCGGGCAGCACTATCACGTCGCCGGGGCCCGGCTCGCGCAGGGCGGCGGCCAGGCTGAAGATCTCGCCGTGGGCGTCGGGCGCCTTGTAGAAGCGCAGTTTTTCCGGCGGGGCCTGCCGCTGCGCCGCCAGCGCCTGCAGGCCGGCGGGCAAAAAAGAGAATTGTTCCGCCAGGCCGGGGCCCGGCTCCAGCAGCAGGTGCGCCCCGGCGGCGCCCAGGCTGCGGAGGATCGCCTTCTCCGAGGCGGTCAGCGCGAAGAAGCCGGCGAAGATCAGGTTCTCGTACTTCGCTCCGTCGAACCGGCCGATGGCGGCCGCCACGGCGGCGTACTTCATGGAGCGGGTCAGCAGGCCTTCCCTCTCGGCGGCGGCGTAAAATTCCCCGTACAGGCGGCTGAAGCTGGCCAGCTTTTTTACGAAGGCGTCGGTCTTGAGGTCCTGCGGCAGGATGGCGTCGTAGGCGGAAAGGTCTTTCTGCGTTTTCAGCTCTATCTTGAGCTCTTCAAAATCCCCGATCAGTTTAAGCGCCCAGGGCAGCAGGGCGTCCAGGGAAAGTTCCCCGGGGTCGCGCGCTATCACCGAGCACAGTTCCGCCTTCAGGCGGCCGTAAAGCAAGTGGGCCAGGTCCAGCCCGGAGGCGTCCCGGCCCTTTATCCCCAGCTCCTGCGCGGCCAGGTCCACGAAACCGTCCATCGAGGTGATAACCGGAGAGCGCAGCGCCGAACCTTTCTGCTCGGCGAGCAGCCGCCGCAGAAAATGCGCGGGGCGCTTGCCCGGGAAGACCACCAGGTTGTCGGCCAGGGACCGCGAAGCAAGCAGCAGCGCGCCGGTCTTGGCGACCAGGCTGCTCTTGGGATCTATGATGGTAACGTTCAAAACCCGGCCCCCTAAAAGGACTTAAGTTCGCCGCTCAGGCCGCGCCCCAGGACTTGAGGACTTCCTGCTCCTCTTCGGAAGAGGCTACTTTCTTGAATTTTACTCCGGCTACGCCGTGTACCCTGGCCTTGCACTGGTCCCAGGTGACGTGCCGTTCCACCCGGCCGCCCACCAGGCTGATATAGAAACCGTGTTTCGGCGCCTTTTTCCTGGAAGAAGAAGATTTCTTTTCCGAACCAAACCCGTGCAGGTGTTCGGGGCCGGGCTCCAGCAGCGAGTAGCCGCAGCCCACGGCGGGCCCGTCGTACAGAGCGGGCCTGGGGCCTTTGGAGAAGGCCACCGCTATCGTGTCGCAGCGCTCGTTGATCTCGTGGCCGGCATGGCCTTTCACGTGTCCCCAGCTCAGGCGCCCTTTGCGGGCCCCGGCCAGGGCGTCCAGGCTCTCCCAGAGGTCGCGGTTCACCACGGGCTGGCCGGCGGCCGTCAGCCAGCCTTTGCGCTTCCAGTTATGGATCCAGCCCTTGATGCCGTTAATGAGCAGGCCCGAATCGGTGTATAACTTCACCGGCTCGGGCCTGTCCTGCACCGCCGAGAGGGCCGCTATAGCGGCGGCCATCTCCATGCGGTTATTGGTGGTGGGGCGCTCGCAGCCGCCCAGTTCCCTGATCTTCCCCTCGGGGAATATGATAACTGCGGCCCAGCCGCCCGGCCCGGGGTTGCCGGAACAGGCGCCGTCGCAATAGATGAAGATGGTCTTATCCATCGCACGGCCGCCGGGGTAGTTACCTTACTTTCCTGGCGTAGAGGTCCTTCAGCTTGGTCTCGATGAAGGTACCCAGGCCCTTGCCGGCGAGGGCGAGGGTTTTCATCTGCCGCACGTTGTCCATGCCGGCGCTCTGGTTGGAATAGCGAAAAACGGACTGGTTGGTGAACCGGACCGTCACAAAATCCTTGGCCAGTTCGTACATAGCCACCGTGGATTTGCCGCTGAGGTTCTGGTAATGTTTCATGGTTTCCTCAATTTTCTACTCTGTCTATTTCAAAACGTTATACAATCCTAACAAATCTGGGGCCTCTCATATAGGAGGAACTTGCCGGAGGCGTCAGTCGGCCTGCGGCACTTCGGCCTTTCCGGCCACCACGTCCAGCAGCAGTTGGCCGTATTTCTGCACGCGTTTTTCGCCCATGCCTTTTATCTCCAGCAGGGCCTCCGGCGTGGCCGGTTTCACGGCGGCGATCTCCAGCAGGGTGGCGTCCTGGCAGATCACGTAGGGCGGTATGCCCGCCTTGTCGGCCAGCGCCCGGCGTACGGCGCGCAGCCGGTCGAACAGCGCCTCGTCGGAGGGAGCAAAGGACGCCGCGGCCGTCTTGAGCACTTTGGGCTTCTTTTTCGCTTTCCCCTGCACCGGCAGGCCCAGCCGCACCGTGCCCTTGTCCTGGCAGAGGGCGCGGCCCTCGGCCGTGATGCGCAGCAGCGGGTATTCGCTCTCCTCGGTGACTTCCAGGTAATCCTGCACTATCAGTTGGTCTATCCACGAGCGCACGGCGGGCTCGCCGGCCTCTTTGAGGATGCCGAAAACTTTAAGCTGGTCGTGGCCGTTGGCGGCCACCCTGTCTCCGGGGCGGCCCAGCAGTAAATTAACTATATAGCCGGTGCCGTAGCGGCCCTCGGCGCGCCAGGCGGCGCTGAGCACTTTCTTGGCGGTCAGGCGGGCCTCTTCTTCCGGCAGCCCCTTGGTTTCGCCCAGGCACACGTCGCAGGCGCCGCAGCCTTCCGACTGTTGGCCCTCCGGCGGGTAGGGCGCGCTGAAATGCGAGGCCAGCAGGCCGTGGCGGCACACCGGGGAAACGGCGTAGCGGCCTATGTCCTTAAGCTGCTTCTCCATGGCGCGGGTGCGCTCGGCGGAGAGGTGTATATCTTTTTTGGCCAGCCAGCGGTGGGTGGCGAGATCCGAGGCCGAGAATAAAAGCGTGCATTCGGCGGGCGCGCCGTCGCGGCCGGCGCGGCCGCTCTCCTGCTGGTAATGCTCCACGGAACGCGGCGTGTTGGCGTGCACCACGTAGCGCACATTGGAGCGGTCTATGCCCATGCCGAAAGCGATGGTGGCCACTATCACGTCGAGCCGCTCGTTGACGAAGTCGTGCTGGGCCTGCTGGCGCTCGGCGGCGCCGAGGCCGGCGTGGTAGGGCGCGCAGGCGACACCTTCCTCTTTAAGCTTCTTGGCCAGGCGCTCTACGTCTTTGCGGGTCTGCGCGTAAACTATGCCGCCCTCGCCGGGATGGCGCTGCACGGTATCGAGCACCTGCTTTATCTGGTCGCGGCGCGGGAAGGCGCGGTACACCAGGTTGGGCCGGTCCGGATGGCCGATAAGGATCTCGGGCGAGCGCAGGCCGAGCTGCTTTAAGATGTCCTCGCGCACGGCGGGCGTGGCCGTGGCGGTAAGCGCCATGCGGGCCGCCTTGGGGAAAAGGTCCAGCGCCTCGGTGAGGCGGCGGTATTCGGGGCGGAACTCGTGGCCCCAGTGGGAAACGCAGTGCGCCTCGTCCACGGCGGCGAGGATCAGCCGCGGGGCGATGGCCCCATAAAGATCTCCGGCCAGCAGGCGCTCGGGGCTTACGTAGAGCAGTTCTGTTTTGCCGCTGTTGAGGTTGGCGTACACCTCGCGTTTGGGGCCGACTTTTAAATTGGAATGCAGCGCGTCCGCGGCCAGGCCGGCTTCGCGCGCGGCGGCCACCTGGTCGTCCATCAGGGCGATGAGCGGGGAGACTACCAGCACCAGGCCTTTGCCCGCGGCGGCCGGCAGCTGGTAGCAGAGGCTTTTGCCGCCGCCGGTAGGCAACACCACCAGGCAGTCTCGCCCGGCCAGGCCGGCCTCTACGGCCTCCCGCTGCAGCGGCTTGAAGGAGTCGTAACCCCAGCGTTTTTTCAGGATTTCTTCCGGCTTCATCACTAATAGTATAGCACGCCAACCCGACAAGGGCCTGTCGCCCTTTAGTGGGGCCTTCCGGCGGCATCAGGCCAGGGCAATTCCACCCGGCACAAATATTGCTCCACATTAGGAGAAGCTGCATTAACAGAAGGAGATAACAATGAAGAGGATTCTTACTATAGCCATTCTGCTACTCCCGGGGTTAACGCTAGCCAGGTCCGGCATGGGCGTGGAAAACCCCGCAATGACAGCACTGTCAGGCGAAGCCGGGCTGGCGTCTCTGGAATTAAACATTCCGGCAGCCCCTGCGCCAATGGCGAGCAAAGCCGGGCCCAAAATTGCCGTCTACAACGGCTGGAATGGCCACCAACACTTCATCGGCTACACGGGCAATCTGGAGGCCCAGTCGCAACTGGCCGCTTCCATAAAGATACTGCAGGAAACCGGCTATATAGTGCTAAGGTCCGGAATACGCGAGTGCGCCGGTTACCCTGACGAATGGATCTTCTTTATAGAATATATTGCCCCGGCCGGGAAACCGGCGGAAGCGCCGGAAAAATACGCCTCCATCTTCGCACTGGACGGCACACACATGTACGACTATCCCGGCGAACGCAGCGCTGAGGACGCCAGAGCGTCATTTGTGAAAAACTTCAAAGCGGCCGGCTACGTAATACTGCGCTCCGGCATAGGCCTGGTAGGCGGAACCGGCAACAAGTGGTACTTCTGGGTAGAGCATGTCCGCCCGCTTAAATAAGATCTCATTGGGGACATAGACCGGGGATATGGGGACACAGTACCTAATCGGACGGAATTAAGTATTGTGTCCCCCGAATTCCTTGCGAAGGCATTTGGACCCTAAAAAGACCTACTTTCGGCCCTTGACAGTTTTTCTGCGCCTGATAGACTCTTATTATAGGCGCAAAGTATATGATGAACCGCTTGATCCTTATCCTCGCAACCCTGGTCCTGGGCTTTCAGCCCCGGGCCGGCGCCGCCGCGCTTGAGGACCTGCCGGGCGCCGGCGCCATGACCGCGTCCCTGCCCGCCGCCCCCGCCCCGGCCCGCGCACGCACGCTGATCTGCGTGGACCCCGGCCATCCCAACACCTTCAACTCCGCCACCAACATGGTCAACGGCACCAACGAGAACCGCATAAACTGGCAGGTGGGCCAGCGCCTGGAGCGCGTGCTTAAAGAAAAGGGCTTCGACGCGGTCCTGACCCGCAACGCCGAACTGAATTACGTGGAGAACAAGGACCGGGCCCGCCTCTGCAATAACGGCGCGGCGCTGGCGGTGCACCTGCACTGCGAAAGCACTCCCGGCACGGGCTTTGCGCTGTACTACCCGGACAGGCCCGGCGTCTACGATTACAAGAACGACCCCGAGAACGGCTTCCGGGGCCCTTCGGCTGGCGTGATAGCCGCCAGCCGGCCGCTGGCCGACGCCATAGCCCGCGGCATGAGCGCCGGCCTGGCCGGGGACCTGCGGCAGCAGGGCGTGTACGGAGATTCCCGCACCGCGGTAGGCTCCAACCAGGGCGCGCTCACCTTCTCCATCTTCTCCACCATCCCCACCGTCACTATAGAGATGGTAGTGCTCACCAACAAGAAGGACGCGGCTTTTATAAAGAGCGAAGCCGGCCAGGAAAAGATGGCCGCCGCCATAGCCGCCGGCATAGCCCTCTACAGGGCGCCCTGAACGCCGCGGCACAAAAATTGCTCCGTTTTGTTTACCATGAAAAAAACCCTCCTCGCGGCTTTAACCTTGCTGGCTGCGGCCTCCTCCGCCCCGGCCCTGGACTTCACCTTTGACGGCAAAACCAACGGCGCCTTTTCCTTCACGGGCGCGCCGGCTGTGCCCCCGGCCGGCATAGCCCTCGCTGGCGCCACGGCGGCCAAGATAAGCCCCTTCTCCGGTGAAACCGTAGCCCCCGGCGTATTTGAGGTCCCTTTCCGCGTCGCCAGGCGCGCGCCGCTGACAGCCCAAGAGCGCGAGGCCGAAGCCCTCTTCATCCTGGGCAAGATGGAGACGGTCTACTCCCACCTGGAGAACAAACAGAAGCTCTTCGGCTTTTCTTACGCTGCCGTAAAGGAGCAGTTCCTTTCCCGCGTAAGGGCCGCCGGCTCGGACTCCGAATACCGGGCGGCCCTGCGGGAGTTCATAAAACTCTTCAGCGACCCCCACCTCAGCGCCGCTTTCTACGACGGCGGCTCCCAGCCGCAGCCGCCGCAGCCGCCGGCCGTCACCAACACTCTTACCGAGGACGGCATACTCATAACCCGGGTCTCCCGCCTTACGGGCGAGCCGGAGGAATTTGAGAAGGGTTTCGGCGAAAGCCTGGAGCTGGCCAAGAATGCCCGCGCGCTGGTGGTGGACATGCGCGGCAACCACGGCGGCAACGACGGCTACACCCGCAGCTATATCTCCCTCCTGATAGACAAGCCTATCCCGGCCGGCAGGGTGACCATAAAGATCTCCAGCGAGACGCTGGCCCGCTACGGCGAGCTGGAAGAGGACCCGGAGAACCCCGGCTGGACGCCCTTCCTGCGCGGCGTGATACAGCCCCGCGGAGATTCCCCCTTCAAGGGCCCGGTCGCCATGCTCATAGACGGCGGCTGCGTAAGCTCCTGCGAGGGCTCCGCGGTGATGTTCAAGTTCAGCGGGATAGCCAGGCTTTACGGAGAGACCACCATGGGCAGCAGCGGCTACCCCGTCACCATACAGCTGCCGCACAGCAGCGGCGCGGTGCGCATCCCCACCTGGATACAGATACAGCCCGACGGCAATCCGATAGAGGACCACGGCGTAGAGCCCCACGTGCCCACCGCCTCGCGCGAAGCCCTGGACAGGGCTCTGCTGGACATACGCGCCTACCTTAACTAAAGCGCCGCCCTCAAATAAAAAAGCCGCCCCTCGGCGGCTTTTTTGCGTCCCCGGGGCGGCCTAGATCACGCCCGCGCCCAGCAGCACGGCTATCAGGCCCAGCATGGCCGCCGTGATGGACTGGATGACGGAGATGGTGGCCTTATGCAGGAATTTCAGGCCGATCACCACGCCGGCCACAGAGGCCAGCACCGACACGGCCGCCACGCCGGCCGGGAATTTGTCCGTGCCGCCCGCGTCGCCGAGCAGGATTATAGTATAGGCGTAAACCGCCATTCGGGCGCAGTCCACCATGAAGCCGATCACCGCGTTGGTGGCCACGAAAGCTTCGGGCGTCACGTCGGTCTTCACCAGGAAAGCCGAGCGCAGCGCGCCCTGGTGGCCGGATAGCCCGCCGAAGAAACCGGACAACACGCCGCCGAGCGGCAGGTACTTCCGGTCGAACTTCATATTCTTGAGCGCCGGGTGAATATCTACGGCAGCGAAGCCAAGCATCAGCAGCGCCAGCAGGAATTTAAGCGGCGTGATGACGGCGGCCTTGCCGAGCAGCGTGTACGTGAAGGCCGAGCTGCCGGACACGGCGGTGAAAAGGTGCAGCGCCCAGGCCCCGGCGAAAGCCGCCGCTATGGCCGGCAGGCCGAACCTGACCACCAGGTCCCTGTCCGCCTTTATGCCGACCATCATAATTTTGAACAGGTTATTGGAACCGTGCACCACCGCCGTGGCCGCTATGGCCGCCGGCAGCGGAAAGAACACCGCCAGCACCGGCATCAGCAGCGTGCCCAGGCCGAAGCCCGAGTAGAAGCTGAGCACGGAAGCTACCAGCGCCGCGAAAGGTATGACGATATATTCCATAGGCTTTATTTTACCAGCAGTTCAGGGTTTATGCTCACCACGTAATAGATCCCGTTCAGGTTGGCCATGGTGTCGCGGATGAACTCCGTCATGGCTTCCGGCGAGGGCTTCTCGCGGAAATCCTTCACCTCGCGGGCCAGGGCCAGCTTCAGCGATTCTTCCGGGGATTTATAAAGGCTGATGCCGCCGAAGACGTTCCAATGGCGGCTCTTGTCCGAGCCGTCCTCTTTGTTGCCCGGCAGCAGGAAGTTCTCCAGGGCCACCGAGGCCGGCAGCCTGTTGCGGGGGATCAGCTTCACCCAGGCAAAGGGCACGCGCACGGCCTCGTCGAGCAGGCCCACGGCGGACAGCTTGTCGCCGCCTTTTATGGCCAGCGCCTGCCGGAACAGCAGCACCATCGGGAGATTGTGGTTCTCCAGGGGCGCGTCCTCCAGCCGGCGGGTGGTGCGGGCGGCGGCGCGCAGGTAGCGCCTGTCGTACTGCGCGAACAGCAGCAGCCGCCTGAAATCCCCGCGGGTGGAGGCGCTCTTGTGATACTGCCAGCGCACCCTGTCCACGTAGTTCTTAAGTTCCAGGTAATCGCGCGGCGGGGCGATGCTGGCCAGGTCCGCCTTTATGTTCATATCCTGCGCCAGGTATTTTTCTATTTCGGCGAACACCTGGCCGGGGGCGGCCCTGCCGGCGGCGTAGTCTTTATACAGCCCGGACTCCAGCAGCGCGCGCAGGTGGTCGCGCAGGTACAGGCTCTGCGCCACGAATTCCGGCTGGCCCTTAACGGTAAGCGTCTCGGCGTCCTCGGTAAGGGCCATAAGGTCCAGCAGCAATTCGTGGTAGCGGCCGGCGCGCCACAGCGCGGCGCAGCGGCCTATCTTGAGGTCGGAGTATTCTTTTTCTTTCGGCAGCAGCCCTGGCGCGCGGCGCGCGTAGGCCAGGGAGAACCTTACCCCCTCGCTGTAGATCTCACGCAGCAGTTCCTCGCTGTAGCCGAAGGCTTTCTTAAGCCGGGCCTCGGCCAGGAATTTAAGCGGCGAGGCGGCCTCCGCCTTATGCTCTACGGCCAGGACGGGGCGCTGCACATACTCGGTGTCGGGCACGTAGCGGAAAAAATCCCGGGGATAGGGGAACACGCCGCCCTTGGCCGTAAAATCCTCCCTGGCCTTATAGGGGTCCCCGGTTTTATACAGCTCGCGCAGTAAATACAGGTCTTCCTCGTCCAGCAGGCCGTTGTGGTTGACGTCGGTTTTGTAGACGGTCTCGGCCGGCAGGGAGAACGGGTCGGCGGCTATGGCGTCCAGCCCCGCGGCGTCCGCCCGATCCCATTTGTTGTCGCCGTTAAAATCGCCCAGCATCACCAGCCGGGAGCGCATGTTGATGCGGTTGACCGGCAGTGTGTAGTACGCCGCGGCCAGCACCCCGGCCGTGAACACCATGCCGTAAAAAGAAACTTTGCCTATGATTTCCAGTTTCATTTGTCCCCGTCCTTTATCTCCCCGCGCACAGCCCGCTCCGCGAACTCCCTGGCCTCGGCCTGCTCCCGCTCGGTCAGCAGCCGCTCTATCAGCCGGTCGAAATACGGGTTGATCAAATTATTAAGCAGCCGGAACAGAGCCGATTTTTCCTTCAGCTCCAGCTTGGTCAGCCGCGGGCAGGCCCGGCACGAGGGGCTGTTTATGGTATAGACCTCGAGGTCCGCCTCGTAGAGGCGCCCCAGCAGCAGCATGCCCCAGCGCAGCGGCTCCCGCAACAGCCGGAACCACCAGGCGCGCGCGTAGGCCGCCTCGACGAGCCTGATAGTACAGATCTTGCAGACCAGGTTTTTCATAGCCCCCGTATCAACCGCGCGGCGCTAGCCGAAAAGATAGAGCTCTTCCTCGGCCCTTGTAACGCCGGTGTAGAGCCAGCGGCGCCACATCTCGTCGTCCATCTGGGCGAAGCGCTCTTCGAACATCACCACGCGCCTGGCCTGGCTGCCCTGGGCCTTATGCACGGTGAGCGCGTAGCCGAAGTCGAACAGGTCGCCGATCATGGCGAGCTGCCTGTCCTTGGTAAAATTCACGCCGGTCTTCGCGCCGAACTGCGGGGCGTAGATGAGGCCCTCGTAGAGCCGCTCCCGGTCGTCGAGCTGTATCTCGGCCTGATACCAGTCCTTATGGGCCGGGGCGATATTCTCTATGGTGCCCAGCATGCCGTTGTAAATCCCTTTCTTGTGGTTGTTGCGCAGGCAGATCACCCTGTCGCCGCCGGCGGGCCGGGGGGTCTCATAGCCGCGGGCGGCGCGCATGAACTGGTTTATCCTGTTGCGGGTGTTATTGTAGCCGCACAGGATCAGCGTATCCGGGGAGTAGCTCTCCAGCAGCTCCCCCGTCTTTTCCTGGGCGTCGCAGTCCTCTTTCAGGTACTTTATCACGCCGGCGCCGTAGCGCTCCGGCGGGATAAGGCCGGTGGTGCGGGCGAACTGCGAAACCTTTATGATGGGGTTATCCCGCGCCTGCCGGTGTATCTGCGTCAGCAGCAGCTGCGGGGCCTGCATCAGGTTGAAACTGCCGGAGATAGGCGGCAGCTGGCCGTGGTCGCCTACGGCGACGATGGGGATATTGTAGGACAGCAGGTCGGCCCAGATGGCGCCGTCCACCATGGAGGCCTCGTCCACTATGATGAGGCTGCGCTCCAGCAGGTCTTTGCGGTCCCAGCCGGTGATATGGCCGGCCTCGTTCTCCCTCGGCGTGTAGATGAGGCCGTGGATGGTGCTGACGGAATCTTTTACGGCCAGCGCGCCGGCCTCTTTAAGCTTGTTCTTAAGGTTCTGCGCGGCCTTGCCGGTATAGCTGCAGAAGGCGAACCGGATGTTCTTGTCCAGCTTTACCAGCTCGTTGCGCAGCACGGCGATCAGCGTGGTCTTGCCGGTGCCGGCGTAGCCGCCCAGGGTGATAAAAGCGCTGCGGGCCGGGTCTTTATACCAGGCCAGCAGCCGCTCCAGCGCGCGCTCTTGATCTTCGGATAGTTCCACGGCTAAATTCTACCTTTTCCGGCTCCGTTTCCGTTCAAAAACAGTGCCGCCGGGAACGCCCGGCGGCACGCGCCGCGCCATCTCTTCCCAGCCGTGCCGCTTTACCAGCCGTTCCAGGATGTTCTGCAGCGTGATCCCGTGCAGCGGGTCTTTGGGGTTCTGGTCGAAGGGCATATTTTAATTTCACCTTTTAAACCGCGGCTACCTGGCCACCGGGTGGTGGCAGAAACCGCAATAGTCGTCGTTCTCCGCCAGCTTCTGGCCGCATTTTAAACAGCGGCGCTCCGGCGCGGCAGGCGCTTCCGGTTCCGCCCCCGGTTCCGGCGCTTCCGGCGGGGCGGCCACAAAGGGCGCGTAGAGAGTCCAGACTCCGTAGGCGGCGTAAGCTGTGTACCCGATTGCCAGCAGATTAACCGCGAAGGACAGCCAGCCCGGCAGCATGCGGCCGACCGGCACCACCAGCAGCGCCACGGCGGCCAGGCGGCTGGCGGTAAAAGTTATGTTGCCGCTCAGCTCCCAGGTTTTGTCCGCCGGCTGGCCGAACTTGCCCAGCCAGGCCGTCAACTCCGCCGACAGCGGAGCTTTCAGCGCGTAAAGCTTGCGCAGCAAGGCTATACCGAACCCGGCCTGCGCCAGGTTGGCCGAAACCGGGCGGCCCCACAGCACATAGACCGGCCCCACGGCAAAATCCAGCAGCGGGGGCACAAGGATGTAGCAGACCAGCAATATTCCTGGCGTCTTAAGCGCCTTCATCCAGTCTTCCGTGGTCATGGTCATTATGCTGTGCCTCGCTATCTCCGCTGAGTAATTTTACCTTTTAACGTCCCGCCTCCGGCATTTGAAAAAACTGCTATAGTCGTAATGGATTATTCTTTTTTAAAATTTCAGCTAAGACCGGATATTTATGCGCGCGTATCTTATTGTACTGGCTCTCCTGGCGGCCCGGCCGGCGGGAGCCGCCGAGCCGGTGGACGCGGCGCAGCGCCGCTGCTTCTGCGTAAAATTTTCAAAGCCCGGCGCAATGCCGCCGTACTTCCTGGCGAAGATGGACTGGGAGGAATGCAAGGACCGCAAGCCGGATTTCATGGCCGGCCGCACCGTCTACGACACAGGGCTGCTTAACTGCGACGACCTGCTGGCCTGCCTCAACCCTTCCCCGAAGGAGAAGAAGGCCCGGGAAGCGGCGATGAAGAAGGTAACCGACATCACCAACACCCTGATGGGCTGCTGCCCGAAGGATAAGGGCGATTGCGACAAGGCCTGCGTGGCAACCCTCGAGCCGCTATTGAACAAGGCCAAGGCCGAGTCGGCCAGGCTGGAGCAGAAAGCCCTGCGCCGCCAGGACGCCTGCATTGCGAAGGCACGGCAGCTAAAGCCGCCTGCGGACGGCGCGGACGCTATCAACGACACTCCCGGCGGCCCCGTGGGCGCCAACAACTGATTTTGTATTTTTAGCGCAGGGCCCTGGCCGAAAAGACGCAATCGCCTGCCGGGGCGGCGCGCCGGCCGCCGCCGGGGACCAGCGGCAGCTCGCCCTGGCCCTCTGCCAGGGTTTCCCTGCCCTCTTTAAGCAGCACCGTATACTGCAGCAGAAAGGTGCCGTCCAGCGCCGACCCGTTGGGCAGCAGCCCCACCATGAACCTGCGCGGCTCGTCGCCCGACCCGCTGTAGAGCACGGCGCTGTACTGCTCGTCCGGCAGGTAGGAGAAAGTCGCCGGGTAGGAGACCCTGCCGCATTTCAGACTGGTCTCCAGGGTGCCGCCCGCTCTACCCCGGGCTTTTCCCTCCGCAGTTCCCTGCAGCTCAACTATAAATTTCCAGCCGCCAGCCGCTGCGGCCAGCACGGGCTTGCCCGGGCGCAGCAGCACCTTGCCCTGGGCCTGAAAAGGCGGCCTGGCCTTCTGCGCGCCGGCCAGCTCCACCTGGTAGTCCAGTCTTAAGAGCCCGTCCTCCGGGGCGTGCAGGTAGGTATGCAGGATCAGCTCGCGCGCCGGCCCCCCGCCCCGCATCTGCGGCCTGCCCGCGAAGCTGGCCTGCTTCCCGACAGGGCTGGCCTGCGCGTGCCAATAAGTTTCCTTGCCGTTAACGACCCTCGCCTTGACCGTCCAGCCCTCGGCCCGCGCCGCACCGGCGCCGAGCGCCAGGCAGAGCAGCATCAGGGAGTATAAAATTTTCATGGGTTAATCCGCGACCTGCAGCGGCACTACTTTTACCAGGTCCACGTACGCCAGCAGCGCCCTGGCCGGCCGGGCGTAGACCTCGGCCGCGATGGAGAGGTAGCCCTTCATCTGGGCGGAGTATTTTTTCGTGTTCTCGCGGCCGGTTTTGAAGTCCACTACGGTGACCTCTCCGGCGTCCACCAGCACGCGGTCCATGCGGAAGAGGGCGCCGTTCCTGTCTATGAACTCAGCCTCTACCAGCACCTGGCGGCCGGGGACCGGCATGAACAGCTCCTGCGCCTCGGAGCCGTTCAGGAAACCCATCAGGTTGTTCACCATGCGCTCTTTGTCGAACTTGAACGGGTAGCCGGGGGCCAGCTCGTCGAAAGCGGCCAAGAGGGCCGGCCGCAGGTCGTCGGGCAATTCCACGAAACGGGCCAGGATGGCGTGCACCAGCTCGCCCTCGGCCACGTCCGCGAAGGTGTGATAGGTGGGCTTGAGCGCCTCGAAGCGCTGCTCGGGGCGGCCCGCCACGGAGACCACCTCCACCGGCCCGGACGGCGCCCTGTGTTCCGGCACCTGCGCCGAGGGCCTGCCCAGCTCCTGCGTCTCGAACACGTCTATCAGCCGGGCTTCTTTGGGCGGGCTCTTGCGGGTCTTCTTGATGACCAGATTGTACAGTTCGTGCCGGGCGCGGGTGGAGATGACGTAGAGGACGTTGAGGTCCTGCACGCTGCCGTCGTTGCGGCGGCCCTCGTAGACCGGGCGCAGCTTGACCGACTGCGCGGCCGCCTCCTTGGTGATATGGTAGACGTGGATCTCGCCGCCCCTCTCCTCGAAATACATCGGGTCGCTCTGGTCCCGCTCGTCGTACATCAGGTTTATCACCACGGAGAAACCCAGGCCCTTGCTCTTGTGGAAGGTCATCACGCGCACGGCGTCTATGTATTCCGGCAGGGCGATGGAGAACACCTTGGCCTTGTCCTCGTCCTCCACGGAGGCGTACTCCACAAAAGAGCGCGGGCTGGTTACGCCCTCGGCCTCCAGGGTGGTGACCGCGTCCAGAAAACGGGACAGGAAGGCCTGCTCGTCGGGGAAATTGGCAAAGAGCCTGAAGCCGGAATAGAGGCGCGAAACCAGCTCGTAGAGCGGCAGGTAGCCCACCTTACGGAAAGGTTCGTCCAGGTACTGGTCCCAGTATTTGCCGTACTCCGGATGGTTGCGGAACTCGGCGTAAAGGATGGCGTTGCGGTCCTTGGCGCGGGCGGAGAAGATAAACTCCGTCATCTCCCCGCGTTTAAGGCCGGTCAATTTAGTAAAGATGTCGCCGGTGATCAGGTCGGCGAAAGAAAGGTCGTCGGAAGGGGTCTCCAGGAATTTCAGGCAGGAGACCAGCTCGGCCACCACCTTGCGTTTGCGGATGTCGAGCGAACTGAGCGAAGCCACGGGGATGCCGGCCTCGGTAAGCCACTCTACCACCGGCTCTATGCGCTTGTTCTTGGCCACCAGGATGGCGATCTCGCCCAGAGGGTAGCGCTCCCGCGCGCCCCGCACGGCGGCCAGCAGCCACTCCTTCTGGCCGTCCGGCTCGTCCAGGTCGTACGTCTCCAGCACGGCGGTCTTAACGTAGCCGTCCTTCACGCGGCCCGGCTGCACGTGCTGCTCGTAGGTGGTCAGCTCGGTGATATCCTCGCCTATCAGCCCGGGGGAATTCTTCAACTTGTTCTTGAACAGGTCGTCCACGTAGCCCAGCACCTCGCCGTCGGAGCGGTAATTGACCGGCAGGTTCACATATTTAAGCTCGTTGCCCAGCGGCTCCAGCGAAAGATTGTCGGCGGTTTCTTTTTTCCCCTCGGCCTTGTCCAGCAGGTCCCGCATGATCCGGTAGTCGGCGTTGCGGAACATGTAGATGGCCTGCTTGATGTCACCCACCACGAACAGCGAGCCCGTTTTGGAGAGGCTCTCTTCCACCAGCGGGCGGATGACGTCCCACTGCAGGCGGTTGGTGTCCTGGAACTCGTCTATCAGGAAATGGGAGATGCGCTCGCCGAGCTTCAGGTAGATCTCGGGCACGTTCTTGTCGTTGATGTAGGCGGCGAGCTTCTTGGCGATATCGTTTATGTGGATGACATCGGTCTTGCCGCGCTTGACGCGCTCCAGCTCGGTCTTAAACCGGTCGTAGATGCCGACGTAGGGATAGTAGTAAGCCACGGCGTTCAGCTCGGTCAGCTCCACCGCCAGCTCGTTGAGGCGGTCTATGTCCTTCTCCCAGCCCGGCGGGAACTTGCCTTTCTTAACGCCGTTGAAGATGCCGAAGGTGAAACTGTAGGCGGCGAGGAAATCGGTCAGACCGCCGGCCTCCAGGGCCGCGGCGGCGCTGCCCTTCACGTATTCCTTCCCGAAACGTTTTACCAGGCCCTCGCACTGTTTCAGCATGGCCGAGAATTTGGCCTTCAGCGCGGCCTCGTAGTCGCCGGAGGCGTTCTTTATGAGGCCGGCGGTCTTGCCTTCCTGGTTGAGGAAGCTGTTGAAGTGGTCCTTCACGCGCCCGGCCGGGTTCCACGGGTACGTGCCGGTCTTGGGCAGCACGGCCAGGAACTTGTCCACCGCCTCGGCCGGCAGGTCCGCCTTGCCGATGCGGGAGAACAGGGAATACAAGGCCAGGTCTATGAGCACGTCATAGGCCATGGTGATCTCGGCCCGCAGCGGCAGCTTCAGCTCGTCCACCGAGGCGCTCATTACCCGGGCGAGGAAGCTGTCTATGGTCTGGATGTGAAAATCAGAATAATTGGCGATCACGCGCTCTACCAGCTGCTGCGCGCGGGCGTGCGCCGCCTCCCGCGACAGCGACACCAGCGCCAGGGTCTCGTCCATCTTGGCGCAATTTTTATCCAGCGCCAGCTCTTTAAGCCAGGCGAGGATGCGGGCCTTCATCTCCTTGGCCGCGTTATTGGTAAAAGTGACGGCGAGGATGCCGGAGATATCGTTGTTGGGCACCCGCTCCGAAAGGAGGAACTGCACGTAGCGCTGGGTGAGCGTGTAGGTCTTGCCCGAGCCGGCCGAGGCGCTGATGAGCAGCGCGTGCGGGAACCCGAGGGTCTTGTCCCCCTCCAGCACCGGCGAGGCCTTAACTGTCTTCATAGGTTAATTATAAAACATTAACCCGACAGCGTGTTGTCGGAGCGCGGACGGGGAAGCCGCCGCCTTAGGCCGCCGCCTGAAAAAGGCTGGACATAAGGCCGGGCAGTTCCATCACGGGCCGGTCCTTGAACACCAGCATGTCCGCCCGGTGCGGCCCGCTCATATACTCCGCGGCGCCCGGATCGGCCGTGAAAAAGATCACCGGGGTCTTAAGCCCGCTGTCCCGTTCGCGTATGGCCGCGCAGACAATGTCCCCTCTGCTGTCGCCCAGGTTGAAGTCCACTATGGCGCAGTCTATCTTGTAGCGTCTGAGCGCCTCAAGGCCTTCGGCGCAGGAAGCCGCCTGGATAACGGTATAGCCGCGCTCCCTGAACAGCAGGCCCAACAGACGCCGCCATACGGCCTCATCCTCAACGATAAGTATAGTTTTAGTGCGCATAACCCCCACCCCCCACCGGCGTACGCCGCCGGGTTAAAACACCGTTCCCTGCCATAAACTTATAAAATATTGGTTTCTGTGTCAATACTACAGGGTTTGTATTTTACAAACCTTTAGGGCTCTAGTAAGCGCCCCCGGTTGATTGCAAAAATATAAGGCATCAACATGAAGACCGACATTTACTCCGCGCTTGGCTCCTCGGTGCGCGCTCACCGCAAGAAACACGCCTGGTCCCAGGAAGAACTGGGCGAGCGCGCCGGCCTGCACCCGAGCTACATAGGACAGATAGAGCGAGGCACTAAAAAGATCAGCCTGGCCACGCTGGAAAAACTTTCTGCGGCCCTCAAGGTCAAGATCGCCGACCTGCTGCAGGAAAAAGCCCCCGAGAGCAAGCCTTCCTCCTGGGAAACCAGGATCCTCGGCATAGTTAAAGACAGGCCCGCCGAATTGCAGAAGCGCACCTACCTGATAATCCGCGAGACGCTGCGGCCTTATTCCGGCAAAAAGCACAAATAAAAGTCGGCCGGCACAACAAAAAAGCCCCCGCGCTAACGGGGGCTTTTTTTGCGCGTCCGCGGCGAGCTTACTTGGCGGTGATCTGTCTCACGCGCTCCAGCCCGGCGGCGGCATCTTTGTTGGCGGGGTCCAGCTTGACGGCCTGCCGCCATTCGGAGACGGCGGCCTGGTAGTTGGAGTTCTGGAAATATTTAAGGCCTTCCTGGTAATGGTCGCGGGACCGGGTTTTGCTGTCGGCGGCTTCGGGCGCGGCTTTGGCCCCGGAGGAGACCAGGCAGTTCTGGGTCACCTGGTCGCCCTTGTTTATGCGCACCGCCGTGGCCAGCCCGACGGGCAGCTTTATGTCGGTCATCATGCGCACCTCTATGGCGCCCTGCTGCGCGTAGGCGCGGGGCAGGGTCCGGGTCTCCAGCATGTCCTCGGTCAGCACCGTGCCCTTGGGCAGGTCCTGCCGCGCCACTATCACGTGGATAACGTCACGGCCGCTCTCCACCGGAGAGAAAGCGTACCAGGCGGCCGCTATGGCCGTGACCACTATGACGGAAGCTGCGATGTTTCTCCACATAAACAACCCTCTCTGGCTCGATCTTAAGATTTAAAGTTTTCAGCGGCGGCGGGTTCTTTTCCTGGGCGACGCCCTGGGCTTGGGTTTGGGCTTCAGGAATTCCTGGGACATCTTGATAACGGCG
This sequence comes from Elusimicrobia bacterium GWB2_63_22, assembly GCA_001799735.1. Lineage (GTDB taxonomy): Bacteria > Elusimicrobiota > Elusimicrobia > Elusimicrobiales > UBA9959 > UBA9959. The sequence goes on along the minus strand of MGUA01000007.1, from coordinate 9,415 downwards.
GAGCAGTCCGGGCAGGGGCCGGCCAGCAGGGCCTTGGTCATATGGTCCAGGGCTTCCTGGTAGCTCTTCAGCTCAAAGCTGGTCAGACCCAGCTGCCTGTTGATAAGCCCCACGTCCTGCGGCGCGGCGGCCATCCCCTCGCATTTTTTGAGCACCTGGTAGGCGCTCAGGTAGTCGGCGGCCCCGAGGTGGGCGGCGCCGAGGCTCATGTAAAGCTGCAGCTGCTTATAGCCGAACCCTTCGGCCGCTTTGAAATCCGCTATGGCGTCGGCGTACTTCTCGGCCTCCAGGCGGGCCAGGCCGCGCATCATGTGCACGCTGCCGTCCCTGGAACCCAGCTGTATGGCCTTATCGGCGGCCTTAAGGGCTTCTTCCTTGTTATTGTTCTTGGCGTAGGCCTCGGCCGCCTTCTCATAGATCGCGGCCTTAAGGGGGTCAGCCAGAGGGACCCTGCCGCTCTCTACCATGGCGATCATGCGCTTCATGTCTTCCAGTTCGGCCAGCTTGGCCCCGGCCACGGCGTAATGGCCGCGCCGCAGGTCCAGGTAGGGCAGGATAGCGTCCTTGGGAAATGTATTTATCAGGAAGGAGCAGGCCTCTATGGCCACGGAGCCCTGTCCCTGCCGGCACTCGGCGGTACGCTTGCGCACAAGGATCAGCGCTATCAGGGCGATAAGGATAAGCACGCCCAGGCCGACGCCTGCCCTGACTAATATTTTCTTCATTAAATTCGGACCCCTTTTGTTTTTTACCGCTTTTTATTATACAAAAGCCGCGGCGGGCCGCTAAGGCATCAGTTTGGCCTCGCCCAGCAGGCGGCGCGAGGCCGGCGACAGGAGCTGGCCGGTAGCCTTGCGGTACGGGTCCACCAGCAGGAAAGGTTCGGCCGCCAGCTGCGGGTCCTTGAGCGAGCCGATCACGCAATGGTCCGGCAGCCAGCCGGTGGCCAGAAAGCCGTTCTCCTCTCCGGGCGAGGCGATAATGCAGTGGCGGAACCCCGGCGCGTAATAATACTTGAGCGGCATATACCAGTAGGCCGAGGTGTGCAGCACCAGCGTGCCGGGCCTGGTCACCTGCTCTATTCTCCGGGCGGCCGGCAGAAAGAAAGGATCCACTTTTATTTTGAGCACATAGTAGGCGCAAAGTCCGCCGACCACGGCGGCGGCCAGGAGTATCCTGGCGGTCGAACGGCGCCAGCCGGCCAGGCCTTCGGCGGCGTAGGCCAGCAGCAGGTAGTAGAAGGGCGTGATGAACAGCCAGTAGCGCGGCATGGAGAAGGAGTTGCCGGTGAGCAGCTCCAGCACCGGCACCGACAGCAGCGGCAGCGCTATGTGCAGCAGGGCCAGCAGCAGCTCGGCGCGGCGGGTCTTAAGCCGCCACAGGCCCGCGGCCGCGGCGCAGAAGCCCAGCACGCCGGCGGCGGCCAGCCACCGCGGGATGAGCATGTCTACCGTGCCCCAGCCCAGCAGGAAGTTGCCTAGAAAAGTAAAAGGCGAGCTCCAGTCCATGCTCTGCACGCCGGACACTACGCCCACCGCCTTTATGCCCGCGGCCAGCCAGGGCAGGAAAACCAGCATGGCCCCTATCTGCGTAAGCACCAGCCGCCCGCGGCCTTCCTTAACGAAGACCAGCGTGGTGAGCCCCTGCGCCGCCCAGACGAAACCGAAATAGTAATGGGTATACAGGCCCAGCAGCAGCACCACGCCGTAAGCCGCGCGGTGGCGCGGGGCCGCAGTACCGCGAAGGAGCTTAAGGAAAAGATGGTTGGCCAGGATGGCGAGGAACAGGAACAGCGAATACATACGGAACTGCTGGCCCAGGTTTATCCAGAACGGCGAGAAGGCGCCCAGGAACACCGCCAGCCGCGCCGCGGCGGCCCCGCTTTCAGGGTCGGCGCTGAAAAATTCTTTACAGAAACTCCGGTAGGCGGCCAGCGCCGCCGCGCTGAAGATAAAAGGCAGCGCGCGCAGCCATAGCGCGCCCTCGCCCAGCGACTGCCAGAGCGAGGTGAAGAAATTAAACAGCGGCGGGTTGAAGCCGAGGTGCAGCGTGTAGGGGATAAGGTCCGGCAGCGGCTGCCGGGCAATGACCAGCGTACCTATCTCGTCTATGGTAAGGGAACCGCTCCCCAGCAGGAACCAGCGCGCCGCAATGCCGGCCGCCAGCAGCAGGAGCAGCGGGTCGGTCAGCAGCGTTTTTAACTTGTGCGGGATGGCCATGGACCTCTATAATAACAATTCTTGCGTTGCCGTATAAAAGCGAGAGCCCCCGAAAACGGGGGCTCTTCACCGGCCGCAAGGGCCAATCAGAACTTCTTCTTCAGCGTGATCCGCTGCACACTGCCCAGCTTCCCCTCCGGCGACATAGCGTAGTCCAGGTCCGCGTTCATCACCTTTATCCCCGCCCCCGCGGTGAACGCGCCCGCCGCGCTGTCGGCATTGCCGCCACCCATCAACCCGCCGCGCAGCGCCAGCCCGGACATGCTCTCGGGCCCGCCGAATAGTGCATACTCGCTGCCCAGGCTGTAGGCCGTGTACTTGTCGTACACATAACGCTTGGCGTCGAAGTTAAGCATGAACCCGGCCACCGGCATGAACATTATGCCCGCGCTTACGCTTAAAGGCAATTGGTCCCGTTGTGAAATATACTTTATCCCGGGCCCCAAGTTCTGCACCGACAAACCCATGCTTACCGGCAAGCCCCTTATCCCCCGCTTCAGCCCCAGGTCTACGGCATAGCCGCTGCCTTTAACCCCGGCTATTGAACTTTCGATATATTTCACCGTGCCGCCCACGCTGTAAGCCCCGTAGCGCCTGGCCAGACCCAAACCCACAGCCTGGTCGTAGGCGGTATAGCCGCCGGTACGGGTGCGGTTTGCGCCGCGGCCCTCCATGGAGCCGCTGGAAAGCCGGTTAAAGCTAAGCCCGGCACGCCAGCCGCCAGCGCCCGGCAGGGTAACCCCGGCGCCTACAAAGTCGTGCGCCGAGCCTAGGTACCAGGCGCTGTGGCTTATGGTGCCCTCCCCCCGGCCCATGCTGACTATGCCTGCCGGGTTATAAGCCATTGCACTTATGCCGGAAGCCGAAGCCGCGCCGGCAGAAGCCATGGCCCCCGCCCGCGCATCGGTGTCTATGCGCAGGAACTCGGCGCCGCTTTCAAGCGCCGAGCTGAGCTTTGTTGAAGGAATAAGCACGAACAACAGCGCCGCGCCAAAGGCCCACGGCCTTGAAAGCAGGTAGACCATCCGATTGAGCATGTCAGGGGTGTTTTTGTTTTTCATATGTCCCCCTTACCTGACCACGGCAAACTTGCCGGTCTTCTTGATCTTCTTGCCGGCACGCTCGGCCTCGATGAAGTAGTAATACACGCCGCTTGGAATATGGCTGTTCCAGGTATATTCATAGGCGTAGCTGAGGCCATTGCCGTCGTCCAACACAGCCGGGGCGCTGGTTATGGTGTGTTCATGCGCCTCGCGGCCGCTTACAGTGTAGATCTTGATGTTCACGCTGTCGGCTAGGCCGCACTCCAGGTGGATAGTGGGGGCCTGGCCATTCTTGGCCGGGTTGGGGTAGACATAAACCTCGCCGAGACGGAACTCCTGCGAAGGTCCTGCTGACACATTAGCCGACACGGAAGCCCGAATTGCCCGGGCGGACCCCGTAGAGGCAACCACCTGATACAGCGAGAAATGTCTCACTTTAGCTTTTACGACCTTTTCCGCGGAGTCTGTTTCTGATTCCAATATCTCCCAATCTTTTGTTGAAACATTCCAATACGCGATGTTAAGTTTTTCACTGCCAGGATCAAGACTGTCGTAGGGCAGCACGAGGACCACGGTTGTTTCAAAAACAGCTCCCTCTGGGCCGAATTCATAAATATCGCCCCTGCGCTGTAATCCTCTTTCAGAGGCGCGCGCGGCGCGCTCTTGCTGTTCGCCGGCGCGTTCGACAACTGTGACTACGGTTATGTCCGTATCCCCTTTTAAGGCCTCGGCGGGAATATCAACACCGGCCAAGGACAGATGCCTCACCTTCCCCCCCTGTATCTTGCGTATCCGGACCGGGTTTATAACACGCAGATAGTCTTCCGCCGAGAAATAAGAGCCGTCCTCAAAGGAGCCCTCAACCACGAGCTTTACCAGGCTATCTGCCGACAATACATTTATGAGCGCCTGTCTGTCGAACTGGACTTCTATGCTAGCGGATTGGACTTTTTGGTTGTCATTCTTTTCATTGCCGTTCGCCGGCAGCGCGCAGATAGGTGTGGCAAGCGGCGCGTCATTGATGCTTGTTATGCATATTGTATCTTCGATAAAGGCCGCACCCGCCGAGCTCGAGACGGTCAACTTTGCTTCCACGTATTGTCCCTCGCTCTTGAGGTTTATCGTGGATGGCTCAAGTCTCAGTTCCACCGGGCGCGAGGCGCCTACCTGCAGCGCAATGGTCCGTACCGACTCGGTATTTCCCACGTTGTCCACAGCCTGGTAGGAAATGTCATGCAGACCCTCGGGCAGCGTAAAAGTGCTCGCATATACCGCGGCCGTGCCGTTATCCACGGAATACAGGATATAGCCCACCCCACAAGCCACCCCGCCGGACACAATATCTTCCGCGACGAATCCCATGCTGGTATACGAAGATATCACTGTTCTGCCAACCGCGCCGGCCGTAGCGGCGCCGGAGAATGCCATGGTGGACACAGGTGCGGCGCCATCCACTTTGAGGATTAAAGTTTTTGCCGCTCCGGTGTTCCCAAGCCGGTCTGTCGCGTAATAATTGTACGCGTGAGCGCCTTCCGGAGCCGTAAAGGTACCGGCGTAGACGGCGTAAGTGTCCGTTGATTCGGCGACAAAAATGCCCGCAAGACCGCTGGCCGCTCCCGAAGAGGGCGGCTCCACGGCCGACAGGCCGATGACCGACGACGTCGAAAGATATAGCTCCTCACCGAAGAAAGCCGGGCTGGTTACAACATGTGATACTTCGGGAGCGCTGTTGTCCACCATAAACTCAGCGACCCTGGGCGATTCCGCATTGCCGGCTTTGTCCACACTGTAATATGTGAACATGTGCGCCCCTTCCTCCGAGATAAAAACAGCGCCAGTGACGGGCGCGGCAGGCCCGCCGTCGAGCGAGGCATAAGCGGATTCCACTCCCACGCCCTGCCCGTCCCCGCCGATGAGCATGTCATCCGTTGTCGAGAGCTGCAGCGGCGTGGCCGAACTTATATAAACGCTTCCATCCGTCAGCTTGGGCTCCCCGACCAGCAGGACCGTCACCGGCGCAATGGTGTCATGTATCACTTCAAAAACACCTGAAACAGCCTGTGTGGAATTACCGGCTGCGTCCTCAGCCTCCACCTCTATTCGCCACAAGCCGTCGTCTATGTCGAGCGGCGCGATCAGAGTGGTCGAAGACACGGCTACCATGCCGGGGCGTTCCCCGCGGGGAGAGCCTTTATCTGCCGTTTGCCGGATAACGCCGCTGTAACTCGGGGCCGGGCCGGCATTGTCCGTCAGTAAAAAGGCTATTACTACAGGGCCGCGGCCGGCATTGAATACCGCCCCGGCCGTCGGGGAGGATATTTTGATAACTGGAGGCTCGGCGTCGAAAAATACTTTTGCCTCGCGCAGAGGCTCCAGATTACTGGCGTAGTCGCCGCTGCGGTAAGCCACGACATGCATCCCGGGCGCGAGCGTGAAGGACTGTGCATATTTCACGAAATCCGCAGCGCCGTCCACTTTAAATTCCGTGAACGAAACCCCGGTAGCTGTCCCGAAGAGGACCGGGTCGGCGGCGGTAAAGGATATCGTTGAGACGGCGTCGGCGTAAACAACACCATCCGGCCCGGCTGCGCGGCAGTTCCCTGAAAGAGTAGCACACCACACGGCCATACTTGTTTGCGGTGCCGCTCTGTCCTTTACAGTTCCAAAAATAGCGAATATCGACGATATTTGAGTTACGGGCACGCTTATGGTATGCGCAGTCCTGTCGATAGTCTGCCCTTCAAGCAGGACCCAGCCCCTCTCGCTGAAGTGTTCATATATCCCGATATCATCCTCGCTCAGCCCTAAGGCCGCGATAGCGGCAGGGGAATATGCGAATGTCAGCGTAGCGGGCGGATCATAGCTGCCTTCAGGCCCGATCTCATAGAGATTACTGGCCAGGGTCAGGCCAGCCTCCGCGGCGGCGCCAAGCACTACGGCGCCGGGGCCTGAAACGCCGCTTATCAGCTCCGCCTCTGCCCGGGTGGAGGCGCTGAACGTCATTTCCGGCAGTTCACCGACCACTACCGTGCTGGTGAACAGGAACTTGAGAAAAACCCCGGGGCTGTCGGATAACCCGGAAGTGTTCCCCGCCTCGTCGGCTGTCTTAAGGGCGAAGTAATAGGTTACGCCACCGGTAAGTCCGCCGACCGTCGCCGCCTCCGGCTGGCCGGCAGGGCTGGGCACGGCAAGCCCGGTCACGCGGGTAGCCGCCGAGAACGCGTTGACGTCGGTTATGGGCAGTTCCGAGTAGCGCAGGTCATAAAGAGCGGCGCGGCCGGAAAGACCGTCGTCGCCGGGCGCGGTCCAGCGCACCGTGATGCCATTGGCGGCATCGGCCTGCGCGTCGATCTCCACCTCGCCGGGCGGGGTCCAGTCCGGCACATCCGCCCGGTTAAGGTAGCTCATGAAACTGTTGACGGTTCTCCCCGGCAGATAGAGTATGGAGGAGGCCATCACTATATCCTTCCGTCCATCCAGGTCTATATCCCCGGCGCTCAACCCGCCCAGTCCCCATACTTCTCCCGGCGTCCCTCCGCTAGCATAAGTGTAGGGGCCGGCAAAGGTGCCGTCGCCGCGGCCGGCCAGCACTATCAGCGCATCGGCTCCACCGGGAGACAGAGCTATATCCTCTTTGCCGTCCGCATTCAGGTCCGCCGCCACGCTTTCAAAGGCGAGTTTGTTCACCGTTACTGAGCCGGCGGGCATGAACTTTCCTTGGCCGAGGTTGAGGAAAGAAAGGACTTTATTTTCTCTATATCCGGTAAGGGCTACGTCCGGAACACCGTCGCCGTTCAGGTCCGGGCTTTGCGCGTCGCATATCTCTCCATAGAAAGGTACGGGCAGCGCCAGGAACCTGGCCGTTCCGAAACCGGCGCGGCCGTTGCCAAACAGGACGGCATTGCGGAAAACCAGGTCGGTGTTCCCGTCGCCGTCGAAATCCGCCGAGGCCAGTCCGCCGTTACAATAAGAGGAATAAGACCCGGCGGTGTGAGTTCCCGGCGGAACTGGAGTTGAAGTGTAAAGATAAAAAGTTCCGGCCGAATTGCCCCAGTAAACACGCACCCCGTTGCTTGCCGACAGCACAAGGTCCGCGAGACCGTCCTTGTCCATATCCTCTACCAGCATATCCGGGCGGACTCCAACCAGGTCGCCGACCTGCGGAGCGTCAAAAGTGCCGTCACCGCGGCCTTTTAAGGTAATCAGATAGTCTATACCCAGACCGACGGCTGTCATGCCCGTCACCACGTCCAGGTGTCCGTCACCGTTAAAATCGTAGGCCACGGCTTCCAGGTTGTCGCTGTAACCGGCTATCGCGCCGGTGGATACCGTCACAAAAGCGCCGCTCCCAAGGCCCTTATACAAAGCATATCCGCCATAGTTATAGCCGGAAGCCCTGCCTATCCCGAAGACATCCAGCATCCCGTCGCCGTTAAAATCCCCAGTCACGGTGGCGCTGGTGTCGAAAACTCCGGGGGCGCTGGGCCCGGCGAGAGGCTGGGCAAACACCGGGGCGTTGAGCCCCGCGGTGCGCAGCGCCGCCGTGGCCGACGGCTCAGACAGATTGCCGGCGGCGTCGGCCGCCCGCGCCGAAAGCGAATGCCCCCCGAAAGCTTCTGCGGGGAGACTAAATGCGAAATATCCGGAAGTGTTCGTCTGTAATTCCTTGATCAAAGTCCCATAGTCATATATCCGCACCAGGCTGGAGATCTCGGCCTGGCCGGTTATCAGCGGTGACGAAACCAATACAGTGGCCCCGGCGGGAGGGCTTACGATGACAGGCGCCGGCGGCGCTTTAAAGTCCATTTGCAGTATTTTCACCCGGCTGCCTTCCGCGAGATATAGGTCACCGCTGCGGGGATTATAGGCATTTCCTATTGCGGATATGAAGTATTGGGAACCCTCCTGGCCGAGCACACTTGCCGTGGCACCTATAAAACCGCCGGTGCTTGTGTATATTTCAAGCGGCTTGCCGAACCTTGAGAGATAAATATTGTCAAAGGAATCCACGGAAACCCCGGCGTGCATATCCGATCCTGCACCAGTAGCGCTGGGCCAGGAGGCGACCAGATTACCCGCCTTCGCGTATTTGCGGATCTGGCCGGTAGTGTTATGGTACGTGTAAAGGTTGCCTGCGCTGTCGCGCCCCAGGCCGTTAAGATAGCTTCCGCTATTGCTTACCGCTATCTCGCCAAGCTTGTTCCCCTGGCTGTCCAATCGGAAGATATAGTTCGCCCAGGTAAGGAAATATATTTCATTCTCGGCGGTGCAGACTATATTTTTGGGATACCCCCCATGGAACTCATCCATATCCTGGATGTACATCTCGCGCAGGAATGTGCCGTCGGCGGTAAACCGCATGAGCTTCGTGCCATAATCGCTGACCCAGATGTCCCCGTTGGGACACGGCGCCACCTGCAAGGGCGCGTAGAAATAGGAATGACCATAGTTCTTGACGGTGAACATGCTTATGAATTCTCCGGCGGGAGAGAATTTCTGTATGCGGAGATTGTCGCTGTCGGCCAATAAAGCGTTCCCGTCCTTGTCGAATTTAACGTCGTACGCGTTGAACTGCCCTGGGCCGGAGCCGGGAGCTCCGAAGGCAGAAAACAGTTCATAGAACGGATGCAAAGCCGGGTTAATGAGATCCGGCTTAACCATTATTCTCGCGCTTTTTACTGTCGCCATGTTCCCAACGTTGTCCACCGCGGTGTAGTACACCGTATGGGTGCCAATTGACAGCGAGAAAGGTCCGGTATATAGATAATTCTGGCAACTGCCGGAGGGCGCGGTGGACACCACGGGTCCCATCTCTCCGCAAGCATCTAGCGTTGTGTCGATTAGGAAATAGATATCTTTCAAGCCAGAGACGGTCCCGGTGGAAACGGGGTCTATGGCTGAAATGGTTGTCAGGGTTTCAGGGGCGATCTCTGCGGTAACGCCGGCAGGGATTGTGGAACCGTCGATTATGAGGGAAGTCTCCGGCGGCACCATGTCGCCGCCGATTACGGTAAGGTGGAAGGTTTTGGGGCTTTCGGCGTTCCAGACGTTGTCGAAAGAGAGGTAGTTTACCGCGTGTTCGCCGGGGGGCAGGAAGAAAGAGCCGGCATAGATGGGGTTCTCACAGGTGCCGGGAGGGCCCGTGGGGCTCTG
>MGUA01000006.1 GCA_001799735.1 Elusimicrobia bacterium GWB2_63_22 | reverse complement strand
GGGGCGTGGCGTCTATATAGACCGTGGTGGCTTTGGGGAATTCATAGTTGCCGGCGTGGTCCACGCTTAAGTAGTACAGGGGGCGCGCGCCCTCGGGCAGGTTGAACGGCCCGGTATAGGTGGAGATCTCCACCGTGTCAGAGTCCGGGGTTAGAATATAGTTGGTCAGGCTGACGCTGGAGGTTATCACGTCGGGCACCTGCGGGTCGGAGGCGTTAAACATCACCGCGGTGGCGCTGGCGATATACATGCCGTCGGGGTAGACAGAATGCGGCGGGCTTACCTTATAAAAGCGAGAGCCCCCGAAAACGGGGGCTCTTCACCGGCCGCAAGGGCCAGACACCGCGTACGGGGCGACCGGGGGACCGACGGGGCACGAAACGCCGCCGAAGGGCCGGAACACCCGCCCGGGACCGGGGCGCCGAACGCGCCGCCAGGGAACCGGGGACCCCGGGGAACCCGCCCCGCCTAGAGCGGGCCACGGACCGGGGAAACCGCGCCGGAAACAACCGCACCGGGCCACCGCAACCGAGACCGCGACCGCACCGAAACCAGACCAGACCGAACCAGACCGAAGGCCCGAAACCGCACCGAGCGAGCCCACCGCGACCGCACCGCACCAGACCAGACCGAACCAGACCAGACCGCACTCTACCGACGGGCCCGAACCACACAACCGGCGCAACCAAGAGAAAGATCAGGACTACATCACTACTATAACAGAGGAATGTTGACTTGTCAAGGCCCAGGCCCAAAATAGCCCAAAAACAAGAACGGCCCGTCGTTAGCGGGCCGTTCTTCCGACGTGATGCGCCTGTCAGTACTTGGCGAGCGCGGCCTTGTAATAGCGCCACAGGGCCGCGGTGGAATGCGTGGGCTGGCCGTAAGGGCTGCCGGGCAGCGAGGCCCAGGTGGTGTTGAGCTTGCGCAGGGCCGAGGTGAAATTTTCGTATACGCCTGACTTGGCCACATTGTTGTACGCGCCCGCGCGGCGGATAATTTCCAGCGTGGCTTTTTCCTGGTTGGGCGGCGTAAAATCGGGCAGGCCCAGTTCGGAGGCCAGCGGGTCCCAGGTCTTGGAAAGGAACTGGTAGCGCCCGGCGGCGGTGGAGCAGAGCTTGCCGGCGCATTTCTTTATGCGCGGGTGGTCCGCGTAGCTGTTAAAGGTGGCGAAAGTGAAAACATAATCGTAGCGCTCCCTCGTGCCCTCGGCGTAAGCCAGGGTATCCAGGAAGGCGTGCACGTTGCGCGGCAGCTCCCAGGCGCCGCCGGCGGAGCTGGAAGAAACGTGCGGCATATAAATATAACCTTTATTAAGGGAGCAGCCGGACAGGGGTTCGGCCAGCTGCACGGTCATATGCTCGCCGGCAAAACCGGGCTTGGCCGAGGTCTTGTAGAGAGTGTTGGGCTCCAGGGGGCATTTGCCGGAGCCGGTAGCCAGGTCCGCGGCCTGCCCGGGGCCGGACTTAAGAAAGGTAGCCTCCCCGCCGATGTAGAAAAAGTGATCCTGGTTGCGGTGGGTCTCCCACTCGTAGCCGGGCTCGTTATTATTCGGGGGCAGGTACTGCTCGGCGTCCTTAAAACCTTCCTCGGCCTGCGGCGCCGCCGGCACGGCGACATCAGCGCCCCCGGCGGAGGAGAGCAGCTCCTCCAGCGCCTGCGCGGAAACCGTGAGCGGCAGCAGGGCGGTTACGAGCAAAATGGCGAGTATCGGACTTAGCCTGTTCATACCTATAGTATGGCAGGCGGGCACGGGCCGGTTAAGGGCCCCCGGGCCCTCAAGACACTAGGCCCTTGGACCCAGAGTGATTTTTTATGTTCGTCATTCCCGCGAAAGCGGGAATCCAGACTGGATCCCCGCTTTCGCGGGGATGACAAATATACGGGGAGGACAAATATCAGGAGGCGAGGAATTTTTTTATGCCGGTCATGATCATCTGCACCGAGATGGTGACCAGGATCATGCCCATCAGCTTTTCCATGGCCAGCAGGCCGCGCGCGCCCAGCAGGCGCGACAGCCAGCCGGACAGGCCGGCCAGGATCACCGCGTTGATCAGCCAGGCCACGGCCACCACGCCGGCCCACATGCCGATGCGGCCGGGGTCCTGCACCGAGAATAAAAGCACCGTGGTCAGCGTGGACGGGCCCGCTATCAGCGGTATGGCCAGCGGCACTATAAAGGGTTCCCCCTCCGGCCCCTCCGCGAAGGTGGAGTGGTGCGTGGGGAAGATCATCTGCATGGCTATCAGGAACAGCACTATGCCGCCGGCTACCGCCATGGCGGTAAGGTCCAGCGACAGGGCGGAAACGAAGTATTTGCCGAACAGCAGGAAGAACACCATGATGCCCAGCGCGATGAACAGCTCGCGGGCTATCACCTTGCGGCGGCGCTCCTCGCTGACGTTCTTGAGCGCGCTCATGAACAGCGGGATATTGCCCAGCGGGTCCATGACCAGCGTGAGCGTAAAGACGGTGGAGATAAAAAGCGTGGTTTCCATAAAACTATTCTAGCAAAAGCGTCCGCGGCCTCCGGCCGGTCAGCTCCGCGCCAGCACGATGGTGTCGAAAGAAGCCGTTCCTCCCCACTGGCGCATCCCCGAGGTGCCGCTGGAGAAGGTATCATCGGTGACCTGCATGACCTGCACCCCGTCGACGTAGAAGGTGGACTGCGTGCCCGCCACGTCCACGGTGATGGTATGCTCCACCCCGACCACAGGGAAGCCGGAGGGCATGGCGGCGGCGGCCAGCCGCTCGCCGGGCTTGCTGCCGACTATGGTCCACAGCTCGAGCTTCCCCTCGGAGTCCAGCTGGAAGCTGTAGCCGCTGACCTTGTTGCCGCTGTCTACGGAGGCGCGGTACAGGACGCCGAAGCCGCCGCTGGCGATGGTGGCGGTAAGGCCGGTGGAGTAGTCTGTAAAAGGCCCGGTGGAAACTATCGCCTCGTTGACGCTTTTGCCGCTGCTGGTGATAGTGAGCACGCCGCCATTGATGCGCCAGGCGCCGGTAAGCGGGTCTATGCCCTCTATCGAGGACAGGTCGCTGGAAAAATAAGTATCGGGCGCCGCGGCGCTCCCGCCTGGCGCTGCGGCGGTATTGCCCACGGCCGGCGCCGGCGCGGCGTCATGCAGGCTGCAGGCCATCTTGACCGGCGCGGTGGAGATCCACACCAGCGAACCGCCGGCCACGCAGCGCGGCTGGCGGTCGAGGTAGCCTTTTTCCACCAGCTCCCTTACGGTGGCCATGCGGCCCTCGTTCTGGCCCATGTATACCTCTTCAGCCCGCTGGACGTTGGCGCGGGTGACCTGGCATTCGGTGCCCTTTGTCCGCTCCAGCACCTGGGCGTAACGCGGTATGGCGAACGCCGCCAGCACGGACAGCACGGCCAGGGCGACCAGCAATTCAAGCAGGGAAAAGGCCGCGCGGTCGCGGGGCCGGAAACGGGACGGAGCGTTCATCTGTCCCTCCTTTTTTCACCGGGCCGGATGGCGACTACGCCGCGGCCCGGCACAAAGGCCAGGGAAGAAAAACCGTGCTTCTCCGGGTTGGGGCAGGCGTGGCCGCCGCCGCTATGTTTATAGGCAAGTTTTGAGACGGGACAGACGGCGGAGGCCTGGTCGGCCGTGCCGGCGGCAAGGCCCCAGAGGGCCCGGATGCACTCGTCGGCGCGCCTGTCGGTCTCATAGGTGCCCTGCCGCAGCGGCTTAGAAGGAGACATGGCGCGGCGCAGGTCCGGCAGGGACAGCCAGACATAAACCGCCGCCAGGAGAATAACCCCCAGCTGGCCGGCCTTCACCAGCCGGCCGCGCATTTCCTTGGACATCGGGGGAACAGGCGCGGGTTTGGCCTGCTCCTTCTTCACGTAATCCCGGAGAAAGTCCTTAAGGTCCTCTATCGGCTCCTCGTTTTTGTCTTCCAAAATCTCCCCCCGCGGCCTGCTGTGTTCGGTTTGGATAATAATATCAAAATTCAGGGCGCCGCTTAGCGCTGCGCCAAAGAAAACGGCCGGGGAGGTTGCCCTCGCCCGGCTACTATTCTTTATCCTCACCAGCGAAGTCAAGTTAAAACCTATACCCCGCCCCCAGATTCAAATATAGCCCCTTGATACTCATCGTATCTTTTTCCCCTGGGATATCCCTGTCGAAGCTGATACTGTTTTTTTGCATCTTAGCCTCTCCTACCAGATGCATTTGCTCCGACACTTTAATGCGAAGACCGACGGGCACGATTAAAACCAGCCCAAGACCAAAATCCTTGGTCGGAGCGGACAAAAAAGCCGAATTTGAAAGCCCTTTTACATGCGGCATCTCAAGCGTGTTCAGGGAAATCCCCACCCCTGCCCCAATATACGGCTCCAGTGGGAAGTCCGTAGTAAGACGCAGCATGGCCGTATAGGTCAGCGATAGGGAATTTACTGTGATGTAATCCCCAGCATTGAACAGGAAGGGGAAGGGCCCATAATCGTTTAACTTGAAGGCCGTAAGCTGCGGAGCTATTGTCGTCCGCTGCCACTCAAGCGCAGCTGCCCCGCCCAATACGCGCCCCGGGCCAAAGCCAGTAAAGCGAATGGATACCGGGCCTGAGCCCTCCGTTTTTAAGCGAGACCACTTAACAGATTTCAGCGGGCCAACATTTCCCCACTGGGTAGAGATACCAAGATCACGTGTATAAATAGGCTGTGTCCCATTATTTTTAAATTGCAAATTCATGACAGGCGCACCCAGACCACGGCCGTAGAACACCTCAAAGTACGTCACCTCCTCAGATACCCTCCTGCTAGAATATGAATACGTCTCTTCTCTTTCTTCTTCCGCATCCGTATCCCAATCCCTTTTCACGGTCATCTTAGCGGCGCCCATCACTTCCGCCGTCCTGGTCATAATAAGCCGGGCATTCACCTCTACCTTCTTCCCCTTGTCTTTTGCTATCAGCCTGCCGGTAACCACGGCCTCCGCGCCCAACAACTCACCCCAGCGCTGTATTGTAGACAAGGCAAACGCCCCGGAATGCTGGCGCTCCTGTTCCTCTAAAATAGCGGAAACCTCACACTCCACAATCCTGACCCGCCCCTGCTGGGCAAGTTCACTTTCCAAGCGCTTAGAGATGACATCATCGCTACCTCCGCCGTTAGTGTAAAAGAACGGGAGCACCGCTACGCGCCTGCCCTCTACCGAAGCGCGGCGCGTCAACTGTGCGGCCATGGCCTCATAGTCAGTGGCGGTTGCCATTGTGGCGGCGAGCGTCAATAACAGGATCGATAGCAAGAGCGGTCTCGTCATATAATTACCCTCCCTTTTACATCACTCGAACCTTTGTCCTGTTGGGCCGGCCCCCGGTGCGATAAGCGGGGGCCGGCGGCGGCCACCTTAGTCAGCGAGCTTTAAGCCGCTGGCTTTGAGCGCCTTTTTGGGCAGGCGCAGTGAGACGACACACCCGTCGTCCGCCGCCCATTCCGTCCTGACGATCTGGGCGTCCTTTATAAGGGCCCGCACCTGGGAACTCATAACTGAGTCCTTTATCATGGCGTCAGCTACGTTATCTCCGCCGGCCAACTGTGCCCCTTTGATTGTGGCCAGCAGATTGTATTGCGCGGAGACGATAGCCGCCGATCGCGCCAAAGCAAGACGCTGGGTCTTGTTCTCAGACTTCTGGTCCGCAGCGCCAATGCCGCGGGCGAAGTAATAAGTAGAGGTTTCCCCCTGCTCCACCCACTCGGTGTCTATCTCTCCGGCTTTGGAGATCACGCCCCTGTCAGGCGCGGAAGCACAGCCCCAAGCCGCCAGTGCCACTATCGCCGCAGTTATCAGGTTTTTCATAACTCCCCCTTTTTTGAGTTTTCCGCCTCTAATCATAGACTCTGGCTGGTTTTTTGTTACATCTCCGCCTTCTTAATATCTGCCTCCAGCAAAGATTTTTTCCGGCCGCCACGCCGGGACCTTGCGGGGCAAGGCGGAACCTCGGGGACAGGCAGCGAAGCCTCGCGCCTGCCTCCAGGAACGATAGAACACTCGGCCAGCCCGTTAGAGGTGGAGAGAAGGAATGGCGCAGACTTGCCGCCCGCGGTCAGTATACTGGCGGCTGCCGTGCCGATCGGCAGGGAGACGAGGTCGGACACGCTGAACGCCGGATAAAAATATGGCGCAAGCAGGGCAGCGTCCGCCGGTCCCAAACGCATGGCTATCAAATTCCCCACGTTGCCAAGGAGAGCCTGAAGCATCCCGGCAGGAAGCACGTTTAAGATCTGCGTGATTACAACAGCGGATAGGCCGAACTTGCGGGCTTCCCCAAAAATTTCCGCCGCACCGGGCGAAACAAGATTTTGAAATTCGTCTACGTAGAGGGAAACATTCCCGCCGCGGCGTTTCACGTTAGCGGGATCCATAGCCGCCCAAAGAATTTTGTAAAGGAAAAGCATCCCCAGAAATGACGATGCGAGCCCAAGGGAGCCCTTGGCCAGATTTACCAGTAGGATCTTGCCGCGAATGACGGCATTAAAATCAATAGTCGATTTTTTGCAGGACACAATCGTCCGTATTTTCCGGTTATACAAAAAGCCGCCGACCTTGCTAACGATATAGGGGCTGATATTATTCAGCGACAATTCTCCGCCAGCGGTAGCCACGATCTTATCCCAGGAACCGGAGATGAGCGGGTCTTTGCACTGGCTGATGCACTGGCGCCGATAATCCCTGTCATAATAAAAACGCATAAAGTCGGAGAGCGTCGCCCCGGCCGGGTCGCACATGACCAGATGGAGGGAACAGCGGAACGCCATTTCAAAAATAGGCCCCATCGTGGATCTTTCAAAGAGGTGGTTAAATATTTCCAGGAAGGATTCCACTATCCTGTCCTTCTCGCTTTCGCAGGAGTGGTCCAGCAGGTTAAAACCGAACCCGGGGTCGTTCTTGGAGCAATCCAGGGCGATTACATCTTTGCGGCGCCAGGCGGGAACAGCGGCCAGCACGTGGCCATAGAGCTCACCGTGGGGATCGAGCAGGCAGAGAGGACGCCCTGCGGCCATGTCCTGAACGGCCATAGACAAAACGAGGGAGGACTTGCCAACTCCTGTCTGACCCGCGCAACACAAATGGCGGCTGCGGGATTCTGGCGAGAGCCGTATTTCAACCCGGTCGGCGGCAAATCCCGTGGCACTACCTATCCGGGTGCCCTCCGCGGCGGGAACCCCTAAAAACGGAACAGAGCGGTGCACGGGAGCCATGCCGGGACAAGGAGCGGACGGGAAGCGAAAAAGGCCGGCAGCTTCATCGGGCGACACAAGGAACGGCAACCTCCCCCATGGGGTACCCGCCTGGAAGGCCGGCAAGTTGAACCGCAACTGTTCAAGATTTTGCAGCGCCGCGCTTTTCACATTCCCGTCCGCAGCCAGACTAATGTCGAAGCCGCCGGCGCAATCCGCAGGCCTGGCCGGCGCGGCCAGCGCACAACCAAAACTATTAGCTGAAATGCCGGCAAGCGGTTCCTGCGACGCGACATAGATCCGCAGCAGTAACGGACTGTCGCCCATACTTTCCGCCCTTAACACTGCAGCCAACGCCGCTTTCAAACGCAGATCGTCCAGTATCTCATCCCCTGATAACACCGCGGTCAACGCCTCGCGCTGGGCGCGAAGGAACGCAAGTTCCCTGGAAGAAAAACTGGCCGGCGCAAGAAGCAGACTGAGGCGGATCCGGCCCGGCACTTTATTGTGTGCTCGCAGGATATGGCTCAGGGGGTCAGGCTGCGGAAGAAACGGGTAAACGCTAAAACCATACCGGATGCCCCCGGGAGGAACTGGCCCCGCCTCAACCTCAAATAATTCCGTGCGCCGACATATTTCACGGATCTCGGCTGGATGAAAGTCCTCGAACAGCATGTTGTAGCGGTTCTCCTCCGCGGGCAGCCACCGCAGTCTCTCCCAAAGAGCCAACCCGGCGGTTACGGCCTGCGCGGTTTCCTGCGCCTTGGCCAAGGCCACGGTACCGGTAGGATGAGAAACCCTCACCCGCAAGGCCAGCGTCGGCCCCGGCTCCCCGGCCAGGCGGGATTGCGCGGCAAGTTCAAAAGCCGCGTCCAGTTCCGGCACACGGAGGGGACTCACAAAGCGCGCCGAATGCCGCACCGCCTCCGCGACGCTAAGGCCGCCCTCCGCAGGGGCGACCCCTGTGAGTTCGAAGCAGAAAAACACATCCGTGCCCCCCCCCGAGTTTTTTTTGGAATAGAAGAACATAATTCCTCCAACCCGTAGTCTGGCTGCGCCTCTACGCTGCCCCGAACGCCGGCCAGAGCCGGGCGCATTTTCCAGCTTTCTCCGGAGTAGGCGCAGCCTTCACTTCGAAGAAAACGGACAAGCCGCACCTCATAGCCGACCAGGGGCCGGCGGTGTCCGTCACGTGAAAATAAAAGCAACGGTTGTCCTGCGCGGTCACGAACCCGAACCCACGTTCGCGTACGACCTTGGTAACAGTACCGACCAGCGGAACTGATCCTGCGGCGGTTATTACGGCCGGGGCTCCCAGCGAGGCCTCCGCCCGGGCCCGCAGTACCGCGGCGAGATTAGCGCAAAGCGGGCAGAAACAGGCCTCTTGGGGAGACAACGCTGCCGGTGCGCGGAATTCCAGGCTAAGCCCGGTAGGATGAAAACCGGAACAACAGGAACGCAAGGAGGTGCGCTCAATTGACTCGAGCAGCCCGTCCAGCCATACAATCCCGGCGTCAACCGCGCCCCGGCTGGCGTATTCGCGTGCGCAGGAACCGGTTATACTGGCAATCACCACCCGCTTGCCGTGACTTCGCGCTATCGCTATAGCCGGCAGAAAATCCTTGTCGCCGCAGACACAAACCGCGATGTCAAAAGAGTTTTCCAGCGCCCCAACCACAAGTGACGACGCCATTGCGGTGTCCACCATTTTCTCATGCGGGACAAAGCCGTTGCGCGCCTCTTTAGCCACCCGGTGCCCCTTAAAATCCAGCGGGAACACCTCCATGTGGTAGCCGCACTGTTCCTTAAGAAGGGCAAAGAACGCCAACTTCCGTGCCACCAAGGCTTCATCCGCGGGGGCATAGTTGGTTGGGCTACTGCTGAAGAAGCAGGTCTCCACCCCGGCCGGGCTTGATAAACCAAGACCGCGCAACGCCTCGGTCACCAGCACCTGCGGCAACGCAGCATAATCTATCAGCAGCTCTCGCCCTAGCTTGCGGGCAAGCACCCCCCTGTTTGCCGCCAGCCAGGACCCGTCTATCAACACGCGTATTTTTTTCATATGGTAACCTCCGGGTTAGATTAGCCTCTACCTGCAGACCACAGCTGGCACTCTGTTACAATGCCGAACACAAGGCAGGCCCCGATTATTTCGGGGCCTGCCTTAAATATGGTTGGGGATGGGATAACAACCGAGGCCGCCTCAAGGACCGAGGCGGCCTAGTAAAAACCAATGCGGCGCCTGCCAGAAAACGGCAGGCCTCCCCTGGTTAACGGACTTTCTTATTAGAAACACTGATAGACTCTAACACGTTCGACTGTATTACTTCAATCAGGAAGCCATACGGGACGGGGCCTTTGATCCCTGGCGTTTCCGCATATTGCGGCGGAACTTTTTTACCTTTATACATCAAACCGGCGTTCTTTAAAAACGCTATCCCCAGAATACTCTTGAGCGTTTCCGGAGCGGGCTGCCTGCTGCCCAATAGCACGAAGCGGCTACTGGCGGGGCTGCAATCCTCGGTATGATTGTAGCAGACATGCACCATGTTGGTTTCTGAAGCCGGGCCGGAACTGACTTCGGCGTAGATCTGTTTCTTTTCCGCAGGGATATACTTTTCCGGCGGCTTGCCGTTGCCCACGACCCAGTCTTTCAAGCCTGCGTCCCAGGCAAAATAGCATTGCATGCTGGACAGGAAATGCATGCCCATGGAATCCGAATCGTCCGGAATAAGGCCCACGCTTAAATGCGCGCTGGCTGCATCCCCTCTACCCAGGGTGAATAAGGAAAACTTGCTCTTATCCAACTGACACAAGTAACTGCCGCCATCTAAAGAATGCAGCAGCAAAGCGTATTCCCCGCGGACATTAATAGTTTCCATTAGCTCTTCCTCCGCTTTTTCGAGGCCGCCTGTCCGGCTTCTTTGGCCTTCTCGCAGTTCTTCTCTCCCGCGGCTCTTCTCGCCGAAGGCTGCCGGCGCTCAATAGAAGCATCCTCAGCACTGCCAAGGCGCAGTTTTACCTCCGTCCTGTCTTCCCGCGTGCCGGTTATTGCCGCCCCTTTAGCGGAAACAGCGGCAGCCACCTGCCCCTGGGTCTTAAAGCACTGCAGGAGGAACAGCCGGCAGGCCGCACAGCCGCGCACATGGGCGATCACTTCCGGCTCGGCTTCTTTAGGGAGCAGGCCGTAAGAGAACAGCCGCACCTTGCGCCGCCAGTCCTTACAGGGGCCGCCCAAGACCTCAAGCGCAGGCTGGAGCATCAGTTCAGCAATAAGTTCTGACTTTATCATAAGGTCACCTTTTCACAGGGTTTCGTCCAAGTTATATCCTTAATCCATCCGTAAATCGCGCGCAGCATGTCCTGCGCGTCCTGCTCCGGACAGACCGGGGTTAAGGCAAAGGCCAGCAGCGGAATAAACAGTTCCAGAAGTTTATCTCTCGCTCTACTCCTTTTGGTGCGCACGGCCTTGGCAACACCTGCGCATTCCACCTGGACGAACGGATCATATTTTTTATCAAAGACTTTCCTATACTGCGCATGGTTATATACTCCCAGCTCCCGGAAAACATCCACGAATAACGGAGACATATCCTGATGGACCGTTTCGGTTATATCGGAAGAAGCCCGCCCGGTCTGCACGGAGCGCAATATCAATGTGACCTCGGTAAGCGCCAGGAGATATTTAAAACTCTCCTCGCATCCGCTCCGTAATTCCCGCATTGCGCACACGAGCGCCTGCGTTATCGCGGATAAGTATTCCCGCGCCTTCTTGGCCGCCAGCTGCTCTTCGGGAGTTTCCCCTATGGCAGGCGGCTCATCTCTCCGCTCCTCATTATCTTCGCCTGCCGCTGTGCCGCCCCTGCAACCCCATTTATAAGAATAAAGTATATCAGAAACAGCTTTTCGCCCCCGCCTGATTGGCTCCAGATACTTTTTAATAATATATTTCGGAAGATCTAACGGGGCACGCGCATGAGGATGGTCCTCGTAGCGCTTTCTAACGTCATTAAAAACATTCTGCGAAACATTGAACGCTATAATATTCAGCGCTTCTTCCTCGGAGTACATCGCCGAACCGCTTTCAGACACGGAACAGATCTCTTTCAGAGTCCTTTTTTCGGTGCACCCCTCCCCATTACCTACAACAAATAGCGCTTTGGCATAAGCCTGAAAGCGGCCTTGCGGAGCAGAAGCGTCCAGTAGATCTGCCACAAAGCCGTGCAGCTTAACCGCAAGGATTTCGAGCGCCTTGTCTTTTTCGGAAGAGGCCTGCTCCCTGAACCCCGCCACAAGTTCCGCCAATAAGCCTGCGGACATATTTTCGCATTGTTCAATAAATTTCATAACCGCACCCCTTTTCAGATGAGCCCATAATAATAGGCCCTGGCTGGGAAAATGTTACACGCCGATTATCGAACTTTCAAGAAGCCGCGCGCGTCCGCCTGGTCTCGGGGGCGCCGGGACTTCTTAAAACAAGCTGCGCACCGCCATGGAACCAGAGATGTATGGGCTGCTCGGCATCAAGCGGCAGGACAAGCTCAGCATGATGAAGTTTCGCGGAATTAACATAGGTGCCGTTCGTAGACATGTCCCTGAGCCGCACATGGCCGGCCTTATCCCTGATGATCAGAAGGTGCCGCCCAGAGACCACCTCGCCGCCGGCAAGCTGCAGGTCTTGGGCCGTTTCCGTCCCTTTTCTTCCGACAAGCAGGCAGGGTTGCGTATACACCTTGTCGTTTATCTCTATCCAGCGGTCGTTAAAATCCCGCGGGAGGCAATGCAAAGAACCGATTATTTTTTGTATCCGCTCTTCAGAAGGGGACTTGCCCGGAGGCATACGCCCGAACGCGGCGGCCCGGATCTCCCCCCCGAGGTCTTCGGGCACACATAAGCGCGTATACTGCTCTATCTTCAGCCTCGGGTCCCTGCGGTTGTCCGAGATGAATTTTTCAACCAGGGAAAACTCGGCGTTTACCCCGGTAAAACAGAGCCCGAAATAGGTTTTAAAAGGGGCGTCACTAAGCCCGCACTCCTTCTGCAATAATCTCTTCAGCACGCCCGAGTATCCGGCGACCTGGGTAAACTCTCCAGAGTACTGCTGGCCATGGCCCTGGGAGAACAACATCCCGTTTTCGTCCACGCAATAGGGGTGCTCCAAATTGCCGCGCTTTTCAAATTTGCCGGAGATCTTGCCCGCGTAGTGCTTTAAATCCACCGCCCCGGCCCCGTCTTTTTTCAAGAACAACAAGTCCGGTTTGTATGGGATGCCGTTGCATTTTTGAACGTTTACCAGAACGTGGCATGTCTCCCCGCCACCGAACGCGCTCTCGATCACAGGCTTTATAATATTAAAAGCCGTCCGCTCCTGCGGATTCTCGAACTCCACAAAATTTTGTCCGTCATGCGCCCAGTACCATTTTACCGGCATGTTTCGTCCTTTTGTTAACCACGATAAATTACGGGGAATGTCGACACCTTACTAGCACGCACCTGTGTTTTCCCTACCACCGCATAACACTGCACTTCTTGGGCCACACCCCTATCCTTATCTTCTTTAGTTAGAAGAGTCGGCGTTTCTCTAAAATTGTACCGAATTGGGACCTGCTTTGATTCACACTTAACGACCAGACGCAGTTGGCTCGGAACTAATCAAAACAGAATATATCCGAACACTAAAAAACTAACAATCCCACTAAACCTACTGTAAAAAGGATTAACAGAACTTGCAGTATCCTCAGAATGCTACCCCAAAAGACCAGGCGCTGTGCATCCTTAAGCAGCCCTCGCAGCTGAGCACGTCCGGTGCGGGATACTTCTGCGCGCAATATGGGGATAGCGGATTTAATCTGTTGCGTCCCGTGTTTAATATCCCTGTTTTGAATCAAACAACGGCCACGCAATACCCGCAAAACCGCCAAGTCTCCAACCAAATCGTTATGCCCGTGGTTGTTTATCAATTGCTCACGGATCTCCATAGCTTTGTCGAACATATCCAGCGCGGACTGTTTCTTGTGCATGCAACCAAGAGCAACCGCCTTATTCTGATAGAGGACCGCCAAGAGATTTGAGGAGTGGTCGGAAACACCCGCATTAAAAAGACGCTCACTAATTTTAATGGCGATGTCATATAGCGCTACCGCACGTTGTCTGTCACCGCTGGCGAAAATTACGGCGGCCATATTCTGGTAACACATGGCCAAATCTGTGGCAAGCTCACTATGCCCCTCGACATGTACCAGCCGTTCATATATCTCGACAGCTTTGGCATGTAGATCCGCTGCGGGCAGATAGTCTTTCAGTTCGCCAACCGCGGTCGCTTTGCTCCCGTAGGCGTGCGCCAGCTCTATGGCCAGCTCATCCCGACCTTCATCATTAACCAGTTGCTCCCGAAGCTTAATGGCTTTATCGTACAGCTCTATTGCCGGCAGGTACTCACCACCATCAGCGATTGCATTGGCCTTATTCGTGTAAACGCCAGCCAAGTCATTGGCCAATTCATCCCACCCATATAAATTAACCAGGCGTTCCCAAATATTTATCGCCTTGTTATAAAGAAATATCGCAGACGGATTGTCCCCCAAACCGTGGAGAGCAAGAGCTTTGTTTTGATAGACCATGGCCAATTCCGTAGACAGCTCTACCTGATGTTTAATGTTTACCAGCCGCTCTAGGATCGCGATAGCTTTGTCATATAAGACTAACCTATCCTCTAGTCGCTTAACGACAGTAGTCTTGTTCTGATACCCAGCCGCCAGCTGGCCAGATAGGTCATCCCGACCATCGTCGTTGACCATCTGTTCCCAAATTGCAATAGCTCTGTCATAGTGATCCGATGCTGAACGGGTATCGTCCAATTCCCAAAGCGCATTCCCTTTATTCATGCATGCCAAGGCCAATGTTTCCAACAACGCAGCATTAGGTTTGTTGTTTTTAAGGCGCTCGCATTCCTCAATTGATAAATCGTATGTTTTCAGCGCAGACCGAGTGTCTCCCGAGCTGGCAAGTGCTATGGCCTTAAGCATATAAGCCCTTGCTAGATCATTGGTAAGCTCATCAAAGCCCTCAACCGTGAGCATCCGCTCGAAAACAGCAATAGCTTGGTCATACAAAGCCAATGCGCCGGGCCAATCATCAGCAGTTGCGTGTACCCCGGCCGCTTCCATGCATAGGATTGCCAAATTCGCTGTCAAGTCCTTCGTGCCACGTTTTTTAACTAGGCGTTCAAAAACAAACCGAGCTTCTTCATAGACGGCGATATCGGCTACCAGTTTTCCACGGCGCAAACCTCCATGGCGCGCCGCCATCTTGGCAGCTTCTGCAGGGTCTCTGCCATCCTCCCGCAGGGCCCACTCTAGCAACATCTGCGGGTCCGTCCAAAAAGTCCCCTCTCGCGTCAGACGGTCTCTGGCCCTAAGCTGGGGAGAATACTGATATGCAATATGTGTTAAGGGGCGGCCATACTCGGTAGCGACTTCGTCACGATAAACGTCTTTCAATTTGTTCACTACTGCTTCCATATTTTCCAATAGCTGTGCGTTGTTTTCACGGAAGCAACCCCTTAAAACTTCTGCTACGCCTTGCGGCATTGCGGGGATACCCACCGCCCCATCGTTATGCTTAAGGAAGGCTTCCAGTGCCGCGGCAGCCTCGCTGCCACATCGCCAAGTAATTCTACCCTGAAACATTTCTAAAACACTGACCCCAAAAGACCATAGATCCGTCTTCCAATCAACTTTTTTACAGCTAGGATCAGCCTGCTCAGGAGATTGATACGCTCGTGAACCACATCTAGAACTGACAAGAGTCTCCGGGCTCGTTCCAGATACGCACCGTGTACCCCAATTCTCCCGCGTCCGCGCTATCCCGTAATCCGCCACACCGGCCCTGAGCCCCTGCACGGCCGCCTGAGCGTCCATAGCCAGCAGCACGTTCCCAGGCTTAACATCCTGATGCACTAAACCAAGTTGATGAACACAATGCAGACCCCAGGCAACTTGAATCGCAACATCCAATATGCGGGCTAATATTTCTTTTTCCCCACTGGCATACAACTTGCGAGTGTCAATCCACTGCGCCAGGCTGCCTTCTTCCATATAGTCAGCAAAAATCAGTGTCTCGTTGCCCATCGTGCGAAAGAAACGACAAGGAACAAGGTTCGGATGTTTGGGCAGACCTATCCAAAGGTTCAACTCGCGCAGAAACTCTCTTCTGGAACTGGCATTTAGTTCTATTACCCGCTTAACGGCAAAGCGCCGCCCGCTGGTCTTGCTCGTGAGCAAGAACACTTTGCCCATACCGCCCTCACCAAGGATATTTTTGTTGATATCAAATTGCTTACGGATGGAATCACTCCATATGGCAGCGGTATTCCAACTATCAAGGACGCCGGGGTCGCCCTGGATCTGTTTAGTCCTATTTCTATTCTCTCTGGAATACATTTTATCGGGGTTTTTGTTTTTATGCCTCATAAATTGAGACA
Organism: Elusimicrobia bacterium GWB2_63_22; assembly: GCA_001799735.1. Lineage (GTDB taxonomy): Bacteria > Elusimicrobiota > Elusimicrobia > Elusimicrobiales > UBA9959 > UBA9959. The sequence continues at coordinate 80,730 of MGUA01000006.1, read as the reverse complement.
ATAGACACACTCGACACAAACATTGTCAAAACCGGAGATGCTTTTTCCGTTTTTTCCCCATCTTCCCGTTCAGGAGCAAGCCGCGCTCTTCTTTAATCTTGCTTAGTTTTGGAAGCAATTCCTTGTAGTCCTCTGATTTTATCAGCCGTTCTATTATTGCGATAGCCTTGTCATATAGCTCAATTGCCTGCCCGCCGTCAACAGTTTCTGCCTTGAAGTAATAGTAAGCTGCAAGATTGCAGGAGAAGCGGGTACGGCCATTTACCAGGACCAACCGCTCAAGAATCTCAATAGCTTTTTCTAAAAGTTTTCGCGCAGAATTCAAATCTCCGCTTTCGTAAATCTTTTTTGCTTTTTCCCCGTAAACTGTTGCCAAGTCCCCAGAATATTCGTTTCTGTTTTCGATATAAACAAGATATTCAACGATAGTTATCGCTTTATCAAATTGCTCAATGAATTGTTTTTTAAACAACAGTCCTTTGTAATAATAGGCCGCGGCCAGGTCCATAGAGAACTGATTTCGGCCCTCAAGGATAACCCGCCGTTCTAGAACCTCAATAGACTTATCAAACAATAATTTTACTGTTGCAGGCTCTCGCGTGTAATATTGCTCCATCGCTTTTCCGGATGGAGTAATATTCTGGTAACCATAGAATTCGTCTGCATGCTTCCGCATGGAATATTGCGCCATTGCTTTTCCGATGTTAGCCGTGGCCAGACAACTAGAGAACTCGCTTCGCCCTTCCAGATTCACAAGCCGGTCAAAGATCGCTGTAGCTTTATCAGAAAACTGCAATGCTTCAGCAAAATTATTTGAGCGGCGAAGAGAATGCGCTTTGCCAGCGTAGGCCATTGCCAACTCCGGAGAAAATTCTCTTCGTCCGTCTGCGACCACCAGCCGTTCGAGAATCGCAATAGATTTTCCCAGTAAATTAAAGGCGATTTCTCTTTCACCAGATTTTTCATGCGGCGAAGAAATCAAAGCCTCGGCTTTATTTAGGTAGTCTTTTGACAGGTAATACTCGAGTTCCCCATGTTTTTCATTGTGTAAAAGCCGCTCATGTAGCCGGATCGCTTCGTCATACATCTTTAGTTTATCGTCAGTATCAACAAGCGATTCGGCCGCATAAAACCAGGCCATCGCCAGGGCAGGTTCAAATTCATTCCGATTTTCAGTGCTAACCAGTTGGTCATAAATTTTTATAGCTTTAGCACAATACTGTATCGCCCCCTGCGTAAAACCAAGAACGCCTAGACTATTTCCCCAATACAGATAAACCCTAGCCAGTTCTGGAAAGAACTCTTCCCGACCAGCAGTACCTATTAACCGTTTATAAATCTCCGCTGCTTTCTTGTATAGATCAATGGCTGTATTAAAATCATCTGCAGTCTCCAAAACCAATCCGGTTTCCACGAACAAACCGGCCAGTTCTTTTTCGAGGTCCTTCCTGCCGCCTTGTATCAACCCCTCAAGAATTCCTCTCGCCTCATCAAACACGGCTATGTCAGCAGCAAGCAATCCATCCCTTTTGCTCCATGACCGCACCTTGGGGGTTCCAAGTGAGTCATTGGCCCTGCCGGCTTCCTGCAGAACCCACAATAGCGCTGTTCTCGGGTTGCGCCAAACCCGGCCATCCATCGTCCGGCGTTCAGCTATCCCGGAATACTGGGTTTCCGGACGAGATAGTTGTGTCAGAGAGGTGGAATAACCGGCACCGGAACACACTAAGAATGCATCCTTCAGCCTGTCTATTACCGTGTCCATGCTTTTCCATCGTTGCGTCGGATCTTCCAAGAAGCACCCGCGCAATATGGTTACAATAGAGTCCGGCACTGGACACAACCCGCTATCGCCTAGATTCTGTTCAAGTAAACGCTGAAGTTTTTCGGGGAACTCACCAGGTTTCTTGTTTGGTAGCCTCCCGTAGAACATTTGGAATACGCTGATTCCCCATGACCATAAGTCCGTACGCCAGTCCAGTTTTTTTTTCGCAAGCTGTTCAGGCGAAGCATAGCCCTCTGTAAAGCCGCCGCCGCTTACAAAGTTACTGTTTTCAGGGGATATCCCGATATTAGAGTTAACACTGGCTCCAACCCGGGCCACACCGTAATCGGCGATCTTGACCAGTATGCTGCTTTCTGTCTCCGCGGTCTCCTGCGATATCATAACGTTACCCGGTTTAACATCTTGATGAACAATCCCAAGTTCATGGAGACAGCGCAGCCCCCAGGCGAACTGTATTGCAATATCCAAGATACGTTTAACCGCAGCTTTTTCTCCACCCGTGTAGAGTTGCCCCGAATCGATCCATCTCTGGAGGCTGCCCCCCTCCACATAGTCGGCAAAGATCAACACCTCATCACTGGCCATAAAAGAGCGGCACGTCACGAGGTTAGGATGTTCTGGCAGGTCTATCCATGTTTGAAGTTCTGCCATGAACTCCCGCCTCAGATCGTCGTTGGGACTTCCTTTTGTTAAACTTATGGTTTTATTATCAGCCAGGAAAGGACTCCTCAGATCAGGCCCCAAACCTATTACGCGCTTTACCGCAAATAGCCGACCAGTGCTTTTATTCTGCAGTAAATGTACGCGCCCCTTTCCGCCTTCTCCTAAAAACCGTTTCTCCACATACAATTTAAGAATATTATCGCTCCACCCTGCCCCATTGGGACAAGAGTGCCCCGCCAGTGGTAAAACTTTGCTGGTTTTGTTCTGCTTTTCTGGCATAATACTGTTTAATAACCCCTACCGTGATAATAACAAAAAAAACGGCCGGGGAGGTTTCCCTCTCCGGCCGTTCTTTGCGCCTCGGCTGTTACTTCTTCTCTTCAGCCTCGGGCTTGGCGGCCTCGCCGTCGTCCACTACCGGCTCCACGGAGGCGATCTTGTCGCCCTCCTCCATGCGGACCAGGCGCACGCCCTGGGTGTTGCGGCTGATCACGCGCAGGTCTTTGCAGCCCATGCGGATGATCTTGCCCTTCTCGGTCATCACCATCAGGTGGTCCTTGTTCTCCACCAGGTAGATGCCCACTACCGCGCCGTTGCGGTCGGTGGCCTTTATGGTGATCACGCCCGAGCCGCCGCGGCCCTGGTGGCGGTACTCGTCCAGGTCGGTGCGCTTGCCGAAGCCGTTCTCGCAAACGGTCAGCAGCGTCTTCCTGGTCTTGGGTTCGGCCACTTCCATGCCTATGACGGTGTCTTTATCGTCCAGGCGGATGCCGCGCACGCCCATGGCGCCGCGGCCCATGGAGCGCACGTCGGATTCGCTGAAGCGGATGGACATGCCCTCTTTGGTGCCGATGATGATCTCGTACTTGCCGTCGGTATGGCCCACGGAGGTCAGGATGTCGCCGTCCTCCAGGCCGATGGCGATAATGCCGCCGCGCCGGATGTTGGCGAAGTCGCCTATCGGCGTCTTCTTGATGTTGCCCTTGCGGGTGCACATCACAATGAAGCTCTCCTTGCCCTTGGCTTCGGCGAAGGATTCGATGGCGAGCACCGAGGTGACCCGCTCGTCCTTGATCTGCAGCAGGTTCACTATGGCTTTGCCGCGCGAGGTGCGGTTGCCCTCGGGGATCTCGTAGCCCTTGAGCGCGTACACCTTGCCGCGGGTGGTGAACATCAGGATGGTGGCGTGGCTGGAGGTGACGAAGAGCTTCTCGATGAAGTCCTCCTCTTTCACGTCGGAACCGATGATGCCCTTGCCGCCCCGGCCCTGCACCTTGTAGGTGTCGGCCGCGATGCGCTTGATGTAGCCGCCGTGGCTCATGGTGATGATGACGTCTTCTTCGGGGATGAGGTCCTCGATGTCGAGCTCTGCGGCTTCGCCGGTGATCTCGGTCTGGCGTTTGTCGCCGTACTTGTCCCTCATCTCCTTGAGCTCGTCCACTATGATCTTCAGGACGCGCTTGGGGTCGGCCAGGATGGCGCGCAGCTCGCCGATGAGCTTCATCAGGGCTTTGTGTTCCTCTTCGATGGCGCCGACTTCCAGGCGGGTGAGCTGGTGCAGGCGCATGTCGAGGATGGCCTGGGCCTGGATGTCGCTCAGCGCGAACTTGGACATCAGCTTCATCTTGGCTTCCAGCGCGTCCTTGGCCTTCTTGATGATCTCGACGACGGCGTCGATGTTCTGCAGGGCTATCAGGTAGCCTTCCAGGATGTGGGCGCGGGCCAGGGCTTTTTTAAGGTCGTACTTGGTGCGGTTCACCACCATCAGGCGGCGGTGGCGCACGTACTGCAGCATCACTTCTTTGATAGGCAGCACGCGCGGGCGGCCGTCCACGATGGCCAGCATGATCACGCCGAAGCTGGCTTCCATCTGCGTGTGCTTGTAGAGCTGGTTCAGGACCACCTGGGCGTTGCCGTCGCGCTTGATCTCTATGACGATGCGCATGCCGCGGCGGTCGGACTCGTCGCGCAGGTCGGAAATGTCCGGGATCTTCTTTTCCTTGACGAGGTTGGCGATGTTCTCGATGAGGGTGGCCTTGTTGACCTGGTAGGGGATCTCGGTGACCACGATGCACTCGCGGTTGCCCTTCATCTCCTCTATCTCGGCGCGGGCCTGGGTGGTGATGGAACCGCGGCCGGTCTCGAAGTAATCCTTGATGCCTTTGCGGCCGCGGATAATGCCGCCGGTCGGGAAGTCGGGGCCCTTGATGATCTTCATCAGGTCCTTGACGTCGATCTCGGGCTTCTCGATGACGGCGATGGTGGCCTCGCAGACTTCGGCGAGGTTATGGGTGGGGATATTGGTGGCCATACCCACGGCGATGCCGGAGGAGCCGTTGACCAGGAGGTTAGGGAGCTTGCCCGGCAGCACGGACGGCTCTGTCATGGAGCCGTCGTAGTTGGGCACGAACTTGACCGTTTCTTTTTCTATGTCGGCCAGCAGCTCGCCGGCGATGCCGGAGAGGCGGGCCTCGGTGTAACGCATGGCGGCCGCGGGGTCGCCGTCCACCGAGCCGAAGTTGCCCTGGCCGTCCACGAGCATGTAGCGGAGGCTGAACGGCTGGGCCATGCGGACCAGCGTGTCATAGATGGAGGCGTCGCCGTGCGGGTGGTACTTACCCATCACGTCGCCGACTATGCGGGCGGATTTCTTGAAGGGCTTGTTGTGCTGCAGGCCCATGTCGTCCATGGTGTAGAGCACGCGGCGGTGCACGGGTTTCAGGCCGTCGCGCACGTCGGGCAGGGCCCGGCCCACGATGACGCTCATGGAGTAGTCTATGTAGGAGGAGCGCATCTCCTCGCTGATGTCGCGGTCAACGATGTTGATGAACATGTTTTCCGTCTGCTTGGGTGTAAGGTCTTTATGGTCTGCCATTTGTTGCTCCGTTAATTAAATATCCAGGTTGCGGGCGGCCAGGGCGTTCTGTTCTATGAACACGCGGCGCGGTTCCACCTTGTCCCCCATAAGGGTGGTGAACATCTTTTCCGCCTCGGCCGGGTCCTCGAGGGTGACCTTGAGGAGCTTGCGCTTGAGCGGGTCCATGGTGGTCTCCCACAGCTGCGCGGGATTCATTTCACCCAGACCTTTGTAGCGCTGGATGTGCGCGCCGGCGGCGCCGGCCTTCATCACGTTCTCCATCAGGGTCTTAAGGTCCTTGGCGGAGGTGATGTTCTTCTCCGTGATCAGGTCGAACTGCGCGGGCGCTTTTTCGTCCTCGATCTGGAATTCGTTCAGGCTGTGGCCCATGGCCTTCAGCTTGGCCGAGATATTGTTGAGGCGAGTGAACTCGCCCAGGGTCTGGAAGTCGGGGCCGAGGTCGTCCTCGTCTATCTCCAGCACGGGCGCGCCCTCCGCGGTGCCGGCGTCACCCACCAGGGCGTCCTTCTTCTTCTGGATGTAGTCGGCCTGGAAGCCGTCCCACTCGTCCTCGGTGAAGAAATAGCGGTAGGTCTCGGGGCCGGTCTCTATGCGGTACAGCGGCACCTTGCCGTCGGCCTGGAACTTCAGGTAATCCTTTAGCGTCAGGTTTTTGGTCTCGAGCTTGCGGCTGGTATTGTCCGCCGCGATGATCAGCTCTATCAGGTCGCCGATCTCTTTGCCCTCGAGCTTTTTGCCCTTGGCCTTCACGGAGATGCCGGACAGGGCCTCTTTGAGCTGCCACTTCTGCAACTTTTCCTCGTTGTCGAAATAGGATTCGAACTTGCCCTTCTTAACCTTGTAGAGCGGCGGCTGGGCGATGTACACGTGCCCGCCGTCTATCAGCGGCCGCATCTGGCGGTAGAAGAAGGTAAGCATCAGCGTGCGGATGTGCTGGCCGTCCACGTCGGCGTCGGCCATGATGACGATCTTGTGGTAGCGCAGCTTCTCTATGTTGAAGCCGTCCTCGCCCTCGCCGATGCCGGTGCCGATGGCGCTGATCATGTTGCGGATCATCTCGCTGGAGATGATCTTTACCAGCTGGGCTTTTTCCACGTTAAGGATCTTGCCGCGCAGCGGCAGGATGGCCTGGAACACGCGGTCGCGGCCCTGCTTGGCCGAACCGCCGGCCGAGTCGCCTTCCACGATGAAGATCTCGGATTTCTTGGGGTCTTTCTCCTGGCAGTCGGCGAGTTTGCCCGGCAGGCCGGAATCTGTGAGCGAGCCTTTGCGGCGCGCCAGGTCCTTGGCGTGGCGGGCGGCCTCGCGGGCCTCGGCGGCGCCCAGGCCTTTCTGACAGATGGCCTTGGCGATAGAGGGATGCTCCTCGAAGAACACGGAGAGGGCTTCGCCGGTGAGGGTTTTGACAGCACCTTCCACCTCGCCGTTGCCCAGCTTGGTCTTGGTCTGGCCTTCAAACTGCGGATGGGGGATCTTCACGGACACCACGACGGTGAGGCCTTCGCGCACGTCGTCGCCGGTGACGCTGTATTCCTTATCCTTGGTGAGGTTGTATTTCTTGATGTAGTCGTTAATGACGCGGGTCAGCGAGGACCGAAAGCCGGACACGTGCGTGCCGCCCTCGATGGTCTTGATGTTGTTGACGAAAGAGAACATGGTCTCGGAGTAGTCCGTGTTGTACTGGATGGCCAGGTCCAGCATGGTGTCGCCTTCCGTCTTGGAGACGAAGATGGGCTCGTCGTTGATGACCTGCTTGTTGGTGTTGAGGAACTTCACGAACTGCTTGATGCCGCCCTCGAAGAAGAAGGCGTGCTTCTTTCCCTCTTCGCGTTCGTCGATGATATTGATGCGGCAGCCCGGGTTCAGGAAAGCCAGCTCGCGCAGGCGGTTGGACACGGTGTCGAAGGACAGCACGCCCTCGCCGAAGATTTCGGTGTCGGCTTTGAAGGTGACAGTGGTGCCGTGATGCTCCGTGGTGCCCACGCTCTTGACGTCGGCCTGCGGCTTGCCGCGCTTGTATTCCTGCCGCCAGATCTTGCCGTCGCGGTGCACCAGCACTTCCATATACTCGGACAGGGCGTTCACCACCGACACGCCTACGCCGTGCAGACCTCCGGAAACCTTGTAGCCGCCGCCGTCGAACTTGCCGCCGGCGTGCAGCACGGTCAGCACGACTTCCAGGGCGGACTTGCCCTTAAGCTTGGGGTCCTTCACTTCCTTCATCGGGTCCACGGGGATGCCGCGGCCGTTGTCGGTGATGGAGCAGACGTTGTCGTCTTTTATTATAACGTCGATCTTATTGCAGCCGCCGGCGAGAATTTCGTCGATGGAGTTGTCTACGACCTCGTAGACCAGGTGGTGCAGGCCCTGCACCCCGGTGGAACCGATATACATGGCCGGGCGCTTGCGCACGGCCTCCAGGCCTTCCATGACCTGGATGTTAGAGGCGTTGTAATTTCCCTCTTTGGCGTTGGCTGTCTTATTCGTCATGCGTCTGACTCCTGTTAAGTAGGATTAAAGTCTAAATGCTGCTGGCCGGTTTTATGGCCTTTATCCACGGCGTCTTGAAATACTTGTTTAGTCCCTTTACCAGGACCGAACTGCGCAGCGCCAGCTCGCTGGCGGCGGCCGCCGAGGACGGCTTTACCAGGATGCAGTTGCGCTCCACTCCGAGCAGGACACAATGTTCGCCGAGGCGCCCCATCTCTTTCTTCCACACCGCGTCCAGCAGGGCCAGCCTGTCCAGGCCGGCCGAGCCCATGAACCGCCAGGACGTGCAAACGTCGTTCGCCCTGGTCCAGTTCTGTTTCTTGCGCTCCAGGAACATATTACTGGGTGCGCAGGGGCATCACAATGTAGAGCAGCTCTTCACGGCCCTTCATGCGCAGCAGGGCTGGCGTGGCCGGGGAGGTGAACTCCGCGGTCAGGTCGCTGTTGCCGGCGGCTTTGAGGATGTCCATCACGAACTTGGGGTTGAAGCTGATCTGGAATTCCTTGCCTTTGTAGTCTGTCTCTATCTCGTCCTCGAAATCCATGCTCTGAGAGGCGGAGTTCACCACCAGGGCGCCGGGCTTGAAGGTATACTTCACGGCCCCGGAGCGCTCGTTGGAGCAGATGGCGGCCCTCTTGGTGACGGCCATCAGCTTTTCGGCGTTAAGGTTGATCTCTATCTCGTGGCTCTTGGGGATGATCTGCTCGTAGGCGGGGAAGTTTCCCTCCACCAGCCTGGAGATGAACACGGTCTTGCCGATCTTGAAGCCGATCTGGTTGGAGGAGAGGCCCACGGTCACTTCTTCCGCGTCCTTCACTCCAGCACCCTTTATGAAACGGGCCAGTTCGCCCAGTATCTTGGAGGGCACGATAACCTTGAATTCTTTCTTGGCCTTAACCTTCTTGGAGGAGGCGATGGCCAGGCGGCGGCCGTCCGTGGCTACCAGGGAGAACAGGTCACCCTCATATTTCCAGAGCAGGCCGTTGAGGAAATGCCTGTCGTCCTCGGTGGAGGCGGAGAAGATGGTGCTGCTGATCATCTCGGCCAGGAGCTTGGCCGGCACCTTGAAGGAATTGCTCTCATCCAGGTCCGGGATGACCGGGTAATCGTTCTTGGGGGCGCCTCCCAGTTTGAAGCGGGACTTGCCGCTGTGTATGGAGATGCGGCTATTCTCATCCACAGCTATGTTGACCTCGGAGTCCTCTCCCAGGTTCTGGACTATCTCCATGAACTTCTTTATCGGCACCGTTATGCTGCCTTCGCCCTTGATGTCCACCGGTATATGGTGTTTTATGGCCATCTCCAGGTCCGTGAAGACCACTTTGAGGCCCTTGTCCTCGGTCTCCATCAGGAAGTTCTGTAATATAGGTATAGTGCCGGTCTTGGAAGAAACGCCGGCCTGTATGGTCTGGATCCCTTTTATCAAGGTTTCCCTATTACTGTTTATTTTCATCATCATAGTCCTCTATAAGAGTAGGCTGTTTATAGTGTCAAAGCGGTTGAAATCATTGGAGAAAGTTATTAACAGCTTATCCGATTTTACTGACAGTCCTGACACAAAACGGGCTTACTGACTTTCTGTTAGCCTTTTAACCCTGGTTATTAACAGCTTTTATTTTAGAAATTATCTGGTTCAGCGTCTCGTTAAAATAGGGGTCGGTCTGCACCATCTGGCCTATTTTGTTCTTTGCGTAGATAACCGTGGCGTGGTCGCGGCCGAAAGCGTCGCCAATGTCGTTAAGGGACAGTTCTGTGAGGTTGCAGGCCAGATACATGGCCACCTGCCGGGGAAAAGCTATAACCTCGCTGCGCTTCTTGGAATTGAAATCTTTCTGCTCTATGTTGTACTTGTCAGAAACCACGCCTTTTATGAGCTCTATGGTGATCTTCTTGTCTTCGTGGTCCTGGTCGGCTATGTGGTCCTTGATGATCTCGCGGACCGCGTCTATGGAGGGCTGTATCCTCATGTTGGTGCAGAAATTGCCTACCGTGATCAGGCAGCCTTCCAGTTCGCGGATGTTCTTTTTTACGTTCTCCGCTATGAAGGTGATGACGTCGTCGGGGATGTCGTACCGGTGCCCGTCGCGCTTCTGGCGCAGGATGGCCACGCGCGTCTCGAAATCCGGGATCTTTATGTCGGCTACCACGCCCGACAGGAAGCGGGAGATAAGGCGCTGGCCCAGGGCCAGTTCCCGCGGGGGCCGGTCGGAGGTGACCACGATCTGCTTCTTGGACTCGAACAGGGAGTTGAAGGTGTAGAAGAATTCCTCTTCGCTGCGCTCCTTGTCCACCAGGAACTGGATGTCGTCGAGCAGCAGGCAATCCAGCTTGCGGTACTTGCTGCGGAACTGCTCCGCTGCGCCGCCGCGCACCGCGTCTATATATTCATTGACGAAATTCTCGCTGGCCGTGTAGAGGATGCGGGCGCCGGAGTTGTTCTTCATGATGCCGTGGGCGATGGCGTGCAGCAGGTGGGTCTTGCCCAGGCCGGGCGCGCTGTAGATGAAATAAGGATTGGTCTGGCCCGGCGTCTTGGCCACGCCTTCCGCCGAGGCGAAGGCGAAGCGGTTGGACGTGCCCATAATAAATGACTCGAAAGTGTAGTTGGGGTTGAAGGAGAAATAACCCGCGGGCAGCGCGGCCGCCGCCGGAGAGGCCTTGGACTGGGGCGGCGGCTCCGACGGGGCGAGCGACATGGAGTAGTTGAGTTTCAGCTCGCGGCCGGTATGCGCGGCCAGCAGCGCGGTGATCTTCTCTTCGTAGCGCTGCTTTACCGTGTCGTAAATAATGGAGTCGGGCACCTCGAGCTTGAGGGTGTCTCCTTCTATGAAAAGGGCCTTTATCGGGCGTATCCAGAGGTCAATCGCCTGTGTTCCTATATCGGAACCCAGTTCAGCGACCACTTTTTGCCAGACTTCCTTGATATCGGTTAAGTTATCCACAAGTTATCCACAACTGTTAGTAAAATGTTTTCGCGGTATAAAAACGCTTGTTTTTTAAGCACTTTTTCTGTTGATAACTTTTTTAACACCCGTGTTCGCTACCGTTTTATGGGTGAAAATAGTTACGAAATAATGAACAGAAAAGGCCCCTTTTAGGGCTTTTCAATAGGATATCTATATATTATATATTTGGGGCCGCGCAGTCAACAATAAAAAAGCGCCCTTTTGGGGCGCTTTTCTACAGGGCGGAGGCCCTTTAGCCGTGCACACCTATTTTTACCTTGCGGAAGCGGGCCGGGCTTGAGCCGTGGCACATCATGGCCCGCTGGCCTGGCTGGCCCTTGCCGCAGTTGGCAACGCCCCACAGGCGCCACTCCTGGGGGCCGGCAATGGCGTCACAGGAGCCCCAGAACTCCGGGGTGATGCCCTGGTACCTGGGGTTCTTGAGGATGCGGCCCTTTTTCCCGTTCTTGATCTCCCAGCCGATCTCGCAGCCGAACTGGAAGTTCAGGCGTCTCTGGTCTATGCTCCACGACGTGTTGTTCTCCATCATCACGCCGTCCTTGATTCCGGCCACCAACTCCTCGGTAGTGCCCTTGTGGGGCATCAGGCTGAGGTTGCAGATGCGGGTTATCGGAATGTTGGAATAACCGTCGGCGCGGCAGGAACCCCAGGAGCGGTCCTTGCCGATGCGGCCGCAGAACTCGCGGTTGGTCATGTAGCCGGACAGGATGCCGTCCTTGACTATATGCCAGCGCTGGGCTTTCACGGCGTCGTCGTCGTAGCCGGCGGTGGCGAGGCCGCCGGGCAGGGTGGCGTCCGCCACCAGGTTCACTATCTCCGAGCCGTAGCGGAACTTGCCCAGCTTCTCCGTGGTGGCGAAGCTGGAACCGGCGTAGGATTCCTCGTAGCCGAGCACACGGTCGAGCTCGCTGGCGTGCCCCACGCTCTCGTGGATCTGCAGCGCCATCTGGTTGCCGGAAATTATCAGGTCCTTCACGCCCGCGGGGCAGACCGGGGCCTTGAGCAGGGCGATGGCTTCGTCGCGCACGCGGTCGGCGTGGGCGGGCAGGTCCATGGCCTCTATTATCTCCCAGCCGCCGGCCAGGAACTGGCCTCCGTGGGAACACGGGTAGCCGCGCAGCTGCGACTCGCCGTTAAGCACCGCCGTGGCGGTGACGCAGCCGCCGGAGTTGAGCAGCACCTGCTCGATGCGGGAACCCTCGGTGGTCATGTGCCACTGGTGTTCGCGCATGAAGTTCATCTCCGACTCGGAGACCTTTATCCTCTTGTCGGCGCGCAGGGTCTTGTCCAGGGCGAACAGCATGTCCAGCTTGGTCTGCACCGGCACGGCGAACGGGTCTTTCAGGAAAGGGGTCTGCCAGAAGTCCTGGTAGGCCGGCTCGTGGGCCAGGCGCACACGCCCGCGCATCAGCAGGCGGCTGGCCTTGGCTATGGCGATGGCCCGCAGCGCGGTGTCGGCCACGGCGCGCTCGGTCATGTCGCGGCCGGAGGCGAAGCCCCAGGCGCCCTTATAGAGCACCCTGATGCCGTAGCCCAGCGTGGTCTGGTCCGTCAGCGCGCTGATCTCGCCGTTCTTTACGGCCACGGTCTGGTTGCGTTCCTCGACGACGCGGATGTCGCCGAAGTCCACCTTGTGTTTGTTGGCTACTTCTATGGCTTTGGAAGCGAGTTTGAACATTTTTTTATCCTCTTAGAACTTGGTCGCGGACGAGAAGTTGAAACCGGACAGGCGCATCGGAGGGCAGGAGATGTAGCCCCAGCCCTGCAGGAATTCCGCTTCCGACCCCACCGCCTCGATGTTGGCGAAGGCCTCCACCATGCTCTGCGTGAAGCGCATGTTCTTTATGGGGTAGGCCACTTTGCCGTTCTCTATCATGAAGGTGCCGTTGCGGGTCATGCCGGTGATCTCCATGGTCTGGGCTTTGAGCAGGTTGGTGTAATGGAACTGCGTCACCAGAATGCCGCGCTCGGTGCCCTTTATCAGGTCCTGCAGGCTATCCTTGCCGGGCTTTACGGCCAGGTTGATGGCCAGCGGGCCGAAGTAGCTGGGCTGGGGCAGGGCGTGGCCCGTGGAGGCCGTCCCGGCCTTCCTGGCGGTCTTGCGGTCGTGAACGATGGCCTTCAGCACTCCCCTCTCCACCAGCGTCACCTTGGTGCGGGGCTGGCCTTCGAAGTCGAAGGGCATGCCGGGAGCGGCGCCCCAAGCGTCGTCCTCCAGGGTCAGCAGCGGGCTCAGCACTTGTTTGCCGAGCTTGCCGCAGACGAAGGAGCGGCCCTCGTTGTAGAACTGTCCGCCGAAGCTGTAGGCGTTCATGTAGGAAAGGACGTCCGCCACCGCCTGCGGCTCCAGCACTACCGTATATTTGCCGGGTTTGGGATCGCGGGGTTTGCGGCTGGCCGCGGCTTTGGCGCGCGCGGTCTCGTTGAGGCGCGCGAAGTCTATGTTCTTCACGTCGTGCGAGGTCTTTTCCGCCCAGCCGGAACCGTCGTGGTCCTTAACGGTGACGCTGTGGGTAACGGAGCTGTCGCGGTGCCTGACGAAAAGGCCCAGGTTGTTGGCGATGACCAGCTCGGAAGCGCCGTTGTCCACGGTGCCGCAGGCGATCTGGCCGGTCTTGCCGCAGGCCCGGGCCAGTTCGGCGGCCTTCCCGGCGCGGAAGGAGGGCGAGAGTTCCGCCGTCTCCCTGTCGAACATGTTTTTGCCGGGAGCTATCGGGCGGGGTTTGGCCAGCGGCAGCAGCGCCGGGTCTTTTTTCTGTTTTTTGAGTATCTCCAGGCCGGAGGCGACGGCGTGCTTGAGCGTGGCGTCGTCGGCCTGGTTGAAGCTCATCTTCGCGGAGCGGCCGCCGTCCAGCAGCCGCACCGAGAAATTCAGCGCGGAGGAGGCGACGTTCTGCGAGATGACGTTGTCGGCGAAGCGCGTCAGCGAACTGTCGCGTTTTTCGGCCATGACCTCGCATTGAACGCCGCGCGCCAGCTTGAATATCTTTTTACAGACCTGTTCTATGTTTTTCATTTTCTCCCCGTAAAAGGCCGGTCCCCGGCGCGGGCCGGGGAGGCATGTTCTGATTTAAAGATCGCTGCGGTTTCAGAGGGGCGGTTTTTCCGGGGGCGGCTGCACCGGGATCTCGCCTGACCTGCTGTGGCGCTTATGGTGCTTCTTGTGCTCGGCCGGGGCGTGCGCCGGTTCCGGCTGGTGGAACAGCGGCGGAAGGCCTTCCTTCGACTCCATCCATTTCAGCAGGTTTTCCTCGCTCGCCACCGAATAGGTCTCGGGCGTGCTGAAAACCGAAAGCTTGTTCTTCTTGGCCCTCTCGGAGAGGTTCTCGGCGGACTTGCCGACGGAGAAACCGTGCGTCTCCAGGATGCGGGCGTTCTGCTGGGTCATGCCCAGGAGGCAGAAGGAGCCGTCCTGGTTGGGGCCGACCGCCACGGTCTTGTCGTTGACGGCGTCGAAGGCCTGGTGCAGCCATTCTTTTTTTACGTCGGGGGAAAGGTGGTTGAGCAGCACCGCTTTTTTGGCGCCGGTGAAGAAGGCCAGCTGGAAAGCGTCCTGGGCCCGCTCTTCCCAGGTGCGGTTCTTGACTTCCAGGAAACCGGGATCTTCCTGGTCCAGCCAGGTCAGGTCCGGGTGCTTCGGGGTCTTCTCATAGGAAAGGATGACGATGGCCTCGCTGAAGCTTTTTGCCAGCCGGTAGGCCGAGGAGAGCAGGTCCCCGTTGATGTGCACGGCCCTCTCGGGGCCGAAAGCGGTCTTGAGTTCCGGGTTTATTTTTCCGGCCTCGGGGGCGTCCACAAGGAGTATTATGCAGTTGTCGCGTTTTGCCATAGTTCGGTACTTTTTACAGAGTAATTAAAGTATATTATACTACTTATAACAGGCGGCTCATATGGCTGATAAAAAAAAGCCGGTCATCATCTACGGGGGCAGCTTCGACCCCCCGCATAAAGGGCATACGGCGCTGGCCGCGGCGGCCCTGCGCCAGCTGGCGCCCGAGGCGCTCTATTTCGTCCCCGGTTTTCATACGCCTTTCAAGGACCTGAGGCCGGTGCCCTTCCGCGAGCGGGCCGCCATGCTGAAGGCGGCCCTGGCCGCGGCCGGCCTGGCCGGCAGGCGGGAGATAAAGATAAGTTCTTTCGAGGCCGGGCTGGGCCGGGTGGTCTACACCTGGGAGACCGTCGCCCATTTCCGCCGGCTGCACCCGGGCGCCCCCATATATTTCCTGCTGGGTTCCGACTGCCTGGCCGGTTTCCGGGGCTGGCGGCGCAGCGGGGAGATATTAAGGAAGGCCCGCCTCTTGGCCGGCCTGCGGCCCGGCTACTCTTTAAAAAAAAGCGGCGCGGTCCCCTTTACGGCGCTGAAGGGCCGCTTCCCGCAGGCCGCGTCAAGCGACATCCGCGGAGAACTTTTCCTGGGGGCGAAGCCGGCGCAGATCTTCCCGGGAGTGCTGGGGCTCATAAAAAAGAAAGGGCTTTACCTCGGGCGCGAGAGGGCGCTGCTTAAAACCCTGCTCACCCCGGCGCGCTTCGCCCATTCGGTGGAGACGGCCCGCCTGGCCGTGGCCCTGGCGCCCGCGGCCGGCGTGCCGCAGCAGAAGGCCGCGCTGGCCGCGCTGCTGCACGACTGCGCCAGGGACCTGCCGCCCGCCGCCATGGCCCGGCTGGCCAGGGGCCCGCGGGAGGCCGCGCTGCGGGAAACCGCGGCCAAGGCCCCGGTGCTGCTGCACGCCTGGGCCGGAGCGGCCCTCGCCCGGTCCCGGTTCGGCGTCAGGGACGCTGAAGTGCTGGAAGCCGCGGCCCTGCACGCCACGGGCGCGCCCGGCATGGGGCCGCTGGCCCGCCTGGTCTATCTCTGCGATCTGGCCAACCAGGGCAGGACTTTCCCGGCCGCGGGCCGGGTGCGCGCCCTGGCGCGGGAAGATCTCGGGGCCGCGTTCCTCGCGGCCAATTATGTTAAACTTGTCTATGCATTTTCGGGGGACGGCTGGGTGCACCCCCTGAGCGTCGCGCTATGGAACAGTCTTCAGGAAAAAAAGAAAGAATAATGCTGGCCCTTGGGGTCGCGGCGGCGCTGGCCCTGGCCGCGGCGCAGTATTTCTCGCCCCTTTCCGGGGCGGTCATGGCCGGCCGCGACGTGCGCGTGGCGCTGCTGGGCGAGCGCTCCTCCATCCTGCTGGCCTACCACCCTTTCTCCGGTACGGTCAACGCCTTCACCTTCTCCCACTCCAAGGCTAAAAGAGGGGCTTCCGGCTGGCAGCGGGCCTCGGCCCTGGCCGTCTCCGCGGGCGCCAGTGAGGAGGCCCGGCAGGAGGACGTTTTCTTTGTCGCCCTCTCCACCGCGCCGGACCTGGATGTGCTGTGGGGGACGCTTAACAACTGGCGCGCCGAGCCGCGGCTCTTTTTTTCCGCCGCCCGCTGGGTTTACGGCCTCAGGGCTGCGGGCGCCACCAACCTTTCCGCCTTCGACCTGTTCACCCTTTTTTCCGAATTTTCCCAGCTTACCGCGTCCAATTTCATCCTGACCGAGGCCCAGCGCAAGCCTGAAGAGCCGGGCGAGGCCGCCGAGGCGCGCGGTCCCGCGCCGCGCGTGGAGGTGTTCAACGCCTCGGGCAAAAAAGACCTGGCGGCCAAGGCCGCCAAGTACCTGCGCGCCCGCGGCTTCGACGTGCTGACCGCCGCCTCCTACGCCAGGAGGGAGCGGCAGACCAGGATACTGGGCTTTTCCGAAAATACGGCCGCCGCGCTGGAGCTGCGGGCCGCGCTCGGCCTGGAAGAGCTGGAGATCCGCGTGCGGCCCTCGCAAAAAAGCGTGGCCGGCGCGGTGGTGATACTGGGCGAAGATTTCGACCCGGCGATACTGGAAAAGTAAGGGGAGGCTTAAATGATAGACATGGTTACCATCCTGCGGACCGCCGTGCAGAAGGGGTCCAGCGATATTCACATCTGCGTCAACAAGCCGCCGATGATGCGCCTTAACGGCGAGATCATCCCGGTGATGGACGGCGTGCCGCCGCTCAGCGCCGAGAATACCAAGACGCTCATCTACTCCACCCTTTACGACGAGCAGCGCGCCAAGCTGGAGAAGGACTGGGAGCTGGACTGCTCTTTCGCGGTGACCGGCGTGTCCCGCTTCCGCCTCAACGTGCTGGTGGCCCGCAACGGCGTGGAAGCCGTGATGCGCGTCATCCCGTCCAAGATCCCCACCCCCGAGGAGCTCGGGCTGCCGCCGACGATAGTGAATTTCTCCAAGATCCCCAAGGGCCTCATCCTGGTGACCGGCCCGACGGGTTCCGGCAAATCCACCACGCTGGCCGCGCTGATCAACCAGATCAACATCCAGCGCAAGGGGCATATCCTCACCGTCGAGGACCCGATAGAGTTCACCTACGAGCCGCAGGCCTGCGTGGTGCGCCAGCGCGAGATCGGCCAGCACACCCGCTCGTTCAATAACGCGCTCAGGGCGGCCCTGCGCGAGGACCCCAACGTCATCCTGGTGGGCGAAATGCGCGACCTGGAGACCATCCAGCTGACCATCACCGCCGCCGAGACCGGCCACCTGACGTTCGCCACCCTGCACACGCAGGACGCGCCGTCCACCGTGGACCGCATCATCGACGTGTTCCCCCCGCACCAGCAGACGCAGGTGCGCGTGCAGCTGGCCGCCTCGCTGCAGGGCGTGGTCTCGCAGATCCTGCTGCCGCGCAAGGACGGCAAGGGCCGCGTGGCCGCCCGCGAGATCATGGTGATGACGCCCGCCATCCAGAACCTCATCCGCGAGGGCAAGACGCACATGATCTACTCCGCCATAGAGACCGGCGCCAAGTACGGCATGATGCCGATGGACAGGGCCCTGGCCATGCTGGTAAAGCAAAACCTGGTGGACATGGACGTGGCGGCCGCCAAGGCCCACGACCCCGAGGCCATGCGCAAGCTCTGCGGCGGCGGCGGGGTCGGCGCGGCGCTGTAGTTTTACCCCGGGCGCGGGCCCTTTCGGGAACTTTACCGGAGGCGATATGTCAGATACGGCCAAATTGAAAGAGATCCCCCTGTTCCGCAACCTGTCGGAGAGCATGCTGGCGGAATTCTCGGGTTATTTCAAGCAGACTTCCTACGGGGCGGGGGACGTGATCTTCAAGGAAAAAAGCACCGGCGACACCCTCTATATCCTGGTGAACGGCGAGGTGGTCATAGAAAAAGCGCTGGACGAGGAAGGCCGCGAATTCAAGACGCTGGCCATCCTCTCGGCCGGCGACTTCTTCGGCGAGATGGCCGTGCTGGAGGAGGGCCAGGCGCGTTTCGCTCAGGCCCGGGCCTCCGCCGACGCCGCGCTGTTCGAGGTGGGCAGGACCCAGTTCTTCGCCTTCATCAAGGAGCACCCGGAGACCGGCATCAGCATTTTCAGCGCGATCATGCGCACGGTGTTCCGCCGCCTGCAGCACACCTCCAGCGAGCTCACCATGCTGTTCGACCTGAGCCGCCTGCTGCTGGCGCAGCATAAGTCCCCGGCCGAGTTCCTGGCCGCGGTGATGACCGAGATGCGCATCTACCTGGAAGGCGAGTGGAACGTCAGGGCCTACACCTACAACATCTTCAACGAGGAATACGAGGAAGTATACGCCAGGGAGATGTTCAAGGGAGTACCCCCGCAGCTGCCGACCAGGCCGCAGAACGGCTGGGACGGCGACAACCGCTACGTGCTGGAGTGTTCGGCCGAGGGCCGGCGGCTGGCCTGCGCGGTCTTCGAGCGTTCCGAGAAGCTTTCCTCGGTGGAGAAAAACAACCTCGCCACCATATTTAATACAATATCCTCTATAGCGGGTTCCGCTATGATAAATATAGAGCACCAGGCCGAGGCCGCGATGCTGGCCCAGCTGAGGAAGACCAAAAATACCATATGACCAATTCCAAGAGCAGCTTTAAGAAACTCGCCTTCGAGGCCGCCCGTGCCGGCGACGCCAAGAAAGCCGACCCCGTGATCGTATTCGACCTGGCCGGCAAATCCCCGCTGGCCGACTACGCCGTGCTGCTGGGCGTGGAATCCGCGCCGCAGCTGGACGCGGTGGAAGAGGAGATCCTGGTGCAGCTCAAGCACCAGGGGATCTACTGCCTGCACAAGGACGGCATGCGTTCCAAGAACTGGAAAGTGCTGGACTACGGCGGGGTACTGGTCCATATTTACGATCAGAAAGCCGCGGAATTCTACGCCATAGAGAAAGTCTACTCCGCCTGCAAGCCGATAGCCTGGGAGGAGGCGCCCGCCGTTGCGGCCGCGCCCGCCCCTGCGCCGGCCCCCGCGCCCGCCCCGAAAAAATCTCCCGCCAAGAAAGCCCCGGCCGCCAAAAAGCCGGCCGTGAAAAAAGCCAAGCCCGCTAAAAAGGCCGTCGTTAAGAAGGCCGCGCCCAAGAAAGCCGCGGCCAAGAAAGCGAAGCCGGCAAAGAAAGCCGCGCCCAAAAAGAAGCCCGCTAAAAAGGTTTCGAAGAAGAAATAAATGAAGATCTCCACGCTCGAAGCCGACCTTAAAAGCCGCGCTAAGGCGGCCTTTTCCCTGGACGACGCCGCCGCGGCCGCCTTCTGCCTGGCCGCGCCGCCGCCGCACATCAAGGCCGACGCCTCCATCTCCTGGCCTATCGCCGGGGCCCGGCTGCTCAAGAAACCGCCGCTCGTTATCGCCGAGGAGCTCAAGGCCGCGCTGGGCGCCGAGTTCGACCCCCAGGCCGTGCCCCCCGGCTTTGTGAACGTGAAGTTCCCCGACGCTTTCCTGTTCGCCGCCGTGCGGGAGCTGGACAAGCCCGGCTGCTTTAACCGCCCGGAATTCGCCGGCGAGAAGATCAACCTGGAGTTCGTTTCTGCCAACCCCACCGGCCCCATGCACCTGGCCAGCGGCCGCGGCGCCACGCTGGGCGACAGCCTGGCCCGGATCTGGCGCGCGCTGGGCGCCGAAGTGACCACCGAATTTTACGTCAACAACGTGGGCCGGCAGGTGGAACTGCTGGGCCGCTCGCTGCGGGCGCGTTTTGAGGACCAGGAGCCCCCGAAGGACGGCTACCAGGGCGATTATCTGAAAGACATGGCCGCCGCGCTGCCGCCTACGGCCACCGGCTGGAGCGAAACACAGTTTTCCGAATACGCCGTGGCCGAGATGCTAAAGCTGCACAAGACCGACATGGCGGCCTTCGGCGTGGAGTTCGACCGCTGGTTCCTGGAGTCCGAGCTGCACGCGGCCGGGGCCCCCGCCAAGGCGCTGGCCACCCTGAAAGAGAAGGGCATGGCCTACGAGAAAGAGGGGGCCACCTGGTTCGGCGCCGCCTCAGAGCTTTCCTCCGACGACAAAGACCGCGTGCTGGTCAAATCCGACGGCCGCAACACCTATTTCCTCAACGACATCGCCTACCACCTCAACAAGTTCTCCCGTGGCTTCAACCGCCTGGTGGACATCTGGGGCGCCGACCACCACGGCTACGTGCCGCGGCTGGAGGCGGCCGTGGGCGCGTTGGGCAAGGGCCTGGGCTCCTTCAAGGTGATCATCCACCAGCAGGTGGCGCTGCTGCGCGGCACCGAAGTGGTGAAGATGTCCAAGCGCGCCGGAGATTTTATCTCGCTCAAAGAGCTGCTCGACGACGTGGGCCGCGACGCCTGCCGCTTCTTCTTCGCCGCGCGCGGGCCCAACGCCCACATGAACTTCGACGTGGAACTGGCCAAGAAGAAGTCCAACGACAACCCGGTGTACTACGTGCAGTACGTGCACGCGCGCATCGCGTCCATCTTCGACAACGCGGCCGCCAAGGGCGTGGACCCGGCCGCGGGCTTCGAAGAGGCCAAGACCGTTATCAATCCCGACGAGCGCGCCCTGATGCTGAAGCTGCTGTGGATGGAGAAGGCGCTGGCCGACTGCGCCCGCGACCAGTCCCCCCACCACCTGACCACTTACCTCACCGAGCTGGCGGCGAGCTTCCATTCGTTCTACGACCGCAACAAAGTGCTGGACCCGGAGCACAAGGAAACCACCGCGTTCCGGCTGTTCCTGCTCAAGCGGGTGCAGGGCGTGATAGCCAGGGGCCTCGGCCTGCTGGGCGTCTCCGCCCCGGAGCGGATGTAAAGACCCGCGCGTCCCGGATGAAGAACCGCCTTGAGAGAGGCGGTTTTTTATTGGCGGGGGCCCAAAAGAGTATAATATTCAGGTCGGGCGAGCGCCATAATTTTGCTTTCATCCAAGGAGACTAAAATGGGATTCAATCTTCGCAACAGGCATTTCCTCAAGGAACTGGACTTCACCAAACAGGAACTGACTTTCCTGCTTAAACTGTCCAAAGATCTTAAGAACGCCAAGTATGCCGGCACCGAACAGCAGCGCCTCACCGGCAAGAACATCGCCCTCATTTTCGAGAAGACCTCCACCCGCACCCGCTGCGCTTTCGAAGTGGCCGCGCACGACCAGGGCGCGCACGTGACCTACCTGGAGCCCTCCGGCTCCCAGATGGGCCACAAGGAAACCGTTAAGGACACCGCCCGTGTTCTGGGCCGCATGTACGACGGCATTGAATACCGCGGCTTCGGCCAGGCGATCGTGGAAGAGCTGGCCAAGTACGCCGGCGTGCCGGTGTGGAACGGCCTGACAAACGAATGGCACCCCACGCAGATGCTGGCCGACGTGCTGACCATGACCGAGCACTGCTCCAAGCCCCTCGAGAAGATCTCCTACGCCTACGTGGGTGACGCGCGCTTTAACATGGGCCGCTCGCTCCTGGTGATCGGTTCAATACTCGGCATGGACGTGCGCATAGGCGCGCCCAAGGGCCTGCAGCCCGACGCCGCGCTGATAGCGCAGTGTCAGGAGATAGCCAAGGTCTCCGGCGCGCGCATCACCGTGACCGCCAACGCGGCCGCCGCCGTGAAGGGCGCGGACTTCATCCACACCGACGTGTGGGTGAGCATGGGTGAGGCCAAGGAAGTGTGGGCAGAGCGCATAAAGCTGCTCAAGCCCTACCAGGTAACCCCTGCGCTCATGAAGAAATCCGGCAATAAGAACGTGAAGTTCATGCACTGCCTGCCGGCTTTCCATAACGCCGACACCAAGGTGGGCGCGCAGGTGAGCGAGCAGTTCGGCCTGAAGAACGGCATAGAAGTGACCGAGGAAGTGTTCGAATCCCCGGCCTGCATCGCCTTCGACCAGGCCGAGAACCGCATGCACACCATCAAGGCCGTCATGGTGGCCACCCTCGGCGCCTGACCCGTCAGCCGCCCCCAGAAAGAAACCGCCCTCCGCAGGGCGGTTTTCTTTTTCCCTGAAACATTTTGGCCCGGCAGGTGTCATATCCTGTGACGGGACCGGGAAGAGGGGACGGATATTATGAAAAAAATGATGAAGCGGCTGGGCTGGGACGTGGTCGGGGCGAAAGAAGTAGAATACAGGTACGTTTTTCTGCCGCCCGCGGGCGGCGAGGGTTTAAGCGCGGTCTGCGTGGGCAACTGATAATAGATGGAAAATGAAGCCAACCTTTTAAAAAGGATAGCCGAAGGCGAGCGGGAGATCTTCGGCGAGCTGGTGCTCCGGCACCAGGACTTCATTTTCAACGTGGTCAAAGGGTATGTGCGCTTCGAAGAAGAGGCGCGCGACATCACCCAGGAAGTATTCCTGAAGGCTTACGAGAACATAGAGAAATTCCGCGGCGACTCCAAACTTTCCTCCTGGCTGTACCGCATAGCCTACAACCTCAGCATGAACTGGTCCGAGCGAAAGGCCGGCCGCGAGACCCAGCTGGACGATAGCCTGGCCGAAACCATCGCCGCGCCGCCCGACCTGGCCGACGAGATCTACGAGCGGGAGTTGATCCTGGCCCGCATCACCGAGATCCTGGAAGAGATACCCCTTAAATACAAAGTGGTCATCAAGCTCTACTATTTCGAGGAGAAGTCCTACCAGGAGATAGCGGATGCCCTGGATATCCCCATCAACACTGTGAAGATACAGCTGCTGCGGGCCAAGGACCACATAAGGAAAAGGCTGGATACCTGAAAATAGGGTGAAACATTTTGGCGGGAGTCGTGTCATATGTAGTGAGGGGACGGCAAAGCCGACCCGGTTAAGAAGAATAGGAGAATAACATTATGCTGAAGTTCCTGATAAAGATCTCGTTCCTGACGGCCCTGGTGGTGGGCATAGTGCTGATGCTGCAGCATGTGGGCCAGCTTACCCCGCAGACCGTGACGATGCTGAAATACGTCGGCCTGGGTGCGCTCGGCCTGATGGCGCTGGGCATTGTGTCCGTCACTATCCTCGGGCTGACCGCCATAGTAATGGGCCTGTCCTTCGCCAAGAGCGCGGCCGGCTTTGGCAGCGGCAAGGCGCGCGGCGCCGGCGGCTTCATAGGCGAGACGGTAGGCGGCGCCATAAGAGGCGCCCTGAGCGGCCTGGGCGAGCTGAAGAGTCTTTCCTCCAGGCAGGTGGAGCTGAACATGGCGGATTATAACTCCGACTCCTTCACCATAAAGACGCTGAGCGGCGACCTGGAGGTGATCGGGCAGGAAGGCCGGAGCGCCAAGGCCGAGCTGGAGATCTTTGAGAAAGTAGCCGGCGACACCGAGGCCGTGTTCGAGGACGGCGGCATAAAGCTGACTACCAAGAGCGGCAAGAAGAGCGTGATAGGCTCGGCCAAGGTGTGGCTGCCGGCAAAGCTGGCCCGTCTGAGCGCCGAGAGCGTCAACGGAGACGTGACCATCAGCGATTTCGCCACCGAGGGCGCCTCCTTCGTGAAAGGGGTCAACGGCGACATTTCCATAGAACGCCTGAAGAACTCCGCCGAAGTCACGGTGAAGACGGTGAGCGGCGACGTGGAGATAAAGGAGTCGCAGTTCAACTCACTCAATACCCAGAGCGTCAGCGGCGACCTGCGCATCAAGGACTCCGCCGCCGACATCGCCGTGATGAAGACGGTGAGCGGCGACATAGACTACTCCGGCAGCGATATCAAGAACCCCACCGTGAAGACGGTGAGCGGCGAAGTGACGAAGTAACTGCGGGTTTTTGGAAAGGCGCCCCGGAAGACCGGGGCGCTTTTATTTCAGGGGTTCTTATTCTCGAGCAGCGGGCGCAGGTTCTCGTAGGGAGGGGTGAGGTTGTTCAGGGCGAGGGAGAAAACCTCGTCCGCCGCTACGCCGCGCCCCAGCGCGCCGGCGAGGTTGAGATAAGCGGGAATAAACTGCGGGTCCAGGTCTATGGCCCGGCGGAAAGAGAGCGTCGCCGCGACCCGGCGGCCCAGCATAAGCTCCTGCATGCCCTTGTCGGACCAGAGCCGGGCGTCGCGCGGGCGCAGGTGCAGCAGCAGGTCCAGGAGGGCCAGGCTTTCCCGGTAGAGCCCGGCGTTCTGCCAGCGCAAGGACAGCGGCAGCAACCCGGCGCAGGCGGCCCCGTCCGCGGCGCAGATACGGCCGGCCAGCCGCAGCGCCCGCGGGGGCGGGTAGTAGCCCAGCATGGCGCTCAGCGTCTGCTCGCCCGGAATTTCACCGGCGGGGACCCCGTTCTCCAGGCCGTGCAGGAAAGCCAGCGCCCGCATTTCTTTTTCCAGCCCCGGCGCTATCCCGGCGCCTTCAAGGAACCGGTTCTCATATATCGCCCCGCTGAGCAGGTACTGGAAGCGCAGCCGCGACGACGGCGCCTGCGCGGGGGGCGTTTCCAGCGGCTGATGCGCCAGCAGGCGGGCCTCGTTGGCGCGCTCCAGCAGCCAGGGGTCGCCGGGATGGGAGGCCGTTTCCAGCGCGATCACGGCGCTCCCGTCGGCGGCGCGGAGGTTGCGGACATAATGGGCGATATTTGCGTAAACGGCCGGCGGACCGGCCAGCACCAGGGCGGCCAGCACCCAGGCGGCGGCCCGCCCTGCCCCGTCGCCGCGCGCGGCGCAGTCCGGCCAGAGGGTTAGCGCTGCCGCCCTGCCGATAAGCGCTCCCAGCAGCGGCAGGAGCGGGACAAAGTAGCGCGCCTCCACCGGCATGGGCAGGTGCACCGCGATGAAATAGAAAAGGAAAGCGGCCAGGAGTTTGGCTTTATCGTCCAGCCCGGCCGCGAACAGCGAGGCCAGGGCAAGCAGGGCCAGGACCGGCTTGTAGACCAGCACGGCCCAGCCCCGCAGCAGCACCGCTTTTACGATCAGCAGGGGATTTGCCGCGACCTGGTCCAGGCCCCAGGCCCAGAGATTCTCGGAGCCGACCAGCCCGGCGTAGCGCAGGGCCTCCTGGTAGCTGCCGTCTATGGTGTGCACGTAGCCCAGGAGCCCGGTTATAATATTGGCCTTGGCGCGGAAGGTCTCGAACAGCGCGAATTCCTGACCGGTAAGGTGCCGCATCAGCCACCAGGGCGCCAGCATGGCGTAGGGCAACAGCGCTATCGCTCCCGCGGCGACGGGGGTTATCCGCAGGCGGCCGCGCCACAGCAGCAGGGCGGCCAGGATAAAGAAAGGGAAAAGGAAAAAAGTAGAACGGCACAGCAGCGAGGCCCCGGTGAGCAGGCCCAGCAGGACGGCGTGCCGGGTGCTGCCGCTCTCCCTGTAGCGAAGGAGAAAAAAAGCCATCAGGGCGGTGATAAGGGTAAATACCGCCGTTTCAAAATACCGGCCCCAGTTTACCAGCGCGCCGATGGAGAGGAACGACGCCCCCGCTAAGGCCGCGGCCAGCGCGCCGCAGCGCCTGCCGCACAGGGCCGCCCCAAGGGAGAAGGAGGCCGCCAGCATGGAAAGCACGGCAAAAGGCAGGAAGAGTTTTACCCAGCCCGGCGGCAGGTGGTGTGAGAGCAGCGAGTGGTAGTAGCCGGTCAGCGGCATGCTGTCCAGCCCGGCCCGCAGCGGCAGGCCGTGGTAGAAGGCTTCCGCCTCGTCGAGGAACCAGGCGTCGTCCACAGCCAGGAAAGGCGCGAAATGCCGGTAGAGGGCGGCGGCCAGCAGCAGCGCGGCGGTCCAGGCCAGCGCGGCGAGCAGCCGGGGGCGGGCCTCCAGGGCCGCGCCTAGCGCTTTAAGTTTTTTCATTTCTTTCCGGCGTGTTTCAGGGCTACGAGAAAAAGGTAGTCGGAGAGGCGGTTTAGGTAGACGGCCGGGGCTTTGGCCTTCAGTTCCCAGGCGAGGATCTCGCAGATCCGGGTCCTGGCGCGCGCCAGGTGGGCCAGGGCCTCTATTTCGCAACTGCCCGGCAGAACGAATTTTTTGGGCGGCTTGACCGTGGCGGAGAGGGCGTTTATGGCGCCGGCCAGGAGGGCCGTTTCTTTTTTCAGGTCTGCCTTTGTGCCGGCTATGATGCCGGAGGCTTTTATGAGGCCGGCCTGGGCCGCGGAGAGCTCGCTGCGCAGCCCGGGGTGCTTTAGCCCGGTCTTCAGCAGGCCCAGCAGGGCCGACAGGTCGTCGAGAAGGGCGTTAAGCTTTATGCGGGAGTGGGTTTTAGGCACGCGCCGCCCGCCGAACAGGTCGGTAAGTCCCAGGTCGCCGGCGCCCATGTCAGGTTTAAAATCTTTAGGCATCAGAGGAAGGCGCGCACTTTTTCCAGGATGAAGGCCGTCAGGCCGTGCGGCATTTCCCCGGCGGCCTTTTCCAGCTTTTCCGCTATGGAGGGCGCGTCGAAGAGCCCGTCCTCTATCAGTACGGGGGAGCTTTTGGAGGCGCCCCAGATATGCTCGCCGTTGTCTATGCCGGCGTGCTTGTAGCCGTAGCGCCGGGTCCAGGTCAGCGCCCGGGGTTTCTTTTCCCTGTCGTAGCAGAGCTGGAAGCCCCAGATCTCTTCGCCCGGTTCGAACCACACGATCAGGTCGAAATCTTCGTCGTCGAACCAGCGGC
This sequence comes from Elusimicrobia bacterium GWB2_63_22, assembly GCA_001799735.1. Taxonomy (GTDB): domain Bacteria; phylum Elusimicrobiota; class Elusimicrobia; order Elusimicrobiales; family UBA9959; genus UBA9959. The sequence continues at coordinate 54,137 of MGUA01000006.1, read as the reverse complement.
GGCGCGGTTCGCCCGGGACCTGCATCACGTTCCTGGCTTCTTTAAGCATAGTCAAATTATATATAAGTTCTGTCAGGCAGGAGCAAGTCGGCGGAATGGTATAATTTAGGGAGAGGTACCACTATGAAAGACAAAGTTGCCAAGGTTATAGAGAAGATAAAGCCCATGCTGGCGGCTGACGGCGGGTCCGTCGAGCTGATAGGCGTGGACGAGAAGAAAGGCGTGGTCACCGTGCGCCTGACCGGGGCCTGCGGCTGCTGCCCGCACGCCACCATGACGCTCAAGCACGTGGTGGAGCGCATGATAAAAGAAGAGGTTCCTGAAGTTAAGGAAATTACGGTAGGTTAAGCCTTTTTCTGCGATTACACAGGCCAGCCGCGGGTCCGTAAGGGCCGGCCTGCCCTGTGTAATCTCTTTTATGGCGCTGATAAACCTGCACACCCATTCCACCTATTCCGACGGCACGCTGGAGCCGGCGGCGCTGGCCCGCGCGGCCGCGCGCGCCGGGGTGAAGTATTTTTCCCTGACCGACCACGACGGCGTGGGCGGCTGGGCCGAGATGGAGCCGGCGCTGAGGGAGGCCGGCATCACCTATTGTTACGGCGTCGAGATAAGCACCGGGCTTTGCGAGAACCTGCATATCCTCGGCTATGGCGTGAACCCGGCCGACCCCGTGCTGCGCGGGCGGCTGGAAGAGTTCCGGGGCCGCCGCGTGACCAGGATAAAAAAGACGCTGGAGCTGCTCCGGGGCCTCGGCATAGAGATAGCTTTCGAGGACCTGCCTCCGCCCGTCAACCGCACCGTGGGCCGGCCGCAGGTAGCCGACGTGCTGCGCGCGCGCAAGATAGTTTCCAACCGGAACCAGGCTTTCAAGCGCTACCTGGCGCCCGGCGCCCCCGCCTACGTGGGCCCTAACGGTCCCACCGTGGCCGAGGCCATAAAAGCCATAAAGGACGCCGGCGGCCGCGCCGTGCTGGCGCATCCCGCCGCTGTGGGCAAGGCGATGGACCTGCCGGCCTGGCGGGACCTGGGGTTGGACGGCCTGGAGGCCTTCTACCCGGCGCATACCGGCGCGGCCACCCGGGAGTTCGTTTCCCTGGCGGGGCGCTACGGCCTTTTTGTCACCGCGGGCACCGACTTCCACGGCCCCGGCACGGAGCGCGGCGACATGGGCGGCTTCGAGTTCCAGGAAGAATATTTTTCGGAGATAAAAAAACTCTTTATATGAAAATAATCTCTCACCGCGGCGCCTCCGCTTACGCGCCAGAAAATACTCTCAAGGCCTTCCGCCTCGCCGTGGAGATGGGCTCCCGGGAGTTCGAGTTCGACGTGCACCAGACCAGGGACGGCATCCTGGTGGTGCACCACGACTACTCCCTGCTGCACACTTCCGGCAAGGACGTAAAAATAGCCGACCTGGACTGGGCCGAGCTGAAAAAGATCAACGTCGCTTTTCACTACCGGCCCGACAGGGCTTTCCAGCACGTCCCGCGGCTGGAGGAAGTGATAAATATCATCGGGCCGGTCTCCGACTGGCTTAACTTCGAGGTCAAGAACGACGGCAACGTCTACCCCGGCATAGAGGTTAAGTTGCTGGCCTTCATAAAGAGCAAGCCCGGGCTGTTCGCCAAGAGCCTCATCTCCAGCTTCGACCACGGCACCCTCAAGCGCTTCCGCGAGCTGTCCCACGATATCAAGCTGGCCTACCTGGGCCACGGCCTCAGCACCGTGCTGCTGCTGCCGGCCCTGAGGAAAGCGAAGTCCGTGCGCGCCGTGAATTTCCACCTCGCCCTGCGCATAGCGTTCAAGGCGAACATTTCCCGCATAAAGAAGGCCGGTTTCAACGCCTGCGTCTACACCGTGAACACCAAGAAGGACGCGCTGCGCATGAAGGAGATCGGCGTGGATGGCATCTTCACTAACCATCCGGACCTGCTGGGCAAGTGGACGCTCAAAGGCTGATATGGACGCCGCGCTTACCGAAGAGATAAACAGGCTGACCTCGCTGGGGCTGCACCGCCGCTGCGTGGAGGGCGCGCTGGAGCGCGTGGCCGCGCTGACGCTGGAGATAAACCGCCTCAAGAAGACGCGCAACGCCGTGATCTGCGCCCACGTCTACCAGACGCCCGACATCATCCTCGGCATCGGCGACCTGGTGGGAGATTCCTATAAACTCGCCGACGACTGCCGCAAAACCGCCGCCGACGAGATAGTCTTCTGCGGGGTCCACTTCATGGCCGAGACGGCCAAGATCCTCAACCCCGACAGAAAGGTCTACGTTCCCTCTAAGAACGCCGGCTGCTCGCTCTCCGAGGCCATAACGGCGGCCGACGTGCGCGCCCTCAAGGCAGAGCACCCGGGCCTGCCGGTGGTCACGTACATCAACACCTCGGCCGACGTGAAGGCGGAATCCGACTGCATAGTCACCAGCGCCAACGCCGAGAAAATACTGCGCAAAATGTACGCGGAGCACGACAAGGTCATCTTCATCCCCGACCGCTTTATGGGCGCCAACCTGGCCAAGGCCCTGGGCAAAACGCCCGGCAAGGATATCATCCTCTGGAAAGGCACCTGCGTGGTGCACGAACACTTTAAACCGGAGCTGATAGATGTGTACCGCAAAAAGCACCCGGGCCTGGTGGCCCTGGCGCACGCCGAGTGCCCGTCGGAGCTGATCCGGGCCGTGGATTTCATGGGCGGCACCGGCGACATGATGCGCTACGTGGAAAACTCCAACGCCGCGGCCTTCCTGCTGGTGACCGAATGCGGCTTCGGCGAGCTGGCCAAGCTCCGTTTCCCCGACAAAAATTTCATCGCGATGTGCCGCCTCTGCCCCTATATGAAGTCCATCACCCTGGAAAGCGTGCTGGCCCTGCTTAAGGACCCCGCCCCCGAAGAAGTAACGGTCCCCCCGCTCATCGCCGCCCGCGCCAAAGTAGCTATCGATAAGATGTTTGAGTTGGCGGCTTAAGTTGATTAAATTTGAGGCAACGCAGGCTGTGACGCAGGGGTCGGGTTAGCAAAACCCTGTCGGAGGTCCGAGCTTGCGTAAGCGCGAGGACCGAGACGGGGAGTGGCGAGCACGGTGTGCGAGACCACGTTTTTGCGTTCCGACCCCTGCGGCGCAGACTGATTATAGATGAAACCAGATATTAGAAATTTAACGCGGACGGAGCTGGAGACGGCGCTGACGGGGCTGGGCGAGAAGCCCTCCCACGCGGCCGCCGTCTTCCTGGCCGTGCACCGCAAAGGCGCCGCTGACCTGGCCGCCCTGCCCGGCCTGCCGGAGCGCGTCTGCCGGGCGCTCTCTCCCGCTTTTCTCCTCGCCCCCCTCCCCCTCCCGGAACGCCTCCAGACTTCGCGCGACGGCACAAAGAAAATGCTTTTCCGCTTCGAAGGGAACGCCCCCGCCGAATGCGTAGTCCTGCCCGCCAAGGACCGGGTCATCGCCTGCCTCTCCTCCCAGTCCGGCTGCGCCTGCGGCTGCACCTTCTGCGCCACCGGCGCGCTGGGGCTAAAGCGCTCGCTCACCCCGGCCGAGATCATAGCCCAGTTCGAGGCCTGCCTTAAAGAAGCCGGCACGCTCAACAGCCTGGTCTTCATGGGCATGGGCGAACCTTTCCTGAACTGGGAGAACGTGCAGAAGGCCGTACGGATACTTTCCGACAGCCGCGGCCGCCATTTCCCACAGGCCAAGATGACCGTCTCCACCGTAGGCATCATCCCGGTCATCGAAGAACTCACCTATTCCGACCTGCGGGTGCGGCTGGCCGTCTCCGTGGTGGCCGCAGACGAGGAGCAGCGCGCCCGGCTGGCCCCGATGGAGAAGACCTACCCGCTCAAGCGCGTGCTGGCCGCCGTGCGCGACTACTGCCGCATCCGGAAGGCGCTCGTGATGTTCGAATATATCCTTTTCCCAGGCGTCAACGACCGGCCTTCGGACGCCGCGCTGCTCGCCCGGCTGGTGGGAGACATCCCTTGCCGGGTCAATCTGATCCCCTACAACCCTCCCGGCGGGCCCGGCGGCGAGACGCCCCGCGTTAAAGAATTCCAGCTTGAACTGATCAACGCCGGCGTGCGTACCTACCTGCGGGTAGAGCGCGGCGCCGACATAGCCGCCGCCTGCGGCCAGCTTGCCTCGCAGTAGTCCTGCCTTTAATACCTATTTCCAGCTGGGTCCTAATACGGCCCACCTCTGGGCCTATCGCTTCTATTTGGCCCGGTCCTTTATTCAATATGATTTCCCTAGACAGTGTATGGGAGGGAAAAGCACATGAATAAGAAAGCAGCAATAGTTTTCGCCGCGTTATTTTCTTTGAGCGCGGCGGCGCGCGCGGCCGAGGGCAGCCTCGAAAGCGCTAAAGCCAGCGGTCTCGACACATTTATAGACGTGCTCGACATCGTTTCAGACCTCGCCGGGAACAAGCCTCAGCACCCCGGCCAGCCCGGCCATCACCCGCCGTCCCCGCAGCCGCACCACCCCCCGTACAACCCCGGCCATCCCCCGGCGCCGCCGCCCCCTCAGCCCCACCACCCGCCGCAGCCTCATTATCCCCCGCCCTATAATCCCGGCTGGGACAACCATAATCAGCCCACGCCGCAGTACCACTTCGGCGGCTACCGCGAGAGCTGCCGCACCATGCAGTTCAACGCGCAGAGCCCGCTCAGCCAGACGCTGGACATGATAATAGAGGAATACGGCGAAGAGTGCCTGTCCTATAATCACGGCTACGCCGGCCCCTGCCGGCCCGCCAGCAACTACCATAAGCGCAAAGTCACCGTGAATATCGGCCCGCGCCAGCTGGAGTCCTGGGAGACCGAGCGGCTGGAGCTCTGCATGAGGGGCCCGAAGAGCGTGGACGCCAATACTAACGGCATGCTCTATAACTACGCGGTCTCTTCCCGCAACGACGACGGCCTGTTCCGGCGCGCCACCATCTTCACGCTGACTCCCGGCGCCAAGAAGCCCGCCCAGCCCGACTCCAAGGAGCTTTCTGTGTCCTTCGCCGGGGTAACCGCGGCGGGCGACGTGCGCCTGGTGCTTAACGACCTCCGCGCGGACTACTTCCGCGGCGAGAAGATCACCATCACCGCCGACGGCATGAACATCCCGCAGATAGACCAGAACACGCCCGTCGACCAGCTACTCAACTCCTTCGTAAAGTTCAACGTGACGAAGGCCTTCGACGTGGCCGGCACCTACGAACTGAAGTTGATGGACGGCCCCGCCAAGCCTGGTAAATACGTGGTAACGCTCAAGTTCTTCCGCTCCGGCCCGCTGTCTTCCGGCGCCGAGACCAGCACCATAGAGTCTTTCGAGATCAGGTAAGAGCCGTAAAAAAGAAACCCCGCGGTCCTTTACGGAGCGCGGGGTTTTTCTTTGCCCGGCGGGTCAGAGCTTTTTTGCCAGGCAGATAAGGCGGATAGAGCCGTCCGAAAGCTTCTCTCCGCGGAACCCGCCCCAGAACTTCAGCGGTTTCAGGCCGGCGCGGCGCAGGGCGGCCGTCAGGGTGGCCCGGCCGTAGATGCGGTTGAAGAAGGTTTTCTCCTGTATCCTGCCGCTGCGTTTGTCTATCTTCACCCAGGTGTTGAAGATCCCGTCCCTGTCGGGCTCGCGGGTCTCCAGCAGGTAATGGTCGCCCAGGTCGTGCCAGTCCCTGGGGACGAAGCGGCTCATTATAAAATCCCCGTTCACCACGTCTATCAGGAAAAGGCCGCCGGGCTTGAGCGCGCGGGCTATCCCCTTCAGGGTTTTGATATCGTCGGAAAGCCTGGGGAAATAGCCGAAGCTGGTGAACATGTTCACCACCGCGTCGAATTCTCCGGAGAATTTCAGCTCCCGCATGTCGCCGCGCAGCAGGCGCAGGGCCACGCGCTTTTTTTGGGCGCGGGCGGCGGCCTCGGCGAGGTACTCGCGGGAGAAATCGTAGCCGGTCACCGCCAGGCCCCGACTGGCGAATTCCACGGCGTGGCGGCCCGGGCCGCAGCACAGGTCCAGCAGGGCCGAACCTTTTTTCAGTTTGAGCTGTTTAAGTACGAAGGCCGCCTCCGCCGGGGCCTTGGCCACGGCGGTCTCCGAAGCGGGGTTATAGAAAGAGTTTTTAAAGAAACTCTTATGCCACTCCGGGGCGGCTTTAATCATTCCCCGCCCATCTGGCCCATGGCGTCCTGCTCGGCGGCCTTCTGCTCCGCTTCCCCTATGGCCTTGGCGGGCTTAAGTTTGGTGGACGGGAGGGATTTTTCCTCCAGGCTGTCGCCTTTCGGGGCCGGCGCCTTCTTGGCCGCCTTTTTCTTTTTCTTCGCCTTGACTATCGGGTTGGCCCGCTTGTCGAACTTGTAGGTTTCGGTCTTTTCCACCGCGTCGAACTTGTATTCGGAGACCGGGGGCGCCTTCTTCTTTTTTTTGGCTTTTTTCTTGGGGGCCGGTTTCTTGGGAGCGGGTTTGGCCGGGGCTTCGGCGGGGGCGCCGGCGGCCGGGTCTTCCTTCGGGGCGGCCTCGTCCTGGGCGAGGGCAGGCAGGCAGAAGCCGGCGGCCAGCAGCAGCGGGAATATGAATTTCAGTTTTTTGCTCATGTGAATATTATTTCTCCCTTCTTGTCCTCGGCCGGCGGCGCCAGTTCGGCGGCGCGCACGCTGGCCTCTATCAGGCAGGCCAGGGTCACCGGGCCCACCCCTCCGGGTACGGGCGAAACCGCGCCGGCGGTCTGCTCCAGGTCCTTAAAGTCGGCGTCGCCGCACATCCGCCCGTTCTCGTCGAAATTGGTGCCCACGTCTATCACCGTCATGCCCGCCGGCAGCATCTCTTTCTTGAGCCACTTGGCTTTGCCGATGGCCGTGATCACCAGGTCTGCCCCCCGGAAGACCGCGGCCGAATCCTTGGTGCGGGTATGGCAGAGCGTCACGGTGGCGTCCAGCGCCGTCAGCATATGCGCCAGCGGGCGGCCCACCACTGCGGAGCGCCCGGCTACGGCGATATTCAGGCCGGCCGGGTTGATGCCGTGGAAGCGCAGCAGGCGGATCACGGCCAGCGCGGTGCAGGGCACGAAGTAGCCGCCGCCCTCTATCTCGGAAAATTTCTTGGCGATGAACAGGCGGCCCATGTTCAGCGAGGAGAGGCCGTCCACGTCCTTGGCCGCCGGCAGGGCGTCCCAGGTCTCCAGCGTCTCGAAGCCGTCCGGCAGCGGCCGCTCCAGCATGATGGCGTCGTAGGCCGGGTCGGCGCCCAGCCCCGCCAGCAGTTTCTTGAAGGCGGGATAGCCCTCTTCCGCCTTGGGAGCGAACAGCTTCACCGTTATGCCCAGTTTTTCGCAGGCGGCGATCTTGCGCTTCACGTAGACGGCCGAAGGGGAGTCAGCAAAGTAGTTTATTATGGCCAGCGCCGGCGGACGGCCCAGCCGGCCTTTTACCGCGTCGATGCGGGCCGGCAGCGCGCCCAGGATCTCCGCGGAGAGTGTTTTGCCTTCCAGTATCTTCATAGCTATATTTTAAAATAAAAAGAGCGGCTTGGGGCCGCTCTCTTTACCGTTCCCGCGGCAGGTCAGTCCTGCACGTAGATCGAGCCGCTGAGGTAGCCGGAGCCGCTGAGGCTGAAGTAGTTGGAGCTCGGCCAGCCGCTGACGGAGATGCTGCCGTTCATGGTGGTGGAGCCGACCAGCCGGCCATCCTTGTAGAACTGCACGTAAAGGTTGGGGTAGACGCTCTGGAAGACGTGCTGGTTGGGGCGCACCCACAGGGAAACCGAGGTGTTGACGTAGGTGTTGTTGCGGGTGACCTTGCCGGAAGAATCGCGGAAGGTGGCCCAGCCGGTCAGGTTCACGCTGGTGAAGCCGCCGTCGTTGCCGGGCATCCAGCCGTTGCCGTTGAGGTTCACGTAGCCGGAGACCTGGTAGTACTGGCCGGTGCGGGTTACGGCCTTCTCGGGCTGGGGCGCCTCCGGGATCTTCACCTCGGGGGCCGAGACCAGTACCTGGTCCAGCAGGCCGGCGCTGTTAAGCTCGAAACCGGCGGCGGAAAGGCTGCCGGCGTAAAACGCGCAGGCGGCGGCTAAAATAAGTTTTTTCATTGTACCCTCCATGTCCCCTTATTATATCAAAAACGGCCGGCCGCAGCGGCCAGGACCGCGGCGCGCTGAGGCGCCGGCAGAGAGGGGTTGGCGGCGGCCAGGGCGTAGTACCTGATCGCGCCTTCCCTGTCGCCCCGGCGGGCGTAGAGCGCGGCCAGGTTCAGCTGGGCCGAAACCGGCGCCGCCGGTGCGCCGGCGGCCTTGACGAAGAACGGCTCGGCTTCGGCGTCCCGTTTGAGGAAGAGCAGCAGCACGCCGATGCTGTTATTGAGCTCCGGGTCGGCCGGGGCGGCGGCCAGCAGGCCCCGCGCTATGGCCAGGCTCTCGGTGTAGCGGCCCATGTCCTGGTAGAGCAGGGCGAGTTCTTTTAAACCCTTGCCCTGTTTCCCGGCGGCCCTTTGCGCCGCCCCGGCCAGCAGGTCGGCTTCCCCGGCCTTGCCGCCGGCCCGCAGGGCAGCCGCCGCCGTTACCAGGAAGCCCGGAAATTTTTCCGACCCGGCCGCCAGCGCGGAGGCGGAGGCCGCGTCCCTGCGTACCAACCAGCGCATGGCCGGGGTAAAGCAGCCCGTCCGCGCGGGGTTGCCTGCCGCGGCGGCGGGGGCGACATAAAATTCTCCCACTTCCGTCATGGACGGGCCGCAGCCCAGCAGCATGTCGGCGAGGGTCCCGTTGTCCCTTGCCGTCTCGAGGGCAAGGGTCAGCGCGGCGGCCTGCGGCCCAAGGCCGACTGTCGCGCCGGCCGGGCCTGCGGGGCCTTTAAGGGTTTCCTGCAGTATCGCCAGGGCCATGTCATAGTCCAGCCCCTGCGCCGCCGCGGCCGCGGTCTCCAGCCGCCCGATGCCGGCGGAGAACTCGGGCATGGTGCGCATGACGCCCAGCACCCGGCGCCGGGCCTCCGGCGAGAAATACAGCAGCGCGCCGCTCAGGTCCGAATCCCAGAAAGTTTTATTGGTTTCTATCAGCCGCGCGAGCTCCGCCTTGTCCCGGCCGCCGCCGCGCACCAGGTTGCGCTCCTTAAGCCAGATCGTCATGGCGGCGCGGAAGGTTTCGCGCGCCGCCGCCCTGTCGCCGAGCTCCAGCTCCCGGACCAGTTTCACCAGCAGCAGGCCGTACCTCTCAAAGAGCTGCGGCGGTTCGGCCGGCCGGCCGGTGAGCGCGTCGTACAGCCAGCAGGCGCCCGGCTCGCGTCCGGCGGCGCAGGCGCGCCGCAGGTCCTGCGTCCCGTAGCCGGTCAGGCCCAGGGCGAACAGCGCTTCCCCCCTGCGTTTCAGGAGCCAGGCCTCGCCGGGCCGCTCCCCCAGTTCGCGGGTGAGGGCTATCAGAGGCGGGCGTGCCACGGCCGGGTAGCGCCAAATCACTACCAACGCCGCCGCGGCCAGCGCCGCCGCCCCGGCGAAAAGCGGGCGGGTGAAAAAGTCCTTGTTCCCGCCGGCCAGCGCCAGGCCGGCCCGTTTAAGCAGTTCCCAGGCCCCGGCCGCGCCTAGCAGGGCGAGCACGTAGCGCAGCGGGTAGAAGTATCTTTCCTCTATCGACAGCAGGCAGTGCATGAAGACGAAATAGGCGCAGAAGAGGGCGAGGAATCTGGTCTCGGGCGAACGGGCCAGCAGCAGCCCCAGGCCGGCCAGCAGGAACAGCCAGGGCGACATCAGGAACACGTGCCAGGCCCGTCGGGCCACCGCTCCCGCGTAGCGGCCGGGATTCTCCGCCACGGTGCGGGCGGCCCAGCGGAAGGCGTTCTCGTCCCTGGAGAGGCCGGCCAGGGCCCGCGCGTCGCCTTCTATGGTGAAGGTGAGCCCCAGGGCGCCGGTGATCAGGTTGCTGACCGGGCGTTCTTCTTCCAAAAATATTATTTTCCCGGTGAGGGAGTGGTTCAGCCTGGCCCAGGGGAGCAGCGGCGAATAGGCAAACAGCAGGAAGACGGCCGAGCCCAGCAGCCAGCGTCGCGCGGTCTGTTCTTTCGACCAGGCGTAAACGGCGGACAGGAGCGGGAAAAGGAAAAGCGGCGTGCGGATGAGCAGGGTTATGCCGGCCGCACCTCCGGCGAGGGCGGCGGGTAGCAGCGTGCGGGTCCGCTGGCGCGCCAGTTCCAGACCAAGGAACAGCAGCAGGGCCAGCGAATAGATCTCCTGTTCGGTGTCGGAGTCGGTCCTGGCCAGGGCCGCGGCGGAGACCGCCAGTGCGAAAAGGGCGCCCCGCGCCGGCCCGCCGCCCCGCGCGCCGAGCCCGAAAGCGGCCAGGGCGGACAGCAGCCCGGCCAACCGGGCCGGCAGGGAGGGATCTATGTCGAGGTGCTGGCGGGCGGCCCAGAGCAGGCTGACGAGCGGCATGGTCCAGGTGACAGCGCGGCTCCTCACTCCGTGCAGCAGCATTTCGCCCCGGTCCGCGTAGAGGCCCAGGTTAAAGGCCAGGTCCTGGCCGGGCGAGGCGAACTGCCAGGCGGCCGCTGCCAGCGCGGCCGCCCCGATGAGTACGGCCGTCGCCAGGGCGGCCCTTTGGGCGTTTTTTGCCATAGGGTTTTTTTATTGTACTATATAAATCGTACGGCACCTTTCGGCACAAAACACAAGAGGAACCATGGAAAGAATACAGGAACATCCCGTTCTGCAGCCGGCCGAGCGCGCGGCGGTTAAATTCACTTTTGACGGCAAAGAGTGCTCCGCCCTGGAGGGCGAGGTCATCTCCAGCGCCCTGTTCGCCAACGGCATAAAAATTTTCAGCCATCACAAAAAAGACTCCGGCCCGCAGGGCATCTTCTGCGCCAACGGCCAGTGCGCCCAGTGTTCCGTGATAGCCGACGGGCTGACGGTGAAGTCCTGCGTGACCCAGGTGCGCGAGGGCATGAAGGTGGAGACCCTGCGCGGCACCGCCCGCCTGCCGCTGACGGCCTGCGTGCAGGAGTTCGGCCGCGTGGAAGAGCTCGACGTGGACGCCCTGATAATCGGCGGCGGGCCTTCCGGCCTGGCGGCCGCGGCGGAGCTGGGCAAGCTCAACGTCAGCACCCTGATCATAGACGACAAGAACCGCTTCGGCGGCAAGCTGGTGCTGCAGACTCATAAATTTTTCGGCTCGGTGGAGGACTGCTACGCCGGGACCCGCGGCATAGACATCGCCGAGAAGCTGGAAGACCAGCTCAAGGAGTACCCGTCGGTAAAGGCCTGGCGGGACGCCACCTGCCTGGCCGTTTTCTCGGATAAGAAAGTGGGCGTGCTGCGCGGCGACAAATATTACCTCATCCGCCCCAAGGCCGTGATCAGCGCCACCGGCGCCCGCGAAAAATCCCTGGCTTTCCCCGGCAATACCCTGCCCGGCGTCTACGGCGCCGGCGCCTTTCAGACCCTGGTCAACCGCGACCTGGTGCGCCCCGCCAAAAGGCTGTTCATCGTGGGCGGCGGCAACGTCGGGCTGATAGCGGCCTACCACGCCCTGCAGGCCGGCATCCAGGTGGTCGGGCTGATAGAGGCCCAGGAGCGCTGCGGCGGCTATAAAGTGCACGAGGACAAGATCCGGCGCCTCGGCGTGCCGGTGTACACCCGCCACACCATCCTGCGCGCCGACGGCGGCGAGCAGCTGGAGACCGTGACGATCGCCGCCGTGGATGAAAAATTCAAAGTCCTGCCCGGCACCGAGAAGACCTTTAAGGCCGACACCATGCTGATAGCGGTGGGCCTGAGCTCGGTGGACGAGTTCCACGCCCAGGCGCGGGAGGCCGGCATGGCCGCCTTCGTCTGCGGCGACGCCGAAGAGATAGCCGAGGCCTCGGCCGCCATGTTCAGCGGCAAGATCACCGCGCACAAGGTGCTCAAGTCCCTCGGCGTGATGGCGGCCCCCGTGCCGGAGTTCTGGTTCGACCGGCTGGAGGTGCTCAAGTCACGCCCCGGCGTCACCAAGGCCCCGGCCGTCAAGGACCACGATAAGCCGGTGTACCCGGTGCTGCATTGCCGCCAGGAGATCCCCTGCAACCCCTGCGTGACGGTCTGCCCCAAGAAATCCATAAAGCTCTCCGGCGAGAGCATCATGAATACGCCCAAGTTCTCCGGCGACTGCATCGGCTGCTTCAAATGCCTGCTGATCTGCCCCGGGCTCGCGGTGACCATAGTGGACTACCGCAAAGATAAGGCCAACCCTACCGTGGCGCTGCCCTTCGAGATAGGCCGCGGCCTGGTTAAAAAGGGAGACAACGTCCGCCTGACCGGCTGGGAAGGCGCCGACCTCGGCGAGGCCGAGGTGGTGGACGTTAAGGATTTCAAGGCCGAGAACACGCTGATAGTTATCGTGAAGACGACCCCGGAGGTGGCCGACCTGGCCGCCTCTCTGCGGCTCTTCGAGGCCGAGGCCGGCGTTAAATCTCCCGCCGACCTGGCCAAGGCTGAAGACGAAACGGTGATCTGCCGCTGCGAGCGGGTGAGCCTGGGCGAGATCCGCCGGGCTATCCGCTCCGGCATGCGCGACCTGAACCAGCTGAAGGCGGTCACGCGCGCCGGCATGGGCGCCTGCGGTTCCAAGACCTGCTCTACCATGCTGCTGAATATTTTCAGGAGCGAGGGCATAGACCCTAAAGAGGTTACGGCCTTCACCCGGCGGCCGCTGTTCGTGGAGGCCCCGCTCGGCGTCTTCTCTAATGTGAAATGCCGCACCGAAGCCGAAGAAAAAGCCAGCTGGAGCGGCTTCTAAAAGGATATATGGCCCAAAATAATTACGACGTCATAATAATAGGCGCGGGCAGCATCGGCACGCCGCTGGCGATGGCGCTGGCCGAACGGAAATTGAAGACCCTGGTGCTGGAGGCCGCGGCTTCCCCCGGCCAGGGCCAGAACAAATGCGCCATCGGCGGCCTGCGGGCCACCCATTCCGACGCGTCCAAGATAAAGGCCTGCCTGCGCAGCCTGAAGGTCTTCGCCACGTGGGAGGGGACCCACGGCGACGATATCGGCTGGATAAAGGGCGGCTACCTGTTCCCGGTCTATACCGAGAACGACGAGAAAGTCTTGAAAGAGCTCCTGAAAGTGCAGCGCGGCCTCGGCCTCAATATAGACTGGGTGGGCCCGGAGAAAGTTAAGGCGCTGGTGCCGGGCATAGCCGCCAAGGACCTGCGCGGCGGCACCTGGTCCCCCGACGACGGCTCCGCCTCGCCGCTGCTCTCGGTCAACGCCTTCTACAGGCGCGCCGTGAAACTGGGCGCGGAGTTCCATTTTAAGGAGCCGGTCAAAGAGATACTTTCCGAGAACGGGGTCGTGACGGGCGTGCGCACCCCGCAGGCCCTCTACGCTGCCAAGTGGGTGGTCAACGCCGCCGGCGCGCAGGCCGCGGCCGTGTCGGAGCTGGCCGGAGTAAAGGTGCCGGTGAAGCCCGACTGCCACGAGGCCGGCATCACCGAGCCCGCGGACCGCTTCTTCGAACCGATGGTGGTGGACATCCGCCCCGGCGACAAGTCCAAGAATTATTACTTCTACCAGAACTGGGAAGGCCAGATCGTCTTCTGCCTCACCCCGCAGCCGCCGGTCTGGGGCGACGACAGGCGCTCCACCTCGGAGTTCCTGCCCGAGGTGTCCAAGCGCATGATCAGCCTGATGCCGGCCCTTGCCAACCTGAAGGTGCGCCGCACCTGGCGCGGGCTGTACCCCATGACCCCGGACGGCTTCCCGGTGGTGGATTTCCCCGCCGCCCTGAAAGGCTACGTGCTCAGCGTGGGCATGTGCGGCCAGGGCTTCATGCTGGGGCCCGGCCTGGGCGAGGCGGTGGCCGCGCATATAGCCGGCTCCCCTTCGGCCGAGGATAAGGAAATACTGGCCGGCTTCCGGCTGGAACGCAGCTTTACCGGCCAGGAAAAGCTGAAATAGACGCCGCCACACTTCTGAACGGCCCTCCCGGCGTATCGGGCGGGTCGTTTTTATTGACGGCAGGGGCGGCAACGGCTATAATTACTTACCGACCGGTAAAAAAAATGCAATAAAACCGGCCTCCCGCGCGTTGCCATATAGAACGCGACCGTATTTAAAACCTATGACCATTAAAAAACTAGTCCTTACCCTGGCGGCGGCGCTGGCTGCCGCGGCTCCGCTGGCCGCGCAGGACCTGACCCTGTCCTGGGACCAGGCGCGCCGGCTGGCGATGGAGAACAACCCCTCCGTGAAGGCGGCCCGGGCCTCTATGGAGCAGGCCGGCTACAATTACCTGGCCAGCGTGAACGCCTACCTGCCGCAGGTCAGCGCCTCCCACTCGGTTTCCCGCAGCGGGAGCGATACCTCCTCTCCTTCCAACCGCTGGAGCGCCTCGCTGTCGGCCTCGCAGGAACTGCTTAACCTCAGGACCGTGTCCACGGTGAAGAGCAGCCGCCTCTCCAGGGAGAAGGCGGAGGCGGACTATCTGGCCGCCTCGGCTTCCGCCCGGCAGACCCTGGCCGGCGCCTTCGCGGACCTGCTGTTCGCCCAGAAAAGGGCCGAGGTGCAGAAGAAGATCTACGGCATCAGGCAGGAGAACGCCCGGCTCATCCGCCTCAAGTACGAGAGCGGCATGGAATCCAAGGGCAACGCCCTCTACACCGAGGCCCTGGCCGAGAGCGCGGCCGTCTCCGTCAAGAAGGCCGGGCGCGACCTGGCCAGCGCGCAGCGCGCCCTGCTGGAGGCCATGGGCCTGGAAGGCAACCGCGCCGTGACGGCCGCCGGAGACATCAGCGTGCCGGAGTTCGCCCTGGCCGAGGCCGACGTGGCCCTGGCGCTGGAAAAATCCCCCCGCATGGTGGCGGCCAAAAAGACGCTGGAGTCGGCCAGGGAGCGGGCAAACTCGGCCCGCTATTACGCCTACCCGTCGCTGAAGGCCAGCGGCTCCTACGGCTGGAGCGGGGACACCGAGTTTCCGCAGGACAAGAACTGGTCCATGGGCCTGAGCCTCAGCCTGCCCCTCTTCTCCGGAGGCCCCACCTACCATTTCAACAACCTGGCCGCCTACGGCAAGGCCCAGGCCGCGGCGGAGCAGGACTACAAGGCCGCGCGCATAGCGCTGGCCGCCTCGCTGCGCTCCGGCTACGACGGCTACCTCAGCGCCGCCGAGACCGCCCGGGCCTCGGTCTCTCTGCTGGCGGCCAACGAAGAGCGCTATAAAGAGGCGCAGATAAAATACATGGCCGGCAAGATCAGCTTTATCGACCTGGTCAACGTGGAGCAGAATTTCGTGGATTCGGACCTGAACGGGCTGGACTACGCGCGCACCGCGCACAGCCGCAAGAACGCGCTGGAGCAGCTGCTCGGCGTGCCCATGGAGCGGCAGGACTAAGGGTAAAACACTATGAAAAAAATCATCATCCTCCTCGTTATAGCCGCCCTGGCGGGCGGCGGCTGGTACGCGTTCAAAAAAAAGAGCGCCAACGATAAGCCCGTCTACCAGTCCGCGCAGGCCGAGCTGCGCGACCTGTCCGAACTGGTGGACACCACCGGCGTGGTGGAGCCCGAGAACCGGGTGGAGATCCAGCCCTCCTCTTCGGGGCGCATAGAGGAGATCCTGGTGGAGGAAGGCGACAAGATAAAGGCCGGCACGGTGCTGGCGCTGATGAGCTCTTCCGACCGGGTGGCTATCCTCGACGCGGCGCGCGCCGCCGGGGACGACCAGTACAAGCAGTGGCAGGAGACCTACAAGCCCATAAAGGTCATCTCCCCGATAGACGGCACCCTGATCCTCAAGAACATCGTGCAGGGCCAGACCGTGAGCGCCAATACCGTGCTGTTCGCCATCTCCGACAAGCTCATCGTCTCGGCAAGTCTCGACGAGGCCGATATCGGCAAGGTGAAGAAAGGCCAGCGGGCCTCCATCGTGCTGGACTCCTACCCCGACAAGAAGGTGCGCGGCACCGTGTTCAAGATCCTCGACGAGGGCACCACCAAGAGCAACGTGGTGACCTATACCGTCAAGCTGCGCCCCGAGCGCGTGCCGGAGTTCTTCCGCTCCCAGATGACGGCCAACATAAAGATAAAGATCTCCGAGCGCAGGGACATCCTCCTGATCCCCGCCGTGGCCGTGGTGACCGACCCGCAGGGCCGCACCGCGGTGATAAAGGAACTCAAGGCCGGCCAGCCGGTTTATTCCGTGATAGAGACCGGCCAGAACGAGGGCGACCAGGTGGAGATCGTCTCCGGCCTGGCGGCCGGCGAGACCGTGTTCTACAAGGCCGGCGGCTATTCCGCGCAGGTGGATTCTTCCGGCACCAACCCGCTGATGCCCAAGCGCCCCGCGCTTAACAGGCAGCAGCGCCGCGCCACCGGCGCCCACTGAACGGTTTTGGTTCCAGCGCGGCCGCGGACTACATTATGATAGAACTCAAAGGCATCAAAAAGATCTACCAGATGGGGGGCGAGCCCCTGGAGGTGCTCCGGGGCGTGGACCTCTCCATCAAGGAGGGCGAGTTCGTGGCCATCATGGGGCCTTCGGGCTCCGGCAAGTCCACCCTGATGCACATCCTCGGCCTGCTGGACCGCCCGAGCGCCGGCTCATTCAAGCTGTTCGGCCGCGAGGTGTCCGAGCTCGACGACGTGGAGCTGTCCTACCTGCGCGCCCGCATCCTCGGCTTCGTCTTCCAGCAGTTCAACCTGCTGCCGCGCATCACCGCCGCCGCCAACGTGGCGCTGCCGCAGATCTACCTGGGCGAGAAGGCCCGCCCGCACGAGGCCAAAAAATACCTGGACCAGGTCGGCCTCGGCGACCGCGCCGGCCACCGGCCCAACCAGCTCTCCGGCGGCCAGCAGCAGCGCGTGGCCATCGCCCGGTCGCTGGTCAACGACCCCAAGATCATCTTCGCCGACGAGCCCACCGGCAACCTCGCCTCGGCGCAGGCCGATGAGATCATGCGCATCTTCCGCCGCCTCAACGACGAGCAGGGCATCACCGTGGTCATGGTCACGCACGAACCCGACATCGCCGCCTGGGCCGACCGCGTGATCAAGCTCAAGGACGGCCTGATCATAGAGGATACCGTCAAGAAGGCCCCGGCCGCCGCCGGCAGGGAGCCCAAGCGCCTGCATATTCCCAAGACCTTCTTCCTGAGCTGGCGCGAGGTGGCCGAGAACCTGGCCTCCTCGGTCAGCTCCATCATCAGCAACAAGACCCGCTCGCTCTTGACCATGCTCGGCATCATCATCGGCGTGGGCGCGCTGATAGCCATGCTGGCTGTGGGCACCGGCGCGCAGAAGGCCATACAGAAATCCATGTCGTCGCTCGGCACCAACCTGCTGGCCGTCATGCCCGGCATGTTCAGGGGCCCGGGCGGGGCCAGCATGGGCGCCGGCGCGGTGACCCGCCTCACCATGGAGGACGCCAGGGCTATCTCGCAGATAGACAATATAACCCGGACCGATTCCAACGTCTCCGGCAGCGCGCAGGTGGTCTATGGGGCCAAGAATACCCGCACTTCCGTCAGCGGCGTAGGCGCGGTTTACGCCTCCATGCGCAACTCCCAGCCCTACTACGGGCGCTTCTTCTCCGACGCGGAGGGCGCGCGCCTGGCCAAGGTGGCGCTGGTGGGCAATACCGTGGTCAAGGAGCTGTTCGCCGGGGAGAACCCCGTGGGCAAGACCATCAAGATCAACCGCAAGAATTTCACCGTGATCGGCGTGCTGCCGCTCAAAGGCGCGCAGGGCCCGCGCGACCAGGACGACGTGGTGGTGATCCCGCTGCAGACCGCCATGAAGATCGTGCTGGGCAAGAATTACGTGGACTCGGTCTGGCTGGAGGTCTCCGACTACACCAAGATGGACGAGGTACAGGCCAGGGTAAAGGCGCTGATGCGCAAGCGCCACAACGTGCCGGCCCACAAGGACGACGACGTGATGCTGATGAACATGGCCGAGCTGCAGACCATGCTGACGGGGACCATAAAGACCTTCAGCACGCTGCTCGGCATGATAGCCGGCATCTCGCTCATCGTGGGCGGCATCGGCATCATGAACATCATGCTCGTCAGCGTCAGCGAGCGCACCAAGGAGATCGGCCTGCGCAAGGCCATCGGCGCCACCAGCCGCGCGGTGCTGCTGCAGTTCCTGATAGAGGCGGTCATCGTTTCCGTGGTGGGCGGCGTCCTGGGCATCGTCATCGGCGCGGGCAGCTCGCTGCTGCTGTCCCGGCTCTCGGGCTGGGCCGTCTATATCTCGCCGTTCTCGGTGGCGCTGGCCTTCGGATTTTCGGCCGGGGTGGGCATAGTGTTCGGCTTCTGGCCGGCGCGCAAAGCCTCTCTACTTTCTCCGATAGAGGCCCTGCGCTACGAGTAACCTATAATTTAGTAATATATGGGGGCCGCCGGGCTTACAGCCCGCCCGGTTCAGGTTCCCAGGAGGTTCCATGCTTAACGTTTCCGTAAAATGCCCCCACTGCGGCAAATCCCTTATGAATTCCGCCAAGAAGCTCGACAAGGTTTCCTCGATAGAGGTCAACCTTACCTACGCCGGCAAGCACGCCCCGCTCTACATGAGCTCCCTCTATGGCAGCTACCTCGTAGAGACCGCCCTGCCCATGCCGATGGGCAAAGTGGCCGGCTTCCGCTGCCCGCACTGCAAGGCCGACCTGAAGAGCACCCGCAAGTGCGACGCCTGCGGCTCCCAGATGATCGCTTTCGACCTGAAAGCCGGCGGCCAGGTGCAGTTCTGCTCGCGCCGCGGCTGCAAGAAGCATATGGTGGAGTTCCAGGACCCCGCCGTAGAACTGCAGGCTTTCTACAAGTCGTACCTGAAAGAGCTGAAATAACTTCGCCTAACGGGGGTCAGGTCTTGAATCTTGACCCCCGGAGGTGATCCGCTACGGGCCGCTTCTGCGGCCCGGTCCGCAATGCAGGCTAGGTCAAGATTCAAGACCTGACCCCACCATGCCCGAAACCGAACATAAAAGCTTCTTCCGCACCCACAAGGTGCTGGCTTTCCTGCCGCTCGCGCTGATGGGCGCGGGGGTGTGGTATTACGTGAACGGCCGCCTGCATCCGCAGCGCGGCGAGGCGCAGGTCCCGTCGGCCGGCATCTTCGGCACGGCTTCGCCTAAAGAAGAAAAAGCCGCCGCCGAGGCCTCCGCGCCGGGGCAGTCCGGGGTGGCCGCCGCCAGGCTGCCCGAAGCCTACGACCCGCGCGCCGGCATAGACATCCAGGGCCCCGTGGAATTTAAAAGCCAGGTCACCCACGCGCTGAAACTGGTCTGGATGTCCGACAGGGAAACCTTCCTCTTCCTGAAAAAGCAGCTGCACGTCATCCGCAACGAGAACAAGACCGATTTCTACATGGAGGGAGGCCGCCCGGTGGCCGCCATTTCAAACGACCACGCCTTCCGCTCGCTCACCTGGTGCGCCGGGATCCTCGCCCACCAGGCCTGGCATTCCTGGTACACCATGGCCAGGAACAGGAAAGCCCGGGCCCTGCCCCCGCTGCCCGGCGAGAAGGACGAGCGCGTGCTCGACATCAACCCGGCCCGCCTGGACTACAAGGGACTGGACGCGATCCTTTACATGGAGGACAAAGCCTCCGCTTTTCAGCTGGAAGTGCTCAGGAAGATCGGCGCCCCGAAGCGGGAGACCAACCCGCTCTTCCGCCGCGCCCCGCGCGACTTCACCAACTCCCACGACGGCAACTACGCCCTGAAACCGTGACTACGGAACCGCTCCTGCGCCCGGTCGCGGTCGGCGGGCTGCTGCTCAAAAACAACCTAGCGCTGGCCCCGATGGCCGGCATCACCAACGCCGCTTTCCGCATCCTGGCCTCCGGCGGCGGGGCCGGGCTGGTGGTCACCGAGATGGTCTCGGCCGAAAGCCTGAAATACGGCAACAAGAAATCCTTTAAAATGCTCGAGCTGCTGCCCGGCGAGCACCCCGCGGCCATACAGCTCTTCGGCGCGGACCCGGCCTCCATGGCGCTGGCCGCGCAGGCGGCCGAAAGGGCCGGTGCGGACGCGGTGGATATAAACGCCGGCTGCCCCGTCAGGAAGGTGCGGCGCTCCGGCGCCGGCGCCGAGCTGATGCGGACCCCGCTGCTGCTGGCCGACCTGATCTCCAGGGCGGTCAAATGCGTGAAGGTGCCGGTCACCGTTAAATTCCGCGTGGGGCTGGAGGCCGGCGAGAACCTCGGCCCCCTGCTCGCCCGGGTGGCGGAGGAGGCCGGCGCCTCGGCCATAACCCTGCACGGCCGGCCGGCTTCGCAGTTCCATACCGGCCCGGTGGACCTGGAGGCCATGGCCGCCACAGCCGCGGCCGTTAAGATCCCCGTTTTCGGCAACGGCGGCGTGGAGAACGCCGACGGGGCCAGGGCCCTGCTGGAGGCCGGCTGCGCCGGGGTGGCCGTGGGGCGGGCCGCGGTATTCAATCCCTCGGTGTTCGCCGAAATCGCCGCGGGACTTTCCGGCGGCCGGCTGCCCGAGCCGGACTCCGGCGCCAGGATGCGCTTGTTCCTGCGCTTCCTGGAACTCAATGCCGGCATCTACGGCGAGGAGCACGGCCTGACGCGCGCCCGCAAACTGGTAGGCTTCTGGCTCAAAGGCCTGCCCAACGCCTCCGCCGCCAGGGGCGCTTTCATGAAGTTGAAAACCCTTAAAGAGGCCGAAGAGCTTTTGATACAATATACGAAGTAAAATCCGGAATTAAGGCCCTATTATGCCCCAGGTTGAAACCCCAGAGACCCCGCTGATGCAGCAGTACCAAACGCTCAAGAGCGCCTACCCCCACGCTCTGCTGTTCTTCCGCCTGGGCGACTTTTACGAGCTGTTCTTCGACGACGCCAAGGCCGCCAGCGCCGAACTGGGCCTCACCCTTACCGCCCGCCAGGCCGTGCCCATGTGCGGCGTGCCGCACCATTCCGCCTCCAACTATATTTCCCGCCTGCTGGCCGCCGGGCACAAGGTGGCCATCTGCGAGCAGACCGGCCCCGCCGACGGCGAGGCCAGGAAGACCAAGCTTTTCAAGCGCGAAGTGGTGCGCCTGATCACCCCCGGCACCGTGGTGGAGGACGAGCTGCTGCAGCCGCGCTCCTCCAACTACCTGGTGGCCCTCGACATCGACATCGTCGGGTGGGGCCTGTCCTCTTTCGACGCCTCCACCGGCGACTTCCTGGCCACGCAGAACCTCAACGACCCCGACCTATACCAGTTGATGTCCTTTCTCTCCAAGACCGCCCCGGCCGAGATCATCTCCGACAGCCGCACGGTCAAAGAGATCCAGAAGCGCGGGCTCGGCCTCGGCTCGGCCGTGCTGACCGAGTATACCCGCGCCGACGCCGCCCACCCGGCCTGGGCCGCCCAGAGCGTCTGGCAGAACCATAAGCTCGCCATGAAGACCGCGCTGAAGGTAGTCTCCTACGTGCGCCAGACCCAGCCGGGCCTCAAAGAAGTCTTCTCCCCCGCCTATTACGAGCCGGGCAACCGCCTGCAGCTCGACGAATCCGCCATCAAGACGCTGGAGCTGGTCTCCTCGCCCGAAGGCGAAGACAAGAAGACCCTCTGGGGCGTGCTGGACCTCTGCGGCACCTCCATGGGCTCGCGCCTGCTGAAGCGCTGGATCCTGGAGCCGCTCTGCGACATCAGCGCCATCCAGTCGCGCCAGGCCTTTACCGCTTTCCTCGCCGAGAACCGCGAGGCCCGCGAGCAGCTGGGCGAGATCATGTCCCAGGTGCCCGATATAGAGCGCCTGCTCGGCCGCGTCATCAACCTTTCCGCCTCGCCGCGCGACCTCGGCGCCGTGCGCAAGGCCCTGGGGCAGCTGCCCCGCCTGAAACTGCTCCTGAGCTCAGCCGGTTTCTTCGAGTGCGCGCCCGAGCTGGCCTCGCGCCTGGACGGCGTGTCGCACGCGCTTAACGCCCTGCGCGCCGAGCTGGAGAAGGCGCTGGCGGAGGTCCCGCCGGCCCGGCTGTCCGACGGCGGCGTGATCCGCCAGGGTTACGATTCCGCCCTGGACGAGCTGCGCGCGGTGCGCCGCGACAGCCAGAAGCTGCTCGACGAGATAGAGCTGCGCGAGAAAGAGAAGACCGGCATCCCGACGCTGAAGGTCGGCTTTAACAGCGTGTTCGGCTACTACATCGAGGTTTCCAAGGCGCAGTCCCAGAAGGTGCCGCACTATTTCGTGCGCAAGCAGACGCTGGTCAACGCCGAGCGCTATATCACCGAGGAGCTGAAGGTCCTGGAGAACAAGATCCTCGGCGCGGAAGAGAAGATGTCCAAGCTGGAAAACCACCTCTTCGGCATGCTGCGCGAGAAGGTGCGGGCCTCCCTGGGCGAGATCAAGACCTTCGCCAGCGGCGCCGCCGAGCTGGATGTGTTCTATGCGCTGGCCGAGGGCGCCGTGCGCTACGAATTCTCCCGGCCCCGCATTACCGCCGGCTCCCTGCTGAAGGTGGAGGAAGGCCGCCACCCCGCCGTGGAGCGCTTCCTGCCGGCCGGCACCTTTGTTCCCAACGACCTGGAGCTTGGCGGCGAAGATTCCAGCGTCATTATCCTCACCGGCCCCAACATGAGCGGCAAGAGCGTGTACCTGCGCCAGGCGGCCGTGGTGGTGATCATGGCCCAGATGGGCGCCTTCGTGCCCGCGCGGGCCGCCGAGGTGGGCGTGGTGGACCGCATCATGACGCGCATCGGCGCGCAGGACCGCATGTCCCGCGGCGAATCCACCTTCATGGTGGAGATGCGCGAGACCTCCGCCATCATGCGCCTGGCCACCCCGCGCAGCCTCATCCTCCTCGACGAGGTGGGCCGCGGCACTTCCACTTTTGACGGCATCTCCATCGCCTGGGCGGTGGTGGAGCACCTCTACAAGGCCGAGGGCGGCCCCAAGGTGCTGTTCGCCACCCATTATTTCGAACTGACCGAGCTGCCAGAGAAGTTCGCCGGCATCAAGAACTTCAATATCGCGGTGAAGGAATGGACCAACGCCGTGGGCAAGACCGAGGTGGTCTTCCTGCACAAGATAGCGCCCGGCCCGGCCGACAAGTCCTACGGCATCCACGTGGCCCAGCTGGCGGGCCTGCCGGACGCTGCTATACAGCGCGCGCGGGAGATCCTGCACACGCTGGAGACCAAGGGCGACATCCAGGTGGCCGCCCAGGAGACCGACCAGACCCCGCTGTTCCCCCTCTTCTCCGGCCACCCGGTGCTCGACGAGGTTAAAGGGTGCGACATAGACAACATGACCCCCCTGCAGGCCCTGTCGGCCATAACCGGCTGGAAGCAGCGCCTGAAGTAGCGCTCCCGCCGGTTCTCAAGCCGTCCTTAAGACCCATAAAAAATATGGTCCAATGGCCCATACGCGGACGGCGCATTACTATTATAATTAGAGGGTACAGGGAGGCTTAATGCTTAAAAGCTGCGCCGTTTCTATCATCTCTTTCTTCATTCTTTCTGTCCCGGCTTTCTCCGGCGGTTTCGTGCTGGATACCTCCGACATGGGGGACGTGCCCCAGGCCCCGGTGATCATGCCGCACGGCCCCGCGCCGGTGACGCCTCCCGGCGTGACGATAGCCAGCTATACCACCGACGAGGAATTTACCTTCGAGAGCGAGGTTAAACCCGCCCTGGACGCGCGGCTGAGAGCCCTGAAGGCCGCCGGCGTGACCACCCTGGGCGGCCGCGTGGTGGAGCTCGGCAACGATTACTCCTTCGTGATAGAGTACCTCCCCACCGTTAAGGGCAACACCGCTCTGCCGCCGGCTGTGCTGGTGGAAACCTACAGGAACGGCGCCGCCTACTGGCTGGAGCGCGAAGCCGAGGAGGCTATGAAGGCCGCCGCCGCCAATTTCCGCGCCGCCAAGCTGCCGGTGCTCGGCTCTTATCTTTACGAAGCCGGCAACGACAACGCTTTTGCCGTGGACTACCTGGTAAAGAACATGCTGCGCCCCGCGCAGGAATATGACGTCAAGTTCCTGACCTATACCGGCGGCAAGTTCACCTTCGAGAGCGAAGCCGAAAAGGCCATCCCCGCCTATCTCGCCCTCTTCAAGCAGGCCGGCGTCCCGGCCCTGCGCGGCAAAGCCGTGGAGAACGGCCGCGACTACGCGGTACAGGTAGAGTACGTGGTGAAGACCGGCAAAGCCGCGCCGCGCCCGCAGTATTCCGTGGCCCGCTACGACGCCCGCGAGACTTTCTCCTTCGACAAAGAGGCCGCCAAGGCCGGTAAGGCGGCACTGCCCGGCTTCACCAGGGCCGGTGTGCCGCCGCTCTCCTCCGTGGTCCGCGCCGAGGGTGGCGATTTCTCCTACAGCGTGGATTTCCTGGTCGGCAATATCTACCAGCCGGGCGGGACCGTCCCGTCCGCCGCCATTGAGACCTACCAGGCCCCCGAGACCTTCACCTTCGACAGCGAGGCCGAGAAAGCTCTGGCCGAAAAAGCCGCGGCCTTCAGCGCCGCCGGCCTGCCTGTGGTGGGTTCCGCCGTCACCGGGGAACTGGGCAGCTTCACCTACGTAATAGACTACGTGGCCAAGGCCGGCCAGAACGCGCCGGTTTACCCGCCCGTGCCGCAGTACTGAGAGCCGCTGGTTTAGCTGAACACGGGCCTTGCGCCCGTGTTCTTTTTGTATGGAAGAAAAAAATCCCTTCGAGGGAATAAAGACTTATGACCGGTACGGGCGCCTCTGGGGCCTGACCGCGGCTATCGTTCTCCTTCATTTCGTGGTAATGCTGCCGGTAGTCCTGGTGGAGAAGCACACCGGGCTGCGCTTCTCCTCCCTGGAAAGCATGATCCCCGTCTTCCTGGCCATCGGCGCCGTGTCGGCCCTGGTGATGTCGGGCATGGGCGTCTCCTGGCGGAGCGCCCTGGCCGACTGGCGGCGCAACCTCGGCGGGGACGCGCTTAAGGCGCTTAAATATTTCGGCGGGTACGCGCTGGTGGCGCTCTGCATCGCCGGCGTCCTGTTCTCGGTCTGGTGGTTTCTTGGCGACAGCGGGATGGAAAAACTCCTGCAGCCGGTGACGGAGCGGGCTTCCAGCGAAGGCGCCGCGCTGCAGGCGGCCGCCTCCGTCTCTTATCTGCGCCTGTCGCTGTCGGTGCTCAGCGCCTGCGTGCTGGCGCCGGTGGCCGAGGAACTGTTTTTCAGGCGCATCTTCTACACCACCGTCAGGCTGCGCAACGGTTTCTGGTTCAGCGCCTTCTGGTCCGGGCTGTTCTTCGCCGTCTGCCACGGCGCCGCGGCGCCGATCCTGCTGCCGGTGGGCATCTATTTCTGCTGGGTTTACGAGAGGGAGCGCCGCCTGCCGGTAAACATCCTGCTGCATTCGCTGGTGAACGTAACCATGCTGTTCAACCGGATGCTTGCCTGAACCGGAATTGGTAGAATTAACCTATGCCGGAAATTAAAGTCCTTCCAGAAGACGTGGTCTCCAAGATCGCCGCGGGCGAGGTGATAGAGCGCCCCGCCTCCGTGCTTAAAGAGCTCATAGAGAACTCGCTGGACTCCGGCGCCTCCCGCATAGAGATAGAGATAAAGAAAGCCGGCCGCGGGCTTATCCGCGTGCACGACGACGGCCGCGGCATGGACCGCGAGGACCTGCGCCTGGCCCTGGGCCGCCACGCCACCAGCAAGCTTAACGTTTTCGACGACCTTTATTCCCTCGCCACCTTCGGTTTCCGCGGCGAGGCCCTGTATTCCATCTTCGCCGTGTCCCGGCTTAAGCTGACCTCCCACCGCGCCGGCGCCGACTCCGGCTATGCCATAGAGGGCGAAGGCGGCCGCGTGATAGCCGAGCTCCCCGCCGCGCCGGTGAAAGGCACCACCATAGAGGCGGCCGACCTGTTCTTCAATACCCCGGCCCGGGCCAAGTTCATGAAGAGCGACGCCTCCGAGCGCGCCAACCTGATAAAGACCGTGGAGGAGGCGGCGCTGGCCAACCTCGGCACGGCCTTCCGGCTGGTCATAGACGGCGCCGAGACGCTGTCCCTGCCCGTGCTGCCCGGCGGTATGTGGGAGAACCTCAAGAACCGCGCGGCCGCCATCTTCGGCAAAAGCGTGTACGGCGGCATGGTGCGGGTGGAAGGCAAGACGCAGGGCATGGCCGTGTACGGCTTTGTCTCGCGCCCCGACGCGCTGGCCGCCACCAGGGCCAACCAGCATTTCTTCGTCAACCGCCGCCCGGTGGGCTCGGCCCTGCTGCGGCAGGCGCTGTACCGCGGCTACGACCATATGCTGGTCGGCCGCCACCCGGCCTGCGCGCTGTTTACGGAGCTGGACCCGGGCTCTTTCGACGCCAACATCCACCCGCAGAAGCGCGACGTTAAATTTTCCTCTGAGAACGAGATCTTCAAGACCATCTCCGGCACCGTGCGCGAGGAACTGCTCAAGAAGCAGACCGCCGCCGTCACCATGACCGCCCCCGCGGGCGAGAGCAAATTCACTCCCCCCGACGTGCCGGCCTACCGCGAAGGCGCCGCGCCGCCTATGCCGGCCGCCGAGACCGGCAGTCTTTTCGACCTGCCCTCCGGGCTTAAGGCCGCCCCCCCGCCCGCCGACTGGCGCGGGAAGGACCTCAGCTACCTGGGCCAGCTCGCCAAAAGCTACCTGCTCTTCGAGTGCGAATCGGGCCTGCTGGTGGTGGACCAGCACGCCGCGCAGGAGCGGGTACTGTTCGAGAAATACCTGGACGAATTTTCCAAGGGAGCCATCAGGGTGCAGCCGCTGCTGGTGCCGCTGGAAGTGGAACTGTCCCGCTCGCAGATGGAGACGGTGCTTAAATGGCAGGCCTGGCTGAAGACGGCCGGCTTTGAACTGGACCAGCGCGGCCCGTCGGTGGCGCTGCTGCGCGCGGCCCCCGCCCTGTTCTATTTCACGCAGCAGGCTTTTTCGGAATTTTTAGGTTATCTCTCCGAGGTCCTGGGCGAGCCGGAGAAGGCCGCCGAGGATATAAAGCGCAACATCATCGCCACCATGGCGTGCAAGAAGTCCATTAAGGCGCATGATTTTGTGAAGCCGCAGGAGGCCCTGCGGCTGATGGAAGACCTGAAAAAAGCGCGCGACGGCTACCACTGCCCGCACGGCCGCCCGACGCTGTTTCACCTCTCGGCGGCGGACATCGCCCGCCGCTTCCAGCGCTCCGGCGCGCTCTAGCGCCGGGCTTCAAAATTTATAATTCAAAGTGGCCTGTGACAGGGTGTCCAGGCTGTCGGAGGGGACGAAGGAACAATCCAGTCCCCAATTCCTGCCGGCCATGCCCAGGCCGTAGGTCATGCCGGCCGAATCCCGGTCCGCCAGGTAGCCGAAGCGGAGCGTGAAGACCGCGCCGCCGGCCAGGGTCATATTGGCTTCGGCGCCGCCCTGGTAATAGCCTTTTTCCTTGTCGGTCCGGCTCCAGTCCACTGAAAGCAGCATGTCGGAATAGGTGATGTCGGCGCCCGGGTCGAACAGGTTGGGCGGGTTCACGGCAAATTTATAGGAGGCGCCCAGCCTCCGGGTAGTCGGCGGCGGGTCCCCGCTGTCCTCGAACTTTATTTTCCCGCCGCTATTGAGGTAGGCCGCCCCCAGGCTCAGGCCGTTCTTGGCCGCGTAGAGCACGCCGAGGTCGTAATGCAGCGACGTCGCCGTGGCCGCCTCGGCCAGTTCCAGCGAGGCGCGCTTTACCGTGGCGCCCACGCCTAGCGTCGGCACAGGCCGCCAGCCGGCGGAGAGATAGGCGACCTTGTCCTGCTCCGCCGTCACGGTCGCCCTGGTGCCGTCCGAAAGATTGAGGTCCATCTTCCCGGAGTTGAAGAACATGTAGGCCGGCGTCAGCACGAAGGACCCCAGCGGCAGCGGGACCGAAACAAGGCCATAGCTGCCGTCCAGGTAGCCCCGCATGTAGGTGGCCGAGAGCTTTATCTTTTCCGCGAAAGCCAGCGCGCCGGGATTGTAATTCACCGCTTCCGGGTCCCCGGGAACGGCCGTGAAGGCGCGGCCCAGGCCCGAGGAA
Source organism: Elusimicrobia bacterium GWB2_63_22 (assembly GCA_001799735.1). Taxonomy (GTDB): domain Bacteria; phylum Elusimicrobiota; class Elusimicrobia; order Elusimicrobiales; family UBA9959; genus UBA9959. The sequence continues at coordinate 26,203 of MGUA01000006.1, read as the reverse complement.
CGGGCGCCGATGGGCGTGTTCAGTACCGGCGCGCCGGTGAGGCCCGGGGCGGCGGCCGCCGGGGCGGCCAGCAGCGAGATCAGGAATATGGCGCCGGCTGTTCTCATTTTATAAGCACTATCTTTTCTTTAACGTCGGTCTTGGGGCCTTTTATCCGCACCAGGTACAGGCCGCTGGCCGCCACCTGGCCGGAATCCGTCCTGCCGTCCCAGGTGTAGACCGTGGCGCCCGTGCCGGCCGGACCGTTATAGAGGTTCCGCACCAGCCCGCCGTTGAGGTCGTAGATCTTTATGGTTACCGTGCCGGGAAAGAAGATGGTCGCCGAGATCTTGGACGTATCGCCCTTGAGAGGGCGGAAAAGGTTGTCGGTCATGGCCACCAGGCCGGGCCTGAAGTCCAGCCGCAGGGCTCCGCCCAGCGAGGCGCTCCTGTTGTCCGGGTTGGTGACGGTGACGGTATAGGCGCCCAGCGGCCTCCCGTTGGGGTTGGCGCGGACGGTGAGCCGCATATCCGAGACGCGGGTGACCGAGACTACCGGTACCGTGTCGAGCCCCTTGGTTATGGTTACGGTCGGCGCGGTGGAAGAGAAGACCTCTCCGCCGAGCGTGAAGTCCGTGGCCGGGTCGTTTATGTAGACGGAGGCCGGGGAGAAGGAGTAGATCTCCGGGGATAGCGTAAGCGCGCTGAATGCGTAGGTGGTGGCCGGGGCGGCCAGCCGCAGGCCCAGGTGCAGGCGCCAGCTGTACGCGTCGGTGGAGCGCGTTACCGCCAGGCCCTCTATTGCGTTGGTCAGCGGGTTGGTGGAAAAAGCCAGTTCCGGCTCTCCGAAGGCAAGGCCCGCTCCGTCGGAACTGTCGGCCGAGAGCACCCGCGCCGCCGTGGTGTCGCCCAGCAGGCTGGCCGTTGCGAACAGCCGCAGTGTGCCGTCGGTCAGGCTGGAGATCGCCACGTGGAAGACGCCGCTGGAAGACAGGATCTCCGTCTCGCCGGAGAAACTGTTGCCGCTGTCGGAGCTGGTGGCGGCGTAGACCCGGTGCGAGGCGGGGTCCGGCGCCCCGCCGTTGTCGCGCACATAATACAGGACGGCCCTGCCCGAGCCGAGGAAATAAGGGGCCAGCGAGAGGACGCGCCGCGAGCCGCCGCCGAACTGCATCAGAAAGTCAGGGTCGCGGCCCCAGGCGAGGCCGTCGGTGGAGGTGGCGCTGAGCACCGAGTAGATCCCGGTGGAACTGAGCCCCACGTAATAGGCGCGGTAAGGGCCGCTGGAGATCGCCGTCCCGGCGTAGGCCCCCACCGCCGTGATGGAGCTGGAGTAGAAGCCGCCGGCCGGGGTGGAGAGCCTGACCCCGTCCTCTACGCCCCAGACCACGCCGTCGGTGGAGGTGGCGCTGAATACCGCAAAGTGCGGCCCGGTGGAAAAGTACATCCGGTAGCCGGCGGGGGTCGGAAGAACACAGCCGGGCGCGGCCGAGGAGAGATTTACCCCGGCCTCGAGGGTGAATTCCGGGGCGCAGAAGCCCGCCCGGGCCAGGCCGGCGCAAAGTAGAGCTGCTGCTAGTAAGCGTTTAATAGAATGTTCTCCCCGTATGTTCCCGAAATTATAACAAAACCCGCCCGTCATTCAGTTCTCTCAGCGTTTCTTTAGCTTTTCCTGCCTGCGCTTCTCGAAATCCGCGAGGGCTTTTTCCTGCCGTCCTATGTAATCGTCTATGAAATCCTCGCGCGCCGCCAGGCGTTTGCGCAGGCTCTCCACGCGGCCCTTTACCTTCTTATAGCGCCGTTCCTCGGCTTTCATCAGCGACGACAGGCGGGCCTGCAGCGCTATCTCGCCGGTCCCGGCGGAAGCCTCGCTCCCCGCCAGCAGCGTTTTCTCACCGAGCTCGTTGGAGACCGCCACTTCGCCCTGGTAAAGGCCGACGGAGGTCTCCCCGGAGCTGGAGACTATTATGGAGAAGTCCGTGCCGCGCACGGCGCAGACCGCGCTGGGGGTGCGTACGGAAAACTTGGAGGCCGCGCCCTTGCGCAATTTCGAGGCCATCCAGAGCGCCTTTCCCTTGAGGAAGGAGAAAGAAAAAACGCGGCCTTCCGCAGTGGTCTGCAGGGTTTCGGCCGCGGTTTCGGAACCTGCCTCCATCTTTATGAAAGAGCCGTCCTTGAAAAGCAGCTCGCACCAGGCCTTCTCCCCGGTCCGGAGCCGGTCGCCCTGGTCCAGCGGCAGCCCTTTGCGGGCCGGGATCCACTGTTCTGTGCCTGCCCTCTGCAGCTCGGCCGGGCCGGCCAGGTCGTAAACGCAGGCTATCTGCCCGGCGGCGGCCGGCAGGGCCGTTAGCGCCAGCAGCGCGGAAATTAATATGGTTTTCATAGTTTCTCCCTGTCCGACTCTACTTGCGCACAAAGTGGGGCAGCTCGGCCGGCAGCTCCAGCGAAAGCTCCACTATCCCGGCGGGTTTGCCGTCCTTCAGCCACGGCGTCTGGTAGACTAGTTTCTTTACGCCGTTCTTTTCTATGGTGTAGGCGTTGGTGTACGGCTCGGCCAGCATTTTCTTCAGTTTAGTCTTCGACGGCTCGGGGTGGCAGTCCAGCAGGCTGTTGCCCACCAGGTCTTTGCCGCCGCTCCTGGCGAAGGTGGCAGCCGACTTGTTGTTCATCTCCAGGACCTTCCCGTCGGCGTCGCAAACGGTAATGGCGAAGTTCACTCCGTCTTTCCAGTTTTCCATAGTTGTATCCGGCTCCCGCAGCCCGCGGTTTTAGAAACCCTCTAACTCCCCCGCTTCTATATTATAAAATATGGCTATGCAGAAATCACCGTTCCTGGAGCTGGCGGCAGCGCGCCGCAGCGTGCGCAAATATAAAAACAAGCCCGTTGAACGGGAGAAGCTTGAGCTCTGCCTCGAAGCCGCGCGCCTGGCCCCGTCGGCCTGCAACGCCCAGCCCTACCGGTTCGTACTGGTGGACGACCCGGCGCTGAAAGAAAAATTCTGCGCCGCGGCTTTCTCCGGGCTCTATTCCGCCTGTAAGTTCGCCGCCGCCGCCCCGGCCATCCTGGCCGTGGTCGCCGACACCGGCAAGCTGAGCGCCTGGCTGGGCAACCAGGTGCAGGACACCAATTTCCGCCTGATGGACATAGGTATAGCTGCGGAACATTTTGTGCTGGCCGCCGCCGAGCAGGGGCTCGGCACCTGCTGGCTCGGCTGGTTCAGCGCCAAAGGCGCCGCCAAGGCCCTGGGGCTCGGCCGCGGTAAAAAAGTGGAGATACTGATCTCCGTAGGCTACCCGGACGAGGCCCCCGCGGCCCGTCCCCGCAAATCCACTGAGGAGTTCCGTTCTTTTAACGCCCTATGAAAATACGCGTCCTGACCCTGCTGCTCCTGCTGCCCGCTTTCGCCTACTCGGCTGAAGACTGCGCCAAGAACGCCGACGCCTGCGCCGCGTCGGCCAAGTCCGCCTCACCCTTCCTGCAGGCCGCCGCCGCGGAACCTGCCCCCGCGCCGCAGCCCAAAAAAGTTTCGCGCCGCCGCGTCCCGGCCCTGGTGCCCGCTGCCGCCTCCACCGCCCCGGCCGCCGTGGAAGTTTCCAGCGGGGCCCTGCCCGCCCCGGCTGAGAAAGGCGCTGCTTCCAGCCCGCTCTGGCTTATCCTTGTGGCGTCGGGCCTGCTGGGGCTTTACGCTTATCTTAACGGCGGCCGCCGCCGCGGGAGACGCAAATGACCATAGATTACGACAGCTTCTCCAGGGCCTCCACGGCCATACACCTGGCCCAGGGCGCCGCGCTCTTTGTGCTGGGGGCGGCCGAGGCTTACTCCCACGACAATCCCGGCAGCCGGGCCGTGCTGGCCGGCCCGCTGGCGCTGCTGGCGGCCGCGCTGGCGATCCCGCTGATCATGCTGGGCGTTGCGGGTAACTGGAACATGGACCAGCTGCGCGCGGCGCTGGACATCCGCCGCGGCTTTTACCTTTTCATAGCTTTCGCCTGCCTTTTCGGGGCGGCTGGCATGAGCCGGCTCACGCAGGCCGTCATAAAGAAGGCCGGCGGCGGCTGGCAGGCCGCGTTCCTCTTCTTCCTGGCCGGCGCCGGCGTGCTTTATTTCCTTCTGGCCTGGCGCGTGAACGAGGAGGCCTGGCACCAGGTCTTCGCCTGGCATTCCGCCATGGGGGCGACGCTGCTGCTCGCCGTGGCCGTCAAGGCGGCGCATGTTTTTTCCGGCCGCCGCCTGCTGCACGCGGCCTGGGGCGTGCTGCTGCTGGTGACGGCGGTGCAACTGATGTCCTACCGGGAAACCCCGGCCGCCTTCGGCCTGCGCATGGTGACCTTCCAGACCGCGCCCGACCTGCCCGGGCCCATAACCAAATAGTTTTAAATGGCGCAACTGCTGATAAAGAACGGCCTGCTGGTAGACCCCGACTCCGGGGAGGCCAGGCTTGACCTGCTGCTGAGCGGGGGCAGGATAGCGCGCGCCGCGGCCTCCATAAAAGCCCCTGCCGGCTGCGTTGTGTACGACGCCGCCGGCCTGTGGGTCTTCCCCGGTTTTATAGACATCCACGTGCACGCCCGCGAGCCGGGCGGCGAGACTTCCGAAACCATAGCCAGCGCCGCCGCGGCCGCTGCGGCCGGGGGCGTCACCTCCATGCTGCTGATGCCCAACACCGCGCCGCCCATGGCCACGCCGGCCCTGCTGCGCAGGTACGCCGCCGCGGCCGCCGGCCTGCCAATTAATGTTTATTTTTCCGCCGCGGCTACCGCCGGGCGTGCCGGCACCGCCGCCGCCGGCCTGGGAGCGCTGAAGAAGGCCGGGGCCAGGGCTTTCACCGACGACGGCGGCTGCCTGCCCGGCGCCCTGCTGCCGGAGCTGATACGCCGGGCGGCGTCGCTGGGCCTGCCGCTGATGGACCACCCCGAAGATTTCAGCCGCACCGGGAGCGGCGTTATTAACGCCGGGCCTGCCGCGCGCCGCCTTCGCCTGCCGGGCATTCCGCCCGAGGCCGAAGCGCTGGCCGTGCTGCGCGATATACTGGCCTCGGCCGGCGCCGGCCCCATCCACCTGCAGCATTTAAGCCTGGCCGCCTCCGTGGCCGCCCTGCGCCTGGCCAAACAGGCCGGCTGGCCGGTTACCGGCGAGACCTGCCCGCACTATTTCACGCTTTGCGAGTCGGATATTAAACGGAACGACGCCGATTTCAAGATGAAGCCCCCGCTGCGTTCCTCCGCGGACAGGGCGGCTGTGCTGGCCGGCCTGGCCGACGGCACCATAGACGTTATAGCCACCGACCACGCCCCGCACTCTCCGGCCCTTAAAGCCGGCGGTTTCCTGAAGTCACCGTTCGGGATCATCGGCCTGGAGACCCTGGCCCCGCTGTGCATTACCGAGCTGGTGCTTAAGGGGGTGGTTTCCCGGCGGCGCCTGGCACAGCTGCTGAGCGCGAACCCGGCCAGGCTGCTCGGGCTTAAGAACAAGGGGTCCCTGCGCCCGGGTTGCGCGGCTGACCTGACGCTGATAGACCCGCGCACGGCGCGGCGCGTGCCGGAAAGTTTCCTCTCCAAGTCCTCCAACTCCCCTTTCAAAGGCAGGCTGCTGCGCGGCTGGCCCGCCGCCACGGTAGCCGCCGGTAAAATAACGCACTCTTCCCGCTGAACCGCGCCGGGCATTTGGTAGAATTGTCTAACAACTATGGGATTCTTATACCGCAGGCTTATCAGGCAGCTCCTCTTTAATTTCAACCCTGAAATGATCCATGACGCGGTCATAAAGACCGCCCGCACGGCCCAGCATATAGGACCGGTCACCGCCGTGGTGAAGTTCCTGACGCGCGCCAAGGACATCCCCGTCACCGTGGCCGGCATAAAATTCCGCAACCCGGTGGGCCTGGCGGCCGGCTTCGACAAGAACTGCGAGGCCGCGCGCTTCCTGGCCGGCCTCGGCTTCGGTTTCCTCGAGCTCGGCACGGTTACCCTGCGGCCGCAGCCCGGCAATCCCAAGCCGCGCCTGTTCCGCGTGCGGGAGAACAAGGCCATCATCAACCGCATGGGGTTCAATAACGCCGGGGCCTGGGAGGCCGCGCGCAGCCTGGAGAAACTTTTACCCCTGCCGGTGCCGGTGGGCATCAGCGTCGGCAAGAACGCCGACTGCTCGCTCGAGGACGCGCCGAAGAACTACCTGGAAACCCTGAAGGTGATGTACCCTTTCGGCGATTATTTCGCGGTCAATATAAGCTCGCCCAATACCCTGCAGCTGCGCTCGCTGCACGGCGGCGACAAGCTGCGGCGGCTGGTGGAGCCCATGCTGGATTTCGCCTCCGGCCAGAAGCAGAAGAAGCCGTTCTTTATCAAGATCGCCCCGGACCTCGACGATAAGGAGCTGGAGGGCGCGGCCGCCCTGGCGGTGGAGATGGGCTTCGGGCTGATAGCCACCAACACCACCGTGCGGCGCGAAGCCGTGCACGAGCGCTGGCGCGCCCACGAGGGCGGCCTGAGCGGCGGCCCGCTGAGGGCGCTGTCCAACGAAATCCTGGGTAAAACCGCGGCCCTGGTGAAAGGCCGCGTGCCGCTGATCGGGTCGGGCGGGGTTTCCGACGGCGCCTCCGCGCTGGAGAAACTCAAACTCGGCGCGGACCTGGTGCAGGTCTATTCCGGCCTGGTCTACGAGGGCCCCTTCCTGGTTAAAGAGATCCTCGAATACCTCCACAAACACCGCTGGCATCCCGGCCACCGATAGTTTTTCCCCCCACCGCTAAAACAGATATAATTTAGGCGGCGCTCTCCCGCGCCGCCTATGCAAAAAACCGAACTCATCGCAGCGCTCGACACGGACACCCTGAAGTCCGCCGAAGCCCTTATAGAAAAACTTAAGGGCAGCGTTAAGTATTTCAAGATCGGCTCCGTGCTGTTCACGGCCGCCGGTCCAGCCGCGGTGGACCTGGTGCACCGGCACGGCGGCAAAGTTTTCCTGGACCTTAAATACCACGATATCCCCAACACCGTAAAGGGCGCTGTGCGGCACGCCGCGGCCATGGGCGTGTATTCCGTCTCCCTGCACCTCTCTGGCGGCGCCGAGATGTTTAAGGCCTGCGCCGAGCTTGAAAAGCGGCCAAAACTGTGGGGCATAACGGTGCTGACCAGCTTTGACGAGTACGGTCTTTTCAGGTCGGGCTACCGCGGCGGCATAGACAAGACCGTTAAGCTGCTGGCCGCCCTGGGCCTGCAGAACGGCGCCGACGGCGTGGTCTGCTCGCCGCTGGAGGCCGGCCGGCTGCGGCAGCAGCACGACGGCAAGATAACGCTGATCACGCCCGGCATAAGGCCCGCCGCGCGCGGCGACGACCAGAAGCGCGCCGTTACCCCCGCCGAGGCCAGGGCCGCCGGCGCCAATTTTATAGTGGTGGGCAGGCCGATCATAGAGGCCAAGGACCCGGCCGCCGCCGCCGCGGCCATCCTGGAGGACCTGAAATGAACGAAGAAGAACTCAAGTCTTACCTGGCCGCTTCGGGCGCTTTCCTCGAGGGGCATTTCCTGCTCTCCTCCGGCCTGCATAGCCCTAATTACGTGCAGTGCGCGCAGGCCCTTAAGAACCCGGCCTGGGCCGGCAGGATGGGCGCTGCGCTGGCCGCCGGTTGGACCGGGCCGAAGCCCGACGTGATCCTTTCCCCGGCGATGGGCGGCCTGATCATCGGCCACGAAGCCGCCCGCGCCTTCGGCGTGGATTTTATCTTCAGCGAGCGCGAGAATAACGTGATGTGCCTGAGGCGCGGCTTTGCGCTGGCCAAGGGGGCGCGCGTGATAATAGTGGAGGACGTTTTTACCACCGGCAAATCCACGCTGGAGACGGCGGCCCTTGTAGCCGCCGCGGGTGCCGAAGTTATTGGCGCCATGTCGGTGATAAACCGCATGGGGGCCAAGACCCTCCCTTTCCCGTCGTTGAGCCTGCTGAAACTGGGACTGACAGCCTTGCCCGAGGCGGACTGCCCGCTCTGCCGCGCGGGCATCCCCGCCGTGAAGCCCGGATCGCGCAAATTTTAATGAAAAAGCTGCTCCTGGTACCTGTTTTAGCGCTGTTGTCCGCCGTAAGTCTCCGCGCGGAGGAAGGCGGCGCGCAGGGCGAGGCCAGGGCGGATAAGTTTAGCGTGGAAAGCCGGGAGTTCGTCTCCGCCAACAAGGCTTACCGCCTTAAAGTAGATTACGCCGGCACCGGCGGCGGCGGCTCCGCCAGGTTCGAACTTATGGATAAGGCCGGTAAGCGCCTTTCATTGTTCGAGTCGCGGCGCGCTCCCTTCTCCGTCACCATCTCCGGCGACGGCCGGCGCCTCTTCGCGCTCAACGGCTTCTGGAGCCAGCAGGTGACTATAACCGACATGAACGTCTATTCCGCCGCCGGCAAGGTGCTGGCGCGGCACGATATCCGCATGATCGGCCCCGCAGGCGAGGATTTTTCCTCCGATTCTTCAGTCTACGCCCTCGGCGCCGACCCGGGCAAGGGCGGGGCCATCTACGTCTTCGACGCGGCCACCGGGAGCCTGCGCTGGAGCAAAAAGTTCAAGGAGAAGGTGGCCGGCGTAAAGCTTTCCGGAGACGGGGCGCGGCTGGCCGCGGTCTTCCTGGCCGGGCCCAAGGCCTTCAGGGCGGCGGTCTTTGAGAACGACGGTTCCGAGGCCTGGCATACGGTTATTAAGACGGCCAATAACCTGACCCCGCGGCGCTTCAGCGCCGACGGGGAGGAATTCGAGCTTTGGGAAGGGAAGATGGTGTACGACGAGAAAGTGGATTATTACCGGGACACCACGGTAAAGAAGCACCGTTTCCGCTTTACCCCGTCCGGGGTAGAGCCGGCCGGGGACGCGGACTGACGGTCCGTCAGGCTATAAACATCAGCTTATCAAAGAAGAGCAGCACGCCCGCCGCCGCCAGGATGACGCCGGCGGCTATTTCCACGTAGCGCATGGCGCCTTTAAAGCGCGCCATGAAAGCGAAGAAGCGCGCCGTCAGGAAGGCGGCCGCCAGCAGCGGTACCGCCATGCCGGCGGAGTAGGCCAGCAGCAGCGCGACGCCCTTTGAGGCCGTGCCGGCCACCGCCGCCATGCCCAGGATCACCGCCAGGATCGGGCCTATGCAGGGCGACCAACCCAGCGCGAAGGCGAAGCCCATCAGGAAGGAGCCCAGCGGGCCCTGCGCCAGGCCGCGCGTGGAGAAACGTTTCTCGTAGTTGAGGAGGTTCAGGTTGAAAAGCCCGGTCATGTGCGCGCCCAGCAGCACCATCGTCACCCCGAAAACCTTCATCAGCACGTCTTTATGTTCCGCCAGCAGTTCCCCGATACCGGAGGCCGCGGCGCCCATCAGCGCGAAGGCCAGCGAGAAGCCGGCTATAAAGATGGCGGCATTGCCCACCACCTTGCGGGTCACCACCTTGGCGTCCCCTTTCATTATCTCGGAGGCCGAGAAGCCAGACAGCATGGACAGGTAGGCCGGCAGCAGCGGCAGGATGCACGGCGAGAAGAATGACATCAGCCCCGCCCCGAAAGCCGTTATAAATTGTCCCATGGTGTAGCTCCTTCGAAGTTCAGAATTTCTTTTTTAATGTTATCCGCTGCACGCTGCCCAGCTTGCCCTCCGGCGACATGGCGTAATCCAGGTCCGCGTTAAGCAATTTTATCCCAGCCCCGGCGGTAAACGCCCCGGCCGCACTTTCTCCGTGGCCGCCCATCAGCCCGCCGCGCAGCGCCAGCCCGGACATACTCTCCGGGCTGCCGAACAGGGCATACTCCGTGCCCAGGCTGTAGGCCGTGTACTTGTCATACACATAGCGCTTGGCATCCAGGTTAAGCATGAAGCCCGCTACCGGCATGAACATTATACCGGCGCTGACGCTTAAAGGCAATTTGTCCCGCTGCGAGATATACTTTATCCCAGGACCCAGGTTCTGCACCGATAGGCCCACGCTTGCCGGAACTCCCCTTATGGCGCGTTTCATGCCCAGGTCCACGGCATAGCCGCTGCCTTTAACACCGGCTATGGAGCTTTCAATATATTTAACCGTGCCGCCCACGCTGTAAGCCCCGTAGCGCCTGGCCAGTCCCAAACCCACAGCCTGGTCATAGGCGGTATAGCCGCCGGTGCGCGTGCGGTTTGCGCCGCGTCCTTCCATGGAGCCGCTGGAAAGCCGGTTAAAGCTAAGCCCCGCCCGCCAGCCGCCGGCCCCCGGCAGGGTGACCCCGGCGCCTACAAAGTCGTGCGCCGAGCCCAGGTACCAGGCACTGTGGCTTATGGTGCCCTCGCCCCGGCCCATGCTGGCTATGCCGGCCGGGTTGTAAGCCATTGCGCTTATGCCGGAAGCCGAGGCCGCGCCGGCCGAAGCCATGGCCCCGGCCCGCGCATCGGTGTCTATGCGCAGGAACTCGGCGCCGCTTTCAAGCGCCGAGCTGATCTTTGTTGAAGGAATAAGCACGAACAACAGCGCCGCGCCAAAGGCCCACGGCCTTGAAAGCAGGTAGACCATCCGATTGAGCATATCAGGGGTGTTTTTGTTTTTCATATTTCCCCCTTACCTGACCACGGCGAACTTGCCGGTCTTCTTTATCTTCTTGCCGGCCCGTTCGGCCTCTATGAAGTAGTAGTACACGCCGCTGGGGATATGGCCCTGCCAGGTGTATTCATAGGCGTAGCTTAGGCCGTTACCGTCGTCCAGCGCCACGGGCGAAGCGGTTATAGTGTATTCATGCGCCTCGCGGCCGCTGACCGTGAACATTTTTATGTTCACCTTGTCGGCTATGCCGCATTCCAGATGCAGCGTGGGCGCGGCGCCGCCTTTGGCCGGGTTCGGGTAGACGTAGACCTCGCCAAGCTTAAACTCTGGGTCGGGGCCGGCCAGGACGGAATAGGAACTGCCAGAGGCCAAGGCGCTTACTTTCTTGCCGCCGCCCGTAGAGGCGGCCGCGGCAGGCAGGCTTTCGCCGGCCTGTATCAGATTGCCGTTGCCGCTTATGGCCGCGCTGCGCACAAAGTAATGCCCGCCCAGGAGAGCGTTGCCGGTCAACTTCAGGTCTGAATACGGCGCGTAAACGTAAGCGGCAAGGTTCCCGCCGCCGCTAAAGCTCAACGTGGAAGCCGTACTGAGGAAGATATTCAGCCGCGAGGCCGCCCCGGCAGCATTGAACGAGGCCCCGCCGGCTATGGACACATCACCGGCTACCAATATATCCACCTTTCCATTAAGAATCACACTGGCGCCGCCCTTAAGGTCTATGCCGCTGAAGTAGTAGATGCCCGTGGACAAGGTCAGTTCGGCTTTGGCTGAGACCACCAGCTTGCCGTCCGGCAGATATTTAGCCGGGATAAGGCTGTTACTGTTGGTATTGGAGGCGATCTCCATGATGGCGGGCATGTACAGCGGCGCCGCCACAAGCGAGGCCGGGCCGGTAATGCGCTGGCCGGTTATCTGCGCGTTGCCCGTCACCGTTATTGTGCTGGCGCTTACGTCGCCCAGTATTCTGGCGCTGCCGCCCAGCGATACAATGGTATTGGATTTTACCGTTCCTGCTATGTCCGCGTTGCCGGTCATCTCCAGCCCGGCAACCGCGTCCAGCGCGTCGCTCTGCAGGCTGCTGACCATCAGCCGCTGTTCCAGGGGCGCGCTTACATTACCTGCATTATCCTGCGCCCAGTAGCGCAACAGGTAAGTCCCCTGAGCGCCTATTTTAAACGGCTCGGTATAACCGCGCACGCCGGCCGAGCCGCCAGCGGCGTATATCAGTTCGTAGTATATAGCCTTAACACCCGAAGTAAGACCGGTTGCTCCCGGATCGGCCGCGGCAAGGGTAACCGGGGTGTCCGGCGTTATTATTCTCAGGCCGAACACGTCGAACTGCGGCTCGCCGATAGTTGCCGACGCCATAGGAGCGGTGTTATCCACCACAATGTTTAACAGGCGCAGCACTTCGGTATTCTGCACATTATCGACGCTGTGGTACTCCAGGGTATGGGCGCCGGGGGCGGCGAGGGTGAAAGTGGAGGCATAAACGCTCCACGCCCCGCCGTCGAGCCGGAACTTGGTGGCCATAAGCCCGCTGGCCACGCCGCCGGAACTGACGTCCACCCCGGCAAGGCCTAGGGAGGCCGAAGAATTTACATACAACTTCCCATCGGCCAGATAAGACACGCCGGCTACGCTGTACTGCGTTACGGGCCTGGTGTTATCCAGCAGGTAGCGGCGCTCCAGCGAGGTTTCGACGTTAGCCAGTATATCTTCAGCGCCATAGGAAATGTCGTACGTCCCGTCGGGCAGGTCCAGCAGGGCGCCAAGGCTGAAAGCGGAGGCAAACGCCGTTGCCTGCCGGGGCGCCGGGTTTACAAAGGAGAGTTCCTTAAGCATCACCCCGGAAGAGTTAAGGCGCACAGACTGAGACTTTACACCCAGGCCGATGGCATCCCCGGGCGATACCAGGTCGTCCAGGCTGGCAAGCGAGAACGCCGTGGCTGAGGTGATATACATAGCCCCGGAGGCGCTGTACAGGGCGCCGCTTGGGCTTAGGACACTGCGGGGTGCCAGCACGTCGTGGATGATCTCAAAAATGCCGCTCACGGAGGAACTTGTATTAAGGGCGAAGTCGGTGGTGTTCACCACAAGCCGCCAGAGGCCGTCGTCAATATCCAGCGGCTCTATGGCCTGCCCGGAGGTTACAGCTATTCTGGCCGGGCGCTGGCCGCGCGGGCTGCCCTTGTCTTCTGTCTGCACCAGGAAGGCCTCAACACCGGGCGCGGGGTCAAAGTTGTCGGCAACAATGAAACTGACCTCAACCCGGCCTCTTGTGGCTACATACGTCTGCCCGGCCTGCGGAGAAGCGATGCCTATGCCGGCCGGGGTCATGTCGATATTAACGGTCGCGGTGGCATAGCCGATATTGCCCGCCAGGTCGCGGCACCAGCCTGGGATCGATATCCCCTGCCCTTCCAACGCCACGGTAGCAGAGGAACAGGCTTCGATGCCGGACAGGGGATCCGTCCCGACAATGACAATTTCCACAACTGTATTGTTCCAGCCGGCGCTATTGTGCGGCGGGGCTTGCCTATAACCTACCTCCGGAGTTACGGTGTCGATACGGAACCCTGCGGACTTATACCCTTCAAGGTTGTCCGCATTGTCCGAAGCGTAATACTTTATCGTATGCTCGCCGTCGCCGGCAATTACGAGGGGAACGTTGTAAACCACGGGGGTGCTGTCATCTAGAACATAAAGTATTTCCTTAACCCCTGACAGCGCATCGGTTGAAACAAGCGTTATCGTTAACGGCCCGGAATACCAGCCATTGCGCTGCGGACCAGACAGGTCTATGCCGCTGGCCGGAGGCGTTCTGTCTATTTTAAGTCCACTCACCGCCGCTCCCGCAAAGTTGCCGGCATAGTCCATAGCCCTTGTCATCGTTGAGATATCGGCGCTCTCGTCTGAGAGCGATATCTCCGCAGGGCAAGACATTACCCCGGAAAGATAATCGGTGCAGGCGAATTTGACCGAGATATCGCCATTGTTCCAACCAAGGCTATTTGCGGCCGGCGCAGCCGTGTAACTTATCCTTGGCGAGGTGGTATCTATATTAAGAATCAACGAAGCAGTGGACGACCAGCCGGAATAGTCCAGGCAGTAGCCGGTGACAGTCTGGCTGGAACCCTCAAGCGCAACAGTTTTCTGCGGCTCGCAGTAGGCCAGCCCGGATATACTGTCTGTCCCTGTGAACACCACGTTTACTGCGCTATTGTTCCAACCGTGGACATTAGGCGCCGGAGACGCCGCCGCCTCAACCACCGGGGCCTCCAGATCGACCTTGAACTCGGCAAGTTTTTCCGGCTCGACATTGCCAGCCTTGTCTGCGGCGTAGTACTTCAGCACATGCGCGCCGGGAGCGCCGACAGCGAACGTGGACGAATAAACACTGAACGAAGACCCCTCTACTGAGTATTGCAACCCAGCCAGACCGCTGAGGTTGTCGGAGGCGTTTAAAGCCACTAATACCGGCGTGATATACCACCCGTTACTGCCAACTGAACCAGCCAGCGTCTGGATAGAGGCAGGGGCTGAGGTGTCAATATTCAGACTGAAACTGGAAGTAGATGACCACCCTGCGTAGTCCCGGCAGTAGCCGGAGACCGGAATATTCAGCCCTTCCCCGGTTACAGTGAATGAAGAGCTGCAATATGATACACCAGATACCGTATCGGTGCCTGTGAATATCACATCAGTCGGTCCGCTGTTCCATCCATCCGTATTGGACACAGGCAACAGGGAATAGTTAACGTCCGGAGTTGAAAGATCAACCCCGAAGACCGCAGCTCGAATGTCGCCGAGATTCCCCACGTTATCAATCGAATAAGCCTCAAGAACATGCGTCCCTTCGGCAGCTACTGATAACGAAGCGGCATAGACGGCAAAGCTGGATCCGTCCATGCGATAGTAGGTCCGTTCAACGCCCGCCATATCGTCAACGGAGGTAATCGTGACAGCCAGCGGGGTAGCATGCCACCCATTATCCCCTGTAGCGCTCGACAAGCTAATATTAGTTGTGGGTGCTGCGGTATCCACATAAAGCGAAACCGCATGCCTCACGCCGGCATTGCCGACATTGTCCTCGGCGTTGTAAGCGATGCCATAGAACCCGGAGGAAGAGAGATATATTATCGCTTCAGCCGATACAGCGCTGTAGGTGGTCCCATTCACTTCATAGAACAACCGGCTAACTCCTGAGGCCGTGTCTGTGGACACAAGCGTGACACTTGAGCCGCTTGCGACATAAGCGATGCCGTCGCCAAGGAAAGACTTCCCGATGACGCCATAGACCACATCTGGAGCAATCCCATCCACAATGACATTCAATAAATGTTCTTTCTCAATATTGCCGGACTTATCCACGCTGCGGAACTCCACGGTGTGGGTCCCGGTAGAAACTCGGAAAGGCGCCTCGTAGGCCGAGAACGGCGTAATGCTGGATGCGTCCACCCGGAACTCCGTAAACGCCACCCCCGAGGAAGTGCCAAAGACAACCGGGTCATATGCCCCTAACGAGATGCTGCTTGCGGCGCTGATATGTATCCCGGCGGCGAACGGCCGGGAACTGCCCTCCACGACAAAGGCCGTTAATGGCGGGGTCTTGTCCTTGATCACCCCGAATATGCCGAACAATGACGCAATGCGCGTCACCGGCACCGTAATCTTATGGTTCAGCTTGTCATTTATCTGACCGTCCAGTTTAACCCAACTGCGGTCGGCAAAATGCTCATAAACCGCCACATCATCCTCGGTAAGGCCCACAGAAGAAAGCGTTGTGGTGGAATAATAGAATGTAAGCATCGCCGGAGGATTGTATTCGCCTTCCGGAGCTATCTCGAACATGCCGCTGCCTATCGTCAGGGACAGGCCGGCCGCCTCCCCGAGAGCGATAGTCCAGGCCTCTGAAACAGTGCTCACATGCGTAATATAAGGCTGCACAGGAGCGATCATGGATAATTCCGTATTGCCTTCCACAACACTAATGCTTCGCGCAATAAAGTTCAGGAATAGTCCAGGGCTGTTGGAAACTCCGGAGACATTCTCCACCTCATCCGTTGCCTTCAGCGCGAAGTAGTATGTCGCTCCTGCGGCAAGCCCGGCCGCGGTGAAAGACTCGGAAGAACCGCTCACGCCAGGTGCCGGAACGCCGGCTATCGGCATGGCCTGCCCGAAATTCGCCTCCGTGACGGGTATTGTCGCAAACCTGAGGTCATAGCCTGCGGCCTGCCCGCGCTGGCCGTCGTCTCCCGGAGCCGTCCAGCTTAAAACCAGGTCACCGGAAACCACATTAAAGTTCACAGCAAGGTCTGAAACAATACCCGGAGGTATACGGTCGATCCCTTCGCTCCTGTTAAACACGAGCGACACGGCCTGCGGTGCGATAGGCGCGAAGTAATGGCCTATCGCCAGGTCCTTTTTACCGTCCTCGTCAAAATCCCCGGTCTTTATTATCTTTACCGTGCTTATCCTGCTGTCCAGAGAAACGGGGAACGGATCGGCAAAAGTTCCGTCCCCTTTAGCCGTCAACACATACAGCTTCCCGCTATATGACCCTATCACAAGGTCGTCTATCCCATCATTGTTAAGATCAACGACCGCGCCTACATCCGCCAGTGACGTGGGGAGTTGGAGGGACTGTGTTTTCCTGAAAGTCCTGTTCTTTAATGAGGCATAGATATCCACGAAATTGGAGTAATTCCTGATACAGGCGATATCCTTATTGCCGTCCCCGTTGAAATCACCAACAAGCGACCTCATGCAGTTGGAATCGACGGTCAGCACATTGGAGAAGTTTCCCTGGCCATCCCCATAGAGCACAGTTCCGCCATTGACCAGGTCGGTATTGTTATCCGCATCAATCTCCGCGAACTTCACATTACCATCGCTATACACCGGTCGCGAAATATACTTCCTTGTAAAGTTCGCGCCGCCCTGCCCGCGAAGAAGGGAGATGTCCCGCGTGTATGTAGTGGGGTTGTAACCGACCAACGCCAGGTCGATGTTCCCGTCCTTGTTGAAATCCCCGGATGTAATGTCGTCGGAGATATTCAGGTCATTAGGCAGACTGATAATGCTTCCGAATGTCCCGTTCCCAGCGCCATAAGCCCCGAGCAATCCGCCATAAAGGTTACCAGCCACAATATCCGCTTTCCCGTCCCCGTTTAAGTCCGGAGTTTCCACTCGGAACACATGGTTGAGAGTGATAAACACAGGATTAAGGAAGCTGAATTGCCCTGTACCGTTGCCGAGCGCGCTCACATAACCGCTACGCCCAAATATCAGCAGGTCATCATGCTTGTCCCCGTTAAAATCCGCCACGCCGAGGCCGCTGGAACCCACGTCATATCTTGTTTCCGTAGAGATCATTACCGGAGTGTCGAAAGTCAGCGCAAATGGCGGCCTAACTGTGAATTTGCGGTATATGGAAGCTGACTGGGGCGCATCGTTCTTCACTACCACAGCCTCGATTGCATGTGCACCCGGCAAGAAGCTAATATTACCGCTGATGAAGCCACCGGTCTGGGCGACAAACTCTCCTTTAAGTATTCCCGATTCGTATACCTTAAGGCTGCAATTCTCGCATATTCTTCCCACAAACAACGGGGCCTCGGTGTATAACGCCGCATTATCCACAGGACTCAACAACTTGGGAGTGGAACCGAATATGCCACAGATAGTCGAAGTGCTATTGAGCGGGGCGATAATCTTGCGGTCCGCGGCATTTAAAACCTGGCCGTCAAGCCTGGACCAACCAGTCTCCGGGAAATACTCATATATTCCTATCTCGCTCTCAAGGAGCCCCTGGGCGCTTAGGGCGGCGGCGGAATAACGGAAGGTTAAGACCCCGGAATAGTCATACTCCGCGCCAAATCCGGTTTTATACACGTTACTGACACCAGAGAGATCCTGCGACCTGGCAGTTTGCGCCGCCAACGCACCGTCACCAGAAGTTATATCGATAAATGTCAGCTCCGGGCTGACTCGTGAAATCACGGAGACTTCCGCCTTCCCATTCACAGATTGCGTGCTCTTCGTTACATAATGCGCGAAGAACCCGGGGCTGTTGGACAGGCTGGATGCATTCCCGATCTCGTCGTATGTTTTTAGGGCGAAGTAATATGTAACCCCGCCGGTAAGCCCGGCAACAACAACCCCCTCGGCTGTCCCGGCCGTCTTTGGAGCAGGCAGCCCCGCCGCTACCCCGGCCGCGGCAAAACCAGCATCATCGAGAACCGGGGTTTGCGCGAATCTCAAGTCATATCTGGTAGCTTTCCCGATACTCCAGTCATCTCCAGGCGCGGTCCATGCAACTTTCGCTCCGCCCTCTGGATCCGGAGACACAATGATAACAGAAGCCGACGGCGGCGTCATATCCGGGACCAAAGTGTTATTATAAAAGAAGGCAATTTCCGGAGTCAGATATTCTGTGTTAAAGTGCAGCGCGGCGATTATGTCGGTGCGCGTATCGTTATTAAAATCAGCGATGCTGATCGTATCTATCTGGCTATAGTTGTTCCCCACATAAAGGCTTATCGGATCCGGCGCAAACCGGCCGTCACCGTAGCCGGGATATACGAACACTTTCCCTTGATTATCCCAAGTGTTTCCTACCCCTACCGCCAGGTCAGACACGGTGTCTCCGTTGAAATCAGAAATGACCGGTTTGCCGATGGTCCCGTTGTTCTGCCAGTTAAGGTCCCAGGTAACCGGCCGGGAGAACTTGCCATTCCCGAGATTGAAACGGATAAATTTATAGTCATAAACAAGGTCTGGCAGCCCGTCCGAGTTAATATCCGCCGATACCGCCTTGACGCAACTGGGGCACATCTCCTGGTAATTCCCGAAGGCACCAGCACCGTCGTTCCAGAAAATCCCCTGGCCGTTGGCGATATCTAAAGATCCATTCTGGTTAAAATCCTGAAGATTGACCGCACCGTTAGCAGACAACCCCGACTTGGTACTACTCAGATTAAACTTGCCGTCACCGGTGCCTAAAAGCACATAGATGCAGCTCCCGCCGCTGGCCGCCGCAGTACGCACGCTCTTGACCACGTCGGGGTAGCCGTCATTGTTAACATCGCCCACCTTGAAATCAGTATCAATAATATACTGCGTGCTGCAGGACGGGACATAACCAGAATCCACCAACCTGAATGTCCCATCCCCGTACCCGATGGCCGTAAGCACTCGCCCGAGAGAGGTCATGACAAAATCAAGTTTCCCGTCCTTGTTCACATCTTCCGCCGCCGCCTCCCACACCAGTATGCCGCCCGGGCTCCCTCCCCAGTTATACGATTCATAATTTACCGACAGCTGCTCATCGAAATTTCCATCGCCGCGGCCAAGCAGAACGGTGTAGGACCACTTCCCGATGGCTACGATATCCTGCAAATGGTCGCCATTAAAATCTCCGGTAACCGTAGTGGTGGCGATCACCTGCGAATAAGGATATCCCCGAACCGGGATGGAGACCGCCTGCGAAAAGGCCGGGACCCGCAGGGGTTGAACCGCAACATTAACGACAGCAGTCCGTTCAGAATCAAAGCCCAGGTTGCTCTTTGCCTTTGCGCTAAGAGCATGGGCGCCAGCTGCTAGCGATAATGTCGCCGAGAAGCCGCCTTCGACATCGTCCACATACCCGGTCGCGGAAAGGATATCGCCATCAAACACCTCGATCTTTTGCCCTGGGGCCGCCTGGAGATAGACCAGGACCTGGCTATTGAATATCCCCGTCTTGCCCGTCGGGGAAACTATTCTTGGCGCAGCCGGCGAATCCGCCAGCGCTTTATAGATGAACACCTGTCCGCTTTGGGGAAGATATAGCTTGCCGGATTCCTCATCGAGTTCCATCTTGGCGATAGAGTTCCCGATAGCACCGCCCGGGGTGGTGGCCGACGTACCGAACTCCCCGGTGTAAGCCCCTGCGCTGGTAAACACCACTATTCTGCTGCCGCTGCTGTTGCCGATATCGGCCGCATAAACATTCCCATACGGATCGACTGCAATAGAAAAGACGCGATATGTGCCAGCCGGCATTGTGAATGTGGCCAGCAAATTCCCGTCGCTGGAAAACTTCTTTACAGTTTTATTTGAATTATCCCCGGCATATATATTTCCGGTCCCATCAACGGCCACATCAAGACAATTGGCGGCAGCAATACTTCTCAGGACCACTCCAGCCGTGCTCAACACCACCACCTGCCCGGTTCCGGCATCTGCCACGTAGAAATTCCCGTTCTTATCAATATCCAGGCCTTGAGGGGACTGGAACGAGCCCTTTATCGTTGACAGATATGCCCCCCCGGACGTGAATTTTTGAATATTCCTGTTCGAAAGATCAAGCGCATAAATATTCCCGTCCGGGCCCGTCCGAATTGCCCATATACTCCCAAATTGCCCCGGCCCGGAACCGTAGCTGCCCCACTTTGTTATAAATGTCCCGCTGGGGCCGTATTTTGATATTTCCCCGAACGAGGCCACATAGGAATTCCCTTCTTTATCCCTAGTCAGGAAATATCCACTGTTAATAGGGAACTTGCCGGAGAACTCATACGCCCTGGGGAACGGCATCGCTTTGGTCACCACAAATCTTGCACTCTTCGCTATAGAGATATTCCCAGCATTATCCACCGCGGTGTAAGATATCGTGTGGGTGCCAGCCATCAGGGTAAACGGCGCGGTATAGAGATAATTCTGGCAACTTCCCGCCGGGGCGGTAGGGACCACCGGGCCCATTTCGCCACAGGCTTCCATGGTTGTGTCTATCAGGAAATACATGTCTTTAAGCCCGGAAACCGTGCCCGTGGAAACGGGGTCTATGGCTGAAATGGTTATCAGGGTTTCAGGGGCGATCTCTGCGGTGCCGCCGGCAGGTATTGTGGAACCGTCGATTATGAGGAAAGTCTCCGGCGGCACTGTGTCGCCGCCGGTTACGGTAAGGTGGAAGGTTTTGGGGCTTTCGGCGTTCCAGACGTTGTCGAAAGACAGGTAGTTTACAGCGTGTTCGCCGGGGGGCAGGAAGAAAGGGCCGGCATAGATGGGGTTTTCGCAGGTGCCGGGAGGTCCCGTGGGGCTCTGGCCGCCGGCCAGGTACTGCGCTATAGCTGGGCAATCCTGGAATTCCCTGTCCACAAGGTAAAAAGATTTGTTCAGCCCGCTGCCGGCGCCGCTTAGGCCGGAATCGCTCGCTGAGAGCGTTATTGTATCCCCGCTGGTTATGTATGCAGTGGCGCCGGTCTGATATCGGGTGCCGCCGGCAACGATCTGAGTTTCCGGAGCTACTCCGTCCACGTACACAGTGCTCGATGACACTTCGGAAGCGTTACCCGCGCCGTCGGTTGCCGCGTAATAGATGGCCCTGACGCCATCCTTCAGCGTGAACGGCCCTGCGTATGTGGCCATGGACTGCAGAATGGGTGAGATATCCAGGAGATAATGCAGCGCCGCTACTCCGGAGCTTTCGCCACCCGAAACGGCGGGGTCACTGCCTGACAACGCAACCTGCGCCAGTGTGGATATATATATCCTGTCGCCAACCAAATATTTAGGCGACCCGAATGATATCTGAGCAACTGGTGGCGTAGTGTCCGAAACGTCTGCTGCGGTGCTGCCAACCAGGATATACAACCCTGAAGGCGTATGTATTTCAACTGCAACTTCGTGATTTACCGGGTCCACCGTCACTCCCGGGACTCTGGAGGCACCACTGCCGTCTAACTCTGCCCGGTATATCTCCAGGGACCGGACATTCTGCGCGCCTGGCGATGACGGATCGAAATGCATTTTCAGCGTCCCGGGCGGGCTCAAAGCCAAGTTCTCTGTCCCAAGTCTGTAGATGTTGCCGATAGGAATTCCATTGGCAGCTACCGCTGACAGGAGCGTTATCCCCTCTGGAGCGGTGGTGTAAACAGCATGCTCGACAGAAACACTTTCGGCGGTGAACTCCATTTCCGGGCGGCCCGCGGCCAGGGTTGCGGCTGCAACAGTCCGTGGGTCAACATATCTGGGCGCGGCAACCATTATCCGCCCAAATGTGTTCATCTCTCCGGAGACGACCTTTTTACCGACGGCATCAACACTTGCTCCGAGCGCGATATATTCTCCGCTGTCCGTGATCCTGTAAACCTGTATTCCGGCCTCCTGCGCCTCGGTCAGCCCCGCGGCGATATAAGGAATAGTTAAGCGCGCATGATCAAAGACGGCTTCGGTCCTAAGGCTGTATGCCAGGTTGCCTGACAAATTCTGAAACCCGGGGTAGGTTTTTGCGCTCGCATAGCCAAAGCGAAGCATGCCCGGCTTAAAAACCGTATTCGCACCGAAGTTGCTAACCAGCCCGTCGGGCAATAGCGACGTGACATTGCTTCCGGCGGGAAGCGGCACGGCAAAATCACTCTGAACCGACCCCATCTTGACTTTAAATCCATAGATGTCAGGACCGGCGGCAAGTACTGTCGGGGCATAATCATAAATTGCCTTGCAATAGTTGGTGTTATCATCCAACAGGGCGCAGCCCTGCAAACTGGTTTCCGTAGGCACGGCCTTCTCTATTGTTACCGAAGTCTGCACATACCGTTTTAATTCGATCACGGAGCTGGTGGGGGCATTCTCGGTATAGCAGAACGGCCCGATATTCATGCCCTCTTCATAACCCAGTTGATTACCGCAGGTGCCCGATACCGGCTGGCCGGACAGGAACATGTTCCTGTCTGCGACCGGGGGATAGGGTACAGCGTCGGTCATGTCTGGATTGTCGGATGTTTTTGTAATGACCTTTACCCTTCCCGCGGCCTGCTTGGAGGCATCAACAATTGGGAGGCGCATCTCGGTGGTGCAATCCTGCCCAGCAGCGCATGGGGGATGTACACTGAACCCATAAAAACCATTGCGGCTTTCCCAGACCCACCTGGGCTGCGAAGCCATATCTTCCTCTGTCGGCGCAAATACGGACATTATGGCGCCGGGCAGCATGGCCTCTTCCGCCTGAACAAGATCAATAACGGGGGTGTTGAAATCCGAGGTCTGCCCCACCGGATAGGTATTCTTATACTCGTTCTGTCTGCCGAAAGTCAGATTAACGGGCTGCCAAACAATGCGACCGGCTTGGTCGACAAAGCCTACGCCATATTGGTTCGGGAGCATGTAATACTCGCTGAGATTGCCGCCGAAGTCTATATCCATCTCTAAAGAGTTGGTGATTTCTGTTCCCGATAAATTCTCCCCAGCGACCGAAGTCATTCTTGAGTCAATCAGCGCTACTCCCGTGATGCCGTAATTCGACTGCGCTTTGATGTGGAGCTTTCCGGTGAAAGTCTTTTCGTCGCGATTTATCCGAATACTGGACGCAGCCGTGGAAACCTCAAGACTTACCGGGGAAATTGTCGTCGGGATAAATGTTTCATTGCCCGCGACATCTTCCATCAGAAGAGCGTACTCGCCGGCGGGCAGCTCTGGGAGCTTAATGGTCAGTTCTTTTACCGGCCCCATTGCGCCCATCGGATCGAACACAATGGCGGCATCCTTAAGCAGCTTAACGCTTTTAATTCCTGAAATCTTGTCGCACAGCCCGCTTATTCCTTCGCACAGACCCAGAACATCGTCGGTTAGAAAGATGTCTGTCGGGCCTGCAACAACGACCACGGGCTTGGTCTGCTGACCGTAGATAAACCCTTCAGTGTCCCCTGCCCGCGCCCCGGGTGGCGTTAGGTCCGCTATAAAATCCACCGAAGCGAGCTCTCCGGCGGAAGTCAGGCAGGCATCATTATCATTAACATCTTTGCAGTTAACGACAAAAGAATGCTCCCCATCCGGCAGATTTAAATTATTTAAATTTTGGCGAAAAATAAAATTATCATGACCAAGACTGACAGGTTGAACCCCGGTGGCGCCCCCGAAGGACGAATAGAATGGAAATCCATTTTGCCCTTCGCCGACACGCCCGCCGTACCCGAAAGTGGGAAGGCCAGGCGTTCCAAGATGAATCGCTTGATTTTTGTCCTTATTCTTGTAAATCCAAAAGCTTACTTTATCCAGATCCAATCCGCCCTCACTATGAATCTCCGCCATAAACACATACCGATCAAGCTCACTTACAGGGATTACTTCACCATTTTCAGGCATTGATATCGCAGCGACCGGCAAAATATCTGACGGGTGGAATAGCACTTCAAAAGGATTATCGGCGCCGTGGTTAAAATTAAGATGTAAATGAGCTCCAGTCCCAATCCCAGAAACCCCCAAAGGCGCAACGGCTTCTCTATAGTCGGCGGCACTATATGCTACAACTACCTGGCCAGCCTGAGATGTCACTGGCCAACCATTATGCTCATCATCGATAAAAGCTTTATCGACTGTTGTCCGCGAAGCATTCGTGAAACGAATTATGTAGTGAGCCCCGTCACTCAATTTACCAAGCTCAAATCGCCCCAACGCGCTAGGAGCCTCGGTAACATTTTCAAAAGTATGGAGATAGCTCCATTCCCTATTAGGGTTTTCGGTGGAGTAGAAATTTACGACCCACCCAGCTGTACCTTGTCGCCCGATAGCGGTAATGACCGCCGGTTCAATAGCGGGAATATCATAACCAGCATCAGCATCCCCAGCAGCGGGGCTATAGTCAATGCCAGCATGAAACCATGTTGCATCAAGAACCGGCTGAATACGTGGGCCAAAATCCGTTGTAATCGTCTGTCCAGCAAATGGCGGCTCAAGGAATTGCGCAAAAGCATTAGACATCAAAACACTGATGGTTAAGCATGCTACGCTAAGAATTCGTACCTTTCTCATAGGACTTATTCCTTAAACGAAAATTCCCTAACAACTTTTGTTTTTGGCTCTCCATCCTCATTAATTTCCGTAGGAAGCACAACCCTATTAATCGTACAGCGCCCTGTCTCTGAAACTCGGATAACACCATTTAACTCTCGCTTAACGCGCTCTTGAGGGAATTCGTGTAAATTCTTGTCATCGACAGAAAAACAGACTGATGAATTCCCTGTAGCAAAATACCCATATCGCCCATTTTTTGAAAGGTACAGATTTCTTAACTGATCATATGGGCCAAAACGCACAAGCTCCTTCCCCGCCCCGTCATAAACAACGACCCAGTTAGGGTACAACTCCATATCCGCATTATCAGGCAAATGAGCAATTGCAAGTGCCACTCGCTTTCCATCGGACGAAAATAGAGCGCCTCGTCTCGGGGCAGAATTCACCCAAGGCTTTATCTCTTTTACAATCCATAAGACGTCGCCTTCTGCATTCAGGTATTCAAAAGTCATCGTCGAAGCTATCCGTGAATCAAAAGCCGTGACCGTATTCATCTCTATAATACCGACGACATTGGCAGTTTCTGGAAGTATTGCGACCTGGATATTCTCCGAAGAAACTTCTATCAACTCCTTGGTCTCTTTCGACGGGGTTCTATGCCGTTTCACTTCGTTATCAAGCATCAACTCCTTTACAATTGCGCCATCGGGGCCAAAGAATTTAAGTTTCGGATTTTTCAATTCCTTAATCTTAATTAGTTTTTCGGTTTCCTCCTTGGCTTTTTTCCATAATTGTTTTGACTGCACTTCTTGCTCAGTTTTAACCTTAAGCTTATTATGTACCTGCATTTTCACCTGATTTAGTATTTTCTTTTTAGATTCCCCTAAGTTGCTTACATAGCGTTTCTCAATTTCTTTCCCGTTCCCATCAAAAAGTGTAATCTCTTCCTCCTCAAGGACAATTCGAGATTGAGGGCCTTTATCTTGACCATAAACCACTAGATGAGACAGAAAAAGGCCCACCACTGTAATTATTATTGCTTTCATAATCGATTTCCTCTTCCTTATTTGATACTCGGCCTTCCCACTTTCGGGTACGGCGGGCGTGTCGGCGAAGGGCAAAATGGATTTCCATTCTATTCGTCCTTCGGGGGCGCCACCGGGGTTCAACCTGTCAGTCTTGGTCATGATAATTTTATTTTTCGCCAAAATTTAAATAATTTAAATCTGCCGGATGGGGAGCATTCTTTTGTCGTTAACTGCAAAGATGTTAATGATAATGATGCCTGCCTGACTTCCGCCGGAGAGCTCGCTTCGGTGGATTTCTTTAGGAATTTCAATTATTTCCCCGTCGTATAGTAACATAAGATGATTCCCGAAACCTCTTTCAAACTCTGCCTAAAATCCAGGACCACCAGGTCTACCGCTATCCACCAGGATCACAAGAAGCGGTATGCTGCATCTTATGCTCGCGGCGTCGCACTATGGCCTGCCGCTAACGCGGCCGGCAAGCGCTCCGCTCGCTCGCCCCGCGCTGTTGAAGCTCGCCCGGCTCGCGGGGAAGAAGAAAACAACCTCCTCTTGCGGCGTCCGCCCGGCGGCCGCCTCCCGGCTTCGCCGAACAACGCGGTGTTCTGCATCTTACTGCTCGCGTAGCAGTTGCCGGCCGCAGCAGCGGCGGGCAACTGCTACGCTCGCCTGCATTTTTCTTTTCTATCGCGCGAAAATTAATTAAAAATTATTTTTTCCGGCGCCCCCTCGAAAGTCTCCCCCCTCCTTTTTCATCAGGCAATAGAAAATCGGCGACGAGGTCATCACTTACTTCCCTGATGCTTTATATATCGCAAAGCAATTACTTCCCGCTCATGGGCGGCAAAATCCGTGTAGCCAATCAGTGTTGTTCAACCCAAACCGGAAATCC
>MGUA01000005.1:126919-184086 GCA_001799735.1 Elusimicrobia bacterium GWB2_63_22 | reverse complement strand
TCTCAAGGCGCTTGGCGTTGGAGAGCACGGAGCAGACCTGCGCGTGCATTGTGTAGATCAGCCGTCTGGTTTCCTTTTTTGTCATAATAGCCTCGCTGTTGTAGTTGCGATATTTCGCAACTACATTATAGGCGTTACGCCTTCAGCCTGTCAAGAATCAGGCCCCCCAGCCTGTAAGGTCAGGCTAGAATATAGTGAGATAATTTGCAAGCGGCCCCCAGCTTAAGGAACAACCAGTCCACCTCTTTGAGTCTAGTCGATAAAGGAGTTTGTACCATCAGAACCTCGCCCGCAGCTCATCTCTCCCAGTTCCTCGCGCGGTTGAGCGGGGCCAGCAATTCCGGTCGGTCCAGCACCTGCCGGAGCTGGGCCAGACTCCAATCGCCTTCATGGCGGCCGATGCCTTTCATTGAGCAGCGTAAAAGCCGCGGGCATGAAGTGGAAAGTAAGATACATCGAGAACAGCAGGCCGCCTATTACGGCTATGGCCATGGGCTTAAGCAGTTCGGTGCCTTCGCCCAGCCCCAGCGGCAGCAGTACGGCGCCTTCCAGCACTGCCTTTTCAAGCGGTAGCCCGCCCTATACCTCTCCCTGCGGTACGAATATTAAGTGGATATGTTATTCCGCGCGGCCCGCTTTCGGCCCGCTCGCCATCAGGTAGTAGAAATAAGGCACGTACACCAGCGTAAGAAAAGTGCCCAAGATAAGCCCGCCTATGGACACTATGGCCAGCGGCGAGAGGCGCTCCAGACCTATGGCCCATTCCAGAGCTATGGGCACCATGCCCACGGAGGTGGCGAAGGCCGTCATAAGTATCGGGCGCGTCCTTACCGTTATGCTGTCGTAAATGGCCGTCTTCAGGTCTTTGCCATCGCGCTCGTAGGCCTGGATGAAGTCTATGAGCAGGATGGAGTTCTTCACTATGATGCTGCCCAGCAGCACGAACCCCATGATGGCCGGTACGCAGACGTGCTTGTCGGCCAGCAGTAGCGACCAGGCGCCGCCTATGGCGCCCAGCGGTATGGCTATGACGATGGCCGCCGGGGCTTTCCACGAACCAAAGAGCGGCACCAGCACCAGGTAAAGTATCACTATGCCCATGGCTATGGCGCCGAGCATGCGCAGCGTGGTGTTCATCATGATGTCTATGTCGCCGGTCTGCTTTAAGGTTACGCCTTCGGGCAGGGTAAATTTCTTCATGGCGGCCTCGAAGCTTTCCATGATATGGGTTATAGGGAAAGTGGAGCGGTAGCCGTACACGTCCAGCGTGTACTGCATGCCCTGGCGCGTTATCACCGTGGGCTCGGTGCTGTCCACGAAGTTCCCCATGGCCGCCAGCGGTATGAAACCTTTGGGCGTGGCCACCAGGTAGCTGCCGAACTTGCCCACCCGGTCGCGCAGGTCCGCCTTCTCTATCACCTTTATCATCAGGCCGGTCTCGTTGGGAACGGTCAGTACCGACGATACCACGCCGGCAAGGCCCTGCGCCACCTGGCCCGCCACACCGCCCGGCGTGACGCCGTACAGGGCGCATTTGAGCTTGTCTATGCGGAAGTCGGTCTCCAGGCTGTCGGTGTCCCACGAGCGGGAATAGGATTTAAGTCCCTTGGTGGCGGCCATGGCCTCCATGACGCTCTTGCCGGCTGTATCGAGGTCTTTGATGGACGGGCCGGAAAGCGTGGCGTCCACGTTGGCCACGATGGAGGAGAAAGCCGCGGCGCCGAAATCGTAGACGTCCGCGTATTTCACGCCGGGCAGGCCGCGCGCGAAGTCCCGTATTTTCCCCTCCAGCGCCCAGATGTCTTCTTTGCGGTCGAAGCGGTTGACGAAATGCACCGTCATCAACAGCTGGTATGGTGTACCGCCCGCCACGGTGAATACGCCGGGCTCCGTGCCTATGGCGGTGGAGACGGACCGGATATCGCCCAGGCCGTAGATATATTTTTCCAGCTCGGCGGCGCGCTCGTTCACCTTCCAGATGGGGGTGTTAGAAGCCAGGGCCACTTTCACCTTGGCTATGCCGGTGTCCATGGGCGGCATCAGATCGCGGCCCTCCAGCGGCAGGATCACGCGCAGGCTCACGGCGAACAGCATGAACAGCGGCAGGATGAACGCCAGCCGCAGGCTGCGGCGCTCCATCATGTAGCGGTTCAGGTTTATGTAAAAGGCCTTGAGCGGCGCGAGCACCGCCTCCATCCAGGCGTTCAGGCGGCCTTCGAACTTAAAGCCCTTCCCGCCGCCCAGGCTCATAAACTTCCTGGCCACTATGGGGATGAAGGTGATGGACACCACGTAAGAGACCAGCACGGCTATCATCAGCGTGCCGGCCAGCGGCCTGAAGATCTTCTCCGGGTAATCGCCTACAAAGAGCAGCGGCAGCAGAATGACCGCCGTGGCGAGGGTTCCGCCGAACACCACCAGCATCACCTCTTCGGTGCCGTCGATGGCGGCGCGCTCGGCGCTTTTGCCCAGTTCCTGATGGTGGCGTTTGATGTTCTCCAGGATCACTATGGCGTCGTCCACCAGCATGCCCAGCGCCAGGATGATGCCGGTGAGGCTGACTATGTTGAAGCCTATGCCCAGCAGCCACATGATGCCTATGGTGGCCAGATACACGAACGGGATGGACAGCCCCGCTATGATGGTAAGCGGCAGGTCCGCCAGGAAGATGAAGATGACCAACGACGTGAAGATGATGGCGTCGCGCAGCGCGTCTATCATGTTGGAATTGCTGAGTTTTACCAGTTCCTCCTGTGAGTCCGCGGTCTGGATGTCTAACTGCGGGAAGCGTTTTTTAAGCTCCGGCACCAGCTTGTTGACCGAATTTATGGTGTCCAGCACCGCGCCGCCATAGGGACGCTGTATGGCCAGCGCTATGCCCTGCTTCCCGTTGCCGCGGTAGAGCGAGGCGGGGGGGTCCTTTATGCCGTAGGCGACCACCGCCACGTCCTTCAGTTTTACCGCCGGGGTCACGCTGATGTCGCCTAGCTGGCTTATATCGGCGGCCTCGGTGAGCAGGCGGAACACATTCTGGCTGGCCTGGTTTATCACTATGCCCATCGGCATGTCTTTGTTGCCCAGTTTCAGCGCCGCGGCCACGTCCTGCGTTGTCAGGCGCAGGCCGGCCAGTTTGGTGTTGTCCACGAAGATGTTTATTTCCTTCTGGAAACCGCCGAACACGTCCACGTTGGAAACGTTGCCGGCTTTGAGCAGTTCCGGCTTTATGTAGTTTTCCGCCATGTAGCGCAGGTCGGCCAGGTCCAGCTTGGAGCCGGGCCTGGGAGAAAGCGAAAGCACTATTACCGGCGGGGTATAGGAAGTAATTTCGTAGACCGAGGGCGCCTGGATGTCCGCCGGCAGCAGGTTCTGGATCTTGGTCAGCGCGTTGGCCGCGTCGGTCTTAGCCTCGGCTATGGGCTTGCCGTAGTTGAATTCGGCCGTCACTATGGAAAATCCGTCGTTGGAGGTGGAGTAGACGCGCCTTACCCCGTTAATGGTGTAAAGCTGGCGCTCAATGATGGCGCTCACATGGTCCGCCACGTAGCGGGCCGAGGCGCCCGGCTCCACGGTGACCACGGCCACCTGCGGGCGGTCCGCCGGCGGGAACAGGTCGCGCGGGATACTGAAAAAGCCCACCACGCCCAGCACCGAGAACCCTATGAGCGCCGCGAAGACGAGGTGCGGCCTCGAAAGGAAATATTTAGTCATGGGCCCCGCCCTCCCGGACCGCCTTCACCTGCTGCCCCTCGTAGATCTTCAGCAGGTCCTGCCGCGAAGCCGTGCCCAGCCGCGCGGCCGGGGCCAGGCCTTCCACGCAGTAGCTCACGCCGTCGGTCCCCAGCACTTTCACCGGCGCCCAGTGCACCGTACCGTTCTTTACCGTAAGCGCGAAGTAGCCGTTCATGTTGCGCGACACCGAGTTGGCCGGCACTATGAAGCCGCTGCTGACCGAGGTATAGAAATGCGTGTCCACGTAGGTGCCGGCGGGGATATGGAGCTTATTGCCGGTAAGGGCCAGTTTTACCGTCATCAGGTTGTTGGCCGCGGCGGGGACCACGGCTTTTACGCGGGCCCGCTGGAAACCGCCGTTAAAGGTTATCTCCTGCTCCGAGCCGGGCTTTATTTTAACAGCGGTTTCCACCGGCAGGTCGGAGTACACCTCGTAGCCGGGGCCGGTGCCGTCGAGCTGCGCCAGCACCTTGCCGGGGTATGCGGTGTCGCCGGGCTGCAGGAAGCGTTTGCCCACTACGGCGTCGAAAGGCGCGCTTATCACGCCATAGCTCAACTGCGCGGAGGCGGCCTCGTAGGCGGACACGGCCTGCTGGTAGAGGTTCTGCGAGCTCTCCAGCCGCTCCTGCGAGACGGCCCCGTTGTCGAAGAGGACCTTGTCGCGGTTGTACACCTTCTCCTGGTTCTGCTTCTTTATAGAGAGCGCCTCGGCGCCGGCGGCCAGGTCCGAGGTGTCCAGGCGCAGCACCACGTCGCCTTTCTTTACGGCGGTGCCCTCGTCGGCTATAAAGACCACGCGTGCGCTCAGCCTGGAACTTAAGGCCGCCTGGTTCTCCGGCTTGAACAAGCCCAGGTAGGTCTCCCGCGCGCGCAGCACGCCCAGGCGCGGCGAGGCCAGCTCCAGCGCCACGGGGTAGGTCCTGGGGGTTTTTTCCCGGGCTATGTCGAGCTTGCGCTTTATCACGGGCACGGCCAGCAGTATAGCGCCCAGCGTTATCAGACCGTACCTGCGGACTTTCAGGTTTTTAAAGGTTTCGGCTATCTTTGAGACGCTCATATTTTTTCTCCCGCGCTGAACTCCAGGTATTTGCCCGCCGTAAACACGCCGTAATACGCGCCCCGCTCCTGCGACAGCGCGTCGTAATACTGGGCCAGGGAAAGCAGCAGATCGTACATGCTGCCCGCGTTCTGCTGGTACTTCACGTTCTCAACTTCTTTGGTGTCTTTGGCGTAAGCCAGCGCCTTGCCGGCGGCTTCGTGCATGGCCAGCTGGGTCTGCAGGCCGGTATAAGCCTCCACCATCTCCCGGCGCACGGACAGCGCCTGCGCGGTTTCTCCGGC
This sequence comes from Elusimicrobia bacterium GWB2_63_22, assembly GCA_001799735.1. GTDB lineage: Bacteria > Elusimicrobiota > Elusimicrobia > Elusimicrobiales > UBA9959 > UBA9959. The sequence goes on along the minus strand of MGUA01000005.1, from coordinate 179,016 downwards.
CTTAGCGCTTTTATAGTCCCGCTTCTGGCTCACCATGTCGAAAGCCCTTTTGCCGAAATCGAAAACGGACCATTGCGCGGCCACGCCGTAATTCCACAGCGGCACGCTGCCCCCGCCGCCGATGCTCCTGAAATAAGTATAGTTGGCCGAGATCTCCGGCAGGTAGGCGTATTTGGACTTGGAGTAATTGGCCGCGGCTATCTGCTTCTTCTTCATGCTCATGGTCATTTCTTCGCGGTCCAGCAGGGCGGTCTTTACCAGGTCCTCCAGCGGCGGATACGCCTTTTCCTTAAGTTCCACGGGCTCGAAATCCCAGTCGTCCGTTTCCAGGCCGGTGAGCTGGTCCAGGCCGGCCTTCAGCGCGGTTATATTGTTCTCCAGGCCCTGGCGCTGGGCTTTCGCCATTTCATACTGGTAATCCACTTTCTTCAGGTCTATGGCCGCGTAGCGGCCCACCTTTACGCCGAGCTCGATGTTCTTGTGCAGTTCGGCCAGGGCTTTTTCCTGTTCGGTCTTGGCCTGCAGCTGTTCCTTGAGGGCAAGGCCCTTAAGGAAGAGCGAATAGACGTTGAACGCCACCTGCCGCTGGGTGAGAGAACTCTGGGCCTTGGCTATTTCATAACCCAGAGAAGCGATGGAAATATTTTTGCTCAGTTTGAACCCGGTGAAGAGGGGCAGGGTGTAGGAGCCGCCCACGTTGGTAATGGTATCGTCGGAGAGCGGGAAGGGCGCGGTTATGGGCGGCACCATGGGGGTAAGGGTGCGCTCCAGGTTATACCGGGTGAGGTTACCGATGACCGTAACCTCTCCCAGCCGCGAAACGCGCGCGCCGTATTTTCTGTATTGCTGGGAGGCCGCGGCCTCGCGGGCCATGTTAAGCGCCGGGCTGTTCTTTAAGGCCGCGTCCAGCGCGGCGTCCAGCGTTAAGGCCCGCGCGCCGGGGACGACGGCAAAGGCGCACACGGCGGCCGTGATAATTATTGTAACCTTCATAAACGGCTCTCCTACCTGGCAAGTATCCCCGAAAAGAGAAAGAACATCCTTTTACAGAAACTTTCAGTGTTTACGCCCTTCCGATTGAGCACCAGCTCTATGTTCAGACTTATGGGTATGCCCAGGTACAGCATGGCCGCATCCTCCACGCTTATAAGTTCGCGCCAGAGCCCCTCTTTTATGCCGTCCCGTATCACTCCGGCCAGCAGTTTCTTCTGGGAGGCGAGTATGCCGTGGAACTCGGTTTTGAGGACGCTGTCGTTATAATGCGCCGCCTCCGAGAAGAGGAGTATGTTCATGCCCTCATTCTTCAATATGTATCGGATCTGGGCGCACATCAGCCCGAAAAGGCGCTTATCGGCGGGCTTGCCCGGCGCGGCGGCGGCGCGCATCCCCCCTACCATATCCTTCTTTACGTCCTGCATGATGCCCAGGATGATGTCCTGCTTGGTCCTGAAATGGCGGAAGATGGCGCCTTCGCTTATGCCCACCCGCTTGGCCAGGTTGCGCGTAGAAAGGCGCGCCAGCCCCTCGGAGGCTATAATTTCCAGCACCGCCCGCTTTATCTGTTCTTGCCGCACTTCGGTGGTTTGTTTTTTCATAAGTAATCACTCACTCACATTCTACCCGACACGGCCGCATTTGTCAAGGGCCCGCCGCCGCCGCGGTTGTTGGCGCGGGCCTTGCCGCCGCAGCCGGCAAGGGGGGCGCGGCCGCCCTGCCCTCTGCCGGCGCCGCTTTCTTTTAAGTGAAAATTCATGTGAGGAACTCGCCGCACGGTTTGTTGACTTGCAATGAGTAAAGCGATAAAGTGTTAGTGGAATTGGGCCATATTCATGCCTGGCGCCGCGGGCGCTGCGCAAGGAGAGCCGTTCCGGCGTTTACGGCATGCACCTGGCACTCGGGATGAGCAACAAATGGGAGGCGGAATTTATAGTCGGCCTGCCATCCGGCAAAACAGTTGAAGCTGTATTTCCCTTTCTTGTCTCGGGTTCGGATGTCCCGCCCTGGGAGAGGAAGAAAGCAAAGCAGAAATAACGGGGAGTATATGGACTGGTCTTTATTCGGTTTCAGCGCGATGCGCGAATTATTTAACATCCACCCGATGTTCGTGCATTTTCCGATAGCGTTTCTGCCCGGCGCATTTCTCTTGTACGCTTTGGGAATAGTTTTAAAGAAGCCGGTGCTTAACGCCGCAGGCAGGGCCTGCCTTTATCTGGCGGCGGCCGGCACGGTGGCGGCGCTGACAACGGGGTTGTTTGCGGCGGGCAGCTTCCCGCATAACGAGACTATCCACCACATGATGGGAACACATAAGACCCTGGCCTGGATAGTTCTTGTGTGGACGGGCGTACTTAGCGCGTGGAGTTTCTTCCAGTCGGAACACCGGCCTAAGGGCGCGTGGGCTTTCCTGGCGCTGCTGGGACTGGCCAACCTGGCTGTTATGCAGGGGGCTGATATAGGCGCGCGCATGGTCTACCTGGAGGGGGCGGCGGTAAAACCCGCGGTAGCCGCGATTACCGGGGGCCAGGAGGAAAAACCTGCGGGCAGCGCGCTGCCGGCCGCGCCTGCCGGGCATGAGGGGCATACTCACTAGTAAGAGGACTGCAAGTAAGGCCATATCCTATGAAGACTGTTATAGCAGCGTTCCTGTTGGTTTCAGGCTTGTGCGCCGCCGCCGGCGCGCAAGCCGGCGCAAGGCTTGGCCTGGCGGAGGTGCTGGCAGAGGTCCGGGACAAGAACCCCGACCTTAAGGCCGCTAAAGCGGTTTCCCTGGCCGCGAAGAGCCGGATAAAGCAGGCTTATATTCTTAAAGACCCGGTGCTGGAGTTCGAGCGGATGTACACGCCTGCGGGAAAGAGCTTTATAGGCGACGCGGGTGAAAGAAACATAGCCATAAGCCAGGAGATAGACAACCCCTACAAACTTCTGTTGCGTAAGAGTATTGCAAAAGACGAACACGCTTTTTACACAACCCTGTACGACGCTAAAGACCGGGAGCTGGCCGCCAAGGCCAAGGCGCTTTTTTACGAGTATTATATGGCCGCCAAAGCCGGACAGATCTACAATGAAACGGTGGATGTGCTGCAGGGGTTCGCAAAAATAGCCGAAGCCAAGTATTCGGTGGGGAAAGCCTCGCAGAGCGACGCGATAAAGGCCCAGGTGGAGCTTTCGCGGACGCTTAATATGCTGGTGACGGTTAAACAGGAAAAAGAAACCGCCGCCGCCATGCTTAACGCGTTGATGGACCGGGACACGCTCGCCCCCCTGCCGGAGCCCGCGGAGCTGGAGCCTGCCCGGGCCGGCGCGGGTTACGAAGAACTGCGCGCGGCGGCATTTGTATTAAACCCGGGACTGAAAAGCTATTCACTGAAAGCCGCGCAGGCCGGCCGCCGGCTGACGCTCTCAAAGGCGGAATATCTGCCTGATTTTATGCTGCTTTACAGGAAGCGGAAAGCGCCCGGCCAGGACATGGATAACACTTACGACGTGGCGCTGGGATTAACTGTGCCACTGTGGTTTGCGAAACAGAAGGCTATGGTGAAGGAAGCCGGCGCGGAAAAAGAAATGGCCGAGGCGGAATATAAAGCCGCCCGCAACGAACTGGCCTCCGACCTGAGGGAGGCCGACATAAAGGCGCGCAGCAGCCTGCGGCTGGTGGACCTTTACCGCAACAGCGTGATACCGCAGGCCGAGGAAGCGCTGAAAATAGCGCAGAGCGGCTACCAGGCGGAGAAGGCCGATTTTATGGACCTGCTGGACGCGCAGCGCACGTTATTGGACCTCCGGATGGACTACTACCGCTACGTGGTGGACTACCAGACCTGGCTGGCCCGGGTTGAACAGCTTGCCGGTACGCCGCCCGGCGGCGCAATTCCAGCGCAACAGGAAATAAAATGAAAGCTAAAAAGAATATCGTTTTGATAATTCTCGGGCTTCTACTGCTGGCCGCGGCTGCCGTGGGTATAAAATATTACCTGGCGCGCGGCGGGCACGGCGGCCATGGCGCCGGTCAGGATAAAGGCCTGTACCACTGCCCCATGCACCCGGCTTACACTTCCGACAAGCCCGGACAATGCCCCATCTGCGGGATGAACCTGGTTAAAACCGAAGGAGGCGAAGCGGCGCCGGCCGAAGAGCCGGCGGCACGGCCTGCGGAGAAGAAAATAAAATTCTACCGCGCCCCGATGAACCCCTCTATAATATCCAAAACGCCCATGAAGGACGAAATGGGTATGGAGTATACGCCGGTGTATGAAGTTGAAGGCGAGGCCAAAGAAGTGGGCGGCCGGGCCCCGATACGGATGGATGCGGCGAAAAGGCAGCTTATCGGCGTGAAGACCGCCCGCGCGGCTTACAGGACGCTGACCCACACAGTGCTGAGCTCCGGCCGGGTGGCTTATGACCCGGACCTGTACCAGTCCATTGCGGAATATAAAGAGGCCGTTATAGCCCGTGACAAAGTGAAGGACAGCGCCTGGCCGCAAGTGCATGAGCGGGCCGAGGCCCTGATACGGGCTTCGGAACTGCGGCTGAGGCAGGCGGGGCTTTCCGACGGGCAGATAAGCGAGCTGGACCGCGGCGGGGAGGGCGCCGCCAACCTGCTGCTGCCCGGCGCCAGGGCCTGGCTTTACGCCCAGATATACGAGTACGAGATAGACCTGGTAAAACCCGGCCAGGCGATAGAGGCTGTGACGCCGGCCTACCCGGGCCGGGTTTTCCGCGGGGTGATAAAGGCCGTGGACTCGATCCTGTCGGCCGAGACGCGCACGTTGCGGGTGAGGGCCGAGGTGGAGAACCCGGGCAATATGCTGAAGCCCGAGATGTACGCCGAGATAAGGATAAAGGTGGCGCTGGAAGCGCGTTTGACGGTGCCGCAGAGCGCTATTATCAGCAGCGGCCCGCGAAAGCTGGTTTTTGTGGATAAGGGCGAAGAAGGTTTTGAGCCGCGGGAAGTGAGGGCCGGCTTTGAGGGCGATGATTACACCGAGGTCCTGGCCGGCGTGAAGGCCGGGGAGACCGTGGTGACCTCGGCTAATTTCCTGATAGATTCCGAGGCCAGGCTGAAATCCTCGGTGCTGGAATAGGCCATGATAAAAAAAATCATCGCTTTTTCCGCCCATAACAAGGCCCTGGTTATTATTTTCGCCATGGCGGCCATGGTGGGGGCCTATTATTGCGTAAGGAGCATCTCGCTGGACGCCATCCCGGACCTTTCCGACACGCAGGTGATAGTTTATTCCCGTTGGGACCGCTCGCCGGATATAATGGAGGACCAGGTAACTTACCCCGTTATCACGTCGCTTTTGGGCGTGCCGAAGGTGAAGACTATCCGCGGTTTTTCGGATTTCGGATTTTCGTATGTGTATGTTATTTTCCAGGACGGCACGGATATCTACTGGGCCAGGGCCCGCGTGCTGGAGTACTTAAATAAGATCCAGGGCCGCCTGCCGGAAGGCGTTAAAACCGAGATAGGCCCGGACGCCACCAGTGTGGGCTGGGTGTACCAGTACGCCCTGGTGGACAAGAGCGGCAGGCATGACCTGTCCGAGCTGCGCTCTTTCCAGGACTGGAACCTGAAGTTCCATTTGCAGGCGGTGCCGGGCGTGGCGGAAGTGGCTTCTATCGGAGGCTTTCAGAAGCAGTACCAGGTGAATCTGGACCCCAACGCCATGGCGGCCTACAATGTCCCGCTTGAGAAAGTGCTGAACGCCGTGAAGGGCGGCAACAACGATGTGGGCGGGCGGCTGATAGAGTTTTCGGGCGCGGAATACATGATACGCGGCAAGGGCTATGCCCGGAGCGTGAAAGATATTGAGAACATAGTGGTGGCGCGGGACGCCAACGGCACGCCGGTGCTGATAAAGAGCGTCGCAAGAGTTGAGACAGGCCCCGAGATACGGCGCGGTATCTCCGACCTGGACGGCGAGGGCGACGCCGTGGGCGGCATAGTGATAATCCGCCATAAGGAAAACGCGCTGAAGGTGATACAAAGGGTGAAGGAAAAACTGGAGCAGGTAAAACCCTCGTTTCCCGAAGGCGTGGAACTGGTGACCACCTACGACCGCTCCGGGCTGATATATAAGGCTATTGAAACGCTTAAGCGCCAGCTGACCGAAGAAATGATAATTGTCAGCCTGGTGATACTTATTTTCCTGTGGCATGTGCCGTCGGCTATTATCCCGATAGTGACCATCCCGGTGTCTGTGTTCCTGGCTTTCATCCCCATGTATTTCATGGGCATCTCGTCCAATATAATGTCTTTGTCGGGCATAGCCATCTCCATAGGCGTGCTGGTGGACGGCGCTATAGTGGAGGTGGAGAACGCGTATAAGAAACTGGAACTATGGCAGAGCGGGGGAAGAAAGGGGGATTTTCATGCCGTGCGGCTGGAGGCCCTGCAGGAAGTGGGGCCGTCGGTGTTCTTCTCGCTGCTGGTGATAGCGGTGGCTTTCCTGCCGATCTTTACGCTGGTGGACCAGGAGGGGCGGCTGTTCAAGCCGCTGGCCTACACGAAGAACCTTTCCATGTTCATGGCGGCCATATTGGCCGTGACGCTGGACCCGGCGCTGCGGATGATGTTCGCCCGCATGGACCCGTTCCCCATAAAACCGCTGTGGTTCGGGAAAGTGGTGAATACGGTGGTTGTCGGAACTTATTATCCGGAAGAAAAACACCCCATCAGCAAAATGCTGTTCGCGGTGTATGAGCCGGTCTGCAAGTGGGTGCTGGACCACCCGTTAAAGACCATCGCTTTCTCGCTGCTGCTGGTGCTTTCCACCATCCCGGTATACCTCAAGCTGGGCTCGGAATTCATGCCGCCCCTCAACGAAGGCACCATCCTTTACATGCCCACCACCCTGCCGGGGCTTTCGGTGACCGAAGCGCAGAAACTTCTGCAGCTTCAGGACCGGATCCTGAAAAGCATACCCGAAGTGGAGCGGGTGTTCGGCAAGGCGGGGCGGGCGGAAACGTCCACGGATCCGGCGCCTTTTTCGATGATGGAGACCACGGTGGTGCTGAAACCCGCCGAGGAGTGGCGCGCGAAGCCGCGCTGGTACTCCTCCTGGGCTCCGGAGTTCCTGCGCGGCATTCTCAGCCATGTCTGGTACGATAAACTGACCTGGGATGAACTTATTACCGATATGGATTCGAAGATGCGCTTCCCCGGCGTGTCGAACGCCTGGACCATGCCTATTAAGGCCAGGATAGACATGCTTTCGACCGGCATCCGCACGCCGATAGGGATAAAGATCTACGGCGCGGACCTGGAGCAGATACAGAAGGTCGGCGTGCAAGTGGAGCAGCTGGTTACCCACCTGAAAGGGACCAGGAGCGCCTTCGCCGAACGCACCGCCGGCGGCTACTTCCTGGACTTCACGCTGAAAAGGGAGCAGCTGGCCCGCTACGGGCTTTCGGTAATGGAGGCCCAGACGGCGGTGATGTCCGCCATAGGCGGCGAGCCGGTATCTACCACCGTGGAGGGCCGGGAGCGTTATTCGATAAATGTGCGCTACGCCCGCGAGTACCGCGACGATCTGAGGAAACTGGGCCGCGTGCTGGTCACCACCATGGACGGCGTAAACGTGCCGCTGGCCCAGATCGCCGACATCGAGCTGCGGCAGGGCCCGGCGATGATCCGCGACGAGAACGGCCTGTTGTCGGGCTACGTCTACGTGGACATTGAGGGCATAGACGTGGGAACCTACGTGAAAGCCGCCAAGGAGCATATTGCCGCCAATCTTAAACTGCCGGCCGGCTATTCGCTGGAATGGAGCGGTCAGTACGAGAATATGCTGCGCGTGCGCGAAAGGCTTAAGATAGTATTGCCGCTTACGCTGTTCATTATTTTCATGCTGTTATATATGAACACCCGTTCGGCGGCCAAGACCCTTATAGTGCTGATGGCCGTGCCGTTCTCGCTGATAGGGGCGGTGTGGCTGCTGTACTTCCTGGGTTACAATGTTTCCATAGCGGTATGGGTGGGTATGATAGCGCTGATGGGGCTGGACGCCGAGACCGGAGTGTTTATGCTGTTGTTCCTGGACCTGTCATACGACGACATGAAGAAAGCCGGGCGCATGAAAGATACCGCGGACCTTAAAGAAGCCATCATGCATGGCGCGGTGAAGCGGGTACGCCCGAAGATGATGACGGTGGCGGCGGCCTTTATGGGTCTTATCCCGATAATGTGGTCGCTGGGCACGGGTTCGGACCTGATGAAGCGCATAGCCGCGCCCATGATAGGGGGACTCGCTTCGAGCTTTGCGCTGGAACTGCTGGTGTACCCGGTGGTGTTCTATTTATGGAAGAAGAAAGAGAACGCTTTTGACTGACAGAACTGGAGGAATAATGCTGACTACGGGAATAATTATTATGGCGGTATGATGGGGGCGATGTTCTTTTTAGGCGGGCATGGGGAAAACATAAACATGCCCCGGCAACGCAGGAAGTGACGGTGTCTGCCGCTGCCATGCCGTACGCGGCGCCAGTGGGAGAGCTTGAGAGCACGGAACACAGACATTAACAGAGCGGGGGAAGCGGCCACGGCGGGATATCCGCATATGCGGATATGCAGTGCCGTGAGGGCCGGCTTTGTCTGCCCCCGAGAAGCGGGCGGAAATTGCGACCGCAATTTACCGGGTTAAAGCGGTAGGAGGAGAATACGATGAACACGAAACTAATGTTGCAGGTGGCGGCGGCGCTGCTGCTGGCCGCGGCAACGGCATGCGATCATAAAGACCATGCGGAGATGGCCGGGCCCGGGAAAGATGCCGCCGGGCAAGCCGAGAAAAAGAGCGCGAAGTACGTCTGCCCCATGGGTCATTATGAGGGTGATAAACCAGGCAAATGCCCTAAGTGCGGCATGGACCTGGTGGAGAAGAAGTAGCTTCTTTCCCCGCAGTAAATTCTTTTGTTATTGGCTCTGCTTCTTCTCTCTTTTCCCGCAAGGCCGCGGTTGTTGGCGCCGGCCTTACCGCCAACGGCGGCAAGGGGGGCGCATGGCCGTTACCTGATTGTTTAAGGATGCCCGGCCTGGTCAGCGCTGTTTGCGCAGGTTTGGCCGGCCTCCGCTTCGTAAAGAGCAGCCCGCGGCAGCAGTCCCGGCTTTGCCGCCAGGCAAAGGCGGAGCTGCGGCCGCTAGGGCCGTTGCCGCAGATCATAACGTCCAGGTGCTCATCGTAAACGCGGGGTGGAATGACACGGGCACGTAGTGGAAACGCTGCCTTGGCGCATTCTTGCGCGTATTTAAAAGGCCATTTCGCCAGAAATTGTGACAAACACGCTTAAAGGGTTTTTACGGAGCGAAGGCCAACTTTTATTTTTAAATATTGAGTAAGCGTTCTGTCGAGTGGGTAATTTAAATTGGGCTATTATCGCCTCTTCCAGCCTTTTAGATCGGCGTATTTCATAATACCCCGGTAAATAGCTTTGGCGATCTTAGCGCGGATTCTTTTATCGTTAAGTTTCTTTTGGTCCGTGGAATTGGTCATGAAGCCCATTTCCACGAGTATGCCGGGAGCATAGGTGCCGCGGAGCACGTAAAAAGCCGCCTGCTTGACGCCGCGGTTGGCGAACGGGGTGCCCTTGCCCATCTCGGCCGCCACCAGGCCCGCCAGGAAGCTGCCGTCGTTTAAGTATTCGTTACGTGCCATTGAGTGAAGCAGCATGGCCGCAGGGTCGCCTTGCCCGCCTTCTTCCAGCTCCGTCACGGAGTTTTCATAATCGGCCACCTCGGCCGCCCAGGGATCGGAGGCTTTTTCAGACATAAAGTAAATCTCGAAGCCGTTTTCTTTGCGGTTGCCGCAGGCGTTGGCGTGGATGGAGATAAAAATATCGGCTTTGAAGTCGTTGGCTATGCGCGACCGCTCGGACAGTGGAACAAAAACGTCCGTTTCGCGCGTAAGCAGCGTGGCAAACAGCTTCTCTTTTTTAAGCAAAGCGTAAAGTTCTTTAGCGGCCAGCAGGTTCAGCTCTTTTTCCTTGAGACCGAACCGCCTGGGGCCGCCGGGATCTTTGCCGCCATGGCCGGCGTCGAGCACTATTTTCTTGATACCGGTCTTTTTCAGCGTTACTTTATCCGGGATAGCGGGCCCCTCGGAAAAGACGGCCGCCGGGAAGAACAGCGCGGCGAAAACGAAGGCTATGGTTCTTTGCATAAGTTACGCCGGTTTTTTCTTTGCGGCCGTGCGCTTTCCCGCCGCCTGGCGCTGCGGCGCGGATTTTTTGCCTTTCCGGCCGGTCTTTGCCGGCGAGGCCGCGTGCCGTGCACGGCGGACATAACGTTTGCGAGGTGGTTTTTTTACCACCCAATAGCGCACCTTGCCTACGTCCAGGTGGGTAAAGCCCTTAGTTGGATAATAGCCCACGCCGCCGACGCCGAGCTTCAACCCGTATTTCTTTACTGTTGTAGAGCTGTAACCGGGAATCTTTATATCGGCCGCCCAGCCCAGCATATGAAGGCTGTTTTTAGCCGCGCCTGGCAGCTGGCCGTTAAGCTTCGGGGTCCGGTAGCCGCTCAGGAGGATGAGCCCTTTTTTCCCAAACCTATCCTCTACCGCATCCAGCAGTTCTACCAGTTTTACCGGGACGGGCATTTCGCGCCCGGTCAGACTGCAGCGCATCAGGCGGGTCACCTTGTCAAGTTCAGCCGGATTGTAGGTGCCGTCTTTATTGCGGTAGCGCGCGTTGAGCTTCTCCCCTGTATCCTGGCGGGTGAGCGTGAGGGTACCGTTGCCGCCGAGATTTACCGGAGGCGGCGGTTCAGGCATGCCGGAGCTGATAAAAATATCCGCGCCGGAATCCTCGGCGTCTTCAAGGTCGCGGACATCGTCCTCGGTGTCTTCCGGCCGCGCCGACAGGAGAGAAGCCTCAATATCCAAAAGCAACTTATTTACTATAGAAGGTTCACGCTGGCCGTTGGCGGGCCGCAACGGGCCCAGCCACTGCGCATGGGAAGCGGCGCCGGGAAACAAAAGAAAAGACAGGAACGCTGTTTTTATCATCTCAGAATATATTCGCGCGGCCGGGAAGACGCACCGCGCCTTTCCTCTGCCCTATTGCGAACCTAATCTATCTTCTTAATGCCGGTATATTCTCCGCTGACGTTGAGGGTGACGGTAAGCGCGGCGTTGGTGCGGTTGCGCCAGAACCAGCCGTGGTGGCCGTCAAAAGCGGCCGTGAGGACGCCCGAGGCGGTTTTCTCTGAGCCTTTGCCGTAGCCGTGATATTTAATGCCCAATTCTTTGGAATCGCCGTGGATGTCGTAATTGGCGCGGCCGCCGCTGCTGGTCCAGGTGTATTTCGCTTTTTTCCCTTTCGCCAGCGCCAGCTTTATCTCGGCTCCCTGGTTGGGTGCCAGGGTCAGGCTCATTTCATCGGCGCGGACCGGCGCGGCGGCTTTGGCTTTTTCCGGGGCAGAAACCGGGGCCGACCGCATTTCCTGTACGGCGGGCCGGATTTCGGCGACTGGCAGCGAGGCTGCCTCGGCGGCGGCTTCACGCGCCAGGGACATTTTTATCTCGCCCATCTTTTTAAGCCCCAGCAGGCGGCCCACGCCAACAGGGTCTATGCCGTATTCGGCCGGCATAACTACGGTGACAAGTATGACACCCGCCGCAACGGCGGCGAGGACAGTGGACTTTATAAGCTTGGCCGTGGAGGGAAGTTCTGATTTATGAGGGAAGTTTGCGTTGTACATGATGTTCTCCTGTAAATATTTATGCGCTTAAGAGATAAAAAAGCCGGTAAGCTGATAGCCCACCAGCAGGAAGCCGCCTGCCATCAACACCACCTGCGCCGCGTAGGCGTGCCGCATGAAGTCCCCGGACCGCCGCCAGAAGCCCATGGCGATGAGTATCATGGCCAGTCCCATCAACTGTCCCAGTTCCACCCCTATATTGAAAGAGATGAGGTTGGGTATAAGCCCGTCCGATGAGACTTTATAATCAAGTATCTTTGTGGCCAGGCCGAAACCGTGGAACAGGCCGAAGACCAGCGTGGCGATCTTTGTATTTGGCTGGAAGCCGAACCAGCGCTGGTACGCGCCCATGTTGTCGAGCGCTTTATAGACTATGGAGAAGCCGATAATGGCGTCGATGAGATAGGCGCTGACCTCGATCTTCAGCAGGGTGCCCGTCAGCAGCGTGACCGTATGCCCGACCGCGAACAGGCTGACGTAAATGCCGACGTCCCTGAAGCGGTAGAGAAAGAATACCACGCCCACCAGGAACAACAGGTGGTCGTAGCCGGTCACCATGTGCTTGGCGCCCAGGTAGATGAAAGGGATGGCAAGGCTGCCGGAGCTTTCCTGGATGTAACCCTTGTCGCCCGCCGTCACGCCGTGGGCGGAGGCGTCCGGGACAAAGCAGAAGAGCGCGGCCAGCGCCGCGAACAGGCCCAGGAAGACGAGCAATTTATTGAAGCCGCGCCGGCGGCTATGAGGTACTATGTTTTTTTGAAGCATAATTATATTTCCCTATTCAGCGCCATTAGCACAGCGGCAAGCGCCGCTGGAACCGCTTCGCAGTCACACACGCTGACGGCGAGTAATATCAATTAATAGGACCGGCGGCCTTGCGGCGCCGGCGGGGGAAGCGTCAGCAGCGGCGGGATGGAGGAGACCGGCCGGAACGGAGGCCGGAATGAGGAATGGCTGGGGACAAAGATGAAAAAGGAGGCGCCGCCCGAAACAGCAGCTCCGGGCTTTCAAAAACAGGGCCGGCAAGCAGGGCGGGAAGGAAAGGCGAACCAGCCCCTGCGGAGCGGTGCGGCGGCACAGCGAGGATCTGATGCTCCCTGACGGGGAAAAGCGGCGCGGGGCTTAGATCGTGATGGTCGGGGCCGGAGCCATGTTCATGGGAGTGGTTTGCCCCGTTATGCGAGTGTTCATGCGCGGAGTTTAGCGAATGCTCCTCCAAATGCGCGAATCTCCCGGAAAAAGAAAAAGCGCCCAGCAGCAGCAGGGCCACAAGAGAAATATGCACGCTTTTAGCCGGAACCATTGTGTAAATTATAGCTCTTTCCGGGATCAGAATGCCCGTTAGTGGACGTGCCGGTGGTGCAGGTCGGGCCAGTGCGGGTGCGCGTGCGTTGCCCCGGAGTGCTTATGGAAATGCGCGTGCGGCCGCGCCGGCGCGGCCGCGTGATGCTCGTGATGAAGGTCTTCGTGGCTGTGCTGGTGCGTATGTTCCGTTTCGACGTGTTCGTGCTGATGGCTGTGTTTCTCCGCCAGCATCAGCCAGACGGAAATAAAAAGAAGCGCGCCGGAAACAGCCTGCGCCGGGGAAAGCGCTTCGCCCAGGGCCAGGACCGAAAGCGCCACGCCGAAAAGCGGCGCTATGGAAAAGATGAGCTGGCTGCGCACCGCGCCGAGCTTCTGCGCCGAGGAAATATAGAAGGTAATGCTCAGGCCGTAGCACAGGAAACCCACCAGCAGGGCTTTACCTGCAGCCGCGGCGGGCGGGAAACTGCCGGCCAGGGCCAGGCCTATAAGCAGGTTGGTGGCGCCCGCCGCCAGGCCTTTGATCATGGTGCTGCGGGACGGGGAAAGGTCGTCGATAAGCGCCGTAAAATGGTTGTCGAAGCCCCAGCAGAAACAGGCCAGCGCCACCAGCAGGCCGGCGGTGAAACCGGCTATGCCGCCGCTGTAGGAAAGCAGGATGCCCGCGCTCAGGCTGAGGGCGACGCTCAACCAGCCCGCCTTGTCCAGGTGGTCTTTGAACAGGAGGTGCCCCAGCACGGCGGTGGCGACCAGTTCCATATTAAGCCAGATGGAAACCGAGGCCGCCGGCGCTATCTTTATAGCCCACATGAGGAACACGGGGCCGAGCAGGCCGCCGAAGACCACCATGCCTGCTATGTATTTGTAGTTGAACTTTTTCCCGGCCGGCACTTCCTTCTTTTTACCGAAGAGGGCCAGGGCCGACAGGCCGAGCCCTGCGCCAAGGTAGAGCAGGCCGGCGAGCAGGAAAGGATTAAGATCTAGAACGAGGGCTTTGCTTAACGGGGTGGAGATGCCGAAAAAGAAAGCCGCCGCTACCGACAGGAAAACTGCTAAAGATTGTTTACCCATAGTCTAGTATATCAGTTGCTTCCGGACATTGGAAAATGCCGGAAGCGCCGGCCGGGATGGATTGACTGTGGTCGGTTTTGTGTCTGTGGCTGGCGCACCCGGCCTGGCCCGGCCCATTCCCAACGCGACATGCCGTTGTCGGGTTGATGCCGTATACTATTTTAATGGTTGCTCAGTTTAACAGCAAAAGAACGGAAATTTAATAGCAATCTGTCGCTCAAAGCAATATAATTAATTATTAGGGGGCTGCTATCCACGCCCGAATATAACTTTTTAAATAAGAAGTACCGCTTCTCATTATTAGGACTAAAAATGTTTGAACAGGCTTTTAAAAACATCGATGATATTCTGCACAAGGACGCCGGTTGTTCCAGTGAACTGGATTATGTTGAGCAGACCTCCTGGATTCTGTTCTTGAAGTACCTGGAAGACCTTGAAAAAGACAAACAGGCGGCAGCGGAGTTGAGGGGCAAGCACTACACCGCGATTATCAGCCGCGACTATAAATGGGAAACCTGGGCGGCGCCTAGGGGCAAGGATGGCAAGATTGACCATCACAAGGCTTTGACCGGGGACGACCTGAAAGATTTTGTTGATCATAAACTGTTCCCCTACCTGAAGAAGTTTAAAGCTACCGCCGAAAGCGCCGACACCATTGAATACAAGATAGGCGAAATATTCAGCGAGCTCAAAAACAAGATCCAGAGCGGCTACAATATGCGGGAAGTCATCAACCTGATTGATGGCCTCCGCTTCCGTTCCCATACCGAAAAACATGAAATGTCCCATCTCTACGAGGGTAAAATTCAGAACATGGGCAACGCCGGACGCAACGGCGGCGAGTATTATACGCCCCGCCCGCTTATTAAAACCATTGTGAAAGTTGTTGCCCCGGCTATCGGCGACAAGATCTATGACGGCGCAGTCGGGTCGGCGGGCTTTTTGTGCGAAGCTTTTGAGTATTTAAAGGCCAGCAAGACCCTGACCACCAAAGACGCTGAAACGCTCCAGAAAAAGACTTTCTACGGCAAGGAAAAGAAGGGCCTGGCCTACATAATAGGCATCATGAACATGATATTGCACGGCGTGGAAGCCCCCAATATTGTGCACACCAATACTTTGGCCGAGAACCTTGCCGATATACAGGAAAAGAACCGCTACAACATTGTGCTTGCCAATCCGCCCTTTGGCGGTAAAGAGCGGGCCGAGGTTCAGCAGAACTTTCCTATAAAGACAGGCGAGACCGCTTTCCTGTTCCTACAGCATTTCATCAAGATACTTAAAGCCGGTGGCCGGGCGGGCGTGGTTATAAAAAACACGTTCCTCTCCAATACGGACAATGCCTCCGTCAGCCTGCGCAAGCAGTTGCTGGCAAGCTGCAACCTGCATACGGTACTGGACCTACCCGGTGGGACATTCACCGGAGCTGGCGTTAAAACCGTGGTCCTGTTTTTTGAAAAAGGTTCGCCAACTCGTAAGATTTGGTATTACCAATTGAACGCTGGCAGAAACCTTGGGAAAACAAACCCACTGAATGAAAAAGATTTGGCCGAGTTCGTTAAGCTGCAAAAGACCAAGGCCAATTCAGAAAATTCCTGGTCGGTTAGTGTGGCGGATATTGATACAGAGACCTTCGACCTTTCCGCAAAGAACCCGAATAAAAAAGATGAAGCCGCCCTGCGCGACCCGAAAGATATTCTCGCTGAAATGAAAGAGCTGGATGAAGAAACTGCCGAGATATTAAAAACCATCAAAGGGTTGGTATGAAAGTGAAGAGGGAAGTGAAAAGACTGGGTGATGTCTGCGATAAATCATCCTCCAATATTTCTCAGAATCAGTTGGCAAATGAAGATGGGGCTTATCCGATCTTCGGGGCAGGTGGTTTTATTAAAAATGTAAGTTTCTATCACCAGGATAAAGAGTATGTCGCGATAATTAAGGATGGTGCTGGGATTGGGCGGCTCTCTTTGCTGCCGGCCCATTCTTCTGTAATTGGAACTCTGCAATATCTAGTGCCAAAAGATATTTTAAATATCCGGTACTTTTTCTACTTCCTTAGCAGTATTGACTTTGGGAAATACAAGAATGGCAGCACCATACCTCATATATATTTCAAGGATTATGCCGATGAGCCAATTTTAGTCCTGCCCATACCTGAGCAAAAACGCATTGTGGCTGTTTTAGATGAGGCTTTTGACGCGATTGCCAAGGCGAAAGAGAATGCCGAAAAGAATCTATCCAGCTCCCGCGAACTTTTTAAGAGTTATCTGCAATCGGAGTTGTTGAATAATAAGTGGGAGCAGAAGTTGTTGGGTGAAGTCTGTGAAGACGTTGAGTATGGCACGTCTTCAAAATCAAAGAAGAACGGCAAGGTCCCAGTTCTGCGGATGGGCAATATTCAAAATGGAAGAATTGATTGGACGAAGCTGGTCTATTCTGATGACAAGATCGAAACAAAGAAATATCTACTCAAACATAACGATGTTCTGTTCAATCGAACAAATAGCCCTGAGTGGGTTGGAAAAACAGCTATTTATAAAAGTGAAAGGCCGGCAATCTTTGCGGGCTATCTGATCAGGATACACAGAAAAGAAAAAATGTTGGACGCTGATTATTTGAACTACTTTCTCAATAGTGATATGGCTATGAAGTATGGGAAAACCGTAACAATCTCAAGTGTCAATCAGGCGAATATAAATGGCGCCAAATTGATGCGTTACCCAATCCCAGTTCCTCCAATAGCTGTACAAAAGAATATCGTTAAAAGACTTAACTCGCTTGCTACTGAAATCCAACGAATAGAATCGGTTTATACAAGAAAACTTGCTGACCTTGAAGAGTTGAAGAAGTCCATATTGCAGAAAGCCTTCAGCGGTGAGCTAGCAGGGGCTAAATCATGAATGAAGCCGAAACCAGGGCGGAACTTATTGATCCCAAGCTGAAAGCAAGCGGCTGGGGCGCGGTGGAAGGCACAAAGGTGCACCGCGAATACCACATTACCGCGGGGAAACTCCTGGTGGGCGGCAAACGCGCTAAGCCGCTTATCGCGGATTACGTGCTGTCTTATAAAGGCTGCAAACTAGCCGTAGTCGAGGCCAAAAACACTATTAAGGGCGTGGCAGAAGGTGTCGCCCAGGCAAAGAACTACGCGGAGAAGTTGCGCCTGGATAATACCTACGCCTGCGATGGAAAAACGATATATCAGATAGATATGCAGAGCGGCAAAGAAGGCCCCATTGCCGCTTTTCCCACACCCGAAGAACTCTGGAATAAAAAATTTGCCGCCACAAACCAATGGCGGGACCTGTTCAATGCTACACCGTTTGACGACATCGGCGGCACTAAGCAAGTGTATTATTATCAGGAAATCGCCATCAATAACGCCATGGCGGCCATAGCCGACGGCAAACAGCGTATTTTGCTGACCCTCGCCACCGGCACCGGCAAAACCTTTATAGCTTTTCAGATAGCTTGGAAGCTTTTCCAGACCCGCTGGAATCTTAAAAAAGACGGCACGCGCCGGCCCCGCATACTTTTCCTTGCTGATCGGAATATTCTTGCAAATCAGGCCTTTAATGCCTTTACCTCATTCCCGGAAGACGCATTGGTGCGCATAAGCCCGGATGAAATACGTAAGAAAGGTAAAGTCCCCACGAACGGCAGCATCTTCTTTACTATTTTTCAGACATTCATGAGCGGGCCGGACAATACGCCCCATTTCGGCGACTACCCTAGGGACTATTTTGACTTCATCGTAATAGACGAGTGCCACCGGGGCGGTGCCAACGATGAAAGCAACTGGCGCAGTATTATGGAATATTTCGCCCCGGCTGTTCAGCTTGGCCTTACCGCCACGCCCCGGCGCGAAGACAACCGGGACACTTACGATTATTTCGGCGAGCCGGTCTATATTTATTCCCTGAAAGAAGGCATCAACGACGGTTATCTTACACCATTCCGCTTAAAGCGGGTAAAAACCACGCTGGATGATTATAGTTTTACCTCGGACGACCATGTAATTGAGGGCGAGGTGGAAACAGGCAGAATTTATGCCGAGCCTGAATTCAACAGGATCATTGAAATAAAAGAGCGCGAAGCCAAGCGCGTGCAGATCTTCCTCTCTGAAATAAATCAGAAAGAGAAAACCCTTGTTTTCTGCGCCACGCAGGCCCACGCCGCCCTGGTGCGGGATTTGATAAACCAGAATAAGACAAGCCGGGAGCCCAACTACTGCGTCCGCGTTACCGCTGATGACGGAGACCTGGGAGACCAGTACTTGCGGGAATTCCAGGACAACGAAAAGAGTATCCCCACCATCCTGACTACCTCCCAGAAATTATCCACTGGCGTGGACGCCCGCAATATCCGCAACATCGTTCTGATGCGGCCTATTAACTCGATGATAGAGTTTAAGCAGATCATAGGCCGCGGCACGCGCCTATTCGACGGCAAAGAGTACTTCACCATTTATGATTTTGTGAATGCCTACCATCACTTTTCAGACCCCGAATGGGATGGCGAGCCTGTAGCTGAAATTTGTGAGAAATGCGGGCAGAAGCCCTGCGTATGCGAGCATAAGCCCGGCCAGCCCTGCCCTGTATGCGGCCAAAAGCCTTGCGAATGCGAAAAGCCGCCTTGTCCGAAGTGCGGCAAACGCCCCTGCGAATGCATTAAAAAAGTAAAGATCAAGCTGCGCGACGGAAAAGAGCGCGAGATCCAGCACATGATCTCCACCACATTCTACAGCGCTGACGGCAAACCAATCTCCGCGGAAGAGTTCATCCGTGACCTGTTCGGCGCGCTGCCCACTTTCTTTAAAAGCGAAGATGAGCTGCGCAAAGTCTGGTCCAACCCCATAACCCGCAAAGCTATGCTGGATAAACTTGCCGACGCCGGCTACACACGGGATGACCTCGCTACGCTGCAAAAACTCATAAACGCGGAAAAGAGCGACCTTTTTGACGTGTTGGAATACATAGCTTTTTCCATTAAGCCAATTACCCGCGAAGCCAGGGTAGCAAAGGCAATATCCCAGATACATACCGGCCTAGGCTCCCGCCAGCAGGAGTTCCTGGATTTTGTCCTGGCTAAATACATAGAAACCGGCGTAGAGGAGTTGGACCAGGAGAAACTGCCCGACCTCTTGACCCTGAAATATCACGCCATAGACGACGCCACAACCCAATTGGGCAGTGTGCAGGAGATACGCAACACGTTTATTGAGTTCCAGAAATATTTATACGTGCGGTAGTTATGGTTGCGAACAAAGATAAAGTGACAGGCTTATGGCTGAAGAACCGAATAATATTCTGAAAGCACTTGCGTCTACTAAGCCCCGAGAAAAGGGTGGTAGCTTGGCACAAGACCGTTTTGATTACCAGAATTGCTGGGCCCTTTCCCAGCTATTAGCGCTTCACGCCGCAGGAAAAGATTATGCTTTTGCCTTTGAGTTCCATGAGGATGTTTTGCGTCTGAATTCTCCCACGAAACCTACTGAGGTCTACTTCTGCCAAGTTAAAACCAAAGATTCTGGTAATTGGACAATGGCGAATCTGACCACTCGCCCTAAATCCAAAGGCGAGAAGAAACTGTCTTTTATAGAGAAGCTCTATCAAAATACAAAATCCTTCCCGAATTGTTCCGCTCAATTGATGTTCGTTTCTAATGCCCAGTTTTCTTTCTTGACCCGCACAGGCGAAATGCAAGCCACAGGGCTGAATGCCTCCGAGAAGAAACTATTATTAGATACACTGCGCAATAATCACGCTGGAATCACAGACAGCGATCTCGAAAATATTACTTTTCATGTCTCCCATCTCCCTCTTGGCAAACAGGACGAGATGGTACTGGGAGAGATTCTGAAATTCTTTAATGAGAAGCTCGGACCGGAATGCGCAACGCATGTCTCATCGTGGTATAAAGCAATTAAAAAAGAAATTGAGGCCAAAGGGCGCGTTAATCCCATGCTGATAAAGACGGTGGCGGAATTTCTAGAATCTAAATGCTTAACACGGGCTGAAATCCAAGAGACATTGGCCAATATTCAAAAAACCGTTAAAACTGAGCGGAACTGGGGCGTGATCTTGAATCTTTTGGGCCATGAAAAGCTTTTGCCAATGCAGATCTTCGCTTTTAGGGACGGGTGGAACCGCTTTTCTGTTGATCAGCTAGACTCAACAAATACTCTTGTGCAAGACCTGGTTGTTAAGCTTACTGATGTAGTCGGCAATATCCCTGATGTGGCGAATAAAACTTTATCACAGATAGCAGCGGAAGGATTACAGATGTTCAGGGCACAGAATCCTAATTGGTCCCATGCGCACTCGGATGACTACCTAAAATCTGCGATATTATGGATAGTTTATGAAAGAAGAATCCCTTAAATATAAACGGCTTGTTCGGAATCTGAGAAAGAGGGCTTATGAAAAAATTAACCTTCAAAACATTGTATCTTCTGTCAAAGAAAGCTCAACGAGCGCGGAAAATAGAGTTCGACCCCGAAGTAAACGTGATAACGGGGGACAATGATACCGGCAAATCTTCTCTATTAAAGTCCTTATATCACACTTTCGGGGCATCCCCGATTCGTACTCCTTCGAATTGGGAGGAAACATCCGAGATATCCGCTGTCGAATTTGAGCTTGAGAAAGCAACTTATATTTTACTGCGCCATAAAACAATGTTCGCATTGTTTGATAAAAAGAAAAGGCTTTTGGGGAAATACGAGGGAGTCGGGCGTGAAGGCGGTGTCGGTGCGATTTTTGCGGATATGTTTGGGTTTAAGATCCAAATGCAGGATAAGCGTGGTAAATCCCGCCTGCTGCCACCGTCATATTTCTTTTTGCCGTTCTTTGTTGACCAAGATTCGGGCTGGCATAAGCTATGGGAGTCATTTGAAGGGCTCCAGCAGTTCTCCGATTATAAGACGATGATGATAAATTATCACATCGGCATTCTTCCCAAGAGGTATTTCGACATTAAACAGCGTATAGACGAAATTGGCAGGGACATCGAGCCTGTAAAAGTAGAGCGGAATATTGTGGTTGAGGCACAAAAAAGATTTAAGACCAATGGCGCGATATTTGATATGGATTTGAATGCTTTTAAGCATGAGACACAGTCATTGGTTTCGGCTTGCCAGAGTCTTCGGGAAAAAGAGGAGAAATATAAGACCGCTTTGTCTGAACTTGAAAAACAACGGTTTATGTTGCAGCGTCAGGCTGAAATCGCTGAAACAGCCAGAGTTGAATTGGAAAAAGATCATAAATATGTTTTGGCCCAGACCTCCAAAGGGAATATTGAATGTCCAACATGTGGCACTGAATTCCAGAATGCCATAACTAAACGGTTTAAGTTGGTTGAGGATGTGGAAATGTGCCACAAGCTCGTTTTGGACTTATGCGAGCAACAGAAGGGGATCGAACATAAAATTTCCGATTTGAACGAGAGTTGTTATCAAAACCAGAAGGAACTGAGTGATTTGCAGACGCTTCTAGAGGCACGGCAGGGTGATTTAACTTTAAAAGATATTATCGGTTCGGAAAGCAAAAAAGAGGTCCGCCGCCTGCTACGCGCTGACGTTGAGCGGATTGAGAGCATAATTGGCAAGCTTCAGTTGGAATTGGATGGATTAAAGGCGGAGCGACTTCAGATACAAGAAAAAAGTCGAATTCAGAGAATTAATAACTCGTATAGTCAGAAACTGAGAGATTTTCTAACTGCGCTGGATGTGAGTACTGTTTCTCAAACTCAGTGTGAAAAACCGACCAGTAAACTCAATACCGCAGGCAGTGATCTCCCGAGAGCGCTGCTGGCGCAGTACTATAGTATCTTGCATGTCATGGCAGAATTCTCGCCAGACTATCTTCCGTGCCCGTTAATTGTTGACTCCCCGCTTCAGCAAGACCCGGACTATAAAAACATAAAAAAGATCATGCAGTTTGTTCTGGAAAAGAGGCCTAAGAATTGCCAGTTGATATTGGGCACCGTTGAAACACATGGGCTGAAATATCCCGGCAAGACAATAGAACTGGCAACGAAACACAGGGTATTGAATGACCAGGATTTTAAAATAGTTAATCCCTTACTGACAGAGCTTTTAGACAAAACTTTAATGGGGTAAACGGAGGGTAGCATGAGCGGATATGCTAATGGAAAATTTGGATTAACTGCGACAAAGATGCAGTATTGGCATCGTGCTTTTAAGCACCCGACTCCAGAAGCCGCCTCTGCGTGCCCAATTTGCAGTTATGAGTATGGAAAAATGCAGCCCGTAGCAGATTACCTGCAAAAGAACGGATTCGAAATTCTTGCCGTCGGTAATGCGCATATAAATATTAAAGCCGAATCCGCTCCATATTTTTCACGTGGCGGAAAAACAACAAAAGAAGTTGATGATTTGTATAAGTTATTGGCCTACGGAAACACTAAAGGGTGCACTTATAGAGTAGAGATTTAGCGGAGGCTTTATGGCAAAGATTCCCCCCAAGTATAACCCAGAAGTAGAGCTTGCTAAGGGCGCAAAGTTTGAGGCGGCCACTTTCGATAAAACTCAGAAGATTAAAGTTCTTGCCGCCAAGGTTACTGTTGGCGGTACGCCTGGGATTGCTGAGGTTTCCGGCATTGCCACCGGGCGCAATGACGCCAGTATAAACGGCTGTATCGGCATTTGGTTGTCCATCTTCCGCTTTATGCGGCCGGACGACACAATTAACCATGTGGCGGGCTGGAATATAATGCTGCCGCTTAAGGCTAAGCAGACCGCCGCGGCCACCGCAAAAGCATTCGCCAAGATAATCAATACTGGCCCCAGGCCGTACAAAGCGTCAGCAACCGGCGCCAAACTGAAAATAGTCTATACTGAGAAATAATCATGAAAAAGGCCATATTCATAGGAGTACTCTTTCTTCTCCCGCAATTCGGGTTTGCAGCCGACCCCAAACCTGTTTATAAATGGGTTTCCGCCAATGAGTATTACATGATAATGCCTACGGGGCAGAGCCTGGACATTTCCGGCGGTGGTAATGAGAGCGTTAAGCCTTGGGGCTTTGGCTTCCGCGCTGTTGGCAATGAAACTATCTCGAAGACTGGCGGGTTGCAGTTCCAAAGTATAAAGGTTGATAATCCTGCCACCGGCAAGGACACGTTCTACCTTTTCGATCTGCTGCTCGGTATGCAGTATATCGCGCCAAAGGTGCAGGGTAAACCTTTGCGGCTTACTGCTTCGGCCTTTGCCGACCTGGGGTTGTCTGATACAACGCTTTATGCGGCGCCCATGATATCCGCCGGGTTGCTCTACACAACCGAGGAATACGCTGATACGCCCACCGGCTTCACTTTTGATGTTTTCTACCGGCTTATAGACCTGGACCTGGACAATGTCGGTGGCGGCAGGGCCGGCACGCTTAAGCCCGCGCTCGGGTTCAAGATCGGCTATATCTTTGAAGGCTTCTGGACTATCAAAGAGAAATCCGGCAAATAAAAGATAGATAGCAGGGAAAAGATATGAACGATAAAGAACTTGCGGCAATCCTGGATAAGTTGTGCCGCCTCCCCGCAGAAACCGAGGTGGTGGAATTTAAAGAAGCGAAAAACACCTATCACTTCGATAAGATCGGTAAATACTTTTCAGCCCTCAGCAATGAAGCTAATCTCAAGGGCAGATCGTGCGCCTGGCTTGTTTTCGGAGTGGAAAATAAAAATCACGCTGTAGTGGGAAGTTCTTTCCGCAGTTCCCGCAAAGACCTGGACAGCCTGAAGGGCGAGATTGCGGCTAAAACCATCAACAGGATTACGTTCATCGAAATCCATGAACTGAATACTGCCGGTGGAAAAAGGGTTGTTCTTTTTCAGATCCCCGCCGCGCCCAAAGGGCTGCCGATTGCCTTTGATGGGCATTATTACGGCCGGGATGGGGAAGAGCTGGTTCCGCTGAATCTTGAGGAGATAGAGCGTATCAGGGCCCAGGCAGGCTTAACGGACTGGAGCGCGGCAATTGTTGACGGCGCTACGGTGGACGACCTGGATGAGCGGGCGATTTCCGTGGCGCGCGCAAATTTCAAGAGCAAATTCCCGGATAAAGCCCCGGAAGTGGATTCCTGGGATACCTTAACATTCCTTAACAAGGCAAAACTTACCATCAAGGGGAAGATAACGCGCGCCGCCGTTATTCTGCTTGGCAAAGAAGAGGCGGAGCATTTTATAGGCCCCGCCGAGGCCAAGATCCGCTGGCTTCTTAAGGATTCAAAAGGGAACGACAAAGACTACATGATAGTCGGCTGCCCGCTGCTGCTGGCCGTGGATAAAGTCTACGCCAAGATCAGGAACTCCAAGTACCGCTACCTTAAAGACGGCACTTTGTTCCCGGAGGAAATAGACCAGTACGAGCCGTTTACAATAAGAGAGGCGATAAATAACTGTATCGCCCATCAGGATTATTCCCTCAGCGGACGCATCAATGTTGTGGAACTGGAAGACCAGCTCGTTTTCACCAATCTCGGCGGCTTCATTCCGGGAGATGTAGGAAAAGTTGTGCAGGATAACGCTCCCGAAGAACATTATCGCAACCGGTTTCTGGCAACCGCCATGTTCAACCTGAAAATGGTTGATACCGCCGGCGGCGGCATAAGGAAGATGTTCAACTTCCAGCGGCAGCGGTTTTTTCCCATGCCCGACTACGACCTTTCCGGAAATAAGGTGAAAGTCACCATAACGGGCAAAGTCCTTGATATTGATTATGCCCGACTGCTTGCGGGGAATGCCGAACTATCCCTTGAGGAGATTATTCTTCTCGATAAAGTCCAGAAAAAGCGTCCGCTTTCAAAAGCTGAAGAGAAACATCTTAAAGCCCGTAAATTAATAGAGGGTAGAAGACCTAACTACTTCCTTTCAAAAGGGATGTCCCAGATTACAGGGCAGAAAGCCGGGTATTCCAAAAACAGGGCCTTTGACAAAATGTATTACCTGGACTTGATATTAAAAGCGCTTGATGAGCATAAAAATCTGTCCCGCAAAGATATTGACGAACTGCTTTGGAAAAAGCTCCCGGATTGGATGAGCGACAAGCAGAAGAAGTCTAAAATCAACAATCTGATCTCTGAATTGAGAAGGGCCGGAAAGATCAGGAACTCCGGGAGCGACAAAGCTCCTAATTGGATAAAGAAATAGCAAAGTTATTAGCAAGTTAGTAGTAAATCTATTAGTAAAAATTAGTATTTGATTTGTAAGACATTGTGGCTTAAGGCTAATCGCCGTGCATTGCAGAGAGGCCGGGTGAGCCGCGGGCCGACGGCCCCGGCAAAGTTCTATGAGCCTTTACTGTGACGAGCTAAGACAAAGATTGTGACACATGAAAAATAAAACACGGCATTGGGCGCCGCGCTACGGTTTAAGCAATAAAATCGCCAGGGCGTTGATGGACATTGAGTCCGCAAAGACAATTGTGGAGCGCACGGCTTTGCCGCCTGCTGTTGAGGCGGAATTGCGGCGCGCGGCAATGGTGAGGTCCACACATTTCTCTACCCGCATTGAGGGCAACCGGCTTACCCTGAAGGAAGCGCAGGACGTAATAGAGCGCAAGAAGACTTCTTTCCATGGCCGCGAGCGCGACACCAGCGAGGTGCGCAACTATTGGAACGCCATGTTGAAGGTAGAGGAATGGGCGGCGAAGCGCGCCGAGTTCACCGAAGAGCTGGTGAAGCGGCTCCACGCCATTGTGGAGAAGGGCAAACGCTCAAAGGCCACGCCCTACCGCACCGGGCAGAACGTTATTAATGACTCGGCCACCGGCGCTATTGTCTATATGCCCCCGGAAGCCAAGGACGTGCACAAGCTTATGTCGGAAATGGCCGCCTGGGTGCGCCAGGCCGAGCGCAACGGCATCCCAGGGCCCATAATAGCCGCGCTAGCGCATTATCAGTTCGTTACCATCCATCCATATTATGACGGCAACGGCAGGACCGCCAGGCTGCTGGCTACTTTCCTGCTGCACAGGGACGGCTACGGTATGCGCGGGTTCTTCTCTATGGAAGAGCACCATGCCCGCGATATAGAGGCGTATTACAACTCGCTCGCGGTGCATAAGCACCATAACTGCTACGCGGGCCGCGCCGATTCCGATCTTACCGGGTGGATAGAGTATTTTGTTGTGCTGCTGGCCGAGGTCTTTGGCCGCGCCAAGGATGAGGCCCTGAAGTGTTCCAAAGAGGGAATGCCGGCCGAGCCTGAGTTGCTGCGCAAGCTGGACCGTCGGGCGCGGGTGATCCTGGGCCTTTTTGCCGGGAAAGACGTGGTCTCTACGCAAGAGATGGCCGCCGCTTTGGGGCTTTCCGACAGGATGGTCCTTTATTTGCTTACCGCATGGGTTAAAGACGGCTGGATCGTGCTGGCTAATCCCTCAAGACGCTCCAGGTCCTACAAGTTATCAGAAATTTATCAGAAATACATCAGAAATAATCCCCCAAAATAAGTTATAATAAAAACAGGCAGAAGAATGTGTTCTGCGCCTTACAACAGCAAGATTGATGGGCGCGGGAAATAATTTTCTGCATTGTACGGACGCCTGCGGCGGACTGGAGCGGCCCGGTAAGGCCCAGTTGGGTACCGGCCGGCCGCGCATAGGGGGTGTTGATAAGATGCAGAACACCTTTGGAGCAGGTGCGACGGCGCATAGTGCCGGAGCCCTGCGAACCGCCTTCTCGCGGCAAGGAGCAGTGCGGGGCCGCGCTTCGTGGCCACGCCTGCGACGACATCTCGCGGATAAGATCCCCAATACCGCAGCTTTAACGGCTTGCTGGCGGTATTTATAAAGTTACCTCGGGATGTTGCGCAAAGTAGTCGCGAACTTCATCCTGAAAGGCCCGCCAAATTTTCTTCTCGGAAAATTTGGCACAATTTAAATCCGCTAGTCCGGCTAGCGCCCGCAGTTTCTCCTCCGGAAAATTAAGTTTTAATTTTATTTTCTTCCCGCCAATGATTAAATGCGAACCGAATTATTGTCCTTATGGCCGCCGGTGCGGCCGGCCCAGCGCTGGTGCGCCTGGCCGGCCTTACCCGCGGCGCAGAGTTGAAGAATAGCACTTAAGGCCGGTTCAGCCCTGCTGGGCAAAACCGTCCTTAAGAGCAAGGGGAGGCAAGGTATGGAGAAGTCTAATATGCGGTATTTCCTTTATGCACGCAAGTCCACGGACGAGCCGGACCGGCAGATCTTGTCCATTGAGGCGCAGCTCGCTGAACTCCGTGACTACGCCAAAAAGAACGGTCTCGCCATCGTCCGCGAGTTCATAGAAAGCAAAACCGCCAAGGAGCCGGGCCGCGACATGTTCAACGAGATGGTCGCTGGCCTTGAACAGGGCGTGGCCCAGGGGATAGTTGCCTGGCACCCTGACCGGCTCGCTAGGAATTCAATTGATGGGGGCCGCTTGGTCTACTTGGTGGACACTGGCAAGCTTTTAGAGCTCAAGTTCCCTACCTTCTGGTTTGACCCCACGCCGCAGGGCAAGTTCATGCTGTCTATCGCTTTCGGCCAGTCCAAGTATTACGTGGACAACCTCTCGGAAAATGTAAAGCGCGGTATTCGCCAAAAGCTTCGCAATGGTATCTGGCCCTCATGGGCGCCGATGGGCTACATAAACAATCTGGCCACCCACACGATACACGTTGATAAAGAGCGCGCCCCGGTCATTAAAAAAGCCTTTGAGCTTTACGCTACTGGGAATTACGCCATCCTTGAAATCCGCGACATGGTAAACAGGTCCGGGCTTCGCGGGCGTAAACTTCATAAGCCCCTGTCCGTGTCCAACTGCCACTATATGCTCCGGAACCCTATCTACTACGGGGTTATGCGCTATTACGGGGAGGTTTACGAGGCCAAGCATAAGCCCATAATCTCCAAGGCGCTCTTTGACAAGTGCCAGGAGATGCTTAAAAACAAAAGTAAGCCCAAAACTAAAACTCTATTGCCCTATGTTTACCGGGGCGCTTTCCGTTGCGCCTCTTGCGGTTGCTTCATAACTACCGAGACGCAGAAGGGGCATAAGTACCTGCATTGCACCAAGCGCAAGCAGCCCTGTGCGGAGCTGTTTGTCCGCGAGGAGGAGATAGATCGCCAGGTACGCGAAATCCTAAAAGGAGTTTCCTTACCCCCGGCCCTGGCCGCCGAAGCTCTTGATAACATAAAAGCGGAAGGAATAAAGGCGGCCCAGGCCGGGGAAAGCACCGCCCAAAATCTGCGAGATAAAATAGATTTCCTTACGAAGAGCATGAACGCTCTTTTGGACATGATCCTTAGCGGGATGATAACGCAGGATGAATACGCCCAAAAGAAGCGTTCATGCTTAGAAGAAAAAAAAGAATGTGAAATGAAACTCGCAGCTTTTGAGCGGGAGGGGAGTAAACGGTTCGAACCACTGATAGGGTTTTACAAACTCGCAGTTCACGCCGGAGAGGCCGCAGTTTCCGGAAAACCCGAGGAGAACCTGCAAATATTGAAAAATATCGGTTCGAACTTAATTATAGGCGGGAAGAAAATAAAATTAAAACTTAATTTTCCGGCGGAGAAACTGCGGGCGCTAGCCGGACTAGCGGATTTAAATTGTGCCAAATTTTCCGAGAAGAAAATTTGGCGGGGTCGACGGGATTCGAACCCGCGGTCTTCGCCTTGACAGGGCGACGTGTTAAACCAGGCTACACCACGACCCCGCGGTGATTTGTATAGGATAGCAAAAAAACAAAACCGTTTCCATTAAAATCTTGAGCCCTGCCGCCGGGCCCTATATATAAGGAAGCGGGCCGGGGGGGGGATGCGCGGGGATTTAAAATAAGTGTTGACAGCGTTTTTGGATTTATGATACAAAATGAATACTGAACCATTATTCACTTTTAGTTGCGGCGGGTTCGCGGGGTGGGGAAGGTTCAAAATTAAAATCAAAAAGGTCTCCAGGCGCGGTGTTGCGACGGGCCGGGGAACCTGAGGAGAATTAAAATGAATAAGAAGAACGCTGTGATAACCGGGGCGGCCAGGGGTTTAGGCTTTGCGGGCGCGGAGAGGTTCCTTAAGTCGGGCGAGTGGAAAGTGGCCCTTTTCGACGTGAACGAAGAGATGCTCGTCACGGCCACCAAGACCCTGGGCGACAAGTACGGCCACGAGAACGTGCGCTGGTACAAAGTGGACGTCACCAGCCAGGACTCCGTGAACGCCGCCATCCAGCAGGTCATCACCGACATGGGCGGCGTGGACACGCTGATCAACAACGCCGGCATCACCCGCGACGCCATGCTGCACAAAATGCAGGAGAACGACTGGGATGTCGTTATCAACGTTAATCTTAAAGGCGCCTTCCTCTGCACCAAGGCCGTGGCTCCCCACATGAAGGAGCGCAAGTCCGGCACCATCGTCAACACCTCTTCGGTGGTCGGCGTGTACGGCAATATGGGCCAGAGCAACTACGCGGCCTCCAAGTTCGGCATCATCGGCCTCACCAAGACCTGGGCCAAGGAAATGGGCCGCGACGGCATACGCGTCAACGCCGTAGCCCCCGGCTACACCATGACCGAGATGCTCGGTACCGTGCCGGAGAAGATCCTGACCGCGATCTCCGAGAAGACCCCGCTCAAGCGCCTGGGCAAGCCGGAAGACATCGCCAACGCCTACTACTTCCTGTCCAACGACGAAGCTTCCTTCGTGACCGGCCAGGTGATCTCCGTGGACGGCGGCCTGGTAATATAATGTCAGCGCCGGCTACCCCCAAGGGCATTAAAACCCGCGAGCGCCTCATAGAGGCGTCCGGGGCGGTGTTCGCCCGCAAGGGCTGCGCCGCCTCGGGGGTGGCCGACATCTGCAGCGCGGCCGGGCTGGCCGTGGGCGGTTTCTACCGCTACTTCGCTTCGAAAGAGGAAATAATTCAGGCGCTGACGCGCGAACTGCGCGACGACCTGATACGGGCCATCTCCGAGCTGCCGCAGGAGAAGGGCGCGGAGCAGGAAGCGCACGCCATAGCGCAGGCTTTCTTCGCCACCGCCGGCCGCCGGCTGGACGCGTTCAAGGCCATGCGCGAGGCCGAAGCCGGGGACGAAGACCTGGCCCGGGATTTCTACGGCCCGCTGGCCGAGATAGTGGCAGGCCGCCTGGCGCGCTTTGCGCCTGGGGCCAAAGCTTCCGCGCACGCCTGGGCGCTGCTCGGGACGCTGTATTTTTACACCGTAAAGTTCATGGTTTGGGAGAAGGGGGGCGCGCCGGGCCGCGCACCCGAGGCGGCGGCCAAATTGTGCGCCGCCGGCATAAGCGGCAGGGCTTTCCCGTGGTGGGAGCCGGCGGGGGCCGGGCCCTCGCGGTCTAAGCCCGCGCCGGGGGACACCCAAGGGCTGATGCTGGCCGCGGCGGAGGAAGTGTTCGGCCGCTGCGGCTATAATGGCGCCCGTGTGGCGGAGATAGCCAAGAAGGCCGGCTTCGCCGCCGGCACCTTCTACCTGTTCTTCGATTCCAAAGAGGACGCGCTGGAAAAAGTGGTAATGCGCATGCGCGACTGCCTGGTAAAGAAGGCCGCGGCTTATTCGGCCGGCGCGGGCAGCCGCGTGGAGACCGAGGCCATGGCCTTCAGGGCGCTGTTCGACTTTATCCGCGAGCATCCCTACGGCTACCGCATCATGCGCGAGGCCGAGTTCACCGACCAGACCCTGGCGGACGCCTACTACGGCTACATCCTGCGCAATTACTCGGCCCAACTGAAAAAAGCGGCGCGGCCCGGAGATTTCACCATAGACGACCACGAGCTGCTGGCCCTGGCGCTGATGGGTATGGGCCACATGCTGGGCATGAAAAGGGTGCTGTGGGGCGGCTTCCGCGGCATGAGCGAGAACGAACTGCTGAAAACCGTATTTGAGGGAATAAAATAAAAGGTGAGGAGACTGACATGTTTAAAATAATCGCGACGGGGATGTACCTCCCCAAGAACCTGAAGAGCAACGAGGACTTCTATAAAAAATTCGGCGACGACCCGCTTAAAAAGGTGTTCGAGCGCATCGGCCACGGCGCGCGCTACTACGCCGACAAGGACGAGAGCTCGGCTACCCTGGCCATAAAAGCCGGCGAGCAGGCCCTTAAGAATTCCGGCCTGAAGCCCGAGGATATTAACCTCCTGATAATCTCCACCGACACGCCCTCGCAGCTGTCCCCGGCCACGGCCGCGGAAGTGCAGCACAAGCTGGGCATCAAGAGCGCCGGGGCCTTCGACGTGAACTGCGCCTGCGCCGGCTTCGTTACGGCCGTGGACATGGCCGCCAAGTACCTTAACGGCGAAGAATACAAACGCGCCCTTGTGATAGGCACCTACGCCATGAGCAAGCACCTCGACCACGACGACGGCAACACCGCCATCCTGTTCGGGGACGGCGCCGGCGCCTTCATCATGGAGTACTCGCCCAACCAGGGCGCGACGGCCTCCACGCTTAAGGCCGACGGCTCGTTCTGGGATTTCATGGGCATCTACGGCGGCGGCAGCGCCCTGCCGGTGGACGAGCAGGTGCTGCTGGACCGCACCCACAAGGTGAAGGTCCCCAAAAAGTTTCCCGCCACGCTTAACACCGAAGAATGGCCGCCGCTCATAGAGGGTACCCTGGCCAAGATCGGTTTAAAGCCGGCCGACGCCCAGGCCTATGTGTTCACCCAGATCCGCAAGCCCACCATAGTGGAAGTGATGGAGAAGTTCGGTCTGCCGATGGAGAAGACCCACACCATCATGGAAAAATGGGGCTACACCGGTTCCGCCTGCGTGCCGATGGCGTTCCACGACATGGCCGAGCAGGGCAAGGTTAAGCGCGGCGACCGCGTGGTGCTGTGCGCCAGCGGCGGCGGCTACTCTATGGCCTGCACGACGTTTATTTACTAGGGCGGGCAGGACCGCTCCCCGGCGCAGGCCGGGGGGCCCGGCCCGAACTAGGCCTTTAGGCTCTGTCGGGACCCTCACCGTGGTGCTACAATATGTTCACGTGGAGGACACGGTGAAGCTATTTGCTTTTATATTCTTAACCCTCAACATGACTAATGTGTCTATTGAAGCCGCCGAAACCGGCGCTTTCACCCAATTGTCCGCCTCTTCGTCCGCCGCCGTCCCGGCCCCGGAGCCCGTCCTGGAGAAAGGCCGCGTCCCCGCGGGCCTGCGCCTGGTGCGCTCCATTCAGTCCAAGTACTGGGAGCGCATAGAATGCTGGCAGGACACCGCCCGTCCCTTCGCGCTGGAGCCCATGCTGGAGAAATCCCGCCACGAGACGCCGGAGATCATCTCGGCCTTCGGCACGAATAAGCCGGCTACCTCCAACTTCCTGCTGCATTACGGGCCTAAGTGGAAGACCAACACGGGCAAGATAGTGATGCTGGTGCACGGCGCTTCCGACAACGCCAACCGCGCCTGGGCCACGCCGGCCATACTGCTGGGCGACGCGTCCAAGCCGGGGCTGCTGAAAGCTTTCGAGGACAAGGGTTTCCGCGTCTTCGCCGTCACCTTCCCGCACAAACACGGCAACCTGTTCTACGAGGCGCAGTACCTGGCCGACGCGCTGGAGATAGTCGCCTCCCAGGCGCGCGGGAGTAAGGCCACGCTGGTGGGCCACAGCGCCGGCGGCCTGGTGGCGCGCATGTACGTTTCTAATTTTCATCCCAACGGTAATTGGACGGGCTATCGCGGCGACGTGGAGCGGCTGATAACGCTGGCCGCGCCGCACCGCGGCCAGGACTTCGCTTTCCGCCACCCCGAGTTCAACTACTATTTCATGAAGGACGAGCTGGCCGCCAACGCCCCGATGAGCTGGGACAAGGTGCTGGCTTACGGCGTCTGGAAGGACACCTTTAAGTTCAGTATCTACAGCGACAATTTCCCCATGCAGCAGCAGGTGCTCTACAACTGGACCGGCCGCTTCCCGATGGCGGTTACCGCGCCCGACGCTTACACCACGCTGCACGGCGGGCAGGGCATGTTCAGCCACGCGCTGGGCATAGACAACGCCATAGCCCGCGGCGGCAATTTTATGAGCGCCTTCCGCGGTTTCCCGGTGCCGGCCGACATAGCGGTGACCGTTATAGCGGGTACCAAGCAGGCTATCGAGAACGTGCCCCAGACCGAGAAAGACGGCCCTTCCGACGGGCTGGTCTTTGTTGAAAGCGCCTCCCATACCGCGGACCTCACCCACCCGGCCCGCAAGGAACCCATTCAGAAGCTGCTGGTCAACGAGAACCACGTGACCATAACCTTCAGCCCTGACATGCTGAAGCTGGTGACGGGACTGGTAAAATAACGTCTCTTGCAGTCATTCCGGCGCAAGCCGGAATCTAGTCTTCTCAATGTTCTTCTGGATTCCGGCTTGCGCCGGAATGACAGGATATAAAAAAGGCCCGGGAGACCGGGCCTTTTTTATTTGTAGGCTTAGGCTTACTTGCCGAGCAGCGCCCGCACCGGGGCGAGGAAGGCGGTGAACATGGCCCGCGCGTCGTACAGCGCCACGCCCACGCCCATCAGCGACTCGCCGGCAATGACGCCGGAAGCGACCGGGATGATGTACTTGTCGGCGGTGGCCTTGGCTTTTTTCTCCAGCACCATGGCTATCAGGCCGCCGATGAACATGGAGAAGGAGTTGTAGAACCCGATCACCATCGAAAGGCCCAGGCCCATGGCGGAGGGGATATACTTGCGGTGCTTGGGGAAGGCCAGCTCCAGCAGCGGGATTATGATGCCGACGGCCGCGCCTATGAACATGCCATTGCGGGCGGCGGGGTGCAGCGAGTGGATGCCGTTGGACAGCAGTTTGGCCACCGCGGCCCACACCTGCGCCGACGGGGCCGGCCACTGGTCGGAACCGAGGATAGAGGCGTCCGGCACTAGCACGTAGAAGGCGGGCACCACCACCAGCGTGCCGGCGAATATCCCCAGGAACTGCGCTATGAACTGCTTGCGCGGGTTGGCGCCCAGCAGGTAGCCGCTCTTCAGGTCGGTGAGCAGGTCGGCGGTGGCGCCGGCCGCGCCAGCCGTGACGGAGGCGGTCATCAGGTTGGTGGTCATGTTGCTCGGGGCCAGCACGCCGAAGGTGAGCTGGGTGATCTTGCCCATAGCGCCTATGGGCGTGATGTCGGACTCGCCGGTGGCGCGGGCGGCCACGATGGCCAGGAAGAAGGTCAGCACGACGGCCACCAGGCCCATCCACCAGGTGGTCTGGAAGGCGTAGTGCAGCACCAGCATACAGCCCAGCCCGGACAGGGCGGTGCCGGTGACGAACCAGGAAGAGGGGACTTCGATATGCGCCAGCGGGTCGGCGGCGGTGTCTTCCCGCTTGTGGAAGATGTTGGCCAGGCCGGCGAAGGCGCGGATAACGGTCCGCCACTGCAGGGCGAACATGAACAGGCCCGACGTGACCATGATGGCCGCGCCGCCCCAGGTGCTCCACTGCACTATGGCGCGGTAGCCAAGTTTGGAGGTGTCTATGGCCAGCTTGCCGGCGGCGTCCGCGGGCAGGCCGGAAACGTAAGGCGCGAGGATGCCGTAGTTCACCACGCTGCCCAGCAGCAGCGACCAGGCCATTTTCCAGCCGATGATGGCGCCGGCGGCTATCATCAGGGCGCTCATGTCGAAGGAGAAGGTCCACTTTTCCAGCGGCTGGCCCTTAATGGAGCCGGGCAGCCCGATGGACGAGGGGAAGAGCGGTATGCCGTTCCAGCCCTTGTCGCGGAAGAAAGCTATAAGCCCGCCGAACAGGCCGGCCAGGCCCATCGCCCGGGCCTTGTCACTGGCCTCGCCGCCCTCGGCATGCAGGCTCCGCAGCGTTTCCGCCGCGGCCACGCCGCTGGGGAACTTGAGCTGCTCTATATTTATCATCTGGCGCTTCATGGGAATGGCTATGAACACGCCCAACGAGGCGAGCACTATGGTCCAGGCGGTCAGTACCTGCCAGCTCATGTGCACGCCGGTGATTATAAGGTAGGCGGAGATGGCCGACACCATGGTGCCGCCGGTGGAGTAGCCGGCCGAAGAGGCCGTGCTCTGCATGCAGTTGTTCTCCAGGATGGTCATGTCGGTCTTGAACAGGAACGGCAGGGCCAGGCGCAGGAATTTCCAGATGGCGTAGGACAGGATGCAGGACGTGATGGCCACGCCCAGGCCCCAGCCGGTCTTGAGGCCGATATAAAGATTGGACAGCGACATGAAGGCGCCCAGGAAGCCGCCCATGATGACGGCGCGCAGCGTGAGCTGGTTCATGCTGTCGCCCTGGTACACTTCCTTGTACCATTTCAGCTCTATGTCTTCCACGGCAGGGCCGGCAACGTGCGGAGTTTCTTTGGGCTCGTCTATGAGCTCTATTTCGTCCTCCGTCTGCATGTCTTCAAGCGGAAGGTCGTCGCGTTTTTCGTCGGCCATTTTGGGCTCCCCTGGGGTTGGATTTTGGAGTGAATAGTTATTCGGTACAGGATTTTGTCACGGGTTCCGTGCTCGCCGTCGCTCGCCCGGCCCCGCGACCCCGCCTCCCTGCTGCGGGCTGCTGCCCTCGCAGGTCCGGCTTTCAAATCCTGACGCAAGCCATAATTATGGCTTGCTTACTGCGCACTGTTAAAAAATATATGCGCAGTACAGGATTTGAACCTGTGACATCCTCTGTGTAAGAGAGGCGCTCTACCGCTGAGCTAACTGCGCGTTAATAATTCTGCGGAATCTATTCTACAATTTTTTATAATGGGTGTATGGACAAAAACGACGCGGAACTCATTGCCAAGGCCCAGGCCGGCGACACGGCCAGCTTTGAGTCGCTGGTAAAAAAATACCAGGACAAGATCTACGGCCTGGCCAACTACGTCTGCCTGGGGCTCAAGTCGGAAGCCGACGACGTCTACCAGGAAACCTTCATCTCCGCCTTCAAGAACATCTCCAAGTTCAAAGGCAAGTCCGGCTTCGGCACCTGGCTGTACCGCATAGCCGCCAATAACTGCTGGATGAAGTACCGCAAGAAGAAGAGCGAAAAACTGGTCAGCCTGGAAGACCTGGCCGAAATGCAGGACCTCACCCACGCCGAGGACGTCAGAAAAAAAGACCTTTCCGAGAGCGTGGCCAAAGCGCTCTCCAAACTCTCCGTGGATTACCGCCTGGCCGTCACCCTGGCCGACATACAGGGCCTCTCCATGGAAGAGGCCGCCAACGTGCTCAAGATCACCGTGCCCGCCTTCAAAACCCGCCTCTTCCGCGCCCGCCAGACCCTCAAAAAGGAACTCTCATAAAATAGGGACAGCGCCCTATTTCCCCTTATATATAATAACAGGGACGGCGCCTGAAAATAGGGCGCTGTCCCTATTTATTTATACGGCGTAGGCCAGCAGGGCCAGGATTATGAATTGGGTGTCTATCAGGGTCTCGGCCAGGATGTGTTCCGGCGGTTTGCCGAAGTAGAAGAACAGCATTATCCCGAGGTAGTAGAACAGGCCGGTCAGCAGGGCCGCCGCCAGCTCGGGCTGCCAGCCGGCCCCTTTAAGCGTTATCAGTATGCCCGCCAGCACTATGAAGATGGCGAACAGCGTTAAATAGGTGAACCGCTGCCCCGCCGCCTTGTAGAAATTTTCCTTGCCCACTATCAGGTCGCCGTGCGCGTGGCTCACGCCGAACAGCACCGACCGCGTGAAGACCAGCAGGAAGGCGAAGACCACCGCCAGCTGGGTGGCGCTGCTCATGCCGCCCTCGTGCCAGAGGCCGGGCGCGTAGGCGCACATGAAGGCCCAGCCCAGCGCCGTCACAATATCCTTGGAGGCCGGGAAATTGCCGAACCGCTCAAGCCCCAGCGGCAGTTTGAAAGGGTAGAGCATGCCAGCGAACCAGAAGAAAGCTGTAGCCAGGAAAACCTGCCAGCCCAGCGCGGCCGACAGGAAGATGGCCGCGGCCCCGCAGAGCAGGGCGGTAAAGCGCGAGGCGACGCGGTATTTTACGAACAGCAGCGCCCTGGCCTTGTCCGGGGCGGCCGCGCCTTTTTCCGCGGCGCGGTTTGCCATGTGCAGGCTGAAGGCGAACAGCCCGGCCATCAGCAGCAGCTTTTTAGAGACCGGGACGCCTTCCAGCTTCATGCAGACGTAGGTCAGGGCCACGGCGGCGGTGGCGGTGTAGAGCGAGCCGGTAACTACCAGCTTCCAGGCGAAGACGAGGTTTTCGAGGAGCGGGTTTTCCTTGTGCTCGGCCAGCTCGCGGGCCTTCTCCAGCACTTTCTCTATCATCCAGGTGGGGGTGGAGGCTCCGGCGGTTATGAAAATTTTTGACGCGCCCTGGAACAGTTCTTTTTTCAGCTCGTCTTCCCGCTCAATGTGCACGGCGCGCCGCGCCAGGGGTTGGCAGATCTGGAACAGGCGCGCGGTGTTGGCGGAATTCTTGCCGCCCACCACTATCACCAGGTCCGCGCCCTTAGAGAATTCCATCGTCTCTTTCTGCCGCATCCTGGTGGGATTGCAGATGGTGTTGGACACGGCCAGCTCGCCGGCTATCCGGCGCGCCTCGCCGGCGGCCGCCAGGAAGACGTCGCCCTCCTGTGTGGTCTGGGCCACTATGTTGGCCTTCTCCAGGCGGGGGAGGGCCTTAACTTCCTCAGGCCCGCTTACCACGTAGCCGCGGCCTTCGGTGTAGCCCATCAGGCCCAGCACTTCGGCGTGGTCCTTGTCGCCCACTATAATGGTGGCATAGCCTTTCTTTGCGTAGGTCCGGATGTTCTCCTGCACGTGCTTTACCAGCGGGCAGGTGGCGTCCACCACGTCGGCGTGCAGCGAGCGGATGCGGGCTTCCTCTTCGGGCGGAATGCCGTGGGCGCGGATCACCAGGATGGCGTCCTTGTCCTTTATCTCCTTCACGGAGCCCACGGAGCGGATGTTCTTTTCTTTGAGGGTCTCGATGACCTGCTTGTTGTGGATAAGCGGGCCGAGGGTGTAGATGGCCTTGTTGCTGTGCTTGGCGAGCTCCAGCACTTTGTCTATGGCGTTCTTCACGCCGGGGCAAAAGCCGGCGCTTTTGGCCACCGTGATCTGTATTTTCTTCGCCATGACAAGGCAATTCTATCATTTTCAAATTGGTAGAATCTTTGTATGGAAGGAAGGTTCAAGCTTGTAGCGCCGTTCAAGCCGGCCGGCGACCAGCCGGGAGCTATAGACGCGCTCTGCGCCGGCATAAAGGCCGGCAAGGCCAACCAGACGCTGTTGGGCGTTACCGGCTCTGGCAAAACCTTCGCCGTGGCCGCTGCCATAGAGCGGCTGCAGCGGCCCGCGCTCATTATCTCGCCCAACAAAGTGCTGGCCGCCCAGCTCTACTCCGAGTTCAAAACCTTCTTCCCCGAGAACGCGGTGGAATACTTCGTATCCTATTACGACTATTACCAGCCCGAGGCCTACATTCCTTCCACCGATACGTACATCGAGAAGGATTCCTCGATCAACGATCACATAGACAAGCTGCGGCTGAAGGCTACTACCTCCATCCTTACCAGGCCGGACACCATAGTGGTGGCCTCGGTGTCCTGCATCTACAATATCGGCTCGCCGGAGAACTTCTCCGAGCTCTGCCTGACCATAAAGAAAGGGCAGAAGGCCGACAGGAAGGAATTCAGCCGTTTCCTGGTGAATATCCATTACGACCGCAACGAGATGGATTTCAGGCGCGGCTGCTTCCGCCTGCGCGGCGCCAACCTGGACATCTTCCCCGGCGATTCCGAAACTGCCTGGCGGGTGGAGCTGGGCGACATTGTGGAGTCCATCAAGGAAATAAACCCGCTGACCGGCGACACTATACGGGAACTGGGCGAGATCTCCGTTTTCCCGGCCAAACATTTTGTCTCCACCACCGGCGAGATAGAGGCGGCCACGGCCAATATAGAGGCCGAGTTGGCCGCGCGCCTGGCCGTGCTGAAAGGGGAGGGGAAACTGCTGGAGGCCGAGCGCCTGGGCCAGCGGGTGCGCTACGACCTGGAGATGATACGCCAGACCGGTTTCTGCAGCGGCGTGGAGAACTATTCCCGCCACCTGGCCGGCCGCCCGGCGGGCAGCAGGCCAGATTGCCTGTTCGATTACTTTAAGAAGGATTTCCTGCTGTTCATAGACGAGTCCCACGTGACCGTGCCGCAGATCCGCGGCATGTACGCCGGCGACCGCGCGCGCAAGCAGACGCTGGTGGATTTCGGCTTCCGTCTGCCGTCGGCGCTGGACAACCGGCCGCTCAAGTTCGACGAGTTCGAGGCCCTGCGGCCGGCTACCGTCTTTGTGTCCGCCACGCCCGGCCCTTACGAGCTGGCCAACTGCGCCAAACAGGATATCGTCGACCTCATCATCCGCCCCACCGGTTTGGTGGACCCGGTTATAAAGATCCTGCCCGTGACCGGCCAGATAAAGGCGCTGACCGCCGAGATAGAAAAACGCGCGGCCAGGCACGAGCGCACCCTGGTGCTGACGCTTACCAAGAAGACGGCCGAGGACCTGAGCTCCTTCCTGCGCGAGAAGGGCCTGAAGGCCAAGTACATGCACTCCGACATGGACACGCTGGAGCGGCTGGATATCCTGTCCGCTTTCCGCAAGGGCGAGTTCGACGCGCTGGTGGGCATCAACCTGCTGCGGGAGGGCCTGGACATCCCCGAGGTTACGCTGGTGGCCATCCTTAACGCCGACAACGAGGGCTTCCTGCGCAGCGAGACCACCCTGATACAGATCTCCGGCCGCGCCGCCCGCAACCTGTGCGGCGAGGTTATTCTTTTCGCCGACCGCATGACCGGCTCCATGGAGCGGGCCATAGCCGAAATGAAGCGCCGCCGCGACCGGCAGCTGGCCCACAATAAAAAGTACGGCATAGAACCCAAGACCATCATCAAGAAATTCATAGAATTCGAGGAGCTGCGCACCCAGGCCAAGCGGCAGGGCATCATGGTGGCCGAGCCGCTGCCGCCCGGCCTGCCCAAGGCCGGGGTGAAGGCGCTGGCCGCCGAGGTGGAGCGCCGCATGAAGGAAGCCGCCGACAACCTGGACTTCGAGCTGGCCACCGAACTGCGCGACCGCCTCTTTGAGATACGCGAAATGGCCGGGGTAAAAGGAAAGGGCGGCGCTAAAAAAAGGGGTGCTAAATGACCGATTCCCTTCCGACCCTCAGCCGGGTTGCGGCCGCCTGGGGCCGCTTCTCCTACCGGGAGTCCATCGTCGCCCGGGGCGCGGTCTGGACCCTTATCTGCTGGGCTTTGGGCTCCGGCCTGTTTTTTCTGCTGTTAACGCTTCCGGAGTACATGGGGGCGTCCGCCGAGGGAAGTTCGACCGAAAACATAGAACTGTTAATGCCGGTTCTTATGGTGATCGGTATCGGCTCGCCGCTCATAAGCCTGGTCACGGGCGCGGCTCTCTCCGGAGGGGCAAAAAGTTTTCTCGACTCGCTTAAGAGGGGTCTGAAAGCGGCGGCATTCCCTGCCCTGGTGCTGCTGCTGCTGGCCGCCGCGTCCCTGGGCTCCGAAAGCGAAAAAGCCGGCCTCCTCGCGGCCATAGTCTTCTGGCTGGGCGTCCTGGCGGCGGTTATGGGCTGCTTCGGCGGGGCGTGCCGTTACGTAGCGGGCAAGTTCCTATCCCAAAAGCAGGAGAGAATTTCTACACGAAAAGCCGCCGAGGCTGATTTTGAGTTCACCTACCGGGCCAAGGAACGGGCTTACAAGGCGAACATAGAAAAGATCTGGGGCAAGTGGGACGACGCCTGGCAACGTGCCGAACACAGGAAGGATTTCGATACCGGCTTGCTGGAGATCATAGTCTTCGACGGGGTTGACGCAGGCTATCTCTACGTGTGCCGTTATGATACTCATGTGCAGCTGGCCGATATAGCCATTCTTCCGGAGTACCAGGGCAAAGGCATCGGCACGCAACTGATCAAAGGGTTGTTGGCCGAGGCCCGCGGCCGGGGGCTCCCTGTGGGGTTGGGAGTGTTCAAGATAAACCCCGGGGCACAGAAACTCTATAAATCCCTGGGCTTTGTCCAGGTTTCCGAAGACGCCATCTTCATCAAAATGCGCGCTGTATAAGTTGGGTCGGGACAACAAAACCGCCGGGAAAACCCGGCGGTTTTTTTATGACGACATGCCTTTGTCGGGGTAGCCTGCTAGGATATCCCCAGGTGCGTCATCCCGGCGCGTATTGTTCGTCATCCCGGCGAACGCCGGGATCCAGGGGAGGGCCTGGGCCCCGGCCTTCGCCGGGGCGACGGACTGAGGTTGAGCCGCCGTCATCCCGGCGAACGCCGGGATCCAGTATAAGGGGGGGATATGGCTAAACTTCCTTGCGTTTACATTCTCGCCAGCAGGCGGAACGGCACACTGTATGTCGGTGTCACGTCCGACCTTGTTAAACGAGTCTGGGAGCACAAGAGCGACCTTGTTGAGGGGTTCACGAAACGCTATGGAGCGCATCTTCTGGTCTGGTACGAAGTTCATTCGGAAATGCTGGAGGCCATCGCCAGGGAAAAGAGACTAAAGGGCTGGAAACGACGCTGGAAACTGGACTTGATCGAGAGCGGGAATCCGGCTTGGCGGGATTTGTATGGGGATCTGATTTGACTGGATTCCGGCTTTCGCCGGAATGACGAGGTCGCCTGGATTCCGGCTTTCGCCGGAATGACGGTGGGGGCTCGTCGCCCCGGCGCGTATTGTTCGTCATCCCGGCGAACGCCGGGATCCAGGGGAGGGTCTGGGCCCCGGCTTTCGCCGGGGCGACGGAGCAGGTTTGGGAGGGCTGGTAAATGGTAAAATTAAGGGGTGAAAGAATTCGACGGCGTTATTAAGGCGGCTTTGAAGGAGGATATAGGGACCGGCGATGTTACTACCCGGTTCTTTGTGCCTTTGGGGACGCGGTTCTACGGGGAAATGCGGGCCAAGGACGCCGGCGTGGTCTGCGGCCTTGAGGTTGCCAGGCGCGTTTTCGCCCTGGCCGCCCCCGGTTCCAGGGTCACCATAACCAAAAAAGAAGGCGCGCGCATAAAGAAAGGCGACGTGCTGATGAAGATAGAAGGCCCCGCCTCCATCCTTACCGCCGAACGCACGGCTCTCAATTTCATGCAGCATATGAGCGGCGTGGCCACCCGGGCCGCGCTTTTCGCCGCCGTCCTTAAAGGCTCCCGCACTAAAATTTACGACACCCGCAAAACCCTGCCCGGCCTGCGGATGGTAGAGAAGTACGCCGTGGTCTGCGGCGGCGGGCGCAACCACCGCCTGGGCCTCTACGACATGGCCATGATAAAGGATAACCACGTGGCTTTCGCAGGCGGCAAGGCTGAGGTGCTGGGCCAGCGCATAGCGGCCATGCGCCGGGCCAAACCCGGCCTGAAGATAGAATTGGAAGTGCAGGATCTCGCCCAGTTGAAGGCTTTTCTGCCGCTGGGCGCGGACGTGGTAATGCTGGACAATATGGACTACGCGGCCATGCGGACGGCCATAGCCCTGATACGCGCCCACAAAGGCAAGCGGCCCGAAGTGGAGATCTCCGGCGGCGTGGACCTTAAAATGGCCGCCCGCTATGCAAAACTCGGGGCCGACCGCATTTCCGTCGGCTCCATCACCAGCGGCGCCAAACCGCTGGATATCTCTTTCGAAGTGAGGACCAAATGACCAAAACCTGCGCTTGCCCCACCCTGAATTTAGACACCCTGCCCGGCGTCAGCAAGATAGTCTGCCTGGACGAAGTGGAATCCACCCAGGCCGTGGGCCGCGAGCTGGCCCTGGAAGGCACCGCCGAGAAGACGCTGGTGCTGGCCGAAACCCAGACCGCCGGCAAAGGCCGCCTGGGCCGCGAGTGGGAGTCCGCCAAGGGCGGGCTCTACATGACGCTGCTGCTCAAGCCCGAGACCGGCGTCAAGTTCCTGCCGCACCTCAGTGTGCTTAGCGGCGAGGCCGTGGCCGAAACCATCACTGCCCTCTACGGCATCAAGACCCGCATCAAGAAGCCCAACGACGTTTACGCCTGGCACCCGCGCCGCCGCAAGTGGCTCAAGATCTCCGGCATCCTCACCGAGTCTTCTTCCATCAATAAGGACGCCAGCTGGCTGCTGCTGGGCGTGGGCGTGAACCTGAACAATATGCCCAAGCTCGATACCGCCGTCAGCGTGAAGGCAATAAAAGGCGCCGAAGTAACGCGCGAAGAATTTCTCGAGGCTTTCTTCAGGAATTTCTGGCTGGAATATTCCGCCTGGGAATACGGCAGCCAGGCCAAGTCGTGAGCGCCGGCCGGATAAAGGAAATAGCGCTGGGCTGCGGGGCCACGGCGGCGGGCATAGCGCCCGCCTCGGACCTGGCGGAGTTCAGAAGATTTTCAGAAGCCGTCACCATGATCCCCGACGGCCTGCTGTACCTCAAGCGGGACCCCCTGGTAAGGAAAAGCGTAAAGAAATGGCACCCGGACACGCGCTCCGTGCTGATGTGCGCGTTCCGCTATTGGACGCCCGACATGGACCACGCCGCCGCGCTGAAGGCCGCCGGCGAGCCCACTGAATTCCTGCAAAAGACGGACCGCAAAGCCTGCCAGCCCAGGCTGCTTACAAAGCCGGGCGCAAAAATTTCTCGCTATGCCCTGAGCCGGGACTACCATCTGACGGTGAAAGAGAAACTTTCCGCCATCCTTGCCGTGATAAGAAAAGAATTTCCCGGCGCGGAGGGCAGGACCTTCTGCGATACCTCGCCTGTCATGGAGAAAGAGCTGGCCCGGCTGGCCGGGCTGGGCTTCCGCGGCAAGAACACCCTGCTGGTCTCGCGCGAGCTGGGCACCTACTTCTTCCTGGGCGGTATCGCCCTTAACCTGAACCTTGCTTCGGACAAGCCGCTGGAGGACAACTGCGGCGGCTGCGACCAGTGCGTTAAAGCCTGCCCCACCAAGGCGCTGGCCGGCGGGCGGCTGGACGCCGGGCGCTGCCTTTCCTACTGGACCACCCAGGCCAAGTGGATCATCCCGGCCGAGGCCGAGGAGCGGAGCCAGGCCTGGGCCTACGGCTGCGACATCTGCCAGGAAACCTGCCCCCAGAACAAAGCCCCGGGCAACATCGCCCCCGGCTTCGAACCAGTCATATAATCCTGTCATTCCGGCGAAAGCCGGAATCCAGATTCTTTAGGACCCTGGATCCCGGCGTGCGCCGGGATGACGGAATAAAAAAAGAGGAGAGCTGTTGCTCTCCTCTTTTTGTTGCGGCTTACGGAATTATTTTTTCGCGAGGGCGTTCTTTACGGCTTCCATCAGGTCGTCGGTGTTGAACGGCTTGGTGAGGAAGG
Organism: Elusimicrobia bacterium GWB2_63_22; assembly: GCA_001799735.1. Classification (GTDB taxonomy): domain Bacteria; phylum Elusimicrobiota; class Elusimicrobia; order Elusimicrobiales; family UBA9959; genus UBA9959. The sequence goes on along the minus strand of MGUA01000005.1, from coordinate 134,684 downwards.
CGGCCACCTGCGAGAAGCGCTGGAACATGGTGCGGGACGGCTCCAGGGCCGAGAGCACTACTATGGGCATGGTGCCCAGGTCCGGGTCCTCGGAGATCTGCGTCGCCAGAGAGTAGCCGTCAATGCCGGGCAGCATGACGTCGAGCACCAGCAGGTCCGGCTTATACGAGCGCAGGATGTCCATCACCTCGCGGCCGTTATCGCAGACCTTGATCTGGTGGCCCAGGGACTCAAGGGTGTACTGCACCAGGCTTGAGATCTCCGGGTCGTCGTCAACTACAAGTATTTTGTTCCCCATATATAGGTAAATTTAACACATTCCCCGTTATTTGTAAAGCCGGAACTTCCTGGCCTCCTGGCGGAAGGCGGCGTTGCTTTTTTCGAAGGCGGCGATTATTTTAGCCGGTTTATCGCCCTTCTGCAGCAGGTTGTAGAAGTCGGAGGAGCCTGTCATCTTGCGTATCTCCACTTCCTTCAAGGTAAAGTCTTTTTTATTGTAGTCCCGCAGCAGGTAGGCCGCGTGCGTAAAAATATCCAGCGCGCGCACCGCTCCCGGGTCGGTCACTTCTATCTCCACGCCCTCGCAGGGCTTGCCCTCGTACATGTCTTTGGCGGGGGTAAGCTTGAGATAGTGGAATTTAACCCCGGCCAGGCCGGCCTTGTTGAGCTTTTTAACTATCTTCTCCGCCTTCATCCACGGCGCGCCGAACCAGTGGAAGGGAATGTCCGTGCCGCGGCCCACCGACACGTTGGATGCCTCGAAGCAGCCCAGGCCCGGGTACAGCACTTCCGCCTCCAGCGTGCGGATATTGGGGGAGGGGTTGGTCCACTTCACGCCGGTCTTATCAAAGAACATCTCCCGGTTCCAGCCCTGCAGTTTTATCACGCTCAGGTCCAGGTCCAGCTTGAGCCAGTCCTTGTGGAACAGGGCCAGTTCGCCGGGGGTGAAGCCGTGGCGGGTGGGCACGGGGAAGTAGGCGGTGAAGAAGCTTATGTCCTGCTCCAGCACCGGCCCTTCTATGCGGCCGCCTATGGGGTTGGGGCGGTCCAGCACCATGAAGGGCAGGCCGGCCTTGGCGGCTTCCTCCATGGCGTAGCCCATGGTGGTCAGGTAGGTATAGAAGCGCGCGCCGATGTCCTGTATGTCGAACACCAGCACGTCCAGGTCCTTCAGGGATTCCGGCGAAGGGCGCTGTTTGTTCTTGCCGTAGAGGCTGTACACCGGCACCCCGGTGACGGGGTCGGAAGAGTTCTCTATGTAAGCTCCGCCCTCCTCGGTGCCGCGGAAGCCGTGCTCGGGCGAGAAGATGGCGGCCAGCCGCACGCCGGGCGCGTTGTGCAGCACGTCCACCGCGTTGCGGCCCTCGGCGTTAACGGAGGTGTGGTTGGTTATCAGGCCCACCCGCTTGCCGACCAGCTGCATAAAGCCGTCTTTCTCCAGCACGTCCAGGCCGGTCAGCACCGGGCCTTCGGCCCCCGCGGCGCAAAGGCAGGTGGCGAGGAGGGGAATTAAAACGGCTGAGCGTAATAGGTTCTTCATATAGTCCTTATCAGTTGTTAATGGGCCGCTCTTTGAGTACCAGCAGGTGCAGCGTGCCGGGGTCCCAGAGCTTGAAGGCGAAGGTGCGGGCTTTCTTGCCGGCTCCGGCGAAGAAGTCCACGCGGCCCGGGCCTTTTATGGCCCCGCCGGTGTCCTGGCAGAACACGAAGCGGCTGTCCTGTCGGCGGCCCAGTAGGGTCCCTTCCGCGTCCACGTCGGGCATGGTGGTCCGCATGAAGGCGAGGGCGCCCATGGGGACCAGGGTGTTGTCTATGGCTATGGAGCGCCAGCCGGTAAGCGGCCGGCCGTAGGTGCCGTCGGGGCCCTCGTCCGGGTCGGTCTCGGTGTCCAGCGAGAAGAAAACGTAGCGGGGGTTCTTGCTGAGTATCTCGCGCACCTTGCCGGGGTTGGCTTCCAGGTACTCCAGGCCTTTCTCGTGGCTGATGCCTTCGCGCGGCATGGCGCCGGCCTCTATCAGGGCGGTCAGCCAGCCTTTGAACTTCAGGCTGTTGGTGGCCGCGAACTTGGCCTTCACTATCCTGCCGTCGGGCAGGGCCAGCCGGCCGGAGCCTTCGGTGTGCAGGTCCATGATGTCGGCGCGGTTGGAGAACCAGGCCAGCGGCTTGGCTTTCTTGCCGATCTTGCCCTCAAAGTCTATCTCCTCGCGGTTCAGGTAGGTGACCAGCCGGTCGCCCTGCAGCCGGCCGGTCAGCTTTTCGCCCTTGAACTTCTCGTTGAAGTCGCCCAGGTTTATGGTGATCAGGTCCGAGGGTTTGGAGTAGATGGGGTATTTATATTTTTTGGTCTTCTGCAGGCTGGCCTCCAGGGTGGGCTCGTAGTAGGAGCTGAAGACCACGGTGCCGGTAGAGTCTCGCCCGGCCATCTGGTAGACGTCGAAGCGCTCCCGCACCAGGCGGTCCAGGTCCTGCACGGTGGGGGAGGATTCGAGGATGCTTATCAGCTCCTCGTTGGAGGCGAGCAGGTCTTTAGAGGAGACCTTCCTGCCGGCAAAATCGTAGGCGGGGCCAGTACCTTTCAGCCCGCGCAGATAGGCGCGGTTCTGCAGGGCGGCTTTCAGCAGCGGGGCCAGGTCCTCGGAGTCGGCGAAAACCGGGGCGCTGTCCGGAGCCACGGCGAACATGCTTGCCGCGGGGGCCGCAGGGGCGGCGGTGGAGACGGCTACCGGCGCCGGGACGGCCGGGCAGGGGGGGCAGAGTCCCGCCTGGTCCTTCTTTATTCCCGTGGAGCAGCCCGCGAGGGCGGCGGCGAGCATGACTAAAGTAACTTTCTTCATAAGGAGTCTCCCGTGGCGTTCTGCCCCTATACGCGGCGCGCCGTACCGAACTGCGAAGTGAAACCCTGGCCGAGGCGGCTGGCCCCCGGACCCGCCCGGGTGATGACAGTCACAGTTGACCTGGGTTACACCCGGCCGTGTTTTCATTGGAGAAAACGGCCTTCCGCAAATCCAATTATCCCAAAATAGCCGCATTGACACAAGGAGGAATTTCTACTAGACTTTCACTATGAGAACAAGAATTCTTATTCTATTTATATTGATAGGCATGCCCGCGGCCATGTGGGCCGCCGAATCAAAAGTGCTGTCCATGAGCGGCGCCGTGGAAGTGCGGCCTACCCGCGAAGGGCAGTGGACCCCCGCCAAGGACGGCATGGAAATAGCCGAGGGCGGCGCCATACGCACCAACGCCGGCGGCGCGGCCGTGGTGATAATGCCCAACAAGACCAAGGTCTGGCTGAAAGAGAATACCGCCTTGGAACTGGAGCAGCGGCAGACGCTGGCCAGCCGCCTGGCGCTGGTATTCGGCCGCATAAAGCTGCGCGTGCCCCACCTGCTGCGCAAGGAGAAGTTCGAAGTGCGCACCCCGGCGGCGGTCTGCGCCGTGCGCGGTACCGAGTTCACCATGGGCACCACCGAGGACGGCAAGATGGAGCTGCAGGTGCTGTTCGGCGAGGTGAAACTTAAGTTCATGATCCCGCCGGAGAAAGGCGACTCCGAGTTCAATATCCCGCAGGGCCAGGGCCTTAAGCTGGCCGAAAAAGGCAAGGCCACCAAGCCCGAGCTGCTCACCCCCAAGGCCGAGCGCGAGGCGATGGAGAACTGGAACCCGGGCCTTAAGCCGTCCGAGCGCCAGAAGGACCTGCAGCAGAAAGAGATGGACAGGGAGCAGATAAAAAATTTCGCCGCCGCCACCAACAAAGCCGAGGACACCGTTAAAAGCTTCCTCAACGTGGTCAAGGAGAGCGACCTGGAGGCCGGCCGCACCCTCAACGACGTACACGGCAACCTGGTGCGCGTGGAACAGCGCATGATCCGGCCTAACGCCAACGAGATACAGTTCTACAACATAGTCAAACGGCCTGTTTACAGCAACAATAACGCTTCCGTGGCTGGCGGCGGCTTCCAGTATAACGGCGCGCAGGGCGTGGCCAACCGCCTGGACCTGATGCAGATGACCATGGCCTTCAACCAGGACCTGCCCCAGCGGATAGAGGAATGGCCTTCTTTCTTCGATGGCAATTCCGTGGACCCCACCTGGTCCTCTTTTGTAATGGCCAACCGCACCGATGCGAACGAAATTTTTTTCATCGCCGAGGGCTATAAGTTCGACCAGGCCCGCAATAACGGGGAAGGCGAACTGGTAAATAATCCCTGGGTGATTTCCGGCAGCGGCGCCACGCCTATCGCGGCCACGGACTCCGACGACCGGCAGGTGATAGTTACGGGCGTACTTAAAAACAACTCCGAACTTACCGCCGCCGAAGGCCTGAATCGTATCGCCAGGCTGGGCGTGGTGATCAGCGGGGCGGACCCGGGTACCGGCTTGCTGCGCTACGAAGAGGGCGGTTCTTTTTACGGCAATAACTACGTGGGCGAGGACCCGACCACTGCGGTGAACGTGCGCTGGGCCATAAAGACCACTGAGTCGGCCGGCTATTCCGAGCCACAGAACGCCCCCGATAACGCGCCGCTGGCGCAGTTCCAGGCGGACATGTACGACGTGGGCAATAATGGCACCAATTTCCTCTGGTATGCCAAAGAAAATTACGTCATCGGCAATGGCGGAGAGATCCGTACTGCCGGCGACTTTACTAATTCCTCCTCCGACCCTTTTACGCTGCTTAAGAATAACGCCCTGCAGAGCGTCATGTATATTAAACAGTCCAACTCCGCTAACCCGGCGGGAATAACCGACAGCGTGTTGGCGGAAGCGGCCATCAGCAATACCGACTACTTCGCTTATAAGCACGCGACCAACGGCACGAACATCGATCTGGTCTTCATCCCGGACCTGATGGTCGCCGCTGTGCAGCGCATGCTGCCCGCTATCACCAATCTTAAGGATTAACAGGGAAAAACATGAAAAGGCTGACACTAATACTTTTGACGCTTTTGTTGGTAAATAGTTCCGCGTTCGCGAAAGTGGACTGGGAGTCCAAGGGGATGCAGATAGCCGGCGAGATCATGGCCAACCCGGCCGCGTTCTTCTACGACTTTCAGCAGGACCTGGAAGCCACCACCCCGCTGCCGCCCGGCAAGCGCTTCGGCTTCCAGACCAGCCTGTTCCCCACCACCATCCCGATGACCTACACCAACGTGTCGCTGAAGGCCCGGCTGCACGGCGAGGGCCGCATCGCCCCCGGCGTGCCGCAGCTGGACATCGTAGGCGGCTACTGGAACATGCTGGCGGCCAAGATGGCCACCAAGGATTCCGCCTCCATAGATAACGCAAAATTCGGCGGCTACTACATGGGCGCCATCATGAGCTCCTCGGTAAGCCCGCGCGTGCGCACCTTCTGGGGCTACAAGCGCAGCCAGCTCAAGGCCCGGCTGGACTTCAAGGAAGGCGAGCAGCCCGAGTTCCTGGGCACCACCATCAACAGCTTCGACACCGGCTTCAAGGACGACTTCTTCATAGCCGGCATAGAGACCCCCAAGGGTATAGGCAAGCTGTGGAGCATACAGCTCAACTACGGCCTGAAGACCCAGACCATCAGCTCCAAGGTGAGCTGGTACGGCAAGATCTTCGAGCTGGGCCTGAACATCTACCCCGAGGGCGTGCTGGTGGTCCACCCCGTGTGGAACTTCCACCTTAACTTTTAAGGAACGAAACGATGAAAAAGATACTACTGAGCGCTCTACTGACGGCGGGCCTGGCCGGGAGTCTGTTCGCGGCCGCGGCCGAGGATTCCAAGATCTTCACGCCGTTCTTCGACATGACCCTGACCGAGGCCGGCTACCTGCCCAGCGAGGGCAATATCTTCAGCGGCGGCAACATCAATACCCAGGTGGGCCTGCTGACCAAGATAACGCAGAAGGACCAGCTGTTCGGCCTGTATAACTTTAACTACGCCGGGCCGGGCTTCGCGCCGCAGGACTCCCGGCAGTTCACGGACCGGTCCATGTCCCACGGCTTCAACTTCGAATACCGCCGCTTCCTTACCGACCGCCTGCGCATCCGCCCCGGCGTAGCGCTGGCCACCGAGTACCGCCGCACCGGCGCCAACGAGGTGTGGAAGAACGGCCTCTACAACATGAACTCCGCCGGCGGCCAGCTGGCGGCGGACTACACCTTTGACGAGGAGAAGCACGGCTACGTGACGGCGCAGGTGCTGTTCCGTAATGTGGCGTTCCCCAACTATACCGACCTGCTGCGCGAGTTTCAGAACGCCGGCAACACCGCCGAGACCTCCGGCGGCCTGCAGGACCAGACCATGACCCAGGTGAGCCTGCGGCCCGTCTGGAACAGCTTCTTCGCCGGCGTCACCTACACGGTGCAGAATTACAAGAACCAGAAAGTGGTGGCCGCCACCGGCGTATACGGCGACAGCAAGCAGAAGGACACCAACACCACCCTGGATTTCGGCTTCCACCAGAAGCTCTGGGTCTTCGAGCTGTACCCCACGGTCTCCTACGCCATGCACCGCTCCAACCAGAACTTCATGGTCTACAAGTTCCTGGGCGACACCAGCCCGCAGTTCGGCGAGAAGTACTACGACTTCAACGAGCTGGCCTTCAGCGTGCCGCTGGACCTCAACGTCACCAGCAAATGGGCGGTAGGCGGCGCCATAAGCGTGACCAGGCGCAACTACGACAAGCGCAAGGCCCGCGACGCCGCCAACAACTTCACCGGCTCGGCTCAGACCAACACCATGTCCACGCTTACCGGCTCCATCCGCAAGCGCATGAACGACGTGGCCATGGTGCGCCTGTTCTACTCGCTGGTGGTGGCCTCGTCCAACAACAAATTTGAGCAGTATATGCCGTACAACTATACCGGCAATACCTTCGGCGTTTCGTACCAGCTGTCTTATTAAGTTCAGCGTCTGGTAACTGGAGTCTATGTCGGCAGTTCCTTATCGCCTGAAAGTCTTTCTCTTCGCCGCCTTGTGCCTGGCCTCGTCCCGGGCGGCCGCCGCTGGTCCGGGCACCGCCGCCGCCGAGTTCCTCCGCATCCCCGTGGGCGCGCGCGAGACCGCGCTGGGCGGGGCCCTTACCGCCGCCTCCTCCGACGCCAACGCGGTCTTCTATAACCCGGCCGGGCTGGGGCTGGTTGCGGCGCCCGAGGTTTCCTATTCCTACAATAATTATTTTTCCGGCATTTCCCAGCAATGGCTGTCCGCGGCTGTTCCGGCGTACGGGGGCACCCTCGGGGTGGGCCTGAACTACCTTAACGTCTCGGCCTTCGACGCCTATGACGCCTCGGACAATCCCATAGGCTCGGTCTCCGCCTACGGCCTGGCGGCCTACCTGGGCTACGGCCGCCGGGCGGATACCGGCGTGGCGCTGCTGCCCGCCCTGCGTTACGGCGCCTCGGTGAAATATATTTCTGAAAAGCTGGACTCCAGGCAGGCTTCCGGTTACGGCCTGGACGCAGGGCTGCAGCTGGTTACGTCGGTAAAAGGCCTGAGGCTGGGCCTGGCCGCGGAGAACCTGGCCTCAAGCCGGCTGGATTTTATAGGCACTGGCGCCAGGCCCGCCCGCAATTTTAAGGCCGGCGCCGCGTACCTGGCCGCCCCGGCCGGAGGGCCCCTAGCGGCGCAGTTCTCGCTGGACGTGAATTTCCCCGGGGACGGCAAACGCTACCTGTCGGCCGGCGTGGAGAACACGCTTTATGACAGGGTTCTGTTGCGGGCCGGCTACACGGCCTTCGGCGACCTCTCCAACGGGCTCAGCTTCGGCCTGGGGCTGCGCCTGCCGGGCAAGCG
>MGUA01000005.1:15762-126885 GCA_001799735.1 Elusimicrobia bacterium GWB2_63_22 | reverse complement strand
CGCCCGCCCCGGCGGGGGCGCCCGCCGCGGCCGCCCCTGAAGCGGCGCCGGCAGCGGCCGGCGCGGACTTTAAAGAACAGCTGGACCTGCTGTACGGGGGGACTCCGGAGCAAGCCCTGCTGGCGGCCGAATACCTGGCCGGCCTGGACGACGCCCGGGTGTCCGAGCATTTTATCTCGCTGATGTATTCTCCCGACGCCGGCCGGCGCCTGGCCGCGGTGCGCGGCCTGTCGCTGCGTAAGGACGCCCGCTCGCTGGAGGCGCTGCAGAAAGGCCTGCACGACCAGGAGGAGGAGATCCGCCGCCGCTCGGCGATGGCGCTGGCTGCCCGCGGGGAAGCCTCCGCCGCCCCCGCGCTGGAAGAATGCCTGAAGACGGAAGAGTCTGAACAGGTGAAAAACGCCATCCTGGCCGCCTTGATGAAACTGCGGCAGGGTCAGGACTGATCTATGCCTGGAATAAAGAAACATTCGTTCTTTCTGGCTGCCGCGGCCTGCCTGACCGCCGGCGTGGTCCCGCTTGCGGCTAACACGCCTATGACCGGCGGCGCCTTCAGCGTGGAGGCCCTGGCCTCGGTTTCTGGCGGCGAAGCGGCTACGGGCGGCGCTCTGGTGCTGTCCGCGGCCAATATGGGCGGGCCTGTTTTCTCCGCCAGCGCGCTTACCGGCGGGAATTTCAGCCTTGAGGCGGGCGCGGCCCCGGCCGTTATCCCCTATGCGGCCGCGCGGACGGACCTCGGCGGAGCGCATTGCTACCCGGTGCCGTTCAAGCCCTCTGCCGGTCACACCAAAATAACTTTTACCGGTCTCACCCGGGCCGCGAGGATCCGGGTCTATACCGTGGGCGGGCAGCTGGTGCGCACGCTGGACAAATCCGACGCCGGCGACACGCTGGACTGGGACGTTAAGAACTCGCGCGGGGAAGGCCTCGCCAGCGGCGTCTACCTCTTCATAGTGAAGAGCGCCAGCCAGACCGCGACGGGCAAACTGATGGTAATACGGTGACAATCTATGAAAAAAATCAATCCGACACTTAAACTGGCCGCGCTCGCGGCCTGCCTCCTGGCCGCCGCCCACGGCGTGCTGCAGGCCGGCGCCCCGCTTAAGATAAATTTCCAGGGCCGGCTCGATGAGAGCGGCGCCCCGGCGGAAGGCTCCAAGTCCTTCGTCTTCAAGATCTACGACGTCTCCTCCGGCGGGACGCCGGTCTGGACCAGTGCCACCCAGCCCCTGACCCTTTCCCAGGGCGTGTTCAGCGCCTCGCTGGCCGCCGGCACCCCGGCCGCCCTCTCCACCGGCACCTTTACCGGCGCGCGCTACGTGGAGATAACCGTGGACGACGTGGTCCTGTCCCCGCGGCAGGAGATGGTTTCCGCGCCTTACGCCCTGGTGGCGCAGGCGCTGGCGCCCGACGCGGTGGTTCCCCAGGGCACCATCCTGGCGGCCTCCGTTACCGACTACCACGTATTATTGACCACCGGGGCTATAACCTCGGGCAAGTTCACCGACGACCGGGTATATATTTCCACCGGCGCTTTTTACGGCGGCTTCGGCGGCGCGGACCAGCTGGTGCAGCTGGACGGCTCCGGCTACCTGCCGGTGCTAAACGGTTCGGCGCTTACCAACGTGGCGGCGGCCAGTTATTCGGGCAGCATCGCGGCCTCGCAGGTAACGGGCATCTTCAACGATAATAAACTGGCCATCAGCACCGGCGCCTTCGCCGGCGGTTTTAACGGCCTTAACCAGCTGGTGCAGCTGGACGGCTCCGGCTACCTGCCGGTGCTAAACGGTTCGGCGCTTACTAACGTGGCGGCGGCCAGTTATTCGGGCAGCATCGCGGCCTCGCAGGTAACGGGCATCTTCAACGATAATAAGCTGGCTATCAGCACCGGCGCCTTTGCCGGCGGTTTTAACAGCGCCGAGAAACTGGTACAGCTGGATGGTTCCGGTTACTTGCCGGTGCTCAACGGTTCGGCGCTTACTAACGTGACGGCGGCCAGCTATTCTGGCAGCGTGGCGGCCTCGCAGATAACTGGCGTGTTAAACGATAATAAACTGGCCATCAGCACCGGCGCCTTTGCCGGCGGTTTTAACAGCGCCGAGAAGCTGGTGCAGCTCGACAGTTCTGGCCGGCTGGGCGTGGGCGGCGCGGCCAATTCCGTTCTTACCGTGGCCGGGGCGGTGTCGCTGCCTGTCAACAGCATTGAACTGGTAGATATGTCTTTTGATACGCTTTATTACTATGTGCCGCTGGCAACCGACAGCACGATAATCATAGACGGTGTGGACCTGGATAATGATCTGGAGATCAGGCTGCCCGCGGCCTCCGGTGTTGTCGGCAGGATATACACCTTAAAGCGCATCGACGCCAACGTCGCTAACGTCGAGGTTGTCCCCGCCGGCGCGGATGTTATCCCGGAGGCGACCCCGCTGCAGCTTTCACAGTATGACGGGCTCACTCTCCAAAGCTATGGCACTGGCTGGATAATTCTGTCCAGGTCTTAACATCGGTCCGGGGCCACCCGGCCGGAAGAGACAGCCCCCGCCTTTTATTTATATAATTATGGTTTACCGGTCCGCGCCGCGCGCGGGCCGCTGACCATTTTATATTAACATCCACTAGGGGATCCCAATGTACCTCAAAGCGCTTGAAATTTACGGTTTTAAATCCTTCGCCAACAAGGTCAAGATGCCGCTCAAACCCGGCATCACCTGCATAGTCGGCCCCAACGGCTGCGGCAAATCCAACGTGGTGGACTCCCTGAAATGGTGCATCGGCGAGATGAGCTGGAAGTCCCTGCGCATGCCGTCCATGATGGACGTCATCTTTGCCGGCACCACCAAGCGCCAGGCCCAGAACATGGGCGAAGTGGCCATGACCTTCGACAACGAGAGCCGCAAGCTGCCGCTGGACTTCAGCGAAGTCACCGTTACCCGCAAGATCTACCGCTCCGAAGAGAGCGAATATTTCATCAACAAGGTGCAGTGCCGCCTCAAGGACATCCGCGAGATGTTCCTCGACACCGGCATCGGCACGGACGGCTACGCCATCATAGACCAGGGCGAAGTGGAGACCGTGCTCAGCTCCTCGGCCGAGCAGCGCCGCGAACTCTTTGAAGAGGCCGCCGGCGTCTCCAAGTACAAGGCCAAGCGCGAAGAGGCCGGCCGCAAGCTCGAAAAGGTGGAGATAGACCTTAACCGCCTGGCCGACAGCATGGTTCTGCTCGACGAACAGATCAAGAAGCTCGACAAAGAGGCCGCCAAGGCCCGCCTGCAGCAGAAATACAAGGAAGAGCTGACCGGCGGGGAAATTTCGCTGCTGCTCAGGGAAGGCGACGCCTTTGCCGCCCGCAGCACCGAGGCTGCCGCCCGCCTGGAGCCCATTAAAAAAGAGCTGGGCGAGATAGCCGTGGCCATGACCGGCCTGGAGGGCGAGATAGCCGCCCTCACCCTTACCCTTTCGCAGAAAGGCGAAGAGCAGCGCGTGCTGAAAGAGGCCATGAGCTCCGTAAAGACCGACAAGGTGCAGGCCGAGGGCCGCATTGTGGCCGGCGACGGCATGCTGGCCGAAATAGCCGCCCAGCGCGAAAGCCTGGGCACCTCCGAGCGCCGCAACTCTGAAAAGCTGGCCGTCACCGCGCCCCGCATAGAGGAGCTGCGCCTGAAGCTTTCTTCCGACGAAGGCGGCCTGCCCGCCCTGCAGGCCGAGTACGAGGCCTCCGCCGCCGCCCTGGCCGGTGTGGCCGACCAGATGCGCGCCGCCGACGAGGCCGCCGACAATATGGCCCGCGAGATGAACGAGGCCTACTCCCGCGAGATGGAGATCTCCAACAAGATCGCCGTCACCGGCTCCAATATCGGCCATCATAACGAGGCCAAGGCCGGCCTGGAGAAGGACATCAACGATATCGGCTCCGCCGTGACCGTTATTGAGGCCCGCATAGAGGAGCTTAAGGCCCGCTCCGCCGCTCTTAGCGCCGAACTGAACGCCGAAAAAGAAAAGGCCGCCGCCGCCGAAGCCCGCGCCCGGGAACTTTCCGACCGCATCAGCCAGATAGATTTCCGCCTGTCCGACATCCGCGAGAAGAAGGCCTGGAACAGTTCCCGCCTGGAAGCCATCCTGGCCCAGGGCGAGCACGACACCTACTGGGTAGGCATCAACGGCGTGCTGAATTCCGGCATCGCCGGAGTAAAGGGCACGCTGCGCCACCTGCTCTCCATCCGCAAAGAGGACCGGGTCACCGTGGACGACGCGCTGGGCCGCTTTCTCGATTCGGTGGTCTGCGACACCGCCGCCTCCGCGCAGGAGGCCATAGAGTATCTCAAGCACCTGGGCAAGGGCCGCTGCCGCTTCCTGATCCTGGAGCGCGCCCCCGCCGCCCCCGCGCAGCCCGACGGCTGGAGCGCCCCCAACGCCCAGCGCATGCTGGATAAGATCTCCTGCGACGCCGCCTACCTGCCGCTGGTGACCGGCCTGCTGGCCGGCGTCTACTCCTCCGGCAGCGCCGTGCACGGGCCGTTCTGGGTGACCGGCGGCGTGGACGAAGTGGTTTCCAACGAGCCGTACTGGGAGGAGGAAGGCGACCTGAAGGGCCAGATAACGGCCCTGGACGCCGAGACCGCCGCCCTGGAGACGGAGCGCAACGGCCTGCTGCCCCAGCTGGACGAGGCCCGCAACGCCGGCAACGCCGCCGGGGAACGGGGCAGGGCGCTGGACATAGATTTCCATAAGAACGAGACCGAGGCCGCCGGCGCCGGCGACGACCTGCGCCTGAAGCGGGAAAGCCTGGCCCTGTCGCAGTCCGAAAAAGAGAAGGCGGCCTCCGCCGTAGCGGCCGCCGAGGGCGAGTTCGCCGCGCTGGTGGAGAACAAGGCCGCGCTCGGCGCCGCCACCGAGACCAAGAAGGCCGAGCAGGCCGCGCTCGGCGAGAAGAAGAACGCCCTGCACGACGAGTTCGCGCGCCAGAAGGAAGAGCTGGGCGGGCGCAAGGCCAACCTGGACAATTACCGGCAGAACCTGGAAGCGCTTAAGGGCGAACTCGCCCGCGCCGAGGGGGACCTGGCCTCCCTGACCGAGGAGAAATCCCATTTCGAGGAGCGCCGCGCCGAGCTGGCCTCCCGCGAAGAGCGCTACAAGGGGGAGATAGCCTCCTCCCGCGCCCGCCTGGCCGAGCTGATGCACGACCTGGCCGAGAAAGAGATCATCGACCGCTCCATGGAAGACGAGCTCAACGAGATGCGGAGCACCATGGCGCGGCTCAACGCCAACCTGGCCGACAACCGGGCCCTGTCCTCCGAGAACGAGAAGATCCGCTACCAGATCGAGACCGAGCTGGCCACCATCGCCGCCCGCGCCGACGAGACCGCCAAGCGCATGGCCGACGAGTGGAACGTCACCCCGGCCGAGGCGCGCGAGCGCTACGCCGGCATAGACGCCGACCACGACCGCGTGCTGTTCCTGCGCCGCCGCGTGGCCGAGATGGGCAACGTCAACATGACCGCCCCCGAGGAGTACGAGGCCCTGACCCAGCGCTACAACTTCATGAACTCCCAGGTGGAGGACCTCAACCGCGCCAAGGCCGACCTGCGCAGCGCCATCAACAAGATTAACGACACCACCCGCGAGAACTTCAAAGTCACCTTCGACAAGGTGCGCGTCTACTTCAAGGAGATCTACTCGCTGCTGTTCAACGGCGGCGAGGCCGACCTGGTGCTGACCATGCCGGACAACCTGCTGGAGACCGGCGTGGAGATCCTGGCCCACCCGCCCGGCAAGAAGCTCGTGAGCATCACCCAGCTGTCTGGCGGCGAGAAGGCCCTGACCGCGCTGGCGCTGCTGTTCAGCTTCTTCCGCGTCAACCCGTCGCCGTTCTGCGTGATGGACGAGGCCGACGCCCCGCTGGACGAGGCCAACGTGGAGCGCTTCGTGCGCCTGATCAAGGAATTCTCCGCCACCACGCAGTTCATAGTGATCACCCACAACAAGCGCACCATGGAAGCGGCCGACACCCTTTACGGCGTGACCATGGAAGAGCTCGGGGTGAGCAAGCTTATCTCGGTGGACCTCAAGCGCGCCACCAACCTGGCCACGCAGGAGCAGCCTGTAGGAGTATGATCTGAAATACGGCGTATTCTCGGACGTCCACGGCAATTACGGGGCCCTTAAGGCCGTCCTGGACTTTTACCGCAAGAACGGCGTGGAACACTTCGCCTGCTGCGGCGACGTGGTGGGCTACGGCCCCCAGCCGCTGGAATGCGCCGAGGAGCTGCTGGCCCTGAAGAACCTGCACATAGTGATGGGCAACCACGACGCGGCCATGGTGGGCAAGATGGACCTGAAATGGTTCAACCAGAACGCCGCCTGGGCCATAGATTTCGCCAAGGGGCAGATGACGGGCAGGACTATGGACTTTATCGCCCGCCTGCCGGAAAGGCTGGAGACGCCTGATTTTACCATGGTGCACGGTTCGCCGCGCAAGCCGCTGACGGAATACCTGCTCAGCGAGAGCCAGTTCTCCGACAACATAAAAGGCCTGACGGTTTTCCCGTGCTTCATAGGCCACAGCCATATGCCCCTCTATTTCCGCGAGGGGGAGAAGGGGATACCGGAAACGGACTTCCTGAAGCCGGTGGTGAAGGTTCCGGCCGGTAAGGGCCCGGTCATCCTCAACCCGGGCTCGGTGGGCCAGCCGCGCGACGGGGACCCCAGGGCGTCCTGCGCGATCTACGATTCTGATACCAAATTCTTCGAACTGTACAGGGTTTTTTACGATATAGAGGCGACGCAGAAACTGATGGCCGGGCTTAAGATGCCGGCTATCCTGGCCGAGCGCCTGAGCTTCGGATTTTAATTATGCCAATAAAGATCTTGATAGTGGACGACGACAAGAACTTCATCGACACGCTGGAGGACGGCCTCAAGCTCAAGAACGCCGACGCGGAAGTGGCCGTGGCCAAGTCCGCGCGGGAGGCCCTCAACGCGCTGGCCGTGTCCGTGCCGTCGGTCATCATCCTGGACATCCAGCTGCCGGACATGCACGGCATAGAGTTCCTGCGCGTGATCCGCGAGTCCTCCCGGCTCAAGAAAGTGCCGGTGGTCTTCATCTCCGCCAAGTATACCGAGCCGGCCGACCGCTCGGAGGCCATGCTGGCCGGGGCGGGGGCTTTCTTCTCCAAGCCCATAGAGATAGACGAGCTCTGGAAGGAGCTCAGGTACCTGCTCAGCCGCGCCGAGGGCCCCAGCCTTGACAATAAAAAGTAAGTCTTATACCATACTAGGACGATCACGATCTGCGGATAAATAAAAGAAGCGAGGCCACAACATGTCAAACGAAATACAGGTTACTGACGCGAATTTCGAGGCGGAAGTCATAAAGAGCCCCCTCCCGGTGCTGGTGGATTTCTGGGCCCCCTGGTGCGGCCCCTGCCGCATGGTAGGCCCCGTCATCGACGAGCTGGCCAAGGAATACGCCGGCAAGGTGAAGGTCTGCAAGCTCAACACCGACGAGAACCAGGACACCGCCGGCAAATACCAGATCTCGGCCATCCCCACGATGCTGCTGTTCAAGGGCGGCAAGCTGGTGGAACAGCTGGTGGGCCTGCAGCCCAAGGAAGAACTTAAGAAGCACCTCGACGAACTGCTCGCCTGACCGGACTTAACCCGCCGCGGCGACCCCGCGGCGGGCTGTTTTCTCCCCTTCTAAACCCCAAAAAATGAATTCCCGCGTTTTCATACTGGACGCCCACGCTTTCCTGCACAGGAGCTACCACGCCCTGCCCAAGTTCTCCACCTCCAAAGGGGAGGAGGTCGGCGCGCTGTTCGGCTTCATGCGCCTGCTGCTCAAGATCCTGCGCGAGCGCAAGCCGGAATATTTAGCGGTCTGCTTCGACTCCAAAGGGAGCACCTTCCGCGACGACCTGTACGGCGAGTACAAGGCCAACCGGGCCGCTACCGACCCGGGGCTGGTGAGCCAGCTTAATACCGCCCGGGAGCTGGTGGCGGCGCTCGGCCTCAAGGGCGTGTACCTGAAGGGCTATGAGGCCGACGATATTATAGCCACGCTGGCCCGCCGCGCGGAGAAGGCCGGCCTGGAGGCCGTCATAGTTTCCGGGGACAAGGACGCCGCCCAGCTGGTGGGGGAGAAGGTTAAGATGTGGGACGGGTCCTCGCCCGAGTTCACCGGCCCGGAGGCCGTGGAGAAAAAATACGGCCTGCCGCCCGGGCTGCTGCCCGACTATTTCGCCCTGACCGGGGATTCCTCCGACAACGTGCCGGGCGTGGCCGGCGTGGGGCCCAAGAGCGCCGTGAAGCTGGTGCAGGCGTATGGCCCGCTGGAAAAGATACTGGCCGCCGCCATGGACCCCGCCCTGGTGGCCTCCGACAAGGGGCTGGCCAAGGTGGCCAAGGATATGGAGAACGCCCGCCTGTCGCGCCGGCTGGTGACGCTGGAATCCGACGCCCCCATAGAGGAGGGGCTGGACATTTTTAAACCCGCTACCCCCGGCGGCCCCGGGCTGGAGGAGATGGCCCGGCGGCTGGAGTTCAAGGAACTGCTGGCGCTCACGGGCGCCGCCCCGGCGCAGCAGCGCGCGGCCGAGCTGCCGCCGCTAAAGACGCCCGCGGAAGTTTTATCCGCCGCCGTAAAAGAAATTTCTTTCGCCGCTTTCCCCGACGGCCTGGCCATAGGCGGCAGGGAGGGTGTCTGCGTGCTGCGGCCGGGTTTCTTCAGCAGGTCGGACGCCGGGGCCGCCGCGGCCCTGCTGGCCGACGGCAAAATTGCTAAAACCATTTTCGGCGTGAAGTCCGCTATGCGCCTGCTGGACCTGCCGGCGGGTTTTGTGCCCGCCAATTACGACGAGCCCGAGGCCGCGGTGGCCCTGCTGGCCGGCGGTTCGCGGGGCGTGGAGCTGCCGCAGCTGGTTTTCGAGCGGCTGGGCCTGCCCATGCAGCTGCCGGGCTCGGACGAGGAGAAGGCGCAGGCCTGCGCCGCGCTCCCCGAGCTCTGGGCGCTGCTGGCGGGGGAACTGGACAAGGCCGGCATGCGGGGCGTGTATGCCGAGCTGGAGCTGCCGCTGCTGCCCGCCGTCTACGCCATGGAGCGCAACGGCACCGAGGCCGACATCGCCCTGCTCGGCGAACTCTCCTCCCGCTTCGAGAAAAAACTGGCCGAGCTGCAGGCCGAGTCGCAGCGGCTTACCGGCATGGAAGTAAATCTCAATTCCCCCAAGCAGGTGGGCTTCCTGCTCTACGAAAAGCTCAACCTGGGCCTGGGCGAGGCGCAGAAGAAACAATTTAAAAATAAGGACGGCGGCTATTCTACCGGCGAGGAGGCCCTGCAGTACCTGAAGGCTTCGCACCCCGTGGTGCCGCTGCTGCTGGAGTACCGCGAGATCTCCAAGCTTAAATCCTCCTTTGTGGACAACCTGCTCGCCGCCGCCGGCCCCGACGGCCGCCTGCATACCACCTTTGACCAGCTGGGCACCGCCACGGGCCGCTTCTCCAGCTCCAAGCCCAACCTGCAGAACATCCCGGTGCGCTCCGAGGCCGGCCTGCTGGTGAGGAAATGCTTTACCGTGCGCGAGGGCTACGTGATGCTCAGCGCCGACTATTCTCAGATAGACCTGCGGGTGCTGGCGCACCTGTCGGGTGACCGCAACCTGACCGACGCGTTCCGGAGCGGCGAGGACATCCACCTGCGCACCGCCTCGGAGATCTTCCACAGCGCGCCGCAGCTGGTCACGCCCGAGATGCGCCGCGCGGCCAAGGCCATCAACTTCGGCATAGTCTACGGCAAGACCGCGCAGGGCCTCTCGCAGGACCTGGGCATCAGCCGCACCGAGGCGGCCAATTATATAAAGCATTATTTCGAGGCGTGCCCCGGAGTGAAAGAGTGGAGCGAGCGCACCGTGGCCGAGGCCAAGCGTACCGGCATGGTCCACACCTTCGCCGGCCGGCGCCGCCTGCTGCCCGAGCTGGCGGCCTCCAACCCGCACCTGCGCGGCTTCGCCGAAAGGGCGGCCATAAATACCCCCGTGCAGGGCGGTTCGGCCGAGATCATCAAGAAGGCGATGGTAAAACTTTTCTCCGCGCTCCAGGGTTCGAAGGACGTTTTTATGCTGCTGCAGGTGCACGACGAACTGGTCTTCGAGGTGCGCCGCGACAAACTGAGGGAGGCCGCGCTTCTTGTTAAGAAAGAGATGGAAGGCGCCTACGAGCTTTCGGTGCCGCTGGTAGCGGAGCTTAAGACCGGCCTGAACTGGCGGGACATGGAAAAATATGCGCCTTAGCCCGGCCCCGCTGGGGGAACTGCCGCCGGTCACGCGCTGGCTGGCGGTGCTGTTCTTCGCCGGCTGGCTGGCCGAGATGATGCTCGGCTTCAGGCTGAACTTCCACCTGGGTCTGGTGCCGTTCAACCTGGTCTCGCGGTTCTGGGTCTGGCAGACTTTCACCTACATCTTCATCCACGCCGACTTCTGGCATTTCCTGTTCAACGCCTTCATGCTGTGGATGCTGGGCCGCATAGTGGAGCCGGAGCTGGGCTCGCGCAAATTCCTGCTCTATTTCCTGGTCTGCGGCGCGGCGGCCGGCCTGCTGACCGCCGCCTGGCAGCCGGGTTCCCTGCGGCCGGTGATAGGCGCCTCGGGCGCCGTGTACGGCCTGCTCGGGGCTTTCGCCTTCCTGCATCCCGACACTAAAGTCTATTTATATTTCCTTTTCCCGGTGAGCGCCAGGACCATGGCCTTCGCGCTGGGGGCCCTGGAGTTCATGATGACGGTCTCCAAGGCCAGCGACCGGGTCTCCAGCGTGACCCACCTGGCCGGCCTGGCCGTGGGCCTGGCCTGGCTGTGGGGCGAGCGGCGCTGGCGGGAGCGGCCCGTGCCGGAAAGGCCGGACCCGGCCGTGCTGGAGCAGGCCGAGATAGACCGCCTGCTGGAGAAGGTCTCGGTAAAGGGGCAGGCCTCGCTCAGCCGGGCCGAGCTGGGGCGGCTGGACGCTTACGCCAAAAGGAAGGGGGGGCGCGCGTGAAGAGCAAGAACTTCGCAGCTATAAAAGGCAGGACCGTTATCGGCCTGACCGGGCCCATCGCCGCCGGCAAAAGCCTGGCCCTTCTGCTTTTTGAGCGCGAGGGCGCCCTCTGCGTTTCGGCCGACGAGGTCTCGGCTTCCCTGTTGACAGCACCCGCGTGTTATAATAGAATCTTAAAGAAGTTCAGCCCTGTTAAAATCCTTACAAACGGAAGATTGGATAAGAAAAAGCTCGCGGCCGAGGTTTTTAAGTCGCCCGCTAAGCGTAAGTGGCTTGAAAGCCTGCTGCACCCGGAAATCCTTAGCAGAATTCACTCCTTAATAACAAGATCCCCTAAAACGATCGCGGTTGTCGAGACCCCCCTGCTGTTCGAAGCGGGACTCGCGGAGTGTTTTACGTTCACGGTCTGCCTGACGGCCCCGGCCAAAACGCTGGAGGCCAGGGCCCTTAAGCGGGGCTGGAGCAGGGGGCAGTATCTGGAGCGGGCCAAAGCCCAGCTGCCCGCGGAAGAGAAATGCGCCAGGGCGGACATAGTGCTGGATAACTCCGGCGCGCCGGCGGCCCTGGCCGCCAAGATAAAATTCATATGCCGTTTCCTGAAGGAGACGGCTCAAGGAAAAAAGAAATAATGAACGACTCACAGCAGGACGAAAAAAGATTTCACAGGGGTCAGAACGGAGCGCCTAACGGCGGGCCCCGCCCCAACAACGGCGGCGACTCCCGGCGGGACGAGAGGGGAAACCAGAAAATGAACGATAACAGGCAGCCCAACGGTGGCCAGGGTCAGAATCAGGGCCAGAATCAGAATCAGAATCAGGGCCAGGGGCAGGGTCAGGGCCAGAACCCTAACCCCAACCTCCCCAAGCTCGACATAGCCGGCATGACCAAGATGACCGTGGCCGAGCTGGTAAAGATAGCCGAACAGTTCAACATGGAGGGCGTCGCCTCCCTGCGCAAGCAGGAACTGATCGGCAAGATCATGGAAGCCCAGGCCAAGGCCAACGGTGTGGCGCAGGGCGAGGGCGTGCTGGAGATCCTGCCGGACGGCTTCGGTTTCCTCCGCTCGCAGGAATACAACTACCTGTCCAGCCACGAAGATATTTACGTCTCCCCTTCCCAGATCAAGAAGCTCGGCCTGCGCAAAGGCGACTCGGTCAACGGCCTCATCCGTCCGCCCAAGGACGGCGAGCGCTTCTTCGCGCTGCTGCAGGTGAAGACCGTCAACGGCGTGGAGATAGAGAAGATAACCCACCGCCCGCTGTTCGACAACCTGACCCCGCTGCACCCCAACGCCCGCTTTACGCTGGAGACCGCCAAGAACGAGATGACCGGCCGTGTGATCGACCTGATCGTGCCCGTCGGCAAGGGCCAGCGCCAGCTCATCGTGGCCGCGCCCAAGACCGGCAAGACCATGATTCTGCAGCGCATCGCCAACTCCATCGCCACCAACCACGCTTCCGAGATCGAGCTGATCGTGCTGCTCATCGACGAGCGCCCCGAGGAAGTCACCGACATGAAGCGCTCCGTGAAGGGCGAGGTCATCGCCTCCACCTTCGACGAGCCGGCCGACCGCCACGTGCAGGTGGCCGAGATCGTCCTCGAGAAGGCCAAGCGCCTGACCGAGATGGGCAAACACGTCGTGGTGCTGCTCGACTCAATCACGCGCCTGGCGCGCGCCTACAACACCGTGGCCCCGTCTTCCGGCCGCGTGCTGTCCGGCGGCCTTGAGTCCACCTCCCTGCAGCGCCCCAAGCGCTTCTTCGGCGCCGCCCGCAACATAGAGGAAGGCGGCTCCCTGACCATCATCGCCACGGCCCTGGTGGAAACCGGCAGCCGCATGGACGACGTCATCTTCGAAGAGTTCAAAGGCACCGGCAACTCCGAGATCTACCTGGAGCGCAAGCTGGCCGACCGCCGCGTGTTCCCCGCCATCGACATCAACCGCACCTCCACCCGCAAGGAAGAGCTGCTCATGTCGGACGACGAGCTCAATAAGGTGTGGATCCTGCGCAAGGTGCTGGCTCCCCTGTCCCCTATCGACTCGATGGAACTGCTCATCAGCAAGCTCAACTCCACCAAATCCAACAAGGACTTCCTGAAGTCCATGGAAATGGGGTCCGGGCGCTGATGCTGCCGGGGCGCCTGAAGCTTGCCGCCGCGCTGGGCATACTTCTGGCTGCGGCGGCCGTCTCGGCCGCCCTCGCCCCGGGGATCTCGCCGTTCTACTACGCCAGGTTCTCCGTCCTGACGCCTCCGGGGCCTTCCGAGCCGCCCCCGGAGGCTTTCCGCCTCATCCCGCGCCTGATCCACGCCCGCCACAAGATAGCCAAGGGCGAGAACGTGCGCAGCCTGGCCGCCAGTTACGGCACCGATATCCGCTCCCTGCAGAGCACCAACTCCAACGAGTTCATCTTCATGAGCCGCGGCGGCTACATCCGGGTGCATAACGGCAAGGGCCTGCTCTACGAGGTGACGGCCAACGGCGAGACGCTTAACGGCGTAGCCCGGCGATACCTGGGCAAGGCCCGCGACCTGCGCGCCTTCAAGGCCGAGATCATAGACGACAACGGCCTGCCGCCGTCCGCGCTGCTGCTTAACTACACTTTTAAAAAGGGCGACAGGGTCTACCTGCCGGCCGTCTACGTGGACCTGGACACCTACCGCATGCCGCTGCGCAGCTTCGGCCGCATCAGTTCCCGCTTCGGCAGCCGCTACCATCCCATCCTCAAGCGCAGGATCTTCCATAACGGCGCCGATATCCCCATGCCGCTCGGGACGCCGGTCTACCCTTCCCGCTCCGGCACGGTGACCTACTCCGGCTGGAAGGGCGGCTACGGCAACGTGGTGGAGGTGCGCCATAAGGACGGCTCCATGTGCCGCTACGGCCACCTGTCGCAGACCTCGGTGAAGGTCGGGGAAACGGTGCAGAAATCCAGGACCATGCTCGGCAAAGTGGGGTCTACCGGCATGTCCACCGGCCCCCACCTGCATTTCGAGATACTTACCCCTTCGGGCAAGTCCGTCAATCCCATGGCCAAGATCGGCAAGAAGTAATCTTAACCGGGGCCGCGGGATATGCTATAATCTATATTCGTAACACCTATTGTTTTTTGAGGAACCGACAATGAAAAACGACATACACCCCAATTATGACCTTTGCGAAGTGAGCTGCGTCTGCGGCAACGCTTTCCAGACCCGCTCCGTGAGGTCCGCCATAAAAGTTGAAATGTGCTCTGCCTGCCACCCGTTCTACACCGGCAAGCAGAAGCTGCTCGACACCGCCGGCCGCGTGGAACGCTTCAACACCAAGTTCAAGTCCACCGAAGGCAAGATGGTGGAGCGCAAGGCCAAGAAGGTCGCCGTGAAAGCCGTCACGCCGCGCCACACCGCCAAGCGCAAGATCCTTTCCTCCGCCCCTGTAAAGAAGGCGGACGAGAAAGCCCCGAAGGCGGCGGCTCCCAAAGCCGCGCCGAAAGCCGAAACGAAGTAGCTTCGCGCTATGAACGGGCGTTCCATAACATGGGACGCCCGTTTTTTCATGTATAGGGGACGCTGATTCCTAAATTCCTAATTCGGGACAGCCGGGTTTGAGTTTCAGAACTCTAAAATTAGGAATTTAGGAATCAGCGTCCCCTTCTTACCTATGCTTGAAAAAGAGTTGGACGCTATAAAGCGGGAATTTGCCGAGACCGAGGCGCGCCTCGCCTCGGGCGGCCTTAAGCCTGAAGAGATAGAAAAACTTTCCAGGCGCCATTCCGCGTGCCGGCAGGTGCTGGAGACCTCCTCCGCCCTGGACCGCGCCCTGAAAGAGGCCGAAGACACCCGCCAGATGTGTTCCAGCACCGACACCGGCCTGGCCGAACTGGCCGCGGCCGAGCTGCCCGGGCTGGAGGAGCAGGCGGCGGCCCTCGCAAAAAAACTGCAGCTGCTCATCATCCCGCCGGACCCGGCGGACTCAAAGAATATCTTCATGGAAATACGCGCCGGAGTGGGCGGGGACGAGAGCTCCCTGTTCGCCGGCGACCTGCTGCGCATGTACACCCGCTTCGCCCAGACCATGGGCTGGCGGGCGGAACTGCGCGACCTGGCCACCACGGGCCTGAAAGGCATAAAGTACGCCGCGCTCTTCATCTCCGGGACGGACGTCTACGCCTGGCTGAAGTACGAGGGCGGCGTGCACCGCGTGCAGCGGGTGCCGCAGACCGAGGCGTCGGGCCGGGTACACACCTCCACCGTCACCGTCGCCATCATGAAAGAGGTGGACGAGGTGGAGATCAAGATAGAGGCCAAGGACCTGAAGATGGACACCTACCGCGCCAGCGGCGCCGGCGGGCAGAACGTCAACAAGGTAGAGACGGCCGTGCGCATCACCCACCTCCCCTCGGGCATCATCACGGCCTGCCAGGAGGAGCGCTCGCAGGGCAAGAACCGCGCCAAGGCCATGGCCATGCTGGCCGCCAAGCTGGCGCAGGTGAGCGAGGAGACCCAGGCCAGGGAGAACGCCGGCGCCCGCAAGGCGCAGGTGGGCACCGGGGACCGCTCCGAGAAGATCCGCACCTATAATTTTCCGCAGAACCGCGTGACCGACCACCGCATCCAGGTCTCCTGGCACAACATGCCCGAGATCATGGAAGGCAATATCAGGAACATCCTGGAAGAAGTAAGACTCAACGTCGGCAAAAAAGGTGAAAATGACAGCGGGACTGATACTGACTGAAGCCGTCAAGCGCCTGGCGGCGCGCGGCGTGGACGAACCCGGGCCCAACGCCCAGTGGCTGCTGGCGACCGCCATGGGCGTGGAGCGGCTGCGCCTGCTGGCCGAGCCGGACCTGCCGGTGACGCCGGCGGCCCTGAAGATCTTCGAGCAGCACCTTATCCTTAAAGAGCAGGGCCTGCCGCTGGCCTATATCCTCGGCTGGCAGGATTTCAGGGGCCTGCGCCTGAAGGTGGACAAAAGGGTGCTGGTGCCCCGCCCCGAGACCGAGGAGCTGGCCGGCCTGGCCGCTGATTTTTTGAAGACGAGGAAGGGCGAGCTCTCCGCGCTGGATTACGGCGCCGGCTCCGGGGCCATCGGCCTGTGGCTGGCCAAAGAGTTCCCGGCCCTGCGGGTGACCTGCGCGGAAAAATCGGCCCGCGCCATAAACTGCGCCGCCGCCAACTCCACGGAGCTCGGGCTGGACGCGCGGGTGCGGTTCGTCCGCACAGCCACGCTGGCGCCGCTGAAGGGGCCCTTCGACGTGATCGTTTCCAACCCGCCTTATATACCGACGGGGGTGATCCCGGGCCTGGCCCCGGAAGTGCTCAGCGAACCCAAAATGGCGCTGGACGGCGGCTACGACGGCCTGGACGTGGCCGGCATGCTGGTCCGGCTGGCGCCGCGCCGGCTTAAGCCCGGCGGCGCGCTGATCCTGGAGCTGGGCGAGGCGCAGGCGAAAAAGCTGGCCGCCCTGCTGCCGGACGCCGTGTGGAAAGAGAAAAAGACTTTTAAGGACCTCAGCGGGATAGAACGGTTCGTCTATGGGAGAATAAATGGATAATTTCATCATACGCGGCGGCCGGCCCCTGGCCGGGCAGGCCACCATCAGCGGCTCCAAGAACGCGGCGCTGCCCATCCTCTTCGCCACGCTGCTGACGAAGGAGAAGTCGGAAATAAAGAACGTGCCGGAACTCATGGACATCAAGTCCTCCTTCGAACTGCTCAACTACCTGGGCAAGAACTGCTTCTACGGCTACGGCAATTTTGTGGTGGAGGAACGCGCCGGGCTTAAACTTCACGCCCCCTACGACCTGGTGCGCAAGATGCGCGCCTCGGTGCTGGCCGCGGGCCCGCTGCTGGCCCGCTTCAAGAAAGCCCGCTTCTCCATGCCCGGCGGCTGCTCCATCGGCATGCGGCCCATAGACATACACCTCGAGGGCTTCAAAAATCTCGGCGCCGTCGTCTCCTACGAGAAGGGCGACGTCATCCTTTCCGCGAAGAAGCTCAAGGCGGGCAAAGTGAAGTTCCGCTTCCCCAGCGTGGGCGCCACCGAGAACCTGATGATGTGCGCGGCCCTGATAGAGGGCACCACGGTGCTCGAGGGCTGCGCCCGCGAGCCCGAGATAGAAGACCTCGCCGCGGCTCTCAACAAGATGGGCGCTAAAGTGGAGGGCGCCGGTTCCGCCGTGATAAAGGTGACCGGCGCCGCCAAACTTAAAGGCCTCAAGCACACCGTAATGCCGGACCGCATAGAGACCGGCACCTTCATGCTGCTCTGCGCCGCCGCCGGCGGCCGCATCCGCCTGCTCAACACCGCCCCGAAAACCCTGACCGCCCTGATAAAGGCCATGCAGAAGGCCGGCGTGAAGATAAACTGCTTCAAGGACTCCATGGAAGTGATCGCCCCGCACGGCCGGCCCCGGCCGGTCAGCGTGGCCACCAAGCCGCACCCCGGCTTCCCGACGGACCTGCAGGCCCCGTGGATGGTCTTCATGGCCCGCGCCAACGGCTTGAGCGAAGTGCACGAGCATATTTTCGAGAACCGCTTCATGCACGCGCCCGAACTGATCCGCATGGGCGCCGATATCACGGTCTCCGACAGGAAGGCCGTGGTGCGCGGCGTGCCCCAGCTGCTGGGCGCGCCGGTAATGTGCTCGGACATCCGCGCCGGCGCCGCCATGGTGGTGGCGGCCGCGGCGGCCAAGGGCAAGACCGTCATACGCCGCATCTACCACATAGACCGCGGCTACGAGAAGCTGGAGCATAAGCTCAAGGACCTCGGCGTGGACGCCTCCAGGGTCAAGGCCTGAGCTGAACCGATGACTTTTGAAGAAGCCGAAAAAACGCTGATCGCGCGCCAGGACTTCATAAAGAAGGACGGCCTGGCCAGGGTTTACGCCTGCCTGGAGAAGCTGGGCGACCCGCACCTGCGCCTCAAGACCATCCACGTGACCGGCACCAACGGCAAGGGTTCGGTCTGCGCCCTGTTCGAGGCCTCGCTGCGCGCGGCAGGGCTTAAGACCGGCCTCTTCATTTCTCCGCACCTGGTCAGCATGACCGAGCGCATCCAGCTGAACGGCCAGTGCATGGACAGGGAAGTTTTTACCGCTCTGTTCTCCGAGGTCTTCGCGGCCGGCCCGGACCTGAGCTTCTTCGAGCTGCTCACCTGCATGGCTTTCCTCCATTTCGCCAGGGAGAAGACCGACCTGGCCGTGATAGAGGTGGGTATAGGGGGCAGGTTCGACACCACCAATGTGCTGCCCCGGCCGGAACTCAGCGTCATCACCTCCGTGGATTTCGACCATAAGAAGTACCTGGGCAACACTATCGCCGAAATAGCCTCGCAGAAGGCGGGTATAATAAAGGAGGGCGGCGCGGCGCTGGCCCCCATACTGCCTCCCGAGGCGCGGGCAGAGATCTCCCGGGAAGCGGCGGGCAAGAACGCCCAGTGCCGGTTCTTCGCGCCGGTTTTCGAGATAAAGGCCCGCGACTGGGAAAACAATTCCATGACCCTGCGCCACCTCAAGTCCGGAGAGGAGTACGCTTTCGGCATCATGGGCGAGATGCAGGTGTCCAACGCCACGCTGGTCTGGGAAGGCCTGGAGCTGCTGCGGGGCTTCGGCTGGCCCGTCAATAAGGCGCATGCCGCAGCCGGCTTTGCCGCCGCCCGCTGGCCCGCCAGGTTCCAGGCCGTGCGCGGGGGGGAAGAATTCGCCAACGCCGTTTTCATCATAGACGGGGCCCATAACGAGGAAGCTGTGCGCGCTTTCGCCCAAACCTGGAAGGTTTCCCCTTTCGTCTCGCGCGACGCGGTCTTCGTGGTGGGCATGCTCCAGGACAAGGAGCGCCGCGCCATGCTGGAGACCCTGGCCGGTCTTTGCGGCCGGTTCGTCTTCACGCGGCCAGATTCCCCGCGGGCGGCCGACCCGTGCGCCCTTGCCGACGAGCTGACGGCCATAAGGCCGGACGCCCAGGCCGAGGTGCAGGAGGACATCCGCGCCGCGCTGCGCTGCGCGTCCGCCGGCGGCACGGTCGCGGTGCTGGGGTCTTTCTACCTGGCCGGCACGGTCCTCGAAATACTGGATGGCAGACAGGAGAAAATATGCTCGGCATAGGTATAGATATCGGCGGCACCAATACCAAACTGGTGGTGGTCAACCGCGCCGGCAAGCTGCTGGCCCAGGAACGTTTTAAGACCGAAGCCGTAAAAGGCCCTGCCTCCTTCATAAAGCGGCTGGGCGCCGCGGTGGAGGCGCTCCGGCGCGATTACGGCCGCCAGCTGGTGTCGGTGGGCATAGGCGCCGCCGGCGACGTGGACCCCGACAGCGGGGTGCTGCGCTTCGCGCCCAACCTCGGCTGGCGCAACGTTAAAATTGTCGGGCCGCTGGAGAAGATGACCGGCCTGCCCTGCGCCATGGAGAACGACGCCAACATGGCCGCCTGGGGCGCCTACGAGATAGAGCTGAAGAAGAAGTACGACAATGTCCTCGCCCTGACGCTGGGCACCGGCATCGGCTCGGGCATGATTCTGGGCGGCAAGCTTTACCACGGGGCCACCGGCACGGCCGGCGAGGCCGGCCACGTCAAGATAGAGCCCGGCGGCCGGCTCTGCGGCTGCGGCGGCAAAGGCTGCCTGGAGGCCTATTGCGGCAGCCGCGCCATCATGGCCAGGGCCCGCGAGCTGATAAAGGGCGAGGCGGATTTCATTAAGAAATTCGCCGACGCGGACCGCCAGCGCTTTAACACCATCTGCCTGACCAACGCCGCCGAGGCCGGCAACGCGGCCGCGCGCCGGATCTGGGCCGAGACCGGGCGGTACCTGGGCATGGGGCTGGCCGGGCTGATCCTGGTGCTCAACCCCGGCTGCGTGGTGCTGACCGGCGGGGTTTCCCGCGCGCGCAAATGGTTCCTGCCGGCCATGCGCCGGGTGCTGGGTGACCAGCAGATAAACACGCCTTTCAGGCGGGTGAAGATAAAGATCTCTGACGACGCCGACCTGGGTTCCCACGGGGCGGCGCTGTTCGGGCTCGAGAGGGCGCTGAAGTAGGATTTTATTGAAGTCGATGAAGAAAACGCTGTTAACCATCTCGCTGGCGCTGGCCGCGGCCTTACCGGCCGCCGCCTACGACCTGCCGTCCTCCACCGGCACCCACCGGGTGAGCTTTCAGGCCGACACTGCCGGCTTCAACGAGTATACCCGCGAGATCGGCCTGGAGGGCAACGTCCGGCTGGAGGAGTTCTCGGCGGAGGACAAGCAGGTAAAGCTGATCCGGGCCAGGAACCTGACGGTCAACATGGCCAGCCGCACCATTGTGGCGCCGTCTGATTTTGTCATGGACGACGATACCGGCACCGTGTACGGCAAGAGCGCTTTTTTCGATTACGCCAATAATACCGGCTTCATTAACAACGGGCAGTTCCAGCACAAGAGCTTCATCTTCCGCGGCCGCTCGGTCGCCTTCGACAAGGACGGCTACGTCTACAAGAAGGCCAGCCTGACCAGCTGCGATTCGGAGCCGCCGCATTACCGCCTGCGGGCCTCGCGCATCTACCTGGCGCCCGAGCGCTACTTTCTGGCCTATAACACCGTCTTCTTCGTCGGCAAGATCCCGGTCTTCTATTTTCCTGTCATCTACAAGCCGCTCGGCCGCGGGACGCCCTTCGTCAGCAGCTTCTTCCCGGGCTACGACGAAAGGAACGGCTTCTTCATAAAGTCCAACTATGTCTACCGCGTCAGCCCGCAGACCCGCGCCAAGGTCTACCTGGACTATTTCGCAAAGCGCGGCATCGGCATGGGCGGCGAGCTGGACTACCGCCGACCGGAAAAGAACATCAGCAACATCTCCGTCTACCGGATACGCGAATACGGCAGCAATATCGACCGCTGGGGCGTGAACGGCGGCTACTGGCATTCGTTCAACCGCTTCAACGAGTCGGACCCGGCGCAGTACTACAGCCAGTCCTCCTTCCGGCTGATCTCGGACCCGTCGTTTAATAACGACTTTTTCCGCACCAACCCGTTCGCCATCAGCCCGGACAAGCAGGCGAGCGTCGCCTTTACCCGCAAGACCAACTACACGGTCACCCGCCTGAGCGCCTACGGCAGGGACGAGCGCTCGCTCGAGAACCCGGACAAGTTCAGGAAGGCCTACGAGTCGGTGCCCCGGCTGGATTTCAATACCGTCCCTTTCAGCGTGCTGAAACTCCCGGTGCTGAACTCTTTCACCGGCTACTTCGAGAACGCCAGGGAGACGGACGTCTCCTACTACCAGAAGAAGGGCCGCGGCGCATGGACCGTTTCCAAAACCGTGCCGCTCAGCCGCAACGTCATCCTTTCCCCGTCGGTGTTCTACGACCAGGCGGTGTTCCTGTCCACGGCGGCCGCCGTGGAGGACGCCTGGATAGGCCGCTACGGGAGTTCCGTGAACCTGCGCTACGACAAGTTGTGGGGCTCCCTGGACCTGCGCTACTCCCTGCGCCGCCGCATGCGGGAGAACAGCTTCTCCGTGGACCGCAGTTCCACGGACAAAGGCCAGGAGCTGTCTTCGCTTTACGTCGACCTGTTCATCATGCCCCGGCACAACACCTATTTCCGCGCGCGCACGTCCTTCGACATGCGGGATTACTACACCGCCTCTTTCACGCGCCGGCTGGCCCCGCTGACGGTGGAGGCCTATTACGCGCCCCGCCCGTCGCTGGACCTTTACGCCGAGGATTCCTACAGCTTCGCCGACGGCAACCGCAGCTTCGTCTCGCAGGTCAACCTGGGCGCCGGCGAGCATTATTTCGGGGCCGGTGTGGCCAACTACAGCACGGATTCGGCGGCCTGGGTGCTGAGCAATACCATGGGGTTCCGGCCGTGGCGGGGCTCGAAGTGGCGGCTGGAGGGCGTACTGCGCTACCGCGCGGTGCCGGCCGGCTTCCTGGAGTTCAGCTCTTTCAGATTCTTCGAGAAGGCCGTCTCCCTTTACCGGGATTTCCACGATTTCAGGACGCGCTGGGACTACCGGGTGCGCGCCGGCGGCGTAAAGGAATTCTTCTTTTTCGTGAACCTGAAGATGAACGACCCGGTGCGCTACGACAGCCTGGAGGAGAAGTCCCGCCAGTGCTGGCACCCCTGGCGCCAGGAAGGCGCGGTCAGGGACTAGCCTGTCCGGTCTGGCGCAGGGACCGGAACGCAAAACACGGCGTCGCGCACACCGTGCGCGCGCCTCGTCTCTCGGCCTCGTCGCTTACGCAAACCTCGGCCTCCGAGACGGTTTTGCTAACCCGGTCCCTGCGTCAGACCGGCGTCAGCTAGTTTTAAGGTAAATTTGAAAATGATAAACTTTAAGTATAGGATGATAACATGAAAAAACCGATTTGGCTGGTTACCGGGGGGGCCGGGTTCATTGGCTCCAATATCGTGGAGGAACTGGTGCGGCGCGGCGAGCGCGTGCGCGTGTTCGACAATTTTTCCACCGGCAAGGCCGAGAACCTGGCGCCTTTCAAGGGAAAGTTCGAGCTGGTCAAGGGCGACCTGCGCAACCCCAAGGATTGCGCCAGGGCCATGAAGGGCATCACCTACGTGCTGCACCAGGCCGCCTTCCGCTCGGTGCCCAAGTCGGTGGACAACCCGCTCGCCGCGCACGACAATAACGCCACCGGCACGCTCAACGCCCTGATGGCCGCCAAGGCCGCCGGCGTAAAACGCTTCGTCTACGCCGCCACCAGCTCCGCCTACGGCGAGTGCGACGTCTTCCCGCAGAAAGAGACCCTGCCCACCATGCCCGTCTCCCCTTACGCCGTCAGCAAGCTGGCCGGCGAGAACTACTGCCGCGTCTACGCCAAAACCTACGGCCTGGAGACCGTGGCGCTGCGCTATTTCAACGTGTTCGGCCCCCGGCAGAACCCGGAGTCCATGTACTCCGCCGTGATCCCGCGCTTCATGGAACTGATGGTGGAAGGCAAGCCGCTGGAGATCCACTGGGACGGCCGGCAGTCCCGCGACTTTACCTACGTGGCCAACGTGGTGGACGGCAACATCCGCGCCGCCCTCGCGCCGGCGCGCGTCTCGGGCCTGACCATCAACGTGGCCACCGGCACCAACATCTCCCTGCTCGACATCGCCCGCCAGCTGGAAAAGATCACCGGCCGGAAGACCGCCAAGGTCTTCTCGCCCAAGCGCAAGGGCGACATCCGCAAGACCTATTCCGACATCGCCCTGGCCCGCCGGGAGCTCGGCTACAAGCCGCTCGTCAAGTTCCCCGAGGGGCTGGAGCTGACCTGGGCGTATTTCTCGGCCAAATGGGGGAAGAAATGATCTTCAACGTCTCCGCTTCGTCCGGCTGGATAGAAGTAGTCTGCGGCAGCATGTTCTCCGGCAAAACGCAGGAGCTTATCCGCCGCCTCAAGCTGGCCAACATAGCCAAGCAGAAGGTGCAGGTCTTTAACTCGCACCTGGACGTGCGCTACGCCAAGGAGCACCTGGTCTCGCACGACAAGTCCATGCTGGCCGCCAAGCCGGTCAAGAGCGCCAAAGAGATAATCAAGGAAGTCGACAAGGACACGCAGGTGGTCGGCATCGACGAGGCGCATTTCTTCGGCCCCGAGATAGTGGACGTCGCCCAGAAGTTGGCCAATTCCGGCCGCCGGGTCATCGTGGCCGGCCTGGACCAGGATTACCGGGGCGAAGCCTTCGACAATATGGCCAAGCTGATGGCCGTGGCCGAGTTTGTCACCAAGAACCTGGCCATCTGCATGGTCTGCGGCAACCCCGCGCATTTCAGCCAGCGCCTGACCGATTCCGGCAAGCGCATCGTGGTGGGCGCCGGCGACAAGTACGAGGCCCGCTGCCGCAAGTGCTTCCAGCCCGAGAACTGAACCTATGTACCGCTCTGAAAAATTCAACCCTACGCTCTTCGGCAAACTCTTCCACCTCGGCGCCAAGCTGGCCGACGCTAACCGCTGGCTCAAGCTGGCCGAGGCCCTGCCCTGGGAGCGGTTGGACGCCGAGTACGGCAAGCATTTCGCGGCCGGGCAGGGCCGGCCGGCCAAGGACGCCCGGCTGGTCTGCGGCCTGCTGGTGGTAAAGCAGCTCAAGACCCTTTCCGACGAGGACGCCGTGGCCGAGTTCATGGAGAGCCCCTACATACAGGCTTTCTGCGGCCAGGAGTACTTCGCCCTGGAGGACGTGATCAACCCCGGCATCCTCTCCGAGCGCCGCAAGCGCCTGGGGCCCGAGTTCATGGCCCTCCTGGACGCCGAGCTGGCCGCCGCGCTGAAGGCCAACAAGGACCTGAAGTTCCATCCCTCCCGCCAGGCCGCCGGCGACGACGGCTTCCTGGCCGCCCTGTTCGGAAAATTCCGCAACTTCTTCACGAACTAGACCCTTACAGGAAAAATAAAAAAAGCGGAACGCTGTTCCGCTTTTTTTATTTTATGGCGAGACTTCTTATGGTCCCCAATCGGGGGTGAAGGACCAGCCTTTCAGCTCCGTCAGGGGGTGGGGGGCGCTGCCGTCCGCGTCCATCAGGAAGATCTCCCGGCGGCCGCGGCGCGTGGAGGTAAAGGCGATCAGGCGGCCGTCCGGGGACCAGGTCGGGTCCTCGTTGTCGGCCGCCTTGTTGGTGAGGCGGCGGATCTGGCTGCCGGTCAGGTCGGTGACGAAGATGTTCAGCTTCTCCTTAGAGGTCTCGCGGCCGGCGAACACTATCCATTCGCCGGAGGGGGACCAGGAAGGGGAGTCGCACCAGTTCATCCTGGTGAGCTTGCGCGTTTTGCCGGTCTCGATGTTTATGATGTAGATCTGCGGGTTGCCGGACCGGTCGGAGACGAAGGCGGCCTCTTTGCCGTCGGGGGACCAGGTGGGCGAGGAGCTGACCCCGAAACCCTTGAGGAGCTTCTTGGCCTTCTTGCTCACCACGTCGAGCGCGTAGATGCTGGGGTCGTCGCCGCGGGACAGCGTCATCAGCATGGTCATGCCGTCCGGGGAGACGCCGCCCGGGATGTTTAGCCCCTGGAAGGTGGTGAACGGCCGTATCTTGCCGGCCTTCAGGTCTATCTCGAACATGTCCGGGTTGCCCCAGCGGTACGTGGTGTAATAGATGCGGGAGGCGTCGTTGGACCAGCGCGGCAGCAGGTTGATGCTGTTGTCCGAGGTGAGGCGGGTGAGGTTCTCCCCGTCGTAGTCCACGATGTAGATCTCTTTGCGGCCGGTGGAATTGTTGGAGAAGGCGATCTTGGAGTGAGCCACGCCGAGGCGTCCGGTCAGGCGCAGCACCACGTCGTCGGCGAACAGGTGCGCCGCCCGGCGCAGCGCGCGCTTCTCGCCCTGGTAGAACTTCTCCATGACCACCTTGCCCTTGGCCAGGTCGTAGAGGCGGGCGTTGAAGGTCCAGACGCCGCCGGAGTCCTGGGCTTTGCCGGTTATCAGGTGGCCGGCCAGGCCCTTCCACCAGGCCAGGGATTCTTTGCCCGCGTCCAGGTTGGCCTGGGACATCGGGTCCTCTTTGATGTCGAAATAGCGGGAGTAGAGCAGGTCGGCGCGCACTATGTCGCGCAGGCTTTCTGCCAGCGCCGCGTCCTCTACGCTGTCCGGCCTGGCCGGCAGGAACGAGGCCATGGCCAGCGCGCTCTTCTTGACCTCGGCGCCGCCCGGAGAGATCCCTATGTAGACCTCGGTAGCGGCCGCGGCGGGGCTAACGGCCGCGGCGAGCAGCAGCAGCGCCGTCAATATCTTCATTCCGGGTTCAGACCTTTTTGGCCGGGGCTTTGGCCGGGGCTTTCTGCGGCGCCTTGGGCGGGACCAGCCTGCTCAGGTGGTCCTTGGCGGTTTTGGCTTCCTGCGAAGTCGGGAAATCCTTAACTACCGACTGGAGGTATTTCACCGCCTCGGCCTTCTTGTCCCCGGGCAGCTTGAGCAGCGCCATGGCGTACTTGAGCCTGGCGGCGGGCACCCTGCCGGACTTGGGGAACTTCTCCAGCACGTTGGCGTAGGCGAGCGCCGCTTCCTGCCAGCGCTCTTTCAGGTACAGCGATTCGCCCAGGTAGAAGTAGGAATTCTCGGTCATTTCCCCGGAGGGGTATTTGGACAGGTAGGTCTTGAAGCCGGCCGCGGCGCCGTCGAAGTTGTTGTTGAGGAAGGCGCTGTAGGCGTCGTTGTAGGTCTTGGCGGGCAGCAGCGCGCTCTCCACCTCGTCCTGCTGCTTCTTGATGGTCTGGCCGATGGCGTTGACGCGCTTGTTCATCGAGTTGTCGATCTCGTCGAGGCGGGCGGTCAGGCGGTCCATCTGCACGGAGATATCCTTCATGCTCTCGGAGGAAGAGTTGAGGTTCCTGGACAGGTCCTCCATCTTCACGGCGAGCTCGGCCTGGTTCTTCTGCATGTTGTTCAGGCTGTTGTTGAGGTCGTCCATCTGGCTCTGCATCTGCAGCATATCCTGCTGCGTGGCCACGCAGCCGGACGCCAGCAGGCAGACCGGCGCAAGCAGCATCAGTTTTCTGAAAGACATTTAATTGCCCCTTATCTTGGTTTCCGCGCGGCGGTTGGAGAGCCAGCAGGCGTCGTTGGCTTCGGTGCAGAGGGGTTTCTCCTCGCCGTAAGAAATGGTGCCTATCATGCTTTCCGGCACGCCCAGACGGACGTAGTAGTCGCGCACGGACTTGGCGCGCTTCTGGCCCAGGGCCAGGTTGTACTCGGTGGTGCCGCGGTCGTCGCAGTGGCCTTCCACCAGCACGGACCAGTCCTTGCGGGCCTTGAGCAGCACGGCGTTGGCCTGCAGCGTGGCGCGCGACGTCTCGGACAGCTCGTAGCGGTCGTAGTCGAAGGTTATGGTCTTTACCGTTTCCTGCGGCAGGAACTCGCCGCCGCGGATGTCGGTCTCGGTGCCGCCCAGCTCGGTGCCGTCCTGCATGTCCACGCCGGGGATGGTGGCGGTGTCGGTGATCATGTCGGGATTCTCGGCGCCGGCGCCCTTCACGTTCTTCTTGTTGCAGGCCGAGAACGTGAACGCTAAAACCAGCGGCAGGGCTACCAGGGCGAACAGGTTGATCTTCTTCATTATAATCGTTACCTCCGGACAGACATAGCTAAATCCAACATATAATCTATAAAAATTCCCGCGCCTTTACAATACGTTTATACTATACACGAGGCAGAGGTTGGAATCTGGGAGCGGCGGGGGTATCCCTCCGCTAACCCTTTGGGGAAAGGGGGGCCCCGCTTAATTTCCCGCGGGGGGGAAACCGCGCAACGGTTTCCCTGCGGTCAGCCAGGGTTAGCGGAGGGATACCCCCGCCGAGCCACTAGGCTGCGATGTAAAGCCCAGCCGAGAGCAGCAGCCCGAACACCGCCACCAGCTTTGCCGTTTCCGGCACCAATTCGGAAAAATCGCCTTTCGCCGCCATCCCCCGCAGCTTCACCGCCAGCGGCATCGAGAGCGCGCAGAACACCGCCGGCCAGACGCTGCCGAAAGTCAGCGAGAAAGCGTAGGGAGCAAAGATCAGCGCGTAGTAGAACCGCTCCGCGCCCCGGGGCCCCAGCGCCGCCGCCAGCGTCTTGAAACCCGCCCCGGTATCCCCGGCCACGTCGCGCATATTATTGGCATGCAGGATGGCCACGATCAGCAGCCCCACCGGGATGGACGCCCAGAGCGCCTCCGGCAGGAAGGCCCGCGCCTGAATGAGCGCCGAGCCGCAGACGATAAAAGGCCCGAAAGCCAGGAAGATCCCCGCGTCGCCGAGCGTGCGGTATTTATAGGCGAAGCCCGTAGCCGTATAGAACCAGGCCAGGGCGAAACCCGCCGCCCCCAGCCAGGCCAGGCCGGGCACGCCGTTCTTGAAGACCAGCAGGAAACCGATAGCCGCGCCGGCGCCGAACAGCCCCAGCGCCAGCCGCAGCATACCGGGGGGCGTCATCAGCCCGTCCACCAGGCCCCTGTCGTCGGCGGTTTCCTTGCGGTCCACGCCCTTCTTGAAGTCGAAATAAGTGTTGGCCAGGTTGGCGGCCGAGTGTACCAGCAGCGCCGCGGCCATGGTGAGCGTAAAATCAAGCCAGGAAAAAAAGCCGTGCCGCCAGGCCACTACCGAGCCCAGCACCACCGGCACCAGCGAGGCCGGCCAGGAATACGCGCGCAAGACGATAGCCCATTTTTTCATATCTCGCTCCGGTCAGGCCTGGCGTTCTCCCAGCGCCAGCAGGAAACCCTTCAGGGCCGTTACCCCGTCGCGCTCCGGCAGGCCGTCGGCCAGGGCGCAGGCTGCCTTAAGCCGCTCCGCGGCCCCCTGCCTGGCGGCCCGCGCGAACCCGCCGGCCTTTACCAGCCCGGCCAGCTCCAGCGCCGGGCCCATGTCGCCCTTCGGCCCAGAGCGCATGGCCTCCAGCAGCCGTTCCGCCCTGGGGCCGTCAGCCGGGTCCTCCAGCGCCAGTATCAGCGGCAGGGTGAACTTGCCCTCCGCTATGTCCTTCAAGATCTCTTTGCCGCAGGCGGCCTGGTCGCCTTCAAAATCCAGCACGTCGTCGATGACCTGGAAGACAGAGCCCGTTTCGGCGCCTATGCGCGCGCAGGTCTCCAGCAGGTCGGGGCGGCGGGCCAGGTGGCAGGCCGCCAGCGCGCACCAGCGGAACAGTGTGCCGGTCTTGAGGGAAACTATCTTTTCGGCCTCGGCGGCCGAGATCCGGCGCCCCCGGCAGTTCTCTTCTATCAGGGCGCCCTCGGTCATGTGTTTTACGGCCAGCACCAGCTCCGGCTGCAGCTCGGGGGCGGCGCGCCCGGCGCAGTCGAAGGCCAGGGCTATCACCAGGTCGCCTACCAGGATGGAGGCGTTCACGCCCAGCCGGGCGTTGAGGGACGGCAGGCCCCGGCGGTAGGCGGCGGAATCTATGCAGTCGTCGTGCAGCAGCGAGGCGGTGTGGGTCAGTTCGGCGGCGGCGGCGGCTTTTTCCACTTTCGCGCGGTCCGAGCCCAGCGCGCCGGCCATCAGCAGGGTAAAGCGCGCCCGGGCCGCTTTGCCCATGAAGCTGACCGGGAATTCCTGGAAATCGAAAACGGCCTTGTCTATGGAGGACAGGGTGGCGGAAAGTTCCTCGCCTACGGAGCGCAGAGAATCTTCCAATTTGAGAGGCGTAGTTCCCATATGTAGAGGGGATATTTTAGCATTTCAATATAACGAAAATTATATAATTGGTACCTGCATGCACGACCATCACGACCACGACCACCACCATGATCATGAGAGCCGCCACGCCCACGGGCCGGCCTGCTCCCACGGCCACGACCACGCCGCCGGCGCCGGGCGCCGGGCTATAACCGCCGCGTTCTTCATAACCGCGGGGTTTATGGTGGTGGAGGCCGCCGGCGGCCTGCTGACGGGCAGCATGGCCCTGCTGAGCGACTCCATGCACATGCTCACCGACGCCGCCGCGCTGGGCATGAGCTTCTTCGCCTCCCGCCTGGCGGCCCTGCGCCCCGACTCTTCGCGCACCTACGGCTACCGCCGGGCCGAGGTGGTGGCCGCGCTGGCCAACGCCCTGCTGCTGTGGATACTTTCCGGCTACATGCTGCGCGAGGTCTACGAACGCTTCCAGAATCCCGTGCCGGTGCTGTACGGCCCCATGCTGGCCGTAGCCGTGCTCGGCCTGCTCGCCAACCTGGCCAGCGCCTGGATCCTGCACGGCCACAGCGGGGACAACATCAACATCAGGGGCGCCTTCCTGCACGTGGTCAGCGACCTGGCCGGTTCCGTAGCGGCGATAGTCGCGGGCGTGGTAATCTATTTTACCGGCTGGTACCGGGCCGACACCATAGTATCCCTTCTTATAATCGCCCTCATCCTCTTCAGCTCCACCCGCCTGCTCGGGGAGGCCTTCCATATACTTATGGAGGGCGCGCCTAAGGGCCTTTCCCTTAAAGCGGTAGAGAAGGAGCTGCGGGCCATAGACGGCGTCTCGGACGTGCACGAGCTGCACGCCTGGAGCCTGTCCTCCGGCTTCAACGCGCTCAGCGCCCACCTGGTGGTAAAAGACCCGGCCCGGCAGCAGGCCGCCCTGAAAAAGGCCACCTGCGGCGTGGCGGCCGGCTTCGGCATAAAGCATACCGTTTTCCAGGTGGAGAGCGAGCCTGTCGAGAACTCTTCCTGCGACATCTGTTCCTGAAACCCTAGTAACCAAAGTCACATCTTTTTGCGTTGACAGGCGCAAACGCGTAAACCTATAATTACCCTAACATCCAGGATGGGATCCTGGCTGTCGGGTTTGGGTAAAAACGTACGCGCTTAAAAAATCAGGAGCCTATATGCGTTATCTATTTTCATTGATACTGCTGGCCGTATTCTGTCCCGGCCTGCACGCGGCCTACATCTATTCCTGGCGGGGGGAAGTGGACCTCCGCAAGACCCCGGACTCCGGCTGGGAACGGGTGAGCGGCGACGAAAAGCTCAAGCTCTCCGGCGGCGAAGAGATGCGCACCGGCCGGGCCTCCACGGTGGAGATCTACATGGAGGACGGCTCCCGGATCAAGGTGGCGCCCCTCTCCTCATTCAAAATGGCGGCCGAGACCAACGAGAGCGTTTCGGTCGGCCTTTACTTCGGGCGCGTGCGCTCCTGGGTCAAGAAATTTTCCCGCAAATTCGAAGTCCGCACCCCGTCGGCGGTCTGCGCCGTGCGCGGTACGGATTTCATGGTGTCCGCCGACGCCGAGGGCAACAGCCGCGTCGAGGTTTACGAGGGCAGCGTACTGACCGGCGACTCCAAGGGCAACTCCTCCCTGGTGCGCGAGGGCCAGTTCTCCGAGATCCCCGCCGGCGGCAGGATGAAAGACCCCGGCGCCAACCCCAACGAGCCGAGCGACATGAATTCCGCCGTCGGCAGCCCGTCCCAGATAGCGCGCAACGAGATCTACAACGAAATTTCCAAAGAGGACGTGATCGCCCGCGCGCAGGAGGAGATGCAGTCCGCCGAGTACCAGATGCGCAAGACGGCCGTGGACGCCTTCGGCAACCGGGTGCGCATGGAAGAATATACCATCCGCCCCGAGGCCAACCAGTTCAAGTACGTGGTGCTCAACACCCGCGAGAACCGCTTCGACTTCGGCAAGATCCTTTTTACCTTCAACGCGGCCCTGCCGACGGACCTGTCCCAGGCTACCGCCGGCATGATAACCTCGCCCGGCTCCGCCGCGCCGGCCTGGTACCTGACCGCCATGAACAGCGTGATGAGCAATACCCAGGACAAGGTGACCGAGGACGCCCTGGGCGGCTCCATGGTCTCCAACGGCAGCATTACCTCCCCGGCCTACAACTTGGTCTTCAGCAGCTATAAATTCTACGCCGCCGGCCCCGCCGAAGCTAATCTCAACGGCGGCCTGGGCAAGGAAATGTGGGCCAAGACCAACTATAACGTGGCCACCAACCAGCAGACCGGCATCACCTACCTGGGCGCCGCCGGCACCCCCGCGCCGACCATAGAATCCTCTCAGCCGTCCGGTTCCGATGTGTTCCACACCTACGCCAAGAACACCTACTCGGACACCACCTGGATCGCCGCCGAGGACTTTGTGCTCTTCGACGACGGCGACCTGCTCTCCACCGGCGATTTCGGCGCCGGCCTGGGCGGCGGCGAGACCGTTGACCAGATCACGGACCGCCTGAACTTCCAGCGCGTCTACACCAGCTCCCTTTTCGGCGGCCGCACCATAGACGTGATGTATTCCGCCAAGCTGCTCAAGGACGCGGGCCTGCTGCGCTTTTAAGGATAATCAAGGACCCTTATAATAACTATGTTTAAAAACAAGAAACCTGCGGTAAAGACCCTCTTGATAGCAGCCCTCTTCGCCCTCCCCGCGGCCTACGCGCAAGCCCAGGTAAAGTTCCTGCCCGTAGCCAACGCCTCCCTGCTGGGCGGCAAGTACTACCTGGATTCCGACGCGGCCTCCTTCCAGGGCCGGTTCGACGCCTTCTTCTCCCCGACCATGCAGCTGGGCGAGGGGCGAGACCTGATCCCGGTCTACGCGGTGAATTATTCCGGCACCCAGGACATCCAGGAGCTCGCCGGCGGCGACGTGCTGACGCGCAAGCGCCAGACCCACACCTTCTCCCTTAAATACGTCCACACCAACGACTTCAACAAGTACAAGCCCCGCTTCTCCTACTCCAAGGCTCTCATAAACGAGACCAAGGACGAGGATTGGGGCGACGGCCTGTTCGACTACGCTACCCTCTCGGCCGGCATAGACGCCGAGCAGGAGCGCCCGCACGGCACCTTTGTGGAGTCCTACGACTTCTACAAGGTGAGCTACCCCAACTACAGCTCCCTGCTCTCTCAGTCTCAGACGGTGATAGACACCACCACCTTTAACGAGCTCTCCGCCAACGCCGGCACCGACACGATGGACAACACCAACCACCGCCTCGGCTTCAGCTACAGCTGGTTCCCCGAGCCAATGACCATGCAGGCCGGCTACGACTTCACCTACCGCCGTTACGGCGACCAGTCGGTGGTAGGCAGCCTGGGCAGCTTCAAGAGCGACAAGCGCTACGACCTGGCCCAAAACTGGAGCATAAGGGCCGCCAGGGCCGCCAAGCCGGTCTACCTCAGCGCCAAGGCAAGGGTGGGCTGGCTGAGCTCCAACCAGAACTCCTACGATTCCTCCCGCACCAAGTACATAGACGACTACTACAGCTACGTGGACGTGTCCGTCAGCCCGGCCGCCACGCTGGCCCTGAAGAACGGCACCCAGTTCAGCTTCGGCCTGGACTGGCGGCGCCTCTACTATCTTAACCGCCTCAGCCAGGACGTGAGCGGCAACTACACCTCCTCCAAGATCCGCCAGACCTTCTGGCTCACCTCCATTTCCGCGCGCTACCCGGTGTTCAGCAGCTTCTTCGCGCGCGCCGCGTACAACTACCAGGTCTCCTCGTCCAACATGCGCTACGAGGACAACTACAGGTACAACTACAGGGCCAGCACCTACCTGATGGGCCTGGAGTGGGAGTTCTAGAACCGGAGCAGCAGGGCGTCAGCTTTAAGAGCGACCGGCAGCCGTTACTACGGAGAATACTTATGAGCAAGATAAAAAATATTTTAATAACCATCCTGGCCGCGGGGGCGCTGTTCCCGGCCTGCCTGGAGGCGCAGACGCCGCTCGAGCAGGCCGCTCCCTTCACCGAGGGCCTCGGCGGCGCGACGCTGTACATGACCGCCACGCCCGGCGCCTGGCAGAACGACGAATGGAATTACGAGAACAACATCGCCAGGGACGCCGACGGCAATGTCTACCTGGCCGGCACCTATTATCCCACCGGTTCCAGCGATCCCCAGGTCTTCGTGCGCAAGCTGACTCCCAACGGGGTTGAGCTCTGGACCAGCACCGTCACCACGCCCGGAGCCGCCTACGGCCGCGGCGTTACCCTGGACGGGGCGGGGAACCTTTATGTGCTCGCCCGGGTGGGCAACGATATCGGCGTGGCCAAGTACGCCGCCGCCACGGGCCTGGAGCTTTGG
Source organism: Elusimicrobia bacterium GWB2_63_22 (assembly GCA_001799735.1). Taxonomy (GTDB): domain Bacteria; phylum Elusimicrobiota; class Elusimicrobia; order Elusimicrobiales; family UBA9959; genus UBA9959. Next base: position 93,406 of record MGUA01000005.1, on the reverse strand, counting down.
GCGCAGCCTACGCTCTACAACAATATAGACAATCCTGACTCTGACAACGCCTACGATATAGCGGCCGACGACACCGGCGCCTACGTGGCCGGCACCGTCAACAGCAAGATAGCCCTGCTCAAGTTCCCCGTCGACGGGGCCGCGCCTACGGTGGCGCGCTACGAGGACGGCAACAGCTATTACACCGCCGCCTACGGCGTGGCCATCAGCTCTTTAAGCAATTCCGTAGCCCTGGCGGGTTCTATCTACGACGAGACCTACGGCACCGAGATCTGGGTGGCCAAGTACAATAAGGCCACCCTGGCCCATGTCTGGGCCAGCACCTATACCTCCTCCAACCACCCGCAGTGGGGCTACGACGAGGCGCGCGCGGTGAAGATGGACGATAACGATAATATCTACGCCGCCGGTTACTACTACAGCTACGACTCCGGCAACGACATCTGGCTGGGCAAGTACGACTCCAGCGGCAACCTTACCTTCTCCGCCACCAAGAACGGCCCCTCCAACGGCTACGACAAGGCCATGGGCCTGGCGCTCGACAGCTTCGGCAATATCTACGTGACCGGCAAGATGGAGGCCTACAGCCTTAATCAGGGCGACAATCTCTGGATCGGCAAATATGCTCCGGCCGGGGGCGAGCCGTCCGAAGTCTCCATACACAAGAACTTCGAGACCGGCTACGACGTGCAGGCCAGCACCTCAGACGTGGTGGTGGGCGGCGGTTTTGAGTTCAATTACGGCGTAGTTAAAGTGGCGCAGGAGCAGTTCGGCGAGGCGCAGCAGCTGTTCGCCGGCCCCGGCTGGTATACCGGCGCGGTCAACCTTTTCTGGATGTTCGACGTGGCGGGCAGTTACGATTACCGCATACAGTATTCCACCTACGAGGCTGCTGCCTGGGACGAGAACGCGGCCGGGAATATCTCCGGCAATACGGGGGGGAACGTTTTTGCGGGTCAGACCTGGAACCAGCCTGTCCCCGACCTGCATGTGAGGATGAACCACGCCTACGGGGCCAACGAAGTAGGCCCGGTGTATTATTTCAAGGTCTGGCTGAGCAATGACGCCGGCAGCACCTGGACCCCGCTCAGCAACGTCGCCAGCGCGGTGCCCAACGCCCCTTACAACTACTGGTCCGACTCTATGCGCGGCCAGGACAGGTTCTGGGTCTTCAACAATTCCCGCGCTCCCTACTCGGCCATGGTCCGTGACGGCGCCGGCAATACCTATCTGGGCTACCAGGCCAGTTACGGCGGCGGCGCTATAACCAAGCTGGACAGCAATGGCATGGCCCTGTGGACGGCCTACAATAACAGCGCCGAAGGCAGCGGCAGCACCACCTTTATAAAGATGCGGCTGGACAGCGACGGCAATATCTACGCGGCCGGCGCCGCCGACCCGCTCGGGGGCGGCATGCCCGACGCCTGGATAGCCAAGTTCAATCCCATGGGCGTGCGGCTCTGGGAGGAATCCGTCTCCGGCCTGGCTGAAGGCCTGGACTACTTCATGGATATCGCCCTCGACGGGGCCGGCAGCCTCTACGCCGGCGGCGGCGTTTCTACCGCTGACGGCGGCGACATGCTGCTGGTCAAGTACAGCACGGCCGGCGCGATGCTCTCCTCCACCACCTACAGGGGGGGCGCGGCGTTCGGCAAACCGGCGGAAATAGGCGCCCTCGCCATAGGTCCCGACGCCAATATCTATGTCGGCGGCCAGATCTCCCAGATCAGCGGCAGCGCCACGGACCGGGACGCGGCTATAATCAAGTTCGCCCCTAATCTCAGCCAGATCTCCGGCACAGCCTACGCCAACCCTTCCAGCGCCGACGTGGAGAGTAAGGACATGATCCTGGCCATGGCCTTTAACGGGGCCGACCTGTATGTGGCCGGTTCCAGGAACATGGACGCCGCCTCGCCCCTGCAGTCGGTGTGGCTGGCCAAGGTACAGCCCACCACCTTCGAGCAGCTCTGGGTCAGCACCTATAATTCCGTGGACAACCGCGACGCCGAAGCCGCCGGTATGCAGATAAGCGGCGGCTACCTCTATATCTCCGGCTACGAGAACCGCAATTCCGTCAATATGCCCGGGGAATACCAGAAGAACCTGTTCGTGCGCAAGTACACCCTGGGCGGCCTTGAGCAGTGGGGCAAGTCTATCGACGGCGCCTGGCAGAACGAGAGCGCCAGGGCTTTCGGCATGGAAGTCGGCAGCGACGGCTATTTCTACCTGTCCGGCCTCTTCAACGTCTGGCCCGGCGGCTTCGGCGACGAGGGCAACCCCGGCCTGGCCCGCATAGCAGAGCCGCAGACCGGCCTCATGGCCGAACCGGGCTTCAAGCCCGGCTCGGTGCGTCTCGCCTGGATCCCCGACGCCGAACTGCCTACGGGCACCACCTTCTACGTGCATTATTCCACGGCCGACGCCGCTCTCTGGTCTTTCGACGCCGCCGCGGCGCAGTATTCTTTCTTTACCGAGAACATGCTGTTCAGCGGCGACTATATGAACCGCCTGGTGCCCGGCCTGGAGACAGGCAACGGCGCCATGGGCGCCATAGAGTCGCCGAGGTATTATTTCAGGATCGCCTACTCCACGCCCACGGCCTATCCTGGCGAGACGCCGGGGCTGGTGGTCGTCAACGCCTCCACCAACGCGGTGGCCAATACTCCCGGGGTCTGGGACCGCATGGACCGCTACCCCAACGGCAACCTGTTCATCATCAACAACGTGCACGGCGGCAAGAACCCGCTGGTCAGGGACGCGGCCGGCAACATCTATACCGCCGGCTCCTTTAACCCCTGGGGCAACATCTATACGGCCTACGTGCGCAAGTTTAATCGCGACGGCCAGCATGTCTGGACCCGCTACTATTCCGACCAGTATGAGAATTCCATGCCGGTCATCAACGCCCTGGCGCTGGACACGGCGGGCAACCTGTACGCCGCCGGCACCGCCGGTTCCGACTCCTGGACCAACTATTACCCCTATACCATGGAGTCCCAGACCAAGCGCGACGGGTTCATGGTAAAGTACGCTCTCGCCGACGGGCGCATGCAGTGGGCCAAGACCTACGATTACCAGTCTCCCGCCGGGATCAGCGGCAACGACGCTTTCCTCGGCATCGCGGTGAGCGACGTCAATAACACCGTTTACGGCGCCGGCTACATCAACAGCGTCGCCAACGGCAGGGAAGCCTTTGTAGCCAAGATCTCCAGGGATACCGGCGTGGTGCTCAGCAGCGTCGCCACCGGCGAGCTCGATAGCGTCTTCAACGACGTGGAGGTAGACGAGGCCGGCAATGTGTTCGCTGTCGGCTCCTCCAGCAACGGCGCCACCGGCGCAGATACGCGCATCATTAAAGCCGGCGGCAATGACCTCTCCCAGATCGCCACCCTCCCCCTGTCCGAAGCCGGAGAGAACGAAGCTTACGCCCTGGCCATAGATACCTCCACGGCCGGCACCCCGGTGCTCTATGTGGCCGGCGAGAAGAGCGTGAACGGCCAGCAGGACGCCGTGCTCCACAAGTTCACGGCGGCCGGCGCGGCCATCACCCCCGCTGGCGGTCTTTTCCCCGTCACCTATAATTCCGCCAACGAGAACGAGGACGAGGCGGTAGGCGTGGCGCTGGACGGCCTGAGCGGCGTGTATATTTCCGGCGTGGAATCCCGCTACGACATCAACCAGGGCAAGAACCTGTTCATCCGCAAATACAACACCTCCGGCGAGCTGATCTGGACGCAGAACCTCAACAGCGCCGGCAATAACGAGGACAGCGCCGGCGGCATAGCCGTGGACGCGGTGTCCCGCAGCGTTTACGCCGCGGTGGACGCCGGCCAGATGGGCGCGGTAGCGGGCGTCTATACCGTCCCCGGCACCTATAGCACCGGCAGCACGGCCAATAGCGCCACCACGGTGAACGGGGCGGGCTACTTCCAGCATATCCAGTTCAATATGAACGTGGTTAACCCGCGCCTTACCGTGCGGGTTAACGACGGCCCCAACAGCAGCGTGTCCGGAGTGAGAGTGGCCGTCATGGGCTTCAGCTCCACCGGCGGTATAGACCCCAACGGCATAAGGACCGATGTCACCGCTTCTTCCGGGGCCTGGACCTTCTCCCTGCCGGCCGGCAAGGCCTATTTTGTGGCTGTTTCCAGCCACAATATGGTGCCCACCATCAAGGACCAGCTGTCCGACCCGGGCGCCAACTTCTTTGTCGAGCTGAACGCGGACGTGACCAAGCAGTATTACATCTCCAACCGCGCGGCCGCCGCCGACCCGGTGCACAAGATGTATATAGCGCTGAGCAACCTTACCGCCGACGACTACGTGATGGGCGAGGTGTTCATCAACCAGACCGGCGAGCGCGTAGGTTATAGCGTCATCCGTGCGGCCGGGGCTACCGACACCATGGAGATCTACAACCTGCCCGAGGCCGCCAACGGCGTGTACGGCATGGCCGTCAGCGTGCCGGCGCGCAACAAGGTGCTGCAGCTGTTCATGTCCGGGCCTTTCCCTTCCACTAACACCTATACGGCGGATATGAATAACGCCACGCAGCTGACCGGCTCTTTCGAGGTCGGCAACTCTACCGTTCCGCCCTCGGTGGGCGGTATAGTGATGGACGCCAACTGGTCCCCGCTGGAGGGCGCCCGTGTCAAGATAGAACGGCAGGGCTGCACTAGCTGGGACACCAATCCGGAACCGGATATCTGTACCAGCTGGCAGCCGGTTTTCAGCAAGGAGACCTTGACCGACGCCGGCGGCAGTTATTCTTTCTATAGCGTGCCGTATGTTCCTTGCCCCGGAGATATTTTCGACTGGGGCGGGCGTTGTTCCACGCCTGAGGTTAATTACAACTTAAGCATAGGCAAGTCCGGTTACGAGAGCGGCAACAGGAGTTTCTTCCTGCAGGCCCCTCTCCCTGATATGGCCCCGATCCCGCAGATGGACCAGTTCAACCTGGCCCTGGCCACCTACACCCTCTCCGGCATACTGAAGTACAATAATGTGCCGTTGCCTAACGCCCTCATCATGGTGAACGGGGACTGGAATCGCTACGAGGCGAGCAACGACTCCTACCGCCAGTGCGAGTATAACGGCTGCGGCGTACGCTCGGACGCGCGGGTGCGCACCGGGGCGGACGGCAGCTTTACCGTTACCGGCCTTACGGACGGCAACGCCCGCCTGGAAGCCGCCTTCGAGGGCGGCTGGCGCTCTCTTAACGAGGGCAACGACAGCGAGACCATGAGCGACAACCTGCGCGTTGTCATCTCCTCGCAGGGAGCACGGGGCCCCGTCAGCCCGCCGAACAACGGCTGCCGGTCGGGCCGGACCTGGGTGCTGGACAGTTCCGGTACCTGCAAGGGCTTCAATACCGTGGCGTTCAATATAGTGCCCCAGGGCGCCAACACCCTGGGCAGGCTCTACGGGTCCCTGACCTTCATTACCACCTACACGGTCACGGGATCCAACCCTCTGATCATCTCCACCTCCTCGCCGCTTACTCTTATGGCGCAGGAGCGCTGCGACGGGGACTGCAAGCAGCAGCAGATGGGCTTCACCTCGCTGGCCGGCACATTCATCACTAATACCACCAGCTATGCCATAGTGCTGTCGAGCGGCATCAGTTATTACCCGCGCGTGTTCTCCACCGACTGGGCAAAGGCCTCCTCCTTCGAATCGGAGATAGACCTGCGCTCTACGGACACCTTCCGCCAGGACATGTCCGTGCTGCGGGCCGGCGGCCTGCGCGGCGTGGTGAAATTACCCGACGGCACCAACTTCCAGCCGATCTACGGGAACATAGACTCCACCACCACCTACATGGCCGATATCAGCATAGACGGCCTCAACGTGGACGTGAGCGACGGCAGGAACGTGGACGATAGCGGCGAGTTCGAATTCCCGAACCTCGCCCCCGGCAACTACAAGATCACCATGCGGCCCAGGGGCCGCGGCTTTGTGTGGGCGCCGGCTACCGTGGAGAGCGTGGCCGTCACCGAGGGCAGGACCACCGAGGTCAAGCTGCAGCTGGAGGCCGGCCTGGCCGTGCAGCCGCAGATCTACGGCCTGCCGGCGATCTCTACCCCCAGCTGGGGCTACTTCATAGTCGGCGTGGAATCGGGCGAGGAGATGACCCAGAAGAAGGTCACCGACCTGTTCTTCTCCGATCCCAAGTATTCTTTCAACTACAGCACCACTACCGGCTGGAGCACCATGTACATGCCTCCCGGCCAGTACGACTTCTACCTGATCCTGGGGGCCGAGTACAACCCGGGCGGGGGGGACTATGACATCCCCAGCTTCAGCCAGTTCGCCAACTTCATCGGCCGCGTGCGGGGTATGGCGGTGCAGAAGTCCGAGACCAACCCGAACGTCGGCACGGCGGCCCAGCCCATAGCCATAAACATACTGGGCGCCATCGGCCAGGGGCATATAACCGGAACGGTGCAGGGCCGCAATATCTTCACCGACCCGGACTTCGACAGGTTCTTCGCCAACTTCGACGAGATGTTCGGCCTGATCCCCGCCATGATGCTCTATGACTCGGCCGGCGACCTGCGCGGCTTCGCCAACGCGATGCCCAGCGAGGACGACTTCCAGGACTTCGAGACCGCCATGATGCTCAAGGACAGGGAAGCGATGCGCGCCTACATGGTCTCGAAACCCATGATCTACGGCGTCTGGGGCGTCCCGCCCGGCCGCTATACGGCCGTGTTCAACAACCCCAACTACCCGCCCGTGGCCAAAGAGATCACCCTCCCGGCCAACGCCTCCTATCTCTTCGACTTCGACGACGAGGAGATGCTGCCGTCCGGCATCACCGGCGTGGTCAGGAGCAGCGTCGCGCCCAACGCGCCGCTGGAAGGCGCCCGGGTATACCTGAAGCACCGCACGGTGGAGAAGTTCACCCTGACCACTTCGACGGGCTACTTCTCCTTCTCCAACCTGCCCACCGGCATCTACCGTTTGGAGGTCAACCGCAACGGCTACGTGACCGCCGGCGAGAAGACCAGCCTGGCGGCCGACGACTCCAAGGCCTTTACCATGTACATGCTGCCCTCGGAGTCCAAGATAACCGGCAGGGTCTTCATGAGCAAGTTCCCCACGCAGGTCACCAAGGCCGGCGTGGACATTGTGGCCTACGACGAGACCCACAACGTGAACTACCCGGAGTCCTACCTGCCCAAGACCGAGACGCAGACCGACGCCTCGGGCAACTTCGAGATCAACGGCGTGGTCCCCGGCCACCTCTACAAGCTGTCGGCTTTCTATACCGGCAAGCTGGCAGAGCTGCTGGAGGTGACCGCGGAGGAAGGCAATACCGTCATGAGCGACATCACGCTCAAGGACATCCCGCCGCAGATAACCATAAAGGTCAAGAAGTCCGCGGATTCCGCCAGCAAGGTGGACGTGGTCATAAAGTCCCCCAAGCAGCTGATCTCCGCGCCGTCGTGCAGCTACAACCCCGGCGAGACCTTCGCCGCCGACAGCGCCGTTACGCTGGCCCTGGTGCCCGGCCCCAACAAGACCTACCTGGGGCAGTTCACCATCAGCAGCAGCCAGCAGTACTACACGGTGCGGGTCACCGCCGGCGACGCCGGCAACAAGATGGTCAAGGAATTCGTTTACGACCAGGTCAGCAACGCCAAGACCGAGCAGTACATACAGCAGGAATCCATGGCCGGCGGCTCCGTGCAGATGGACAAGGAGAGCGAGGAGTATTCCGGCATAGAGCTGGACCCCGGCGCCCTGTCCTACTCCACCGTCACCGCGGCGGCAGTGGACTACACCAACCTGGTGGGCGGCTTCTTCAGCGCGCTGCCCTCCGTGCGCACGGTCAAGACCGCCAAGGGCAACCTCACCATCAGCGACGCCGTAAAGGACCTGATGGCCTCCGAGGTGTACAACATGGACCTGTCCAACGCCTCGGCCAACAAGCCGTTCACGCTTACGCTCAAGTACGACAAGGAGCGCGGCGCGGGCAGCAGGAACCTGCGCATCTACCAGCAGGACGCCGACAACAACTGGCAGGAAGTCCCGGGCAACTACACCGTGGACCCGATGCTGGGCGTGCTCAGCGTCGACGTGGCCGGCCTGACCAACGCCTATGCCGGCACCAGCGCCGTGCGTACGCCGCTGGGCCGCAAACGCGCCGGCATGAGCTCGGTGGTCAACGGCCGCTACCGGCCCTCGGCTGTGGGCACCCAGAGCGGGCGCTTCGCGGTGCTGACGGCGCCGCCGATAGCCGGCGTGCCCTACTCCGGTTCGGACTTCGACGTCTACAACATGCCGAACCCGTTCGACCTGAAGACCAAGACCGTCACCCTCAGCGGGGACGCGGGGGCCAGCGCCGGCGCCTACACGACCGTGGGTACGGTCATAAAGTACCACCTGCCGGCCGACAAGGCGGGCAGCCTGAAGTTCGTGATCTACAACCTGGCGGGGGAGAAGGTGCGCACGTTCAATATGGGCAGCTCCGATCCCGGCAAGGTGCATTACTTCGAGTGGGACGGCAGGAACGAGACCAACCAGAACTGCGCCTCGGGCGTCTACTTCCTGATGACCTTCCTCGACGGCAAGCAGATGGGCTCCAAGGCCCACAAGATGGCGATAATAAAGTAGCGCGCGCCGCCGGCGGCCGGTATTCCGGCCGCCGCGGGCACGCGGGCAGGACCATACAGAGGTAACGTATATGAGAAAACTGATTTTAGCGGCTTTGCTGGGGGCGGTCCCCGCCGGCGCCTGGGCTTCCGGGGCGGGCACCACGGCGGCGCCTTTCCTTAAAGCGGCCATGAGCCCGCGCGCGGTGGCCATGGGCGGCGCCTTCGGCGCGCTGGCCGACGACTCCGGCGCGGTCTTCGTGAACCCGGCCGGCCTGGCCCAGTCCGAAACGACCGAAGTGGCGCTGGACTTCGCCACCTACCTGCAGGACGCCAAGATGGGAAATCTTTCCTATTCCGGCAACGCCGGCGGTAAACGCTTCGGCTTCGGCGCCACCTTCATGACGGTGGGTGGGATAGAGCGGCGGGGCCTTACCGACGCGGTAGGGCCGGTGCCCGAGCTCGGCAGCTTCAGCTCCAACGACCTGGCCGTCACCCTGGCCTATGCCAAAAAAGACTTCATGCCCGAATCGGTAAAAGGCCTGGACGGCGGCCTGGCGGTCAAGTTCATCCGCTCTTCCATCGACGACCACAGCGCCGTAGCTTTCGCGCTGGACGCCGGCGCCATCTACCACGCCTCGGAGAAGATCAACTTCTCCATGGCGGTGCAGAACCTCGGCACCAAGATGAAGTTCGAGGAAGAGTCCGACCCGCTGCCCGTGAACATCCGGGCCGGCATGCTCTACAAGCCTTCCGTCACCCTGAACCTGGTGGCCGAGGTCAACGAATACCTGCAGGACGAGAAGTTCTACCCGTCCTTCGGGGCGGAATACTGGATGCGCGACGCCCTGGCCCTGCGCGGCGGCTACAAGTTCGGCTATGACACCTCCAACCTGGGGGCGGAGGCCGGCCTGAGCCTGGGCTTCGGCATAAAAGTGTCCGGTCTCGGCGTGGACTACGCCTTCCTGCCCTTCGGCGAGCTCGGCAATATCCACCGGTTCGGCTTCTGGATGCAGTTCTAAGCCGGGCCGTCAGCAAAGAAAAAGAGCCGCGATCGCGGCTCTTTTCTTTTTGTCCCTCTTTGTCCCGGCCTATTGGTGCCGCACAAAATCGTCGTCCGGCCAGTCCCCGGGTGAGCCGTCCACCGAGGCCAGGCGGCCGTCCTCCACCGCCGCCGAGCGCATCTTTTGGAAAGACTCCTTGAGCTCCGTGAAAGAGACGTCCGACTTCTTTATCTTCATCAGCACCAGGTAGCCCACCCCGGCCGTGACGGCCGCCACCGGCAGGACGTAGATCCACGCCGCGGCTTTGAGTTGGAAGATGAGCACCGCGCACAGGAAGGTCCAGAAGGAGATGGTGAAGCTGGCGCCGGACAGGATATACGAAATTATGATGGTGGATTCGGAAGTGCGGGCCATCGACAGGGTGATGGCGATCAGGGCGATGTTGATGAGAGCCAGGTACAGGGCGCGCGTCACCCAGCCCTTCCAGCGGTGCTTGGAGAGCATGATGGTGCCGTAGACGGGGTGGTTGATCATCTCCGCGTCCTCGAAGGTGGTCTCGGCTATGGACTGCTGCAGTTTGGGGAGCTCCTTGCCGGCGTCGGGGTTGTAATCGAAGGTCTGCTCCTCGGGGGCGGTGTTGGCCTGGGCTCGGGCGGGGGCCGGCAGGGCCGCGGCGGCGGCCAGCCAGAGCAGGGCCAGGAAGGGCGCGGCGTATCTATTCATCTTCGCCCAGCTCGGGCACGGAGGGCTTCGTGTCCTCGTCGAGCTTGTAATATTGCTTGCCGCCGACCTTCATTTTGGAGGGGGTGTACTGCACTTCCTTAAGCGTCCGCCGTTCTTCTTCCGGGGTGCGCCACTTGTTTATCTTGATGTCCTGCCGCACGCTGATGCGGTCTGTGAAATGCCAGTAGGAGGAGACGAAGGCGCCTATCGCGCAGGTTATAATAACCCCGCTCAGGAAATACTGCTCGCGGTCGCGGCGTATCCAGAAATCGCGTATCTTCACTTTTGCTCCTGCTATGGCTGTCAGCCGCGAAACTTTAACTTCGCGGGGTTAAACAAATTCCCTGAAAACGGCGTTGGAGACGTAAAGGCGTTCCGGCTTTATCCTGAGGGAGCTGCCGCCGCGCTCTATGAGGCCCGCCTTGAGCAGGCGTTCCGTCTCATCCTTGAATTCTATAAATATATCGTCCGTAAGTTCAATTCCGGCGGTCCGGCGCAGGCCGAGCATTATCCGTTCCGCCGTCCTGGCGCGCCCCGTAAGGGTTTCCCGGTACTGCTGCGGCGCCGGCGCCCCGGCCAGCGCGGCCTTGACGTAGGCGGCCGTGTCGGCGGTATTGGCCCGCCTCTCCCCGCCCAGGTAGGAGGCGGCGGCCGGGCCGAGGCCAAGGTACTCGCCCTGCGCCCAGTAATTGAGGTTATGCAGGGACTGGCGCCCCGGCCTGGCGAAGTTGGAGATCTCGTAGCGCCCGAGGCCCGCGGCCTGCAGCGCGGCCGCGCCGGCCTCGTACATGCCGGCTGAGCCCTCCGGGTCCTCCTTCACGCCGGCCGCGGCGAACGGGGTCCCCTCATGCACTTCCAGGGCGTAAAAAGAGACATGCTCGGGCTTGAGCCGCAGCAGCCAGCCTATGGCTTCGGCGAAGTCGGCCGGGGTCTGGCCGGGCAGGCCGCACATCAGGTCGGCGTTAAGGTTGTCGAAGCCCGCGGCCCGCAGCGCGTCCCAGGCTTTCAGGAAATCCCCGGACATGGCTACCCGGCCCAGCCGCCGCAGCAAGGCGTCCTGCGAGGCCTGCAGGCCCAGGCTTACGCGGCCCACGCCCGCCCGCTTCAGCAGGCCCGCCTTTTCGGCGTCCAGGCTTTCCGGGTTGGCCTCGAAAGTGGCTTCGGCGAGGTCCTTCACGGGCCCGGCGAGTTTTTCCAGTATGGCGAAAAGTTTTTCCAGCTGCGGGGGGGAGAGCAGGCTGGGGGTGCCGCCGCCGACGTAGAGGGTGCTGAATTGTCCGGCCAGGGCCGCGCAGGAGGCCGCCTCCAGCTCCAGCGCCCGCAGGAAAACGTCTATCTCGTCGGTCGTGCCCGGGGCCGAGGCGAAGTCGCAATAGCCGCATTTGGCGCGGCAGAAGGGGATGTGGATGTAGAGTCCGGGCATAGCTTCCAAACAGAACCGGCCCGGGTTTAACCCCAGACCGGCGCCGTCTCCTGTCAGCCTGTTTTAGGCCTGGGGCTTGCGGGTTTCCATGAACATCTTCACCAGGTCCATGGGCACCGGGAAGATTATGGTCGAGTTCTTGTCCACCGAGATCTCGGTGAGCGTCTGCAGGTAGCGCAGCTGTATGGCGGCGGGATTCACGGCCATGATGGAGGCCGCGTCGGAGAGCTTCTGGGCGGCCTGGAATTCGCCTTCGGCATGGATGACCTTGGCGCGGCGCTCGCGCTCGGCTTCGGCCTGCTTGGCGATGGCGCGCTGCATTTCCTGCGGCAGGTCCACGTTCTTCACCTCGACGCTGGAGATCTTGATGCCCCAGGGCTCGGTGTGCTGGTCCAGGATCTCCTGGAGGTTCTTGTTGATCTTGTCGCGCTGGGAGAGCAGGTCGTCGAGCTCCTGCTGGCCGAGCACGCTGCGCAGCGTGGTCTGGGCGAGCTGGGAGGTAGCGTACATGAAGTTCTCCACGTTGAGGACCGCGGCCTGGGGGTCGACCACCCGGAAGTAGACCACCGCGTTGACCTTCACGGAGATGTTGTCGCGGGTGATGATGTCCTGCGGGGGGACGTCGAGCACCACCACGCGCGTGCTCATGCGGAACATCTGCTGCACGCCGGGGATCAGGAAGATCAGGCCGGGGCCTTTTACGCCGGTGAAGCGGCCGAACGTCAGGGTGACGCCGCGCTCGTATTCGTTAAGCACCTTGATGCTGGCGAAAAGTACGACTACCGCGATTATAATTAAAGGAACTAACCCCATTTTGCCTCCGGGAACCTCGTATTTGATTGTCCTGAAAGTCTACAAAAGAAAACGGGGCGTGGCAACGGCCGCCGGGGCGTTAGGCCACCGCCGGATAATTTAGTATTATATAGGCTCGAAGGTCACTAACTATGAGTAAAAGAAGATTGGCGAGGGAAAACTGTCTGCAGTCTCTCTACAGCTCCGATATCGCCGGGCTGGAGACGGCTTCCGTGCTGGCCAGCTTCCAGATGGAAGAGTTCGCGCTGGAAGTGAAAGTCTTCGACTTCTATAAGAGCCTCTACATCTCCACCGTAGACAACCGCGCCAGGATCGACGAGATAATCAAGAAGACCAGCCTTAACTGGGAGATGGAGCGCATGCCCGCCATAGACCGCTCCATCCTGCGCATGGCCGTGTGCGAGATGATGATCCTTTCCGACGCCCCCGTGGCCGTCATCATAGACGAGGCCATAGAGCTTGCCAAAAAGTATTCCACCGAAAAATCCGGCAAGTTCATAAACGGCGTGCTCGACAGCATAGCCCGCCAAAACAACCTTGTAAAATGACCCGCTCCCCTGAAGAGGAGATAGAGGCGCTCAGGACCGAGATAAACCGGCACGAGCGCCTTTATTACGTTTCGGACTCGCCCGAGATCTCCGACGGGGAGTTCGACGCGCTGATGAACCGCCTCAAGGCGCTGGAGGCGGCCCACCCGGAACTGGCATCCGAGGATTCCCCCACGCGGCGCGTCGGCGGCGAGCGCTCCAACACCTTCGCCCCGGTGCCGCACCGCATCCCGATGCTCTCCCTCGACAACTGCTACTCCCCGGAAGAGTTCCTGGAGTGGCATGAAAGGGTCAAGAAAGGCCTGAAGGGCGAACCTTTCGAACTGGCAGTCGAGGCCAAGATAGACGGCCTCTCCTGCTCCATAGAATACGAGAAGGGCCGCCTTAAGCGCGCCTCCACCCGCGGCGACGGCGAGACCGGGGAAGACGTTACGCTTAACGTGCGCACCATCAGGTCGGTCCCGCTGCGGCTGGACCTGTCCAGCCCGCCCAAGGCCTTCGAGGCCCGCGGCGAAGTGTACATGGACAAGAAAGATTTCGAGGCCCTGCGCGAGGCCGCCCTGGCCGAGGGGAAAAAGGACATCCCCGTGAACCCGCGCAACGCCGCGGCCGGCTCGCTGCGCCAGAAAGACCCCGGCGTCACCGCCGCCCGCCGCCTTAAGTTCATCGCCCATTCCTACGGCTATCTCGACGGTATGGTAGAGCCCGACTCCCACTGGGAATACCTGAACGTCTGCCGCGGGCTCGGCTACAATATTTCCACCATCGGCTCGCGGCCGTGCCGCAGCGCCGAGGAGGTGCTGGCCGTTTACGCCGAATACGCCGAGAAACGCTTCGCCCTGCCTTACGAAATAGACGGCCTCGTGATAAAAGTGGACTCCCTGAAGCAGCGCGGCCTCCTCGGCTTCACCTCCAAGAGCCCGCGCTGGGCCATAGCCTTCAAGTACCCGGCCCAGCAGGCCACCACCACCGTGGGTAGCGTGGACTTCTCCGTGGGCCGCACCGGCGCCATCACCCCGGTGGCGGGTCTGGAGCCGGTAAAATGCGGCGGCGTCACCATCTCCAGCGCCACCCTGCACAATTTCGACGAGATAGCGCGCCTCGGCCTCCGGCTGGGCGACCGCGTGGTCATAGAGCGCGCCGGCGAGGTGATCCCCAAGGTGGTGAAGGTGCTGGCCGAAGCCAGGAACGGCTCCGAAAAGGAGATCGTCCCGCCCAAGGTCTGTCCCTCCTGCGGGTCGGAGCTCTTTAGAGACGAGGAGGAAGTGGCCCTGCGCTGCGTCAACCCGTCCTGCCCCGTCCAGTTCAAGCGCTCCCTGCTCCATTTCGCCTCCCGCGACGCCATGAACATAGAAGGCTTCGGCGTCTCCTCCACCGAACAGCTGGTCGACAAGGGCCTGGTCAAAGGCTTCCCGGATATCTACCGCCTGAAAAAAGAGGACCTGCTCGGCCTGGAACTCTTCAAGGATAAAAAAGCCGACAACCTGCTGGCCCAGATCGCCGCCAGCAAGGCGCAGCCCCTGTCCCGGCTGATCTACGCCCTGGGCATACGCCACATAGGCGAGAAGAACGCCAGGACCCTCGCCCAGCATTTCCGGACTCTGCCCGCCTTTGTGGCCGCCAGCCCCGAAGAACTCGCCCGGATCAGCGACGTAGGCCCCGTGATAGCCGAGGCTGTTTCAGAGTTTTTTAAGTCCGAGACCACGCGGAATATGGTGGGAGAACTCGGCCAGCTGGGCCTGCGCCTGGACGAACCCGAGCGCGCCGCCGGCGGCAAATTCGCCGGCAAAACCTTCGTCTTCACCGGCGAACTCAAAACCCTCACCCGCGACGAGGCCCAGGCCAGGGTGCGCGGGCTCGGCGGCAAGGAAACCTCCTCCGTCTCAGCCAAAACCTCCTACGTCGTCGTCGGCGCCGACCCCGGCTCCAAACACGCCAAAGCCCAAAAACTCGGCGTCCCGGTCCTCACCGAAGAAGAATTCCTGAAGCTGCTGGAGTAGATATTAGCTGACGAAGGGCTGATCGGGGTATTCCCCCGCCAACCCTTTGGGGAAAGGGGGGCCCCGCTTAATTTCCCGCGGGGGGGAAACCGCGCAACGGTTTCCCTGCGGCAAGCCAGGGTTGGCGGGGGAATACTCCGGACGGCCCTGGGCTGAAATGTATGGATAAAACCGCTTATCTCAGCGTTTACGACAAGACCGGGATCGAGGAGTTCGCCAAGGGACTCTCCGAGCTCGGCTTCGCCGTCTACGCCTCCGGCTCCACCTATAAACTCCTCGCCGAAGCCGGCATAGAAGCCGAGGAAGTCCGCTACTCCCCGCCCGTGCCCTACTCCGTCCTCAAAGCCCTCTCCGGCCGCTTCCCGGCCGTTTCCGAGAACGGCGTGGAGCTGCCCGCCTTCTACGTGGTAGCCGCCAACCTTTACCCCATAGCCAGCATCGTAGGCCAGGAAGAATTCGCCCTAGAGGAACTCTCCAATTACCTCGACCAGTCCAACTCCGCCGTGCTCAGGGCCGCCGCCCGCGACTTCACCAACGTCATCACCGTAGCGAGTCCCGTGGATTACGGCCCGGTCCTGCGGGCGCTCAAGGAGGACGGCGGCCTGGAGCCCGAGATAAAAAAACAGCTCGCCTCCCGGGCCTGGCAATACCTGGCCGCCTACGACGCCACCATAGCGCAGTACCTCTCCGAGACCGGCAACCTGCTCGGCGACGAGGTGGTGATCAGCCTTAAAAAAGTAGCCGACCTGGATTACGGCGAGAACCGCCACCAGCGCGCCGCCTTCTACGCCCTCAGCGGCGCCCGGCCGCGCGGCCTCAACGCCGCCAGGGTGCACGCAGGGGAGAATTTCAACCTCAACCATTACCTCGACCTCGACACGGCCTTCGAGCTCGCCATGGAGTTCGAGGAGCCCGTCTGCGCCGTGGCCAAGCATGCCCGCCCCTCAGGCCTCTGCGCCGGCGCCACCCTGCCCGAGTGCCTGCGCGGCGCCCTGCGGGCCGACCCCGCCGGGGCGGTGGGCGGCACGGCCGCCTTCAACCGCCAGCTGGACGCCGACACCGCCGGCCTGCTGAAAGAAGCCTTTATCGAAAGCGTGGTGGCGCCAGGCTACAGCCCCGACGCCCTGCGGATCCTGCGGACGAAAGAGGGGCTGCGCGTGCTGGAGCTCGGCGCCCCCGTGCTTTCCCCGCGCGAAGTGGAACTGCACTCGGTGGCCGGCGGCGTGCTCATAGAGGACAAGGACAATGTCCTGCTCTCTTCCGAACCGGCCTGCGTCACCCGGCGCCGGCCGTCGGAAGCGGAAATGCGTTCGCTGCTGCTGGCCTGGCGCGCCGTAAAATACGCCAAGACCTACGCCGTGGTGCTGGCGGAGGGGAATACCGTTATCGCCGTAAGCGCGGCCGAGAGCTCTACCTACGACGCGGTGAGGGGGGCGGTCTGGAAGATGCGGGAGCGGCGCTCCATCCTGCCCGGGGCGGGCCCGCTGGTGATGGCCGCCGACGCGGCCCTGCCGCTCAAGACCCTGCAGGCCGCGCTGGCCGGCGGAGTGACGGCCGTGATCCAGCCCGGCGGGTGGCAGGACGACGAGGATTGCGCGCAGCTCTGCGACGCGCGGGGCGCGGCCATGCTGCTGGCCGGCATCCGCCATTTCAGGCACTGACTATTTCTTTTTTTTCTTGAGCGGGGGGATGAACAGAGTGGCCTCGGCCGGCGCCGAGGCTAATTTCTTTTCCAGGTCTTTGAGGGGAAAACTATCCACGAGCGCCACTTGCCTGGGCACATGCGCGGTTTCCACGAAACTGGCGTAGTGGCCGGGCGGGTAGGCCTTGGTGACGGCGGCCACAAAGCGGCCGGCCAGGCCGGCCTTGGCGGCCAGGGCGTTGCATCTGAAGACGAACAGCGGCAGGGAGGCGTCTATCTTGGTGCCGGGGATATGCGCGGCCTGGCGGGCCTGGAAGCCTTCCTGGTCGGCGGCGAAGCCCAGCTCGCAGAGCACCGCGTCCACGGCCGAGACGCCGGGCAGCACCTTGCAGGGGACGCCGGCGCGGCGGCACGCCTCTTTAAGCGCCGCCACGGGTTTGTCGAAGATGAGGGGATGCCCGACGGTGCAGACCGCCACGCTGCGGCTCCTGGCCTCGGCCAGCACCGCTTCCGTAAGCAGGCGCTCCGTTTCTGGCTGGTGGTAGAAGGCGGAAGTGTCGCGGAAGTCGGCGGCCAGCCGCAGCAGCGGTTCCGGCAGGGCGCCCCTGGGGGCGAAGATCACGTCGCAGCTCTTGAGCAGGCGCAGGCCTTCCAGCGTCAGGTGCTCGCCGGAGGAGATGCCCAGCCCTATTATCGTTACCATGTTTCCTGTGAGGCGGGGGCCGCCTTTATTCCGTTATGACGCAGTCGAACTTGTCGTTGGTTTTAGTGCAGGACACGTGCCCGGCCGACTGGGAAAGGCTGGGGTCGTCTTCGGAGGGGTAGATGCCGTTGGCGTAGAGCGCGTCTATGATCTTGCAGGCGGCGTCGAGGTGGACTATCATCTTCTCCTCGCCGTCGACTTTAACGAAGAGGGAGCAGGCGTCGTACATCTCCGAGGCGCAGGTCAGGCTCCTGACCTCGATGGTGTCGGAGGCGCCGTCTATCACGTGCAGCGGCAGGTCTTCCAGCTTGGCCATCAGGTTCAGGGCTTCCCACATCTTGCGGGCCGGCTCGCCGTTGACGCGCATCACCGCGGCGCCGGCGCTGGCGGCCAGTACGGCCACCGCGGCTAAAGTTATCAGAAGGTTGCGTTTCATCCGTATCTCCTTAGATTATGCCGAGTTCTTTGCCGGCTTTCTTGAACTTCTCCACGGCGAATTCCAGGTCCTTGAGCGTGTGGCCGGCGGTCACTATGGTGCGCAGGCGTTCCTTGCCCTTGGGCACGGTAGGAAAGCCCAGCGGCAGCGCGAAGACGCCTTCCTCGAAAAGTTTCACGGAGAGCGCCTTCGCCTTTACGGGGTCGCCGATCATCACCGGGGTGATGGGGGTGACCGAATGGCCGGTGTCGAAACCGGCCTTCTTCATCTCTTCCTTGAAGAAGGCGGTGTTGTCCCAGAGGCGCTTGAGGTATTCCGGCTCGTTGAGCAGGATGTCGAGCACCGCCAGGCACGAGGCGGCCACCGACGGCGGCTGGGAGCTGGAGAACAGGAAGGGCCGGGCCACCGAGCCCATGTAGTCGCGTAGGTTCTGCGTGGTGGCGGCGTAGCCGCCTACGGCCGCGAAGGCCTTGGAAAGCGTGCCGATCTGGATCTCCACCTGGCCGTCAAGGTTGAAATGGCTGACGGTGCCGCGGCCTTCCTTGCCTATCACGCCGCTGGCGTGCGCGTCGTCCACCATCACGAAGGCCCCGTACTTATGGGCGGTCGCCACTATCTCGTCGAGGTTGGCGATGTCGCCGTCCATGGAGAACACGCCGTCGGTGACCACCATCTTGCGGCGGGCCTTGCGCGCTTCGGGCGTCTCAAGGATCTCGGTCAGGTGCTTGATGTCCTTGTGGCGGTAGATCTTGCGGGGGGACTTGGCCAGGCGGGCCCCGTCTATGATGGAGGCGTGGTTGAGCTCGTCGGAGATCAGCAGGTCGGCCTCGGAGGACATCAGCGACTGGCAGACCGCCACGTTGGAGGTAAAGCCGCTCTGGAACAGGATGGAGGCCTCGGAATGCTTGAACTTGGCGAACTCCTCCTCGAGCTCACGGTGGATGGACATGGTGCCGATGATGGTGCGCACGGCGGCGGAACCTATGCCGTATTTCTCTATGGCCTCTATGGCGGCCTTCTTTACTTTGGGGTTGTTGGCCAGCGCCAGGTAGTTGTTGGAGGTCAGGTTGACGACTTTTTTGCCGTCTATCACCGAGACGGGCTCCTGCGCGGATTCCAGCACCCGCGGCTGCAGGAAGCGGCCCTCCTGCTTCAGCAGGGCTACTTCCTCGTCGGCGAACTTAAGGGTATCGAAGCTCATGGTGTCTCCTTGTTACGGTTTCAGTATGACCTTGCCGCAGCGCTTGTCCTTGGAATTGATCAGGGCGAAGGCTTTTTTAAAGTCCTTGAAGGCGAAGGTGTGCGTGACGGCGGGCCGCGGGTCCACCGCGCCGGACTTCAGCAGGCTCTCCATCTTGTACCAGCTGCGGAAGATCTCCCGGCCGGCCACGCCCTCCAGGCGGATGCCGCGTTTCACTATGTCTCCGGCGTAGTCCAGGTTGAGGTTCTCCACCGGCAGGCCGAAAGCCACAAAGCGGCCGCCGGGGCGCAGGGCCTTCAGGCCGAGCGCTATGGCCTTGGCGCCGCCGCTCATCTCTATTACGGCGTCTACGCCTTCCTGGCCGCAGGCCTTGTGGATCCGGCCCACGCAGTCGGCGGCGGAGGAGTCCATGGCCACGTCGGCGCCCATCTTAAGGGCGAGCTTGCGGCGGTAGTCGGACGAGTCCAGCGCGATCACGCGCTTGGCCCCGCCTGCCTTGGCTATCGCCGCGGCGAACAGCCCCTGCGGGGCGACTCCGGAGATCAGCACGCTGCGGCCCACCAGGTCCTCGGACAGCACGGCGTGCACCGAGCTGCCGAACGGCCCCATGATGGCGCCGATGTCCTTGAGCGAATCGTCGGTGTGTTTCCAGGCGCAGCGCGCCGGCACCGCGGCGTATTCGGCCAGGCCGCCGGGCACGTCGCGGCCTATCACGCGCAGGTTCTGGCAGATATGGCGCTGGTCGTTGCGGCACTGCCCGCAGACGCCGCAGAAGATGTGGGATTCCACGGAGACGAAATCGCCCTTGTCGAACCCCTTGGCGAGCGACCCTATCTCCACCACTTCGCCGCAGAATTCCTGGCCGAAGGCGAAGGGGAGCGTGGGCGTGGCGAAGCCGGGGCCGGCGTGGTTGTGGATGGCCAGGTCGCTGGGGCTGATGGAGGCGGCGGTGACGCGGATAAGGAGCTCGTCCTTGGCGATGACCGGCGTTTGGGCGTCGCGGTAGCTGGCGCCGCGCGACCTGGAGGTTTTGAGAATGGCTTTCATGGGTGGCTCCTTGGCCCTGTTCAAAGAGATTTAGCGGCGTCCGGCCGCATAGCTATCATATAAAAAAAGCGGGAGACCAGAAAATTATTTTTAATTCCGGGAAAATTTAGTAGATTATCTGTAGATGCCCGAACTGTCGAGACCTCTGCCTGCCGAAGACCGCCTGGTGCTTCTCCCGAAGAACCCCGGTTCCTTTTTTGTTTTCTGGCTGTTCTCCGCCGGGCGGGCCGAAGCTTTCGCGTCCGGCGCTTTCGCCGGCGAACTGGAGCTCAGGCTGGCCTGCGTGGACGACGGGGCCCAGGCCTCGGTCCTGAAAGCCGGCTGGCAGGCCGGCCGCGCCTACCTCCCGGTCCCCGCGCAGGGCAAAACTTACCAGGCCTCGCTTTACGCGCTGCGCGGCGACGCCTGGGAAAAACTCCTCGAGTCCAACCAGGCCGCGGCGCCCGCCGCCGCCGGCATGGCCGAAGAGCGCGCCTACGCCAGCATGGAATTCCACAAGAAGGTGCTGTCATGAGCTCGCGCGGCTCCCTGATGTTCCTGCTGCACGCGCACCTGCCGTACGTCAACCACCCCCGCGACTCGGGCTTCCTCGAGGAGAACTGGTTCTTCGAGGCCGTGGTCGAGACTTACGTGCCCATCATCTCCGCCCTCGAGCGGCTGGCCGCGGAAGGCATCAGGCCCGGCGTGGCGCTTTCCATCTCGCCCACCCTGGGCGCCATGCTGGAGAACGAGGCGCTCGAAGACAAACTGCAGCTTTACGTGGACTCCCGCCTGGAGCTTATAGAGAAAGAACTGGAGCGCGCCGCCGGCGACCCCGCCCTGCTCCGGAGCGTAAAATTTTATCAGAAGCTGTACCAGGAAGCGGCCGAAGTGCTGCATAAGTACAGCGGCGACCTGATAACCCCGCTGAAATCCCTGCAGCATGCCGGGCAGATAGAGATCATCACCACCTCCGCCACGCACGCCGTGCTGCCGCTGCTGACCCGCCCGGAGGCCGTGCGCGCCCAGCTGGCCGTGGCCGCCGAGGATTACGAGGACCGGTTCAACCGCAAGCCCTCTGGCTTCTGGCTGCCGGAATGCGCCTATGAGCCGCGCCTGAACTCCTACCTGAAGCTTTCCGGCTTCAACTATACCTTTACCGAGTCGCACGCCATGGAGTTCGCCGCCCCGCAGGCGCCCAACGGCGTCTATTCCCCTTACCGCACCACCAACGGCGTCGGGCTCTTCGCGCGGGACGCCGCCAGTTCGCGCGAGGTCTGGAGCTCCAAGTTCGGCTATCCCGGCGACCCGGCCTACCGCGAGTTCTACCGCGACCTCGGCTACGACGGGGATTACGAGTACGTCAGGCCCTACCTGGGTTCGGACGGCGTCCGCCGGCCGCTGGGCCTGAAGTACCACCGCATCACCGGCCCCGGCAACGACCTTTCCGCCAAAGAGTATTACGACCCCGAGGCCGCCATGGCCAGGGTGGAGGCGCACGCCTCGGATTTTCTCGCCCGCCGCATGAAGCAGACCGACGACTTCTACGCCGCGCGCGGTACCAGGCCCCTGATAGTGAGCTGCTACGACGCGGAGCTGTTCGGCCACTGGTGGTTCGAAGGCCCCGCTTTTCTGGAGACCGTCATAAGGAAGATCCGGGCGGAGCGCCTGCCCCTGCAGTTCGTCACCCCGTCGGAGTACCTGAACTCCTGCCAGGAGCCGGCGGAACTGACCCCGGGCATCTCCTCCTGGGGCGAGAGCGGCTACTTCGACCCGTGGGTCAACGAGAGCAACGATTTCATCTACTCCGCCGTCTACGCCGCCACCGACAAGATGATAGAGACGGCCAACCGGTTCCGCAACCAGGACCTCAACAGCCTCGCCGCCCGGGCTCTCAACCAGGCCGCGCGCGAGACCCTGCTGGCCCAGTCCTCCGATTGGGCTTTCCTGCTGTATATCGGTTCCCATTCCGACTACGCCAAGGGCCGCCTGGAGGACCACTCCGCCAACGCTGTGCGGCTGCTGTCCGAGGTGATAGAAAAGCGCGTGGACGAGGCCGCGCTCGCCGAGCTGGAGCAGAAGAACAGCGTGTTCCCGAGGCTGGACTTCAAGGTTTTCGCCTCTATTTCCAAATTCTGAAGCCTTCGGGGCGTAAAAAAACCGGCCTTCGCCGGTTTTTTTATTTTGCGCGGCCCGTTCAGGCCTTTCCCTTAACCTCTTTCCAGGCCTTCTTGAAGTCCGCCGGCAGCGGGGCTTCCAGCTTTGTCTTTTTTCCGGTCACGGGATGGTCGAAGGCCAGGCTGAGCGAATGCAGCAGCATGCGCGCCGCCGGCGGCCCGCCGTACAGCTTGTCGCCTATGATCGGGTGGCCTATGTGCGCCAGGTGTATCCTTATCTGGTTGGTGCGGCCGGTCTTGGGGTAGATCTCCAGCAGCGCGCAGCCTTTGCCTTTTTCCTTGAGTTTGTATTCGGTCACCGCCTCGCGGCCGTACTCCCACACTTTTATCTTCTTGAAGCCGCCGGCGCGGCCGATGGGGGCGTCTATGATCCCCTTCTTCTCCGGGACGCCGGCCACGCAGCCGATATAAACCTTGGCCATCACGCGCTCCCTGAAGCCCGTCGTGAGAGACGTCTGCGCCGCTGGGGTCTTGGCCAGCAGCATCAGGCCGCTGGTGTCCCGGTCCAGGCGGTGCACCAGGCCAAGCCGCTCCAGGCCGGCTTCGGCCATGGCCGGGCGGGCGGAAAGGACCATGGAGACCAGCGTGGCCTCGCCGAGCAGCGCGGCCTTGGGGTTGGTCTCCCAGCCGGGCGGGTTGGGGTGCACGGCCAGGCCGGCCGGCTTGTGCACGGCCAGCAGGGCCTTGTCCTCGAAGATCACCAGGTCCTCAAAGACCTGCGCGGCCCCCGCGCCCGGGAACGTTATCACCACCTCATCGTCGGGGATGAGGATGTAGGACGGCTTTTTCTTCTTGCCGTTGACGGTGGCCATGCCCTCTTCTATGAGGCGCCGCGCGTAGGAGCGGGAAAAATTCTCCCCGCTGCCGGCGAGATAGATATCCAGGCGGGCCGGGGCGCCGGAATAGGTCAGTTTAGTTTTTTTCATTTTGGTCCTTTAGCTTGTAAAAGAGAACGGCCGCTCCGCAGAAGGCGGCGGCCGAGATGAGCTGCGCCGGCGAGAGGCCGAAATGCGCCGCGCCCCGGTCGTCCCCGCGCAGAAACTCTATCAGGAAGCGCTGCGCCGAGTAGAGGCCCGCGTAGAGCGCCAGCACGGCGCCGGGCCTGAACTTCCGGGCGAACGCCCGGTGCAGCAGGAAGAAGATGAGCAGGTTGCCGCCCGCCTCGTAAAGCTGCGTGGGATGCAGCGGCGTCCCGAGGTAGAGCGGGCTGACCTCGGAGGCGGGGTCGTTAAAGGTGACGCTTACCGGGCAGGCGGTGGGCCTGCCGTGGCAGCAGCCGGCCAGGAAGCAGCCGATCCTGCCGAAGGCGTGGCCCAGCGCCAGCGCCGGCGCGGCCAGGTCCGCCGCGCGCAGGGCCGCCAGCTTGCGGCGGGCGCAGAGGTAGAAGAAGATCGCGGCCCCGAAAATAAGCCCGCCGTAGAAGACGAAGCCGTACTGGAAGGTGCGCAGCGCGTAGCCGGCCCTGGCCAGGAAGTCCGGGCCGAACTGGTCCCAGTAGGTGGCGGCGTAGAAGAGCTTGGCGCCGGCCATGCCGCCCAGCACCGTGTAGAAGACCAGGTCCGAAAGGTCCTCCTTCTTCAGGCCCGCCTCGCCGGCCTTGCGGAACAGGTAAAAGATGGCCGCCAGGTAGCCAAGCGCCACCATCAGGCCGTAAGCCGGAAGTTTAAAGGAACCGAGTTGAAATATTATCGGGTGCATGTGGGTCGCCGGTACCGGCCGGCTTAACTGTTCTTCCTGAGAAAAGAGGCGGCGCGGGAGAAATCCTCCAGGCGCGACGCCGCTATGCCGCGCTCCCGGCAAAGGCGGTAAAGCCTGCCGGCCGCGTAAACCTTGTCCGCGGCCGCCGCGGCCTTAAGGTCGTTCGGCCCGTCGCCGAAAAAGACCACCCGGCGGCCCGCCCGCTTCTGGCGCAGCACCCGGGCTTCCTTGAAAGAGCTCAGGTCCATGCGCCGGAGGAAAGGGTAGGTGATCCTGATGCCGCCCTTGACCACCCTGGCCCGGCCGAAGAAGGACCGCACCTTAACGCCGTGCGCCCTGAAGAACGGGTCGGCGTAGAGATCCACGCCGCCGCTGACGATCTCGAAGGGGACCCCGCTCTCCTCGCAGAAAACTATGAAGTCCCTGAAGCCGCGCCTGGCCTTCACCTTTTTCCTCACGAAATCGGCTATGGTCTTCTCCGTCAGCGCCGCGCCCGCGAAAGCCCGCTTCATGAAATCCTCGACGCGGACCTTGAGGGAATAGGACTCCTCTATGGTTTTTTTGTCGGCGAAGCCGTAATGCAGCAGCAGGTGGTCGCCCACGTCGCGCAGGGTGATGGTGCCGTCGAAGTCGGAGACGGCCGCCCAGCGCGCGCTCACGAGACCGCCTTCAGGAAGTCGGCCCGCCTGCCCAGCCGCGCCAGCTTGAGGTACAGGTTGTATTCCTTCTGCACGCCGAAGGTGGAGGTGTCGCCGTTGTAGGAATGGCCGGGGTAGACGGCGGCGGCGTCCGGCAGCGCGGCCAGTTTTACAAAGCTGTCGTAGAGCGCCTCGGCGCTGGACCCGGGCAGGTCCACCCTGCCGCATTCGCCTATGAAGAGCGTATCGCCGGTGAAGACCGAGTCCCCGGCCTGGTAGCAGACGGAGCCGGGCGTGTGGCCGGGGGTGTGCAGCACCTTTACCTTAAGGGCGCCGGCCTGCAGGACCTCCCCGTCGTTGATGTGCTTGAGCGTCGGGAGCTTCGCCTCCAGCATGAAATGGTCGGCCTCGTGCAGGTACACGGGCATCTCTTTGTCCGCTCCGGCGAAGAAAGCGACCGCGTTGACGTGGTCCGGGTGGGCGTGCGTCAGCAGCACGCACTGCAGGGACAGCTTTTCTTCCTTTATGAAGGCGGCCAGCTTCTCCGGCTCCCAGGCCGGGTCTATCAGGGCTGCCTCCCTGGTGTCCTGGTCCCAGAGCAGGTAGGAAAAATTGTCCATCGGGCCTAGTTTGAACTGCCTGGTCTTCATTTGTCGGAGTCCTTGGGCGGGGGGAAACGGTATTCCGTCTCCTCCGGCTTGAGCATGCTGAGCTCTTTGCGGGCGGCGTGCTCCACCGCCGGCTTTTCCTTTACGTCCTTAAGCTGCTGTTCCAGTTCCTTGCGCTGCGTTTCCAGGTGCGCCTTCTCATAGGTAAGCGTGCGGTACTCCCTGTAGTTCTTGACCAGTTTGCGGAAGCCCTTGTTGCCGAAAAGCACCAGGGCCAGCGCCAGGATGACGAGGTATTTGAGCTGGAACTTGAATCGTACTGGTTTCATCGCGCTCTGTGAAAAAGCCCCGCCCGCTTTCAAACGGACGGGGCTTTCATCCGGTAAGTCTTACTTGAACTTGAAGACGCTGTCCTTGGCGTAGCGCGCCTTCTTGCCCAGTTCTTCCTCTATGCGGATGAGCTGGTTGTACTTGCACAGGCGCTCGGAGCGGCAGGGCGCGCCGGTCTTTATGGCGCCGGCGTTGGTGGCCACGGCCAGGTCGGCGATGAAGGCGTCCTCGGTCTCGCCCGAGCGGTGGCTGATCACGGTGGCGTAATTGGCCTTGTGGGCCTGCTCTATCACGCGCACGGTCTCGGTCAGCGAGCCGATCTGGTTAAGCTTGATCAGGATGGAGTTCGCGACGCCGTCCTCTATGCCCTTCTTGAGGCGCTCGGGGTTGGTGACGAACAGGTCGTCGCCCACCACGCGGGCTTTCTTGCCCAGGTGCTTGGTGAGGTGGTCCCAGCCTTCCCAGTCGTCTTCGGCGAGCGGGTCCTCGTAGGAGATGATGGGGAAGTGCTTCTTCCACTCGGAGTACTTGGCGGTCAGTTCCTGGTAGCTCAGGTTGGAGCCTTCGAACACGTAGCGGTCGTTCTGGAAGAACTCGCTGGCGGCCGAGTCCAGGGCGATCTGGACTTCCTTGAAGGTGTAGCCCGCTTCCTTGATGGCGTTGCAGATGGTCTCCAGCACGGACTCGTGCGTGAAGATCTTGGGGGCGAAGCCGCCCTCGTCGCCGACGGACGTGCTGTAGCCCGCCTTGGTCAGGACCTTCTTGAGCGTGTGGTAGATCTCGCAGCCCATGCGGATGCCGTCGGTGAACTTGGCCGCGCCGGTCGGCACGATCATGAATTCCTGGATGCTGATGCCGGAGTCGGCGTGCTTGCCGCCGTTGATGATGTTCATCATGGGGGCGGGGATGACGAAGTCCTTATGCTTGAGGCCGTAGGCCTTGCGGATGTAGGCGTAGAGCGGGAGCTTGGCGTTGGCGGCGCCGGCGCGGGCCAGCGCCATGGAGACGCCCAGGATGGCGTTGGCGCCCAGCTTGCTCTTGGTCTGGGTGTCGTCGAGCTTTATCATCAGCTCGTCGATCCTTATCTGCTCGGCCTTCAGGCCGGTGATCTCGGCCGCGATGGCCTTGTTGACGTTCTCCACGGCCTTGGTGACGCCCTTGCCCAGGTAGCGCTTGCCGCCGTCGCGCATTTCCAGGGCCTCGTGGGTGCCGGTAGAGGCGCCGCTCGGCACCGCGGCGCGGCCGAAAGAGCCGTCGGTAAGCATTACGTCGGCTTCCACGGTGGGGAAACCGCGCGAGTCAAGAATTTCCCTTGCTATAACTTTTTTTATTTTGGCTTCCATTGTTTTTTCTCCTGAGTTGGTCCGGCGACTTAAGCGCCGCGCGGACCTTTAAAACTTGCCGCTGACTATCTTCCGGCCCGCCTCGTTAAGGGCGGCGGCTTTCTGCGGGGTGGAGGCCTCGGCGTAGAGGCGCACCGTCGGCTCCGAAGCGCCGGCGGGGCGCAGGCCCAGCCAGCTGCCGTCCTTCATGATGAACTTGAAGCCGTCGGTGTGGTCGATGCGCCAGACCGGGGCGCCGGCCAGGTTGAGCGGCGGGTTGAGCTTGAGCCGCTCTACCAGGAATTCCATGTGGACGTTCTTGTCCAGCGGCAGAGTGAGGCGCGTATTGGTGAAGCTGCCCACCTTCTTGGCGAGCTCCGCTATGATCTTCTTTATCGGCTTGCGCTCGTAGGCCACCATCTCCGCCATCAGCATGCAGGCGAGGATGCCGTCCTTCTCGGGCACGTGGTTCATGACCGTCAGGCCGCCGGATTCCTCGCCGCCGAGGAGGTACTGGCCGGTGCGCATCAGGTTGCCGACGTGCTTGAAGCCGACGGCGGTCTCGCGCACCTCCAGACCGTGCGATTTGGCTATGGCGTCCGTGAAATGGGAGGTCATTACCGAGCGGGCGACCTTGCCCTTGAGGCCCCGGTTCTTCACCAGGTGCTCCAGCACCAGGCCCAGCACCACGTTGGGGGAGATCCAGGTGCCGTCGGAATCTATCACGCCGAAGCGGTCCGCGTCGCCGTCGCAGGCCAGGCCCAGCTGCAATTTGCCCTTTACCACGGCTTCCTTGAGCCCTTTCAGGTTCTCTTCGCCGGTGTCCGGGGAGCGGCCGCCGAACAGCACGTCGCGCTCCTCGCGCAGGCCGGTCACTTTGGCCCCGGCCCGCTCCAGCATCGGCCGCAGGTAGGTGCGGGCGGCGCCGTTGACGGAATCGGTGGCGATCTTGAGCCCCGCTTTTTTTATGGCGCCCAGGTCCAGCAGCGACCCCAGCTGTTTAAAATAGTCCTCGCGGAAATCCTGCACCTTTATGATGCCGGCCGTAACGCCGTGGTCGAAGGGGATGAGCTTCTCCACCTCGGCGATCGTCAGGCCCTGCACCCGGGCTTCGAGGTCGGCGGTAATGTCGGGCAGGGCGGGGCCGCCCCAGTAGGGGGTCCACTTGACCCCGTTGTAGTAGGGTTCGTTCTGGCTGGCGGTCAGCATCAGGCCGCCGGAGGCGTCGTTGCGCAGGACTTCCCAGGCCACCACCGGGGTGGGGGCTTCGGCGCTGGAGATGACGGCGGTGATGCCCTCGGCGGCTATCGCCTCGGCCGCGATCTTGGCAAAATCCTCGGACATGTAGCGGGTGTCGTAGCCGATTATGATCCGGGCCGTTTTGGGTGCGGGCTTGCCGGCTTTGCGCAGGCTCAGGAGGAATTCCTCGCCCTTGTAGCCGTACTCGCGGTTCTCCTTAACGTGCTCAGCGGCCGCGTGCGCCACGCGGCGCAGGCTGGAAACTGTGAAATCTTCGCCGATAACGGCTCTCCAACCGGAGGTGCCGAATTTGATGTTTTGGGTCGCCATAGATACTGAAATATAGCATAAGAGGGCAAAAGAAAGCAAAGGCGGCCCGGGGGCCGGGGGTTTTGCGGTAAAAAACCGCTGCCCCCTGTTTTTTTGTAAAATATATGACTTCTAATGAAAAAGATATTAATCGCCCTGGCGGCGCTGCTGGCCGGTCCTGTTGCGGCGGCCGTTGGCGAACCGCAACTGGAACTTAAAGGTTATCTCTCCTCCTGGACGCAGGACTGCGCCGGCTCCTCCTGCGCCCTGCCGGTCCCGGGCGAGCGCAACGTCCCGGTGACGCTGCTCCTGGCGCTGCCCGCGGCCGCCGGCGAGGCCGCCGCCGCGCACCTCTCAAAAAAACTGGCCCTCCCCGGGGGGGACCTCTCCGTGGAGCTGGACTTTTACGCTATCTGCCCTTACGTGGGCAGGGACGCCTGCGCCGGCCGCTATTTCCAGGCGCAGGCGCGCCTCGACGGCCCCGCCGGGGCTTTCTGCGCCGCCGCGCTGAACGCGGGCGATTTTTCGCCTTTCCCCGTGCTCATGTGCGCGGGCGCCGCCCCCGGCGGCCGCCGCTTCGGAATTACCCTGCACCGCCAGCCCTTATGACCATGAACGACCAAAAACCTGACCTCTTCTCCGGGGCCTACCACACGCCCGAACTGGCCGCCTACCTGGCGTCCCTTGCCGCCGCCGACGAGGGCTACGCCTCGCACGTGGTCTCGGCCATGCAGAACGCCGGCCTGCGCGGCGAGGCCGTCTCGGCGATGGAGGGCAAGCTCCTCGAGACGTTCGCCCGGCTCTCCGGTGCCAGGAAGGCGGTGGAGATAGGCTCGCTCTACGGCTATTCCGCGCATTGGCTGGCCCGCGGCCTGCAGGACGGGGCGCGGCTGTACTGCCTGGAAAAAGATCCCGCCTGCGTCAACGCCGCCAAGGACGCGATGGAGGCCTCGGGCCTGTCCAGGAAAGTGACCGTAATGGAGGGGCCGGCCCTCGACAATCTCAAGACCCTCTCCAAGCTGGCGCCTTTCGACCTTTGTTTTATCGACGGAGACGCTGAAAACTATCCCGCCTACCTGCGCTGGGCGGCCGCCAACCTGCGCCCCGGCGGCCTGGCCCTGGCCGGGCGGGTCTTTGTAAAAGGCAAGATCTGCGCCGAGGGCGGCGCGCCGGCCGAAACCGCCGCGGCGCGCGCCATGCGCGAGTTCTTCCACGTACTTTTCGACTCGGACCGCTTTGTCTCGTCCGCCGTGATCCCCACTCCCGAGGGCCTCGCGCTCGGCATAAAAGCCCCGGAGCGCGCTTAAAAACATGCGAAAGACGGCGGCCCTTATCCTTCTGCTGGCGCTCGCGGCCTGCAACGGCAAACCGGCCGAGCGTCCCCGCCTGGCGAAGGCGGGCCGCCCCGCGCCCGTGATAGCCCTGCCTAAACTGATCAACGCCCCGCAGCGGGCGCTGGGAGGCTGGGAGGAGCTGCGCGGCAAGGTGGTCGTGCTTGAGTTCTGGGCCACCTGGTGCGACCCGTGCGTGGAATCCATCCCGCACCTCAACGGGTTGGCCGAAAGGTTCCGCGGCCGGCCGGTGGTGTTCATCCATATTACCGACGAGAGCGAAGCCGACGTCAGCGCTTTCCTGCGGCAGCACCCGGTCTCGGGCTGGGTGGCCCCGGAGGCCGGCGCCGAAGTCTTCAAGGCTTTCCGCGTTTACGGCCGCCCGCATACCGTGCTGGTGGACGCCGAAGGCACGGTGGCGGCCTTCCCGCATCCTGCGGACCTCGCGCCCGAGACCATAATGGAACTGCTGGCCGGCAGCTATAAGTCTCAGGCGGCTGCGGGCGCCGCCGTCTCCACCGGCTCCGCGATGGCGGAGTTCTCCATCTCCCCGTCCGAAGGCAATTCCGGCTCGGCTCAGTACGGCCCCGCCTCGCTGCGGGCCTCGGCCATGTCGCTGGAATACGCGCTGGAGTGGCTGTACGGCAAGGTGGACAGGTTCGACATAAAGCCCGCGGCCGCCCCGGCCATGGCCGCCTCCTACGACATCCGCTTCCGCCTGCCCGACAGCCGGGCGGCGGCTAAAAAAGATTTTTTCCTGGGCGGCCTGCAGGCCGCGCTGGGGCTGAAGGTAGCCAGGTCGGAGCGCGAGGCCGAGGTCTATGTGCTGAAAAAAGCCTCCGGCGGCCCCGTTAACGTAAAGACCCGCCGGGAGTACGGCGACGCCAGGCTAAACGGCGCCGTGCTGGAGGTGAAAGGCGGGGGCTTTAACGTGCTGGCCGGGCGGCTGAAAGAAGTGCTCCGCCGCCCCGTGCTCGACGAGACGCGAGAGGCCGGGCCCTACGAGTACAGCTTCGAGCTGGATTCGGACGACCCCCGGGTGATAGACGTACAGTTGCAGCGGCAGCTCGGCCTGAGGCTGTCCCTGCTGAAGCGCAGGATAACCGTGGTCGAGGTCTCTAAATGAAGCGTCTCTCCACCAAGCCTACCGTCTACCTGATAGACGGCTCCAATTTTTCCATGCGCTTCTGGGAGCGGGCCGGCGGGACTTCGCCCGAGGAGCTGGAGCGGGAATTCATGCGCTGGCTCGGGGACGTGGCCCGCACCGAAACCCTGCGCGCCTCGTGCTTCCGGGTGGTTTTCGACGGGCCTTACCGCAAGTCCGGTTCGGCCGGGCCGTCCGTCACGGTCTACTACAGCGATTCCGAGCCGGCCGACGAAATGCTGGTCGAGCGCGGCTATTTCATGCAGAACGAGGGCATCAGGGCGATAATTGTTACCTCGGACAACGGCCTGCGCGACCGCGCGGCCGCCGAGGGGATAAAGACCCTGACCTGCGACGGCTTCCAGCACCTGGCCGACGCGGAGCTCCGCAAGGGCCAGCGCTAAAATTAGTAGAATAATAAACCACTGGCCCGGGTGCTGTAACTGGTAGCCAGAGCTGACTTAAAATCAGCTGGAGGTTTCCTCCGTGCGGGTTCGAGTCCCGCCCCGGGCAGTTAATTGGCTGTGGGTTCGGGCCGACTACGCTTCCGTGTCGTGTGTTTGCGGAGGCCTTCCCCGTCCCACCATGCCCACAGAATTTACAGTTTAAAATCGCAGGAGGAAAACATGGGATTTGCGCCTGAAGGAATAAAACTTATAGCAGCCGGCATCATAGCCGCCGCGCTGGGCGGCGTGGTGATAGTCTGGTCCAGGATCGTCGGCATACCGCTGCTGGTCCTCGGCCTGGCCTTCGCCTCTTTCTCGGCCTACTTTTTCCGCGACCCCGAGCGCGAAAAGGTCTTCGCCCCCGGCGAAATAGCCTGCCCCGCCGACGGCACCGTGATGACCATCAAGAACGAGGGCACCCCCGGCATCACCGTGGTGCGCATCTTCCTGTCGGTGCTTAACGTGCACGTGCAGCGCGCGCCGATGGAAGGCAAGATCTCCAAAGTGAAGTACACCAAGGGCAAGTTCGCCGTCGCCTACGCGCCCGAGGCCGCCGACAACGAGCGCAACCTCATCGGCATCACCGGGGAGTACGGCCGGACGATAACCATAGAGCAGATCACCGGCGCCATAGCCCGCCGCATAGCCTGCTACGTCAAGGAAGGCGAGGACGTGAAGCAGGGCCAGCGCGTCGGCATGATCTATTTCGGTTCGCAGGTGGCCGTCTACCTGCCTGAGACCGCCAAGGTGCTGGTGAAGCCCGGCGACAAGGTGGCCGGGGCCGAGACCGTGCTCGCCGTCTGGTAAAAGGACCTTAACAATGGAAGAGATACAGGAAAAAAAGCGCATCGACATGGCCAAGCTCAAGAAGACCGGCGCCATAGTGCTGCCGTCCATCTTCACCATCGCCAACATGGCCTTCGGCTTCTTCGCGATACTGCTGGCTTCCGAGGGGAAGTTCGTGCAGGCGGCCTGGTTCATAATCCTGGCCTACGTTATGGACATGCTCGACGGCCGCGTGGCGCGCCTGGTGCACGGCGAAAGCTCCTTCGGCGTGGAGATAGACTCCCTGTCGGACTGGATGTCCTTCGGCATCGCGCCGGCGTACATGATCTACAAGCTGGTGCTCAAGGATTACGGCGTCTGGAGCTACCCGGTGGCCTTCCTGTACGTGCTGTGCGGGGCGCTGCGCCTGGCCCGCTATAACGTGAAATCGCATTTCGGCGGCAGCGACAAGGATTATTTCCAGGGCCTGCCCATCCCGGGCGCCGCCGGCATCCTGGTCTCCTTCGTGCTGGCCTACAGCATGCTCGAGGGCGACGGCGGGGCGCGCAGCATAAAGCTGGTCATGGCGCAGATGCCTTACGTCTACGCCGCCATTCCCTTCATCATGATAGCGCTGGCGCTGCTGATGGTCTCCACGGCCCCTTATGCCGCTTTCAAAGGCGACATGATAAAGCCCACGTCGCTTACGGGCATCATGCTCATCATCGCGGTGCTGTCGATGATAGTGGCCTACCCGCAGGACGCGCTGTTCCTGTTCTTCTCCCTGTACGCCGTCTCCGGCGTCATCGTGGGCATCTACAAGGCCCTTCGAGGGGCCCTCAGTTCCAAAGAAGCCTGACGTTTAAAAGCGCAAAAAAGGCCCGGGCGAGCGCCCGGGCCTTTTTTTATGCCCCGCCGCAAGGCGGGGTCAGTTGTTGCCGGGAGCTCCGGGGTTATCGTCGTGCTTGCGCGGGAAAAGCGGGGGGAGCTTCTGCGGCTCCACGCCCGCGGAGGTCATGCCTACGCCCAGCTGCAGGTGCATCTTACTGGCGGTGTCTGGCATAAAAGGGTCCAGCCAGCCGGCCACAAGGCGCAGGCACCAGACCAGCTCGTTGAGAAAAGGCCTGAGCGCGGCCGGGTCCCTCTTCGCCATTTCCCAGGGCTTTTTCTCGTCGATCAGCCGGTTGAGGCTGGCGACGCCCTGCCAGATCTGTTCCAGGGCTTCGCTGAACTGCAGCGCCTCTATGCTGCGGTGTATCCCGGGCGTCCGCGAGGCGAGTTCGCGGAACGCCTCCGAGCTCTCCGGCTTGTGCGGCAGCCGGTGCTCCAGGTACTTGGCCGCCATGTTCATCACCCGCGAAAAAAGGTTGCCCAGGTCGTTGGCCAGGTCCGCGTTGTAGCGCCGGCGCAGGGCCTCCAGGGAAAAATCCCCGTCCTGGCCGAAGGGCACTTCGCGCAGGAGGAAATAGCGCAGGGCGTCCACGCCGTAATCGCGCACCACGTCCTCCGCCCTTATAAAGTTGCCCCGCGACTTGGACATCTTCTCGCCGTTGATGGTCCACCAGCCGTGCGCGTACACCTTGCGCGGCAGCTCCACGCCCAGGGCCAGCAGCATGGCGGGCCAGACTACGCCGTGGAAGCGGAAGATCTCCTTGCCCACCAGTTGTACGTCGGCCGGCCAGACGTGCTGAAAGTCGGTGGAGGGCTGGTCCGGGTGGTAGCCGGGGCCGGTGGCGTAGTTGAGCAGGGCGTCGAACCAGACGTAGACGGTGTGGGCGGGGTCGGACTTTACGGGCACGCCCCACGCCACCCTGGCGCGGGAGACGGAGATGTCCTTGAGCCCCGCGCTGACGAAATTCAGCAGCTCCTGCGCCCGGTAGCGGGGGGAGAGGAAATCCGGGTGCCGGGCGAAATGTTCGAGCAGCGGCTTTTCGTATTTAGACAGGCGGAAGAAATAAGTTTCCTCGCTCACGCGCTGCGCCGGTGTGCCGTGCACCGGGCAGCGCCCGGCCTTCAGCTCGCCCTCGTCGTAGAAGGCCTCGCAGGAGGCGCAGTACAGGCCCTCGTAGGCGCCCTTGTAGATGTCCCCGGTCCGGAGCAGCCGCTCGAATACGGCCTGTACGCCCGCCTGGTGCCCGGCGTCGGTAGTGCGGATAAAATGGTCGTAGCTGATGTTGAGCGTTTTCCACAGCGCGCGGAACTCGGCCGAAATGAGGTCGCACCAGGCCTTGGGCTCCACGCCCTTCTCCCTGGCCGTTTTCTCTATGTTGGCGCCGTGCTCGTCGGTGCCGGTCTGGAAGTGTACCGGGATGTCCTTGCCCCGCAGGTGGCGGGCCAGCACGTCCGCGGCCAGCGTGGTATAGGCGTGGCCTATATGGGGCTTGGCGTTGACGTAATACAGGGGGGTGGTGATGTAAAATTTCTTGCTTCGCATCTTCAGCCGCGGCCGGGCTGGCGGGGCCTGACCAGGTCCTCCAGCTTTATGCCGGCGCGCTCCCCTTCCAGCAGGGCGGTTTCCAGCAGCAGCGCGTAGGAGACGTTGCGGTCCGCCATGCGCCGCAGGTCCAGCGTGCGCCGCAGCAGGGCGGTGAGCCTGCTCTTGTCCGGCCCTTCCGCGGCGCGCCAGTCCTCGCGGGCGCGCGCCAGCAGCAGGTCCAGCAGGGTGCGCACTTCCTCGCGGGCCTTGTGGCTGTCGCGCGGCAGGCCGGCGGTGAATTTGAAAGCTTTGGACGGGTCCCCGGGGCGCAGCGCGGAGACGCGCTTCAGGAAAGCCCCGGCTTCGGCGGATTTCTCCAGCGAGCCCCCGCCCAGCGCGGCCAGCGCCGCGGCTTCGGAGGCGTCCGCTCCCTGCGCCTCCAGCAGGCTCCTGGCCGCCTGGCGCGGCAGCAGGCCGAACTCTATCATGCAGGAGCGCGACAGGATGGTGGAAAGCAGGGCGGTCTTGCGCGAGACGGTCAGGATCACCACGGTGCCGGGCGGAGGCTCTTCGAGCGTCTTGAGGATGGCGTTCTGCGCGCCGGTCACCATGGCCTCGGCGTCGCGCACGATGAATACTTTCCAAGCGGAAAGCATGGGCTTCTGCTGGGCCCAGCGCGTCATCTCGCGCAGGGTGTCGATCTTGAGATTGGTGGTCTCGGCCTCGTCGAGGAACGCGGCCTGCATTTCCGTGTCCACTATGCGGATATCGGGGTGGGCGCCGCTGGCGGCCTGCAGGCAGGAGAGGCAGGCCCCGCAGGAATCGGAGAGGTCTGTGTGGGCCGGTGCCGGCGCCTGTTCCGGCGCGGGGGCCGGCGCCGGCTCGGGGGCGGCCGCGGCAAAAAGGTCGTCCGGGTCGGGTGCGGCCGGGGCGGCCGGCTTTTCCCGGTGCGCCGTATGAGAGCAGTTGAGCGCCTTGGCGAATTCCAGCGCCGCCAGGAACTTGCCTGTGCCGGGCGCGCCGTGGAAGATCATGGCCGGCGGCACGCGGCCGGAGAGGATGAGGGCGCGCAGCCGCTTAACGGTCTTGTCCTGGCCTAAAATATTGGAGAATGACATCGGTTTTATTTCCTGAGGAGCTTCGCCACGCGCGCCCTGATGTCGGCCTGTATGGCCTCTATCGGGCGGCCGGCGTCCACCCGCGTCACGCCGGGCTTGCGGGCCAGCAGCTTGTAGGCGCGGTTGACGCGCCGGCGGAAAAGGTCGGACTGCCGCTCCATGCGGTCGCGCCCGGCGCGCAGGTGTTCCCGCTGGGCGAAGATCCTGTCCGGAATGTCCAGCACCAGCGTAAGGTGCGGTTTTAAATTCAGCGTGGCTATGCGGTTGAGGGTCTCCACGGTCTTCAGGTCCAGGCCGCGGCCGTAGCCCTGGTAGGCCGTGGTGGAAAGGGTATAGCGGTCGCAAATTATGACCTTGCCCGCCTTGAGGGCCGGCAGGATCTTTTCGAGGGTGTGCTTTATCCTCGACGTCTCGTAGAGGAAGAGCTCGGTCATCGGCTCTATCCGGCTCGCGGGGTCCAGCAGTATCTCGCGGATCTGCTCCGAAAGGCGGGTGCCGCCGGGCTCGCGGGTCACTACCACCTCGCGGCCGCGCTCCTCCAGCCAGGCCTTCAGTAGCCCGGCCTGCGTGGACTTGCCGGACCTGTCGGGCCCTTCCAGAACGATAAAAAGTCCTTTTCGCATGGTTATATTCTATAAAAATACCCGTGAGTCCGGGCAAAATAAAGGCCCCGCCGGAGCGGGGCCTTTTAGCCGGGGGCGTCAGCGCCTCAGGAACATTCCGAGTAGCCGCAGTCGTGGCAGGTGGGGCCCGAGCAGCCCGACTCGAAGCTGACGTTGGACGAGTAGCACTTGGGGCAGTACTGGGTGTGGGAGGCGTCCCACAGCTCCAGCTTCTCCTGGCCGTTTATCTCGGCGTCGGTGGCGATGATGCCGGTGCGCTTGAGGTGGCTCCTGAGCGCCACGGCTATGCCGTGCGCCACGGAGTTGATCCTGTTGTCGCCCAGGCCGACGGGCCGGTCGCCCTTCACCGAGTTGAGGTGCTTTATCACCTTTATCGGGTCGCCGCCTTCCTCGAGGTACTTGGAGAGCAGGATGCCGATGAGCGAGGTCAGGCCGCTGATCTCGGTGCCAAGCGGCGGCATGTTGGTGAACACCTGGTACGGGCCGTGCTCGTTGTAGTTGATGTGCACGTGCAGCGGGCCGTAGCCGGTCTTGAGCTGGAAATACTCGGAGGACACGCCGAAGGACTGCAGCGGGGCCTTCTTCTTTTTAGTCTTGGCCTGGGGCTGCGTGCCGGAGCCGATGTTGAGCACCTGCTGGGTCTTGCAGCCGTCGCGGTAGACGGTAAGGCCCTTGCAGCCCAACTTGTGGGCCAGCAGGTAGCAGTTCCGCACGTCCTCAATCTTCGACGAGGCGGACATGTTGATGGTCTTGGAGACGGCGTTGTCAGTGTGCGCCTGGAAAGCCGCCTGGATCTTTATGTGGTTCTCTACCGACACGTCGTGGGCGGTGGGGAACAGGTCCTGGATCTGCTTGGGGATCTCCGGGATGCCGCGCACGGCCTTATGGTTGGCCTCGATCTTCTTCCACAAGGTCTTCTCGTCCATGCCGAAGAAGCCGTTGTGCTGGGCGATGCGCTTGAACAGCGCGTTCACCTCGAAGAAAGTATCCTTGGCTTCGGGGTCGCGGTTGTTCTTTA
Source organism: Elusimicrobia bacterium GWB2_63_22 (assembly GCA_001799735.1). Lineage (GTDB taxonomy): Bacteria > Elusimicrobiota > Elusimicrobia > Elusimicrobiales > UBA9959 > UBA9959. The sequence continues at coordinate 56,105 of MGUA01000005.1, read as the reverse complement.
TGGCGTCTAGCGCCTTGGCGTTGTAGCGCGTGTAGGCGATGGCGAAGAACGGCTCTATGCCCGAGCCCTGCAGGCCGGCCGCTATGGCGATGGTGCCGGTGGGGGCGATGGTGGTGCGGGCGGAGTTGCGGGGCCTGGCCGACACGCCGCGGAAATGTTTGCCGTTCACGTCGTAGATGGAATCCTGCCAGTTCTGGAACACGCCGCGCTCTTTGGCCAGCTCGCAGGAAGCTTCCATGGCCTTTTCGTTTACGAACTTCATCACTTCCGCGGCCTTCTCCAGACCTTCGGGGCTGTCGTAGGCCACGCCCAGCTTTACAGCGGTCTCGGCCCAGCCCATGACGCCCAGGCCGATCTTGCGGTTGCCCTTGGCGATGCGCTCGATCTCGGCCAGCGGGTAGTTGTTTATCTCTATCACGTTGTCGAGAAAGCGCACGGCCCTGGCCACGGTGGCGCCGAGGCGCTCCAGGTCCAGGCGGCCGCGGTTCATCTCGCCGGTGACGTAGTTGGCCAGGTTGATGGACCCCAGGTTGCAGGACTCCCAGGGCAACAACGGTTGCTCGCCACAATTAGCGCTTATAATACCAGCAGAAATTAAAGAATGCGTCTCCGGCTCCGTAGTGCAGTACACGTCGGTCTGGCCGGCCGGGAGTATCTCTTTGACCCTGGTTGTGAAGGATTCCTGGTAAGCTCCCCGCGTAAGAGTGGTCTCGAACGCGGCGGCTTTGCTCTGTTTCGCGGGAGTCAGGAAACCGATCTCTTTCAGGAAACGCGCGCGGTTCTGGCGGGTGATCACAAGTTCGTACTGGTCGCTGAAAGAATAAAGCTTGGGATTCCTTTTAGAATCAGGCATCAGTTTTTTGCCGGCTTTACGGCGCAAATAAAGCTGGGAAACTATCCCCTCGTTAAGCAGCAGCAGCTGGACCTCCTGGAGCAGCTTCCTGGAACTGTTGGCCAGCCGAATGGAACCGTAATGGACCCGCGCCGAGACATTAACCGTGCCGTCGGCGGTGAACAGCGCCGACAGGAACCCGAGCACCGCCTCGCGCGGGGCGCTCCATAAAGCTTCCGGCACCTGCTTCTGAAGACCGTTCTTTTCCTGGACTCCGAGCGAGTTTAAAAAATAGTACAGGGCTGATTTATAGTACTGAGCCAGCGTGCCGTTTCTTTCTATTTCGGAACCCTCAAGGCCGGTCCACTGCTTTATAAGGGCCCTGAATTTAGGCGCCAGTATCTTCTTCTCTTCGTCGCCGTACATCAGGCCTACGGTGTAGTTGGGCACGTGGCGCCCTTCCGGGGTTTCGGCGCTGACCCAGCCGTCGCCCGTCAGCCAGCCCAGGAGTTCGCCCAGTTCCCTGGACCATTTTTTAGGGAGAACGGCTTCGCCGCGCTCCGCCCTCGCTTTAAGCTTGTTCCCGGAGATAAAAGGCGGCAGCTCGTAATTGCGGCTCCAGGCCCCGGCGCCGGATTGTATCAATACCGGGTCTCCGGGCTTCAGGTCCTTAAGCTCTACCGGCCCGTCCGGGGTGAAGAACTTGTGGTCCGCCGTTGCCGTAACCTCGTAGCCGTGCTCCGTCTCCAGCATGAAAACAGGCCAGTTCTTGCGTGTCTTGAACACCGGAACCGCGCTTCTCAGCGTAACGCCCGTTTTGGTCCTTTCGGCCACGGCGCAGCCGCCTCCGGGCCCCGCCGCGCGTATCCCCGGCACGCGGTCATCGGTGGCGACAGAGATAGGGGCCTTGTCGATGAAGAGCTCCTCAAAGGTCAATAGCCCGCGGTCCGTGGCCAGGCGTACCGTGCCGGCAAAACAGGGGTTGGTGCTTTCGATCTGGCCCAGGGCCGGGGTGGGGTTGGAATTGGTCTCGTTGATGCGGTCCATGAAGACTATGCCGGGGTCGCCGGAGGCCCAGGCGGACTCGACGAGCATGTTGAAGACCTCGCGGGACTTCATGGTGCCGACGGCTTCTTTGTTGCGCGGGTTTATGAGGTCGTAGCTGCCGCCGGTCTCCACGGCCTTCATGAATTTCTCGTCGAGGGCGATGGAGATGTTGAAGTTCTCCAGCACGCCCTGCTGCGACTTGAGCGTGATGAACTCCTTGATCTCGGGGTGCCAGTAGGGGATGATGCCCATGTTGGCCCCGCGGCGGGTGCCGCCCTGCTTTACCACGTCGGTGAGCTTGTCGAAAAGCTTCATGAACGAGATGGCGCCCGAGGCCACGCCGTTGGTCTTCTTTACCGTGTCGCCCTTGGGCCGCACGCGGCAGAAAGAGAAGCCGGTGCCGCCGCCGGATTTCTGGATGAGGCTCTGCGCGGTCAGCGCCTTGGCGATGCCCTCCATGGAGTCCGGCACGGGCAGCACGTAACAGGCCGACAGCTGCTGCAGGTCGCGCCCGGCGTTCATCAGCGTGGGGGAATTGGGCAGGAAGTTGAAATCCGCCATCATGTTGTAGAACTCGGTCCGCCATTTATCGGCGGCCGCGCGGGCGGCGTCCACGGTGGCGTAGGCCTTCTCCAGGTTGGCGACGAACTTCATGAAGTTCGCCTCGCGCTCGGAGCTCTCGGCCAGGCCTTCGTGGAAGAACAGGGTGCGGGACTGCGGGCCGTCGCCCGCGGTTTCGCTCACGCGGTAGTTAACGCCCTCGAAAACGCCCCACTTGGCGGCGTCGGGGTGGAAGATGATCTCCGAAAGGGAAATGTTGTGGGCGACGCGCTCAAAAAGCTCCTCGGGGCCGGCCTCGTCGCGGAGGTATTTGTCTTTTATTACCTTGGCCTGGTTCTCGCTGAGATAGATCTTTCTCTTGTCCAATGTGGTGGTCTTCATTAAATGCGCCCTCATATGTATTTCCCGGCCCCGCTCCGGCTCCCCAAACGCTTGCGGGCAGGGGTTTCTGTCGTGAACCGCGCCAAAAATCTTTATCGGAATTAACTGTAATCTATCAATACTGCGGGGTATTGTCAACTTTGCCGACGAGGAGGGGGGCGGCCCTTTAGAAAGGGGCAAAATTGTTATAATCTGGACGGGTAGTTTTCCCTATGAAAAAGCCGGTAAAACAGGCGCAGCAGCTCTCTCAGCGGCAGGTCCAGCGGCAGGACCTGCGGCTCTTCTCCGTGCTGGCCGTGCCGGAGGCTGATTTTCTGGGCCAGGCGGCCGAGCTGGAGGCCGACCCGCTGTTCTCTAAATTGTTCCAACCGGACGCCCATGGCCGCGCGCCGCTGCGCCGCCGCCGCTTCCCCGGGGCCTCCTACGCTTTTTCCCTCGCCTGCGGCGACGAGGCCCTGGCCACGGCCGCCGGGCCGGGCGCCACGGCCGGGGAATGGCTGTCGGAGAGGCCCGCCATGCTGGATCTCGCCCGCCGCGCCGGGGCGGCCGCTTTTGAGAGCTGTTTTCTTTCCGGCCTGCCGTTCTCTCCGCCCTCCGCCGCCAAGGAGTGCGGCCTCACCCAGGCCGAAGTCCTGGCCCTTAAATCTTTCGTGGACGCCTTCATCCTTTCTCATGAAAGAGTGGCGCCGGCCGCCCTGCCCGGGCTTTTCCTGCGCTGCGCCGCCCGGATAGCCGCCGAGAAAGGCCGGCTCTTTATCGAATACACGCATCCCTCCTATCTCAAGGGGGCCTATGTTATCGACGGGGAAGCCTTCTCGCGCCTGCTCAAGAGCGGCGCCCTGTCCCCGGCGGAGGCCGCCCGCGTCCGCAACCTGGCCTCGCGCGCCCAGCGCATCGGCTGGCGCAAGGCCGGCTTTCACCGCACCCTTTCCGCCATAATAGAGCGGCAGAAAAGCTTCCTCCTCGGCGAGGGGCCGCTTAAGCCTTTTACGCAGCGGGAGCTGGCCGCGGCCGTCGGGCTGAACCCCGGCACCGTCTCCCGGCTTATCTCCGCAAAAACGCTGATAACGCCGCAGGGGGAGGAAATAAAATTAAAAAGCCTTTTCAGGCAGAAAAACGCGTATATAATTGATAAAATAAAAGACATCCTGGGGGCGGGGCAAAAAAAGCTGTCTGACGCGGAAGTGGCCGAAACCCTCAAGGCTGTTCACGGGATACGTGTTTCCAGGCGAAGCGTGAACCTTTATCGGAACAAGGCCGGGTTATGATCACAAAAAAAGACACCGCCCCGCACGCTCTTCAGCGCAGCCTTTTCAACGCTATCTTCTTCAACGCGCAGGAGCCGATGCTGGTGCTGGACAAGGACCTCAACGTCCTGCTGATGAACGCCGCCACCCTTAAACTGCTGGGCTGGGCCGGCCAGTCGCTCGACGGGAAACCGGTCTCCTCGCTGGTGCTGGAGAAGGACCTTAAAGAATTTTCGGACATGGCGGCGCTGGCGGCCCGCAACGGCGTGGTGCGCAACTACCGGTTCTACATGCTGACCGCCTCGCGCAGCATCGCCCGCCTTTTCCTCACCGTCCTGGCGCTCAAGGACGACAAGGGGGAGGTCAACGGTTTCTGCCTGTACCTGTCGCCCGTCTCGCCCGACGAATGGTCCGCCCTCAAGGACCCGCACGTTTTTAAGAACGCGGCCCGCAAGCTCAACCGCCTCACCTCCATCGGCCAGCTCACCTCCATGTTCGCGCACGACATCAAGAACCCGCTGCACGTGATCCTTTCCACGTCGGAGCTGCTGCGCGCCCAGGAGGGCCAGCCGGATCAGGTGCGCACCGGCGCCGAGCTGATAGAGCGCAACGCCCGGCGCGCCTCCAAGATAGTAAAGACCCTGCTGGACTTTTCCCGCAGCGGCATGTGCCGGCTGGAGCCTTACTCCGTGCACACGGCCGCCGAATCCGCGCTGGAGCTGATAGACAGCTCGCTTAAGTCCGGCAAGGTGGCGGTGGAGAAGGACTGCGGCCACGCGCCCAAGGTTTTCCTGGACCCGAACTACATACACAGCGTCATCTACAACCTGCTCAATAACGCCCTGCAGGCGCTGGCCGGCCGCCACGACGGGCGCATCCGGATAAGCTGCGGCTGGCTGGACGCGGAGCAGGAGGTGTTTCTTACCATTACCGACAACGGCCCCGGCATGGAAGCTTCCATCCTCGAAAATCTTTTCCAGCCCTTCTTCACCACCAAGGAGAACGGCACCGGCCTGGGCCTTTACCTGGCCCGCCAGATCATGGACGAGCACGGCGGCCGCATCATCGCCTCCTCGCCCGCCGGCGGCGGCGCCTCGATCAGCCTGAGGTTCAAGAAGACCGTCTAGGTGTCATCCCGGCGAAAGCCGGGATCCAGTCATTATGGCCAATATCCTCATCGCCGAAGACGACGCCGACACGCGCTACGTGCTTAAAGCCGCCCTTGAGGCCGGCCGCCACGCCTGCGCCGCGGCCTCCTCCGGCGCCGAGGCCCTGTCCCTGGCCGACGCCCTCACCTTCGACGCGGTGATCCTGGATATGGTGCTCGGCGACGCCGACGGCCTGACCCTGCTGGAGAAACTGAAGGCCGAGGACCCCGGCCTGCCGGTCATCATCCTCACCGGCCACGCCGACGTTACCAGCGCCGTGAAGGCCATGAAGCTGGGCGCGCTGGACTACCTGATAAAGCCTTTCGGCAACGAGGAGCTGCTGCTCATCATCGACAAGGCCGTCAAAGAGCGCCGCCTGCGCCGCGAGTTCGACGCGCTGCGCAGCCACGTTAAAAAAGCGCACGGCGCCGAACCCGTTTTTGGCGCCAGCAAAGAAATAAAGCAGACGGCGGACCTGGCCGCGCAGGTGGCGGCCACCGACCTGACGGTCATTCTTTCCGGCCCGTCGGGCTCGGGCAAAGAAGTGTGGGCGCGCGAGATACACCGCCGCAGCACCCGCGGCGGCAGCCCCTTTGTGGCGCTGGACTGCGGCGCCCTGCCCGAGAACCTGGTGGAGAGCGAACTGTTCGGCTACGAGCGCGGGGCTTTTACCGGCGCGGACCGCCGCAAGCCCGGCCTTTTTGAAACCGCTTTCGGCGGCACCCTTTTTCTCGACGAAATAGCCAACCTCACCCTGGCCACGCAGGCCAAGCTCCTGCGCGTGCTGGAGGAGCGCCGCATCCGCCACCTCGGCGGCAAGAAGGATATCCCGGTGGATACCCGCGTGATCGTGGCCGCCAACCGCGACCTGCCCGCCTGCATAAAGGACGGCCTTTTCCGCGAGGACCTTTTTCACCGCCTTAACCAGTTCACCCTGCGCGTGCCGTCGCTGGCGGAGCGCAAGGAAGACATCCCCGCGCTGGCAGCCTTCTTCTTGAAAGAGGCCGAGCGGCTGGTTAATAAAAAAGTAGAGTCCATCTCCAGCGCCGCCCTGGCCGCCCTGACGGCCTATGCCTGGCCGGGCAACGTGCGCGAACTTAAGAACGTTATAATCCGCGCGGCCCTGCTTTCCGGGGGGGAGATACTGCCGGAGCATCTGGGCCTGGGCGGACAGAACCCGCCTGGCTGCCCGCCCCCGGCCGCCGCTATGTCCCCCGAGGATTTCGACCTGAAAGAAAACCTGAAACGGTCCCGGGGCGAAACCGAGCGCAGGCTTATCGGCGCGGCTCTGGCGCAAACCGGCGGCAATAAGTTAAAAGCCGCTAAATTGCTCTCCATAGACCGCAAAGCCCTGTACGACAAAATTAAGGAATACGGCATCCAGGGTTGATAACTGTAGATTTTTATCTACAATTTAATGTGGTTTTTTATCTACACTGTTGATTTTAGTCTACACTGTCCTGTAATAACAATTTAACCTTTCCGTATTCTTTCTTTATCAGTATATCTCCTATAATCTGTTTACAGCACTGTGAGGCAACTCGCATTCCGGCTCGGGTAGAGCAGGCGAGGACGACAAGTGACAAAAACAGAAACAGCAAATAATTCCGCTATCAGCTCCCGGCTGCCAGGCCCCGTTTCAAAGAGCGAGGGTTTGGCAAAGTCGTTGCTATATAAAAAGGTGGGGAACCCCATGCAAATTTTATCGTCCACTAGCGGAGTTTCTGGAGGCAATATGAAGATGCTCAAATCCAACCTTATGGCGGTGTTAACGGTACTGCTGCTGCCCTTGTACGCGGCGGCTGTCCCGAACTACATAAACTACCAGGGCCGCCTGGTGGACAATAACGGCAACCCGATGAGCGGATCTAAAGCCGTTACCTTCCGCATCTGCGATACGCTGGCCGGCGCCTGTTCCGCCACCTGCAGCGTGGGCAACACCTGCCTCTGGGACGAACCCCAGACCGTAACTCTGGAAAACGGCATCTTCAGCGTAAAGCTCGGTTCCGTAGACCCGCTTACCTCCGCCGTCTACGCCGCAGATGACCGCTTTCTGGAAGTCGTGGTGGACGCGGTAACCCTGGCTCCCCGCGTGCAGCTGGTCTCCGTGCCCTTCGCCCTCTCCGCCGGCAACATCACCTCCGCCACCGGCGTTTCGATCTCCACCTACATCACCGTGGCGGGCCACGTTACCGCCTCCAAATTCTACGGCGACGGTTCCGCGCTGACCGGCCTGGGCGCCGGCGCCATAGCCGACGGTTCCATCACCACCGCCAAGCTGGCGGACAATGCCATCACCACGATCAAGATAACCGACGCTAACGTGACTACCGCCAAGATCGCGGACTCCAACGTCACCGACGCCAAGATAGCCAGCCTGTCCGCTTCTAAACTGACCGGCAGCGTTCCCGCTACCCACGTGGACCTCTCCACCGTTACCGCGGCCCTTGGCACTAAACTGGCCAATACTGTTACTGTTCCAGTAACGCTTGTGGACCTCTCTACCGTCACTACGGCCCTGGGCGGGAAAATATCCACCGGCGGAGACGGTTCTTCGCTGCTTGGTATCTCTTCCGTGGCCCTGGCCGGCTTCTACGATGACGCCGCCGTGCGCGCGCGCCTGGGGCTTGGCATCGGTTCCGCCGTACAGGCCTGGGACACAGACCTTGACGACCTGCTGGACGGGTCCCTTTCCGGGTCCAAGGTGGGTTCCGGCGTCCCTGCCGGTAATATCGCCAGCGGCACTCTGGGTTCCGGAGTTATATCTTCCTCTATAGCCTTTAACGCCATGTACACCCAGTCGATATGCGCCGCTGGCCAGGTGCTTAAGGCGGCTGCCGGGGCATGGGCCTGCGGCACCGACGAGACCGGCGCGGGCGGCACCGTTACCGGCGCCGGCCTCGCTGGTCAGCTCTCTTATTGGGCCACCGGCTCTTCCCTGAGCGGCAGCAATAGCCTTTTCTGGGATACCGTCAACTTCAGGCTGGGCATAGGCAACGCCACGCCTTCCTCCGCTCTGCATGTTACCGGCGATATAACCGTTTCCGGCAACGTGGACGGCCGCGATGTGTCCGCGGATGCCACCACCCTGACAAACCATGTCGCCAACGTTACCAACCCGCACAGCGTTACCAAAACTCAGGTCGGGTTAAGCAATGTAACGAATGACGCGCAGATCCCGCTGGTTCAGAAGGCGGCAGCCAACGGTGTGGCCGCGCTAAACGCGGATAGTAAACTGAACACGGATTACCTTGCTGGCACCATAGTATCTACCCATGTCGTGGACGGCAGCATAGCAGCCGCGGACCTGGCCTCCGGAGTGTTTGATATTGGTAATTTCACATCTGGCAGCCTGAATGGCGACCTGCTGGGCGCGACGATAGTATCCACTAACATCGTCAACGGCACGATAGCCGACGCCGACATTGCCGCGGGTGCCGCTATAGCCAAGAGCAAGCTGGCCTCGCTCGCCATCGTGAACGCCGACGTAGATGGTGCGGCCGCGATAGCGTATTCCAAGCTGAGCCTTGCCAACAGCGTAGTGACCGGCGACATTTTTGACGGCACGATCGCCAACGGCGATCTGGCGGCCAGCGGCTTCGACCTGACGAAGTTCACCGCGGGCAGCCTGAATGGCGACCTGCTGGGTGCCACGATAGTATCCACTAACATCGTGAATGTCGGGATGGATAAACTGGTTCAGACTCCTGTCACGATTGTTCAGGCTGCCTATACTGTGACTTCAACGGATACGGTCGTCTATGCTGACTGTACCGCTGCTACTGTCGCGATAACTCTGCCGGCAGCGACAGCGAGTAACATAGGCAAAGAGATATATCTCTATAGAGTTGACGGTAGTCTTAACGATGTCACTTTTGCCGCGGACGCTGGAGACTCGATTGTCGGTGGAGCTGCCAGTCCTCTAGCTGCGGCTGACCAGTGGAAATATGTGCGCTTCATTGTTTATGACGAGGCTACCTGGATAGCAAATAAGAGTAATTAGCCGTTGTGTCCGGGCCGGGTTTTATTGCCGGCCCGGGGTAGCTAAAGCTGGTGGTAAATACAGGCGGGATGGCTTTTTATGAAATATAAAAGCGTAGGGGCGATCGCGGGCGTGGCGCTGTTGGGCGCGGCTATACCCGCGTTCAGCGCGGCCAGCATGGAGACCAAGGCCGTCAGCGCGGGCATGGGCCTGGCCGACGGCGGCACCTTCAGGCTGGAGTCCACCGTCGGCGAAGTGGCCGGCTCGTCCATGGGCGCGGCCGGCATAGGCCTGCGCCCGGGGCATTCCGGCACCAGCCACGGCCCCGGCGCGGTCTACAGCGTCTCCGCCTCCACCACCTCCGGCACCGCTGCCCTGTACCAGTGGACCAACGGCACCGGCGAAGGGTCCCTCTCGCTCGAAGTGAAAGTCGCTACGTTCTCCATCACCGAGGTCAACTACACCTCCGTCGGGGCCTACCTTGTGCAGACCGCGCTCGGTTTCGAAGTGCTGGAGCAGCGCTCCCAGACCGGGCTGACGTCGGGCACCACCTATTACCTGGCGTTCCGGCTGCGCGACAGTTCCAATATGTACGGCCGCATCTCCACCGCCGCTTTCGCGACCCCGCCCATAAAACCCCGCGCGCCCATGGCCAGCGGCGTCACAACGGGCGGCTCCTTTGTGATCTCCTGGGACGCGGTGCAGTACAACATGGAGGGCGCCACCGTCGCGCTCAAGAGCCAGGGCTACGAAATCTATTACAGCACGGCCCTCAGCGGCACCGCCTATTTTGTCGGGCCGGTCTCAAGCAATACCCTTACCTACAACGCCGGGGCGCAGACCGCCGCCCGGTGGTACTACGTTAAATCCGTGGATAGCAGCAACGTGCGCAGCGACGCCTCCATCTGGCTCAATAGCCTGGAAGAGGTCGTGCGCACCGTAGCTGAAGACGCGCGCGCCGTGGTGGACATGTCCCCGGCCGTCAGCGAGGCGCTGGCCGACCTGGGCCTGAGCCCGTGCCTGGTGCGTCAGCCGCAGTATGAAAGCGGCGTCACCATACTGGCCTATAAGTTCTGCGTCAAGGACGCGGCTAACGTCGAGCAGAACCGGGACCTCAGCTCCGAAGCGACGCTTACTATGTCGCTTTCCAGGACCGGGACTTTCGTTATCAACGCCTTCGGGCCTTCGGCCGCCTACACGCCCTACGACTACGCGGTTTACTACAACAACGGGGTCGAGGACGTTAAACTGGGCGGCACCGTTAACCCGTCGGACGGCACCGTGTCCATAGTTACGCGCAAGACCGGCGTCTTCAAGGTGAAGCAGGTTATCAGGGCGCAGGCCTTCCGCATCACGCAGACCGTGCCCAAGAAGATCTTCACGCCCAACGGCGACGGCGTCTGGGACGACTTCAACATCATCTTCGAGAACCCGGAGGGGCTCGATATCTCCGGCGCCAAGGTGTACGACCTGTCCGGGGCGGAAGTGGCCAGCCTGCGGGTAGGCACCTACAACTCGGAGGCCTCGCTTGCCTGGGACGGCAGCCGTAAGGGCGGCGGCAAGGCCATGGCCGGTATCTATATCTACCAGTTCAAGGCCGGCGACAAGACTTACAACGGCACCGTGGTGCTGGCGCGGTGACCGGAGGCAGGGGTTAAGGCGGGCGGGCGCCCGGAGCTGCCGGCGGGCCCGCTTTAACGATTAGGTAATAATTATGAAACAGTTAAAAGCTAAAATAATAACTGTGCCAAAGCTGCTGGCGGTTATATTTTGCGTTATGACACTGCTTTCTATGAAGGCTCACGCTACTTTCGCTAATTCTCCCTGCGGGGCGAGGGCCGCCGCCATGGGCGGGGCTTTTACCGCCATCCCCGGGGGCGCGGAAGCCGCCTGCTCCAATCCCGCCACCCTGGTGGAGACCACCTCCCCGGAGCTGACCGCCGTGTACGGCAGGCTGTACTCCGGCCTTACCGACGATTCCGAGATCGGCCAGGGCTATTTCGGCTTCGCCATGCCCGTAAAGCGCTACCTGCCCGGCGCCGCCGCTTTCTCCTGGAGCGACATCCGCCTCAGCGACGCCTTTTCCGAAAGCGCCTTCACCGTCAGCTACGCCACCCACGTGTACCGCGGCGTCAACGCCGGTCTTTCGCTCAAGTACCTGCGCCGCGGCTACGTCTCCGACGCCTACACCGCCATGGACCCGGTTTTCTCCGACGGCTACTCCAAGGGCGCCCTGGGCGCCGACCTCGGCTTTTTCTGGCGCCCCGAGCCCCGCTACGCGCTGGGCCTTACCATCAAGAACCTCAATAAGCCCGACCTCGGCCTGGCCTCCTCCGACCCGCTGCCGGTGGAAGTCCGCGCCGGCGTCTCCTACGCCGTAAAGTCCAGCCTGCTGGACTTCGATGCCGCTTTCTCCGATTCCGACTATAACCTTTCCGCCGGCGCCGAATACTTCTTCCAGCGCCGCTTCGCCCTGCGCATGGGCCTGTCCGCCGGCAACGACGCCCGCCGCTCCGTCAATATGGGCCTGGGCGGCCGTTTCGGCCTGGCGGAGTTCAACTACGCTTTCAGCCTGCCTATCGGCGGCATCTCCGGCACCGTGGGCTCCCACCTGCTGGCTTTCTCTTTCCGCTTCGGGGCCGAGCCGGCCGGCGCCGAGCAGGCCGCCGCCGCTGCCGCCGCCGCCGAATTGCGCCGCGCCGAAGAAAAGATCTCCCTGCAGGGCGAGAAGATACGCGTGCTGCAGGACAAGCTCGACTCCGTGGTGAAGCAGAGTTCCGAGCAAGCCCGGCAGCCGGTCCAGCCCGCCGTGGTGCCGGCCCAGATCCCGGGGCCCCAGCAGTCGGAGGTCTCGCGCGAGATAGAATCCCTCAGGCAGGAACTGGACAAGGCCCGCGCCGACATGGAAGCCCTTAAGGCGCGCGCCGCGGCCAAGCCCGCCGCGGTTAAACCCGCGCCCGCCGCCCAGCCCGTCCGCCGCAATTACGTGGTAAAGGAAGGCGACACCCTGGAGAGCATAGCCGCCGCCATCTACGGCGACTCCGAGCGCTGGCCCGAGATCTACCGCGCCAACGCCGGCTCGCTTGGCCGCGGCGGCGAGGTGAAGCCGGGCCAGGTACTGGCGCTGCCCTGACAGAAAATTTTAAAATGAATTCTTTGGTAACGCTACTATGAACGAGAAATTTGACGAATCTTCCCTGAACGAACAGGCGATAAACGACGTGGAAACGGCGCGGCTGGCGCTGCGCTGGGCCCTGGACAAGATCCGCGGCCTGCACGAGGACGACCTTAAGACCCGCCAGAACCTGCAGGAAAAATCCAGCCAGGTGGCTTTTCTCGAGAACCAGCTGAAGTCCAAGAATTCGGAGCTGGACCGCTCCTCCCGCGTGCACGAGGAGGAGATGAAGTCCCGCCAGGATTCCCTGGAGTACCAGTTCCGTTCGCGCCTCGAGCGCCTCGCCGAGCGCGAGAAGGAGCTGGAGGACAAGATCTCCAAGAACGAGGAAACCCTCAAACAGAAAGAGGTCCGCCTGCAGGAAGACTACCAGAAGAAGGCCGAGGAGCTGCGCGGCCGCTGGGGCCAGGTGGAGGGGGAACTGTGGCAGCTGCGCCAGGAGCAGCTGGCCAAGCAGCAGGAGGCCGAGCGCGTGTACGGCGGCCGCCTGGAAGAGGAAAAGGCCCGCCTGACCGAGGAGCTCCGCGACCAGAAGGCCGCGCTGGAGACCTCCTACCGCAACCGCGTCGAGGAACTGGAAAAGCGCGAGCGCCAGGTCAGCGACGAGCTCAAAAAACAGGAAGCCGTCCTGAAATGGGCCAAGGACAGCTGGCAGAAGGACGCCGAGGAGCGCGAGCGCGCCCTTAAGACCAAAGATCTGGAGATCGACAAGAAGGTCCTGGAGAAGAACCAGGAGATAGACGATTACAAGGTGAAGGTCCAGCTGCTCGAAAAACAGCTTAGAGAATTCCCCGAGGCCGTCAAGCGCCGCGACGAGGACCTTAACCGCTACAAAGACGCCATCGGCAGCCTCGAGAGCGTCATCCGCACCCTCGAGACCGAGAAGAAGCAGCAGCAGGCCGATTACGAGACCCGCCTCTCCAAGGCCGCCGATGCCGCGGAGTCCGAGAAGGGCCGCTTCCGCGAGATGGAAGTGGAGATCCCCAAGCGCCTCAAGATCGCCGTCGAGCACGAGCGCAACCGCTTTGCCGAAAAACTGGCCGACATCGAGCGCGGCTACCGCGAGGACCTGGGCAAGCGCCAGGACGAAATAGACTATTTGCAGCGCAACCTGCGCACTTTCGAAGAGACCATCAAGACCCTGCAGGCCGAGCGCGAGGCTTTCGCGCACAAGATCGAGCAGCTGCAGACGCAGCACAGCGTCAAGCAGGAGGAGTTCTCCTTCCGCGAGAAGCAGCTGCAGTCGGAGTACGACGTGCGGCTGAAGGTGGAGATGGAGAAGCACACCGCCGCCCTGCGCTCCGAGATAGAGACCGCCGGCCGCATTTACGAGGATAGCCTCAAGCTCAAGGTGGAGGAGATCTCCCACCTGCGCCGCGAGATAGAAGACCTGTCCAAGGACAAGAATACCGCCAAGGAGCAGGTCGCTGCCCTCCGCCGGGACATCGATTCCTCCCACGAGCGCGCCCTTTCCGAGCAGGCCGCCCTGCGCGCCAAGCTGAAGTCCGAGTACGACCAGAAGCTGGCCGACGAGGCCGTGCAGGCCGAGAAGCGCCACGCCCTGGACAAACAGAAGTTCGCCGACGAGCTGGAGCGCCGGAGCGCCGAGTTCGCCGCCGAGGTCGGGCGCAAGGAAGACGAGATCAATTCCCTCCGGCTCTCCCTGCAGAAGGCCGGGGACGATTTCAGGCTGCTGCGGCAGAAAGCCGCGGAAGACCTTAAGGCCGCCGTGGCCGAAGAGCGCGCCCGCGGCGGCGCCGAACTGGACGACAGGACCGCCCGCCTGGCCGAGACCATCCGCCTGCGCGAGGACAAGATCGCGGAGCTGGTCCGCGCCCTCGAGGCCTCCAAGCTGGAGCGCGAGGAGCTGATGCTCCTGGAGCGCGAGCGCCTGCAGCGTGTCTACGCCGAGAAGGAAAGGGCGATGGACGAGGAACTGTCCGCCCGCGACGTGGAACTGCTGCGCGCCAGGGACTCTTTGAACAAGGCCGCCGTGGACAAGGACGGGGTTGTGGCCGCCTTCGCCGCCGAAAGGCGCGCGCTGGAGGAAAAGCTGGCCGGGCTTAACGCCAGGCTGTCCGAGGAAGAGGCCGCCGCCGCGATGAAACTGGAGTCGGCAATGCGCCGCGAGGCAGAGCGCTACGGCGAGGTGATAGAGCGCAAGAACCACGAGCTCGAGGCCGCCTCGCAGCTGCGCCAGAACCAGGACGACGCCTACCGCCGCACGCTGGAAGATTTCCGCTCCAAGCTGGCCGACGCCCTCGGCAAGTTCGAGGAGCTCAAGCGGACGGCCGAGGAGCGCCAGGCCCAGGTTTCCACCCTGCAGGCCGAGCTTTCCGCCGAGCGCAAGCAGGCCCTGGACCAGGGGTCCTCCCTGTCGGCCAGGCTGTCGGAACGGGAGAAACTCTACCGCGAGCTCCGCGCCGAGTACGACGATTTCAAGGAGACCTTCGAGGAAGAGGTCCAGGTCTCGGAGAAGAATTATAACGACGTCATGCTGAAACTGCGGGCCGCCGAGGAACAGAGAGCCGCCCGCGACAAGCAGATAGACGCGCTCAAACGCGACGGCGAACTGCTGCGCCTGGAGCTTTCCCGCCGCGACCAGGAGACGGCGGCGCTTAAGGACGCCGCGGCCAAGCAGGCCGAGGCCGGCCGCCGCGAGGTCCACTCCGCCGGGGAGCGCCGCGCGCAGGAATACGCCCAGAAGGAAAAGGCCCTGCTGACGGAAATCTCCGCCCTGCGGGACGTGGCCAACGCCAAAGACCTGACGCTGGAGAAGCAGCGGACCCAGGCGGAAGAGCTGCGCAACACGGTGGAGCGGATGAAGGCAATCCTCGAAGAGGAACGCGCCAAGCAGGCCGAATATGAAAAGAGTCTGACCGATATCTCCGGCAGGGAGAAGGCGGAAGCCGCCGAACTGCTGGCCCTTAAAAAGGCGCTGGCCGCCAAGGGCGAGGAGACGATGGAACTGAAGGCCGCGACGGAAGGCACCCGGCAGGCTTTCGAGCGCCTCAAGGCCTCCTACGAGGAGGAGAAGCGCAAGCGCGCGGAAAACGAAGCGGCCGTCCAGGCCACCCGTTCAGCACTGCAGGAAAAGACCGAAGAGCTCATGGGCACCCGCTCCGACGTGGACGCCCTGAAGCATGCGGTGGAACGGCTCAAGAAGGCTTTCGAGGACGAACGCAAGAAACGCGCGGAGGCCGAACTGCTGGCCGAAACCTCCCGCTCCGCCCTGCGCGACAAGCAGGAAGAATTCCTGAAGACCCAGAAACTCGTGGAACAGCTCAAAGATAAATTCAGGGTATGGAAGACCAAGTAAACCACATCAACGACCTCGAGGGGCTCAACTCCGAGCTCGAGGGCTTCCTCTCCGACCTGCACGGCCGGGAGGAGACCCTCGGCGCCCGGATAAAGGAGCTCGAGGACCAGCTGTTCTCCGCGCGCGAGGCCTATAACGGGGAGATGGAGCGTTTTGTGCGCAAGGAAAACGCGCTGACGGCCTCACTGGAAGAAGCCAGGAACGCCCTTTCCCGCGAGAGCACCGCCGCTATCTCCCTGGCTTCCGAGCGCGACGACCTGGCCCGCCGGCTGGAGGCCGCGTCCAAGGCCCTGGATGACGAGAGATCCCGGGCCGCGGATAAAGAACTTTACGTCAACAGCGCCCGCTCCGTCCTCAAGGACAAAGAGGCGGAGGTGGATAAGATCTGGCGCTCCCTCGAGGAGCTCAAGGCGGAACTGACGCTGGAGCGCGCCACCGTCAAGGAGCGCGAGTCGCAGATCCAGAAGTACGTGAAGATCCGCGAAGGCCTTGAAAAACGCCTCGAACAGGCCGCCCAGGAGGGCACCCGCTCCGAGGAAGGCTTCACGCTGAAGGTGGAACTTTTAAAGAACGAGCTGCGCGAGCAGATCCGCAAGGCCGAAGACCTGGAGCGCAAGCTGGCCGCCGCCGCCCCCAGGATGGAAGAGGCCATAGCCGAGGCCGCCCACCAGGAAAAACTTTACTCTGAGGCCAAGGCCGCCCTGGCCGAAAAAGAAGCCGTGCTCAAGGACGCCAACGTGCGCATCCGCTCCCTGCTCAAGGAGCTGGAGGCCGCCAGGAGCAGCAGCGGCAAGGATACCGCCGAGCGCGCCCAGGAACTGGCCTCCTCGCTGGCCGCCAGGGTGGACGCACTGGAAGCCGAACTGTCCGCCGAGGCCGCCCGCAGCCTGGAGAAGGTCCGTTCCTCGCAGGCCGCCTTGAGCGACTCCCAGGCGGCGCTGCGCGCCAAGGAAGAGGAGAACGCCCAGCTCAGGGCCAGGGAGAACACCCTGCTGCGGGAACTTGGCGACGCCGAGGAAAAATGGAAATTCTCTTCCGCCCAGCTCCACAACGCTTTTTCAAAGCTCCGCGCCGCGGAGAACGAGAACGAGATAAACGCCGGCCGGCTTAAGAGCCTGGAGGAGGAGCGCAACAAGTTCCGCGCCGCCGCCATAAAGGCCGAGGCTTCGGCCTCGGCGCTGGTCTCCCAGGAGTCCCTGGCGCGCGACAGCGAGGCCGCCGGGCTTATGGCCGCCCTGGAGGAACAGGCCGGCAAGTATACCGCCCTGCTGCGCAAGTACGACGACATGGTGCTGGCCAACGAGGCCATCCACCTGGAAAAAGATTCCGCCCTGGCCGAAGTGGCAGCCCTGCGCGACAGCATCAAGAATATAGAGAGCGGGGCCGCCGGGGCCTCCGGCGCCGAGAGGGCCCGCTACGCCGAGGTTTCTTCCAAGCTGCGCGAAGCGGAAGGCCTGCTTAAAAAGAAGGATATGGAACTGCAGTCCGCGGCGCAGGGCCGCGAGGCGCTGCTCTCGGAACTGGAGCTGATGCGCGCCAGGATAAACGAAGTGGAGACCGAGGCCGCCGGTTCCGGCGCGGCCGAAAAGACCCGCCATTCCGAGCTCGCCGCCAGGCTGCGCGACGCCCAGGCGCTGCTGAAAAAGCGCGAGATGGAACTGGAGGCCGCCCTGGAGGCCAGGTCGGCCCTGGAAGTGGAAATAGAAACTCTGAATTACAGGGTGGCCGAGGTGGAAGAGGAAGCCGCCGCCGCTTCCGGCGCCGAGAAGGCGCGTTATGCCGAACTTTCCGGGAAGCTGCACAACGCCGGCGCGCTGCTCAAGCAGAAAGAACTGGAGCTGGACGAGGCGCGCTCGGCCCTGTCCGGCCTGGAAGCGGAATGCGGCCTGCTGCGCCGCAGCCGTATAGAACTGGGGGAGAAATACGCCAGGGAGATACAGGCGGAGAACGAGATGCTTAAAGAGGCCCAGGCCCGCATCTTGGAGCGCGACAACACTATTTCCAAACTTTCTCTGACGGAGAACGAGCTGAAGAACGAGGCCGAGGCCCTGCGCAAGGAAAAGCAGAACCTGGCGGCGATGATGCGCAAAAAATCGGCCCCGGCCCATTCTGCCAGGGCCACGGAGGCGGAACGCCTGCTGGCCGACAAAGAAAGCCGCCTGGAGAAACTGCGCGCCGAGCTGGAAGATACCCGCGCCGAAAAGGCGGAGCTGCAGGGCCGCGAGCGGGAACTGCGCGAGGAGCTTAAGGCCAGGCCTTACCGCGCCATGCTGCGCGAAGCCGAGGAGAAGCTGGTCATCAAGGAAAAGATGCTCTCCGACGTCAACTCGCGCATGAAGAGGATCGGCAGGGATTTCGACGAGCTCAAATCGCGGGGGCAGTCCTCCGGCGCGCCCGGCTATATGCCGGACTTCGAGGAACTGGTGGCCGGAGTGGCGCACCAGATAGCCAATTCCATAAGCATCATCCGCAGCCACGCGGAATTCTGTTCCGAGGCCCCGGAGGCGGAGGGGGCCAAGGAGTCCCTGGACGTGATAGTGCGCAATATCGTGGCGCTGCAGAAGAAGATAGACACGATAATGAATTTTTCCAGGCCCGTGATCCCGCAGCGCTCCCCGGAGCGCGTCTCCTCGGTGCTGGCCGAAGTCCTGACCTCGCTGCGCGCCTCCGGGCGGCTGAAGGGCGTGAAGGTGCGGCACAAGGGCGGGGATAAACTTAAAGCCGTCAGCCTGGACCGTGTGCGTTTTGCCGCGGCGCTGGAGCAGCTGCTGGTAAACGCGGCCGAGGCCATGCCCTCGGGCGGCGAGATCACGGTTTCCGTCTCCTCCGCCGGCGGCAGGCAGCGCCTGGAGATAGCGGACACAGGGGAAGGCGTTGAAAAGAAGAACCTCGGGGCGATCTTCCATCCTTTCTTTACCACCCGGCCAGGCAAGATGGGGCTGGGGCTTACGCTGGCCAGGAACGTAGTGCGGGCCCACGGCGGCACGCTGGAACTTTCCAGCGAGCACGGCAAGGGGGCCGCCGCGATAATCGAATTACCTGAAGCCTGAGGGGAATATGGCACGCATCCTTATTGTTGACGACGAGCCCGACATGCGCCTTGCGGTGCGCAATGTCCTCAAGCTGCGCGGCTACGAGATCTCCGAGGCCGGCGACGGCCCTTCCGCGCTGGCCATGGTCGCCGAGAGCCGCCCCGACCTGGTGCTGCTCGACATCCGCCTGCCCGGCATGGACGGGATAGAGGTGCTGGAGGGGCTGAAGAAAATTGACGGCACCCTGCCGGTGATCATGATCACCGGCTACGGGCATATCCAGTCCGCGGTGGACGTTATGAAGCTGGGCGCGAGCGAATACCTGCAGAAGCCTTTCGAGAACGCCCAGTTGGTGGAGACCGTAAAAAAATTCGTGCAGGGCGGCACCCCGGCCGTGATCCGCGCGGTCCCTCCCCGCAGTGAGGCGCCCGTAAGGGAAAAGGCGCCTGAGCCTTTCAGGCCGCTGCCCGCGGCGGAGCCCGTAGTTGCCGCCCCGGTGGAGCCGGTCATAGTCCGGCCCGCCCGCAGGCCCGTCGCGCTGACGGCCCTGGCCGCCATCCTGCTGTTCTCCGGCGCCATGGTGTACCGCCAGACAAAAGTTTCCGCCGCCGCCTACCATAAGGAATACCCGGGCGTAGCCGCAAATATCTCCGCCATGGTGTGGAACGACAAGCAGCTCGTAGCCGGCGACTGGCTGACGCAGGCCGTCTACGTCTACGCCAACGGGCAGGACGGCCTCCGCCTGGAGCAGACTTTCCCGCTGGAGAAAACGCACATCAGCGGCCTGGCCCTGGCCGGGGACACGCTGTACGTGGCCGACTCCTGGAAAAAGACCGTGGAAGCCAGGCGGCTGGCGCCCGGACTGCCGCTGCTGAAGAGTTTCCCGATGCCCGGCAAGGTGAGCGCGCTGTTCTACGACGGGGAATACCTGTGGACCTGCGACAGCGAGGGCAACGCCGTGCTGCGCCTGCCCGACTCCGAACTGACGCCCACGGTTTCCTTCAAGCTGCCGGAGAAGCCGGACCAGATCTACAAGACCAAGAAATACCTGTGGGCCGCGGTCTCCTCCACGGGCCGGCTGTACCGGCACAACCTCGACGACACACTTTCCCTGGACGGGGTCTTTACGCTTAAGACCTCCAGGCCGGGCAACCCGCTCTCCGCTTTCGCCTGGCGCGGTTCGCGCCTCTGGCTGGCGCGGGACGGGCTGTCTGTGATCTACGAGGCAGGGGCGGGGGAACTGGTGAAAGCCGAATAGCGTATTCAGGAAGGCATAAAAAAACCCGCCGAGGCGGGTTTTTTTGTTGTGGAGCCGGGGGAACACTGCCGGACCAGGCCGGCAGACGGATATCCCGCGCTTCAAGCTGGCGCAACGCACTTCTGGACACCGGGCGCCACGAGGGTGAGCCCGTGGCGGTTCATTTTTTTCCGGGCTTTAGTCCACCAGTTCGTTGAGTACCGCCGAGGGGGCGGCCATCTGCACCTGGGGCCTGTCCGGCACATTTACGTTCAGGGCGTAGTTGCCGTAGCGGGCGGCGACGCTGGACGCGTTGGTGTGGCGGGTCACGGTCATCATGAAGCAGGGGCCGCTGGCGCAGGTGCCGTTGACCACGGTTCCGGCGAAGAACTTGGTGGCGATGGAGTTGGCGGTCATGCCGGGGTAGCTGATGTCGAGCTTGGTAAGGTCGTTGGTGTAGGTGCCGCCGCGGGCCAGGAACCTTTCCTGGGCGGACTTCACGCTGGCGATGAGGGACATAGCCTCGGCCACGCGGGCTTTCTCCACGACTTTAAAGTACTGCGGGATGGCGATCGAGGCCAGGATACCGATGATCAGCACGACCACCAGCAGCTCTATCAGCGTGAAACCTTTTTTCGTGTTCTTCATTATGTGTGTTTCCCCCTTGGAAACTGTCGTTTATAATTGCGCCCGGCGCGATTCGAACGCGCGGCCACCCGCTTAAAAGGCGGATGCTCTACCACTGAGCTACGGGCGCTTTTTGTACTGCAACAGTTGTAATTATACAAAAAAAAATCCGCAAGGCAAGGCAAATAGTTACTCGATTGACAGCCCCCGGCCTTTTACAGGATAATATCAGCGATGCCGGCAAAAAGAAGATACAAGGTGAGGGTGCGCATGAAGGTGCGCAACAGCCTGCTGCGCCGCGGCGGGGCCGTGGCCGGGGCCGTGCTCGGCCTGCTGGCCGCCGCCTGGCTGTCCGCCGCCGGGCTTAAGGCGGCCCGCGGCTTTTTCGGCGGCGGGATACTGTCCTTCAAGCCCGACTCCTTCGAGGTGGACTGCCCTTCTCCGTCGGCCGCCGCTTCCGCCAGGGAGCTGATGGCCAAGGCCGTCAATTTGCCGCTTTCCGCCCGGCGCTGCGCCGAGCTCGCCGAAGAGATCCGCCGCCGCCACCCCGGGCTTTCCGAGGTCAGCGTGGGCAGGAATTTTATTACCGGCAAGGCCAGCGTAAAGGCTCTCCCGGAAGAGGTGGTCTCGCCCGTGCTGCTCAACGGGGCCACGGCCTACCTGGGCGTCTCCGGCCGCTTCATGACGGAAAGCCTGCGGGACGACGGGGCCGCGCCCTTCGCGGTCTCGGTGCGGACCCAGGCCAAAAAGGCCCCGGCCCTGGCCGCTTTCCTGGCCGGAGTCAAGCCGCTCGGGCCCCTGTTCGCCACGCGCCCGCTGCTGCTGGACTGCCCCGGAGTTTCCGGGGACTGCCGGCTCGGTTTGGAGGACGGCTCCACCGTGTTCTGGGGCGGATTTGAATTCACCCGCTTAAAAATATTAAGATTGAACGAAGTCATGGAAGACGCCGCCCGGAAAACCGGGGGGCCCCTGCGGGTGGACCTGAGATATTTCCGGGAAGGCAAGGTCTTCGTTTCCTCGCTGAAGTAGCATACGTCAACAACATCGTTGCGGCCGCCGGCCCAAACCGGAGCCCGTTCTTAATTTCTGGAGCATCATATGGGAAAATCTGAGATCATCGCCGGGCTCGACATGGGATCGAGCCGGGTCACCTGCGTTATCGCCGAGCGTGACGAGGAGCACAACAAGATCCGCATCCTCGCCGGGGCGTCCGCGCCGTGCAAGGGCCTCAAGGGCGGCGTGGTGGTCAACATAGAGGAGACCGCCCGCGCCGTGGACCACGTGATGGAGGCGGCGGAGGGCAAGGCCAACGAGGTCGTGGGCGAGGTCTACCTCGGGGTGCGCGGCTCCCACATACAGGCCTTCGACAACAAGGGCGGCTACAATATCGCCCGCACCGACAAGGAGATCACCAGCGAGGACGTCGCCAGCGTGATCGAGAGCGCCAAGACGGTGCCCCTCTCCTCCGACCGCGAGATCCTGCACGTCATCCCGCAGGGCTTCTCCCTGGACCGCCAGCGCGGCGTGCCCAACCCCATCGGCATGGAAGGCGCCCTCCTCGAGGTGGGCGTGCACATCGTCACCGCCTCCAGCCCGATCATCAGCAACCTTATGAAGTCCGTCTCCCGCGCGGGGTTCCGCGTGGTGGCGCCCATCTACACGCTGCTCGCCGTCGGCGAGCTGGTGGTGTCCGAGGAGGAGAAGGACCTCGGCTGCCTGCTGATAGACGCCGGCGGCCAGATCACCTCCATCGGCATCTACTCCGAGGGCAGCATCCATTTCTCCAAAGAGATCGCCGTCGGCGGCGACTATATCACCCGCGACATCGCCTACGGGCTGGGCACCACCATGACCGCCGCCCAGGAGATAAAGGAAAAGCACGGCGCCGTCTTCTCCAACATGCTGGAGGAGGACAAGGTGATAAACATCACCAAGCTCGACGCCAGGACCAAGAAGGAAGTGCGGCCCCGCGAACTGCTGGATTTCATCCAGCCCCGGGCCGAGGAAATTTTCGAGAAGATCAACCAGTCGGTGCAGAGCTCCAACTACGCGGACCTGCCCGGCGGCGCCATCCTCACCGGCGGCGGCGCCCTGCTTAAGGGCATGCCCGAGGCGGCCGAGCAGCTGCTCGACCTCAGCCAGGCCCGCCTGGGCCTGCCGGCGCAGGAGATCCTGCAGTGCCCCGAGGAGTACATGACCCAGCCCTACCTGGGCGCCGTGGCGCTGGTCTGCTACCCGCACCTGAAGTCCTGGAACACCGACACGCCCGCGCCCGCCCGCGGCGGCTCCGTCGAGAAGAAGCTCTGGCGCTGGTTCAAGGACCTGTTCTAAGCGGTACGGCTCATTATGTCTGAAAACAGGATACGCTACAACAACGATTTCCAGGACCGCGAAGCGGTCATCAAGGTCATCGGCGTCGGCGGCGGCGGCGGCAACGCCGTCAACCGCATGGTGGAGGCCGACATCCGCCTGGTGGAGTTCGTGGCCGTCAACACCGACGCGCAGGACCTGCGCCGCAGCAAGGCGCCCAACCGCATCCAGATCGGCGAGACCCTGACCAAGGGCCTCGGCGTCGGCGGCGACCCCTCCAAGGGTAAGGACGCCGCCGTGGAATCCGCGGAGCTGCTCCGCGAGGCCGTGGCCGACGCGGACCTCATCTTCATAACCGCCGGCATGGGCGGCGGCACCGGCACCGGCGCGGCGCCGGTGGTGGCCCAGTCCGCCAAGGAAAGCAACCCCAACGCGCTGGTGGTCGGCGTGGTCACCAGACCGTTCGGCTTCGAGGGCAAGGCCCGGGCCGACCAGGCGCAGGCCGGCATCCAGGAACTGCGCAAGCACACCGACTGCCTGCTGGTCATCCCCAACGACCGCATCCTTTCCGTGGTGGACCGCGACACCTCCAGCAGCGACGCCTACCGCAAGGCCGACGATGTGCTGCGCCAGGCCATCCAGGGCATTTCCGACGTGATCACGCGCAGCGGCTCCATCAACGTGGACTTCGCCGACGTGCGCAAGATCATGACCAAGTCCGGCGAGGCCCTTATCGGCATAGGCCGCGCCTCCGGGCCCGAGCGCCACATAGAGGCGGCCAAGGAAGCCGTGCACTCCCCCATGCTCGAGAGCGCGGTAATAGACGGCGCCAAGGGTATCCTGGTCAACTTCACCAGCTCCCGCGACATCCGCATCGTGGAGCTGGACGAGGCGATGGAGTACATCAAGAAGCACGCCAACCCCGACGTTTTTGTGAAATTCGGACAGGCGTTCGACGAGACGCTGGGCGACGAGATAAAGATCACCGTGATCGCCACCGGCTTCCCGTCCAAGCGCGGCGAACTGGCCGGCGACCTGGCCCGCCTGCGCGGCCTCGGCCGCGCCGCGGGCCGCCGCCGGGTGGACGACGATTTTCTGCCGGCCGCCTCTTCCTCGGGCTCGCTCGGCGACGACGACATGGACAAGCCCGCTTACCTGCGCCGGCAGAATTCCGTAAAGCGGCTTAAATAAGGCGGGGGGAACCGATATGGCCATAAACCTGAACCTGCTGCTGAAAGTGATGGTGCAGAACAAGGCTTCGGATACGCATATCCGAGGCGACTCCTCCGTCTTCCTGCGCATCCACGGCGCCATCACCCCCATCAATTCCTCCAACATGACCGAGAAGGAAGTGGAGGACCTGGTGTTCCCGCTGATGACCCCGCGGCTCAAGCGGATCTTCGAGGAGAAGCACGAGTGCGACTTCTCCTACGAGGGCGGCGAGCTGGGCCGGTTCCGCTTCAACGTCTTCATGCATAAGGGCAAGATCGGCGTGGCGATCCGCCACATCCCGCTCAAGATCCCCACTTTCGAGGAGCTGCGCCTGCCGCAGGACTCCATCAAGAAGATCCTGACCAACGAGCGCGGCCTGGTGCTGGTCACCGGCATCACCGGCTCCGGCAAGACTTCCACGCTGGCGGCGATGATAGAGTACCTCAACCAGAGCTGGGAGGCGCACATCATCACCGTCGAGGACCCCATAGAATTCTCCTTCACCGAGAAGAAGTGCATCATCAGCCAGCGCGAGCTCGGCGCCGACACCACCACCTTCGTGGACGCGCTGCGCGCGGCCATGCGCCAGGACCCGGACATCATCCTGGTCGGCGAAATGCGCGACCTGGAGACCACGCAGGCGGCCATCACCGCGGCCGAGACCGGCCACCTGGTCTTCGCGACGCTGCATACCATGAACGCCGTGCAGACGGTCTCGCGCATCATCGACCTGTTCCCGCCGCACCAGCAGGGCCAGGTCCGCATGCAGCTTTCGGAAAGCCTGCGCGGCATCATCTCGCAGCGCCTGCTGCCCTGCTCCAAGGGCGGGCGCCTGCCGGCGGTGGAGATCATGACCAACACCCCGCACATCAAGAAGATGATCGCGGAAAACACCATAGACGGCATCACCGGGGCGATAGGCAAGGGCGCCTTCTACGGCATGCAGACCTTCAACCAGTCGCTCGTGAAGATGCACAAGGAGGGCATGGCCAAGCTGGAGGACATCCTGCAGGCCGCCTCCAACCCCGACGACGTGCTGCTGGCCATCAAGGGCATCGAGCAGGAGATAGAGGGCAAGCGCTGAACTCCCCCGCGGCTGTTTTTCGACTCAGACTTTTCAAGGAAGGTACTTATGTTCGCTGAAGGCTACATCGGCATCGCCGGGATCATCGGCGTAGGCAAATCCACCCTGACCATGGAACTGGCCAAGGCCCTCAACTTCGAGCCGGTGCTCGAGGAAGTGGGGGGGAACCCTTACCTCGAGGGCTTCTACGGCGACATGAAGCAGTACGGCACCATCATGCAGATCTGGCTGCTCAACCACCGCTTCCGCCAGCACCGCGAGTTCGTCTCCCGCATCAGCCTCGGCAAGATCCGCGGCGTGGTGCAGGACCGGACCATCTGGGAAGACACCATCTTCGCCCGCATGCTTAACAAGCACCCGGACAAGATCATCTCCGACATGGACTACAACACCTACCTGGACCTGTTCGACAACATGGTCCTGCGCGAGATGGTGTTCCCGCAGCTGATGATCTTCCTGGACTGCCGCGTCGAGACGTCGATCGCCCGCATCAAATCGCGCGGCCGCAACATGGAGAAGGCCATCGACCCCATGTATCTCAAGAGCCTGCAGGAGAACTACTACGAATTCATCGAGGAGATGGAGGACGCCGGCGTGCGCATCCTCCGCCTCAACTGGGAGAGCTACCAGCCGATAAGCGAAGTGGTGCGCCTGGTGCACGAATACTCCCTCAAGCCCTCCAACTTTACCAAGTGGGTGCGGCCGCTGCGCAAGCTCGGCATGGAGAACGAAGCCAACCTTCCCAAAAAGACGGCCCTGGTCCGCCCATGAGACCCGACGGCATAGTGATAGCCATAGACGGCCCGGCCGGGGTGGGGAAATCCACCGTCGGCAAGCTGGTCGCCGCGCGCGTGGGCTATCGCTTTATAAGCACCGGCAAGATGTACCGGGCCCTCGCCTGGCAGGCCCTCGAGACCGGGGTGAGCCTGGAGGACGACGCCGCCCTCGACGGGCTGGCCCGCGCCCTGCGCTGGGCTTTCCCCAAAGGCGCCGGCCCCGAGGCCGACATCTCCCTTAACGGGCGCGTCCTGGCCCTGGAACTTTCCGAGGAGAGCGTCAGCCGCGCCTCGTCGGCCATCGCCCGGCTGGCCGGCGTGCGGCTGTTCATGAAGGACATGCAGCGCCAGGCCGGCCTGTCCGGCGGCGTGGTGATGGAAGGCCGCGACATCGGCACCAACGTTTTCCCCGACGCCGAGCTGAAGGTCTATCTGGACGCCTCCCCCGAGGCCCGCGCGCGGCGCAGGGTGGGCCAGCTCAAGGGGCAGGGCATGCCCGCCGACTACGCCGAGATACTGGATTTCATCATAAAGCGCGACGCCCAGGATTCGGGCCGCGCGGTCAACCCGCTCAGGAAGGCCGACGACGCCCACTACCTCGACTCCACGGAGCTGCCGAGGGAAAAGGTGGTGGATGCCATCGTCGGACTTTTCGAGAGCCTTTCAGTAAAATAATGCCGGCCAAACCGAACACCGAACGCCCCAGGCTGCTGCTCCTGGTCTACCTGTTCTTCAGGACCTTTTTCAGGTTCTTCAATTCCATCGAGGTCAGGGGCCTGGACAAGATTCCGCGCACGGGCCCGCTGCTGCTGGCCAGCAACCACCTTTCCAACGCCGACCCGCCCGCCCTGCTTTCGCACGTGGCGCTGGTCCGCCTGCCTAACGTCATCGCCAAGAAAGAGCTGTTCTCCATCTGGCCGCTGAGCTTTCTCCTGCCCAGCTGGGGCGCCATTCCCGTGGACCGCGCCCGGGAGGGCGGGGACCTGGGGGCGCTGCGCGGCTGCCTGACGGCGCTTAAGAACGAGGGCTGCCTGGCCATCTTCCCCGAGGGCACCCGGGCCAAGGGCCGCAAGCTCAAGCCCAAGGCCGGCGTCGCGCTGATGGCGCACAAGTCCGGCGCGCCCGTGCTGACCGTCCGGATTTTTAACAGCGATAATTTCTCAAAATTAGGTAAAATAACTATTGTGTTCGGCGGCCTGCGGCGTTTCGAAGCGCCCGCTGACGGAGACCTCAAGGCTGCCTACGCCGAATTTTCAGAGAGCGTCATGTCGGACATTTTTTCTATAACAGAGGAGCAGTAGCCCTATGGAAACCAACGATACCCCCCAGGAAGGCCAGGAGATCCCCGCGCAGGACGCCGCGCCGCAGGCCGAACCGGAAAAGGCCGCCTCGGAAGAAAATCTCTCGATGGCCGACCTCCTGAAGGCGGAGGCCGCGGTTTCGGAAAAGGTCCACTCCCGGGGCGTGGTTTCGGTGAAGGTGGTGCAGGTCACCGCCGACCTGGTGCTGGTGGACATAGGCGAAAAGAAAGAAGGCGCCATCCTCCTCGCCGATTTCCAAGACGAGAAAGCTCCCGTGGCCGGCGACGAAGTGCAGGCCGTGCTGGAGAAGAAAGGCGGCGAGGGCCGCTACACCATGCTGTCCCACCGGCGCGCCCGCGAGAAGGCCGCCTGGGAGATGGCCAAAAAACTTTACGAGGCCAAGGAAAGGGTCAAGGGCAAGGTGTCCGAGATAGTGAAGGGCGGCTACATAGTGGATATCGCCGGGATGCGCGCTTTCATGCCGCTCTCCCTGTCCGAGCTGGGCGGCGCGCACAAGCACTACCTGCCCGCCAACGCCAAGATAAAATTTTATATCACCGACTTCAGCGAGAAGGACCGCAAGGTCGTGGTCTCCCGCCGGCAGGTGCTGGAGGAGGACGAGAAGCTGCGCCGCGGCGAGGTGCTGTCCGAAGTGGCCCCCGGCAACGTGGTGCGCGGCGTGGTCTCCAAAGTGACCGAGGATTCCCTGCTGGTGCGGTTCCAGGGCATTGAGGGCGTGGTGCGCGCCGAGGACCTGTCCTGGCGCGAGCCGCTGGAAGCCCTGAAGACCTACCGGCGCGGCCAGCGCGTGAAGTGCAAGGTCCTCTCCGTCGACAAGGCGGGGGAAAAGATCGTTTTCGGCATGAAGCAGCTGATGCCCAACCCGGTGGACATGCTTAAGCGCAGGTTCGCCCGGTTCGCGCGCGTGAAGGGCAAGGTGGTTTCCGTCGCCCCGGCTGGCGCGGTGCTGAAGATCGGCGAGAACACCGAGGCCTGGGTCGCCGCCGAGGATTACGGCGCCGACGGGGCCCCCAAGGAAGGCGCCGAGGTCAACGGTATCGTGGTGGCCATCAGCTCCGCCGATTTTCGCCTGGTCCTTTCCGTAAAGCGCGCCGAAGAGATGGAAGACCGCAAGCGCGTGGCGCAGTACATGAAGGGATCGCCTTCCCTGACGCTCGGGCAGATCCTGCTCGATAACTCGGAGGACGAAGGTGAGTTATGAGCGGCGACACAAAGCGGTAGGTGAGGCGCTCAACAAACTTATTCACTCGTACGGTGCGCCGCTCGGCATGTTCCTCGTTTTCGTGCTGGCGGCGCTCTACCTTTTTATAGGCCGGGGCGCGCGCCCCGCCCCCGAGTTCCCCAGGAAAGCCTCCGATTTCATGCAGTCGGCCCGCCTGTCGCGCAGGCTGGCCGAGCTGGACAAAACGCTGGCGGCCGCTCCCGAAGACATCCAGGCCCTGGCCGAGGCCGGCCGGCTGAAGTACCAGCTGGGCTCTCCGCGCTACATAGAGGCCATCGCCGACCTGGAGCGCGCCCGCGCGCTGGGCCTGGCCGACGTCCGCTCCTTCTACTACCTCGGCAGCATGTACCAGGCCGTCGGCCTTTACGACTTCGCCGCCCAGGAGTACCGCAAATTCCTCAACAATTACCCGCAGGACCCGGAAGTGCGCATGCTGCTGGCCAAGCTGCTCTACGCCGCCGGGGATTACGCCGGGGCGGTGAAAGAATACGAAACCCTGTCGAAGGCCGGCACGCCCGACGCGGTGCTGCTGGAGAACCTGCTGCTCGCCCGCTGGAAGAACAAGCAGGACTATTCCGGGGCGCTGGCGCAGTTGCGCGCCCTGGGCCCCTCCGGCGCCTTCCTGGGCGATTACGCCGAGGGCAGGATCCGCTACGAGCAGAAAGACTATTCCGGGGCCCTTGTGCCGCTCAGGCGCGCCCTGGAGGCGGCCCCGGGGGCCGGCGGCTTCGCCGATATGGCCGGCCTCTACTGGATGGCCGCCGACGCCGCCTACCGCGGCAAGGACAGCGACGCCGCCTACGGCTGGCTGTCAGCGCTGGTGAATTTTAACCCGGGCCACGCCGAGGGCAAGGCGCTCCTCGCGAAAATAGAAAAAGCCCGGGCCGCCGCCGCGAAGAAAAAGAAGAAATAGCCGGGGGAAAATGCAGGCAGGAGCTTTCCATCTACGTCCGTTCAGCCGCGTCCTGGCCGCCGCGGCCTTTTTCTTTTTCCAGGGAGCCGCCGGGGCCGGGGAGAACCGGGTCATTATCCGGGACTTCGACTGGCGGATCTACGCCACCGAGCATTTCGACATTCACTACTACGACGGGTCCGAGCCCTGGCTGGCCTACGCCTCCGGCGTGCTGGAGGCGGCCTATAAACGCGAGGCCGCCGACCTGAACCCCGCCCTTTCCAAGCGCATACCGTTCTTCCTCTACTCCTCCATAAACGACATGCAGCAGACCCCCATCACGGAGGTCTCCGACGGCATCGGCGGCCTGACCGAGCCTTTCAAGGACCGCTTCATGGTCTGGTCCGACGGCTCCAAGGGCTGGCTGAAGGACGTGATCGAGCACGAGTTCGCCCACGAGGCGCAGTTCAGCGTGCTGATAGACGGCTTCTGGAAAAGCGCGCGCATCCTGAAGACCTACATCTACCCGCTCTGGATGATGGAGGGCATCGCCGAGTACGAGACGGGGCTCTCCGATTACGCCCTGGAAAAAATGTACGTGCGCGACGCGGCGCTTTCCGGCGGGCTGATCCCGCTGTCGCGCCTGAACCAGTTCGCCCACCTTAAGCCGCACCAGACCACCCTGGCCTACAAGACCGGCGGCCAGGCCATCCGCTTTCTCGCCGAGCAGTACGGCGCGGACAAGCCCCGGCGGATGCTGGAGCTGTTCCGCACCCGCTACGACGCCGGCTCCGTGCTGAACCCCCTGATAGGCGCCGACCTGCAGACGTTCGAAAAAAAATTCGCGGAATATACGGAGCTCAAGTATCTCTCCGAGGCCCGCAGCAGCCGGCTGCAGGAACCGGGCATTTACGGGCGCCGCCTGACCGAGGGCCGCGAGGGTATCCCGGAGTTCAACCTGAGCCCGGCCCTCTCCCCCGACGGCGCGCGGCTGGCCTTTCTCTCCACCAGGTCCGGCCACCCGCCGGAGCTGCGGGTGAAGGACCTGGCTACCGGGCGCGAGAAGCGGCTGACCGCCATGTCCGCCGGCGCGGAGAACGTCCCCTACGGGCGGTTCACCAAGCCGCTGCGCTCCCTCTCCTGGTCTCCCGACGGGCGCTACCTGGCTTTTTCCGGGCAGAAGAACCACCGCGAGTACCTCTACCTTTACGCGCCGGACAGCGGCCGGGTGGCGCGCGCGGGCTTTGAGGGCCTGGCCGAGGCCCGCCAGCCGGTGTTCTCGCCCGACGGGAAAAAAGTGGCCTTCGTCGGCATGAAGGGCGGGTTTAACGACCTCTACGAGGCCCCCGCGGACCTGCTGGCCGCCGGCGGCACGGTGCCCTTCGCCTCCCTGACGCGCCTTACCGACAGCGCGCAGGACGAGGCCTCCCCGGCCTATTCCCCGGACGGCGCGCAGCTGGCCTATTCCTGCGAGACCGAGGACGCCTCCGGTCCGCGCCGGGCGCTCTGCCTGCTGCGGCGCGGCGCCGCCGCGCCCAAGGCCTCATTCTTAGGCGGGGGGGACGTTTACGACCCCGTCTTCTCCCCCGACGGCAAGGCTATCTATTTCATCTCGGACGCCGGGTACGATTTCGAGCTGTACTCGCTGGAAATCGCCACCGGGAAAACCTTCCGGCAGACCCGCAGCATGGGCGGCGTCTTCACGCCGGCGGTTGCAGGCGGGAAGATCTACTTCTCGGCCTTCAGGCGGGGGGGGATGGACGTCTACTCGGGCGAGCCCGAAAATTTCCTGTTCGAGCTGGCGGCCGCCCCCGCGTCGCCCGAGCCCGCCGAGGAGTTCGGGGTGGACCCCTCTACCGGGACTTTCCAGCCCTACGTTTTCGACTCTTCCACCGACCTTTTCTTCCCGGCTTTCATGTTCTCGTCTCCGGGCGGGCTGTTCTGGATGAACTACTGGCAGGCGTCCGACATGCTGGGCCGCCACAACGTCAGCCTGTACCTGAACTACAACTCCGGGGCCGACTTCCTCAGCCTCCAGGCCAGCTACGCCTACCTGCGCTGGCGCATGCCGCTGTACCTGCAGGCCGTCGCCCTTACTTACGACGGGGCCGTGGATTCCGCCGACATGGAGTACGACAAGAGCTATTCGCGCCGGGCCGTGGGCACGGCCTGGCCCTTCGACCGTTATAACCGCCTGGAGGGCTACGCCATCTTCAAGGACGAGACCAACGACTACAAGGATATCGACTTCGCCGACCATATGCGCACCCGGGCGGTGCAGACCGCCTATATCCGCGACACGGTGAACGGCCTTTACCTCTCGGCGGTGCGCGGCTCCAGGACGGAACTGTCGTGGCTGACCGCGGTGGACCGCTACGGCGGCAACATGAAGTACGACGTGTTCGTGTTCGACTACCTCAGGTATTTCCCGCTGTCCAAGCGGTCGGCTTTCGTCAACAGGTTCGTGGCGGGGCGCAGCGTGGGGCGCGACAGGCGCTCTTTCTCCTTCGGCGGGCTGGGCGGGGTGCGCGGCTTTTCCGGCTCCTCCGACGAGTACGAGAAGCCCGGCGTGTTCCTGAACAACGCCGAGCTGCGCTTCCCGCTGGTCAAGGAACTGGATTATTACATGTGGTACATGTTCCCCGACTTCTACTTTAAAGGCGTCT
This sequence comes from Elusimicrobia bacterium GWB2_63_22, assembly GCA_001799735.1. Lineage (GTDB taxonomy): Bacteria > Elusimicrobiota > Elusimicrobia > Elusimicrobiales > UBA9959 > UBA9959. The sequence continues at coordinate 24,033 of MGUA01000005.1, read as the reverse complement.
ACGGCAAGCTGTTCGCCGACTCCGCCTACGGCTGGGACCGCGGCAGCGACCTGAGGGATTTCGGTATCTCCCGGCTGGACACCTCCATCGGCGCCGGGGTGAACGTGCATACTTTCATCCTGCAGGCTTTCCAGCTGGTGCTCAGCCTGGACTACTCCGTGCGCACCTCGGACGGCGGCAAAGTCTTCTACTTCTACCTGGGGCCGCTGTTCTGACCCGCGGCGGACCGTATGGTAATTTAAGGGCGGAATATACTAAAATTCAAACTATGAAGATCCTCAAATTATCCTCTCTTACCGCGGCCGTGGTCCTGTTCGCTGCCGCCGGGGTGCTGGCCCAGACCGCCCCCGTAAAAACGGTCAAGCCGGCCGTAAAGAAAGCCCCGGCCGCGGCGGTGAAACGCGCGGTAAAGCCGGCGCCTAAAAAGGCCGCCGTAAAGCCCGCTCCCAAGGCCGTTCAAAAATCCACCCAGGCCGCTCCGGTTCCGCCCGCCGCGCCGGTGGTTTCGCCTTTCGACGAGGCCGTGGCCGGCCTGCGCTCCGCCGACGGCGCGCTGCGCCGCCAGGCCGCCGAGACGCTGGCCCGCAGCCGCGACCAGCGGGCCGCGCCGCACCTGACCAAGGCCCTTTCCGACTCCGTGCCGGGCGTGCGCGCCGCCGCCGTGGACGGCCTCTGCCAGCTGGCGAGGCGCGACGCTACCCCCAAGATCTCGGAGATCTTGGCTAAAGACCCGGACGCCACCGTGCGCCAGCAGGCGGCCGGCTCGCTGGCCTACATGATGGACCCCGCCGCCGGGCCGGCGCTGATAAAAGCCCTTAAGGATAAAGAGCTGGCGGTGCGCTACGCCGCGGCCAATACCCTCGGGGCCATGAAGTACGCCCCCGCCGAGGAGCCGCTTATAGACGCCCTCTCCGACAAGGAAATGCGGCGCATCGCCATAGCGGCGCTGGGGCAGCTGCAGTCGGCTAAAGCCGCGGGCAAGATAGCCGGCTCCCTGACCGACGCGGATAAATTCACGAAGATAGAGGCCATTAAAGCCCTGGGTTCCATCGGGGACGCCTCCTCTTCCGACGAGATAAAGAAATTCCTGGACAAGGCCGAAGACCCGGCCATAAGGATGGAAGCGGCGCTGGCGCTGGCCAGGCTCGGCATGAACGACGGGCTGCTTACCGCCTACGACTTCGGCAGGGTGGCCGATCTCAGTCTTAAGGGCAAGGCGCTGGAAGTCTTCGCCCTTACCGGGGACGCCCGCACCCTGCAGTATGTGGAAGAAGCCTACGCCGTGGAACAGGATCCTGTCTCCAAGGGCATGTACAATTTCACCCGCCAGCGCCTTACCGGCAAGCTTAAGGCGCAGCCGCAGGCCAAGTGACCCCAGGCGCCCTGAATGGCTAAAAAACGCCGCCAGCCCGCCCCGGCGGGCCAAGAAAAGGTTAAAGCCGGCCTGGAAGTCAGGCCGGCAGCCTTTAACGGCGCCGCAACGGGGGGGAATGTCTTTAAAAGCCGCATTCTGTGGCTGCTCGCCCTTATTCTGATCGTTTGCGGCTTTGCCGCCCTGAAAAAAGTGGATCCCTGGGGGCAGAACGGCTGGGCTATCGCCGCGCCGGCCCTTCTGCTCTGCGGTTACCTGCTGATAATCCCCGCCATAGTCTTATCTTTCCGCCGTTCCTCCTGAAACAGCGCCGCTAGCGGCCTTCTGCCTGTTTTTCTGCACTCTATCTTCCCCTTTTTTCGTAAATTTTAGTTTGCAGGCGCTTTTGGGCGCCTGTTTTCTCCTTTCCTGGTGTTCGCGCCCACCACCAGGAGGAACCTTCCGGGGCCGCTGCCGCTTTTTGCCCTCCTGATGGTATTTTAAAGTCTCCTCGGAAAATGTCCTTGTGCCCTGGCCGGCCCGCCCGGTCCGCGCTTTTAAGGGTTTTAGCCTCTTCATGGTATTTTCAGGAAGCCGTAAATTTGGCTATTCCCGCGCTTTTTGCCCCCTTCCTGGCCTCATGGTGTCTTTAAATTCCCCAAAATCAGCCTGTTTTTTGGCCTTTTTGGGGCTGCCTGGGCCTGCCCTCTTCATGGTATTTGGGGCCTGCGGCCGCCTGCGGGGGGGATTTCCGGCCTTTGGCTGCCCTTGTGCCCCCCCTGCCCCGGCGGCCCTTTTAACGGATCTTAAAAGTTGGCAACTTTTCAGCTTTGGGATCCACGGGTTTTTAGTGGTCTTGATGGTATTTTGGAGAAGGGCAATTTTTGGCTGATTTCCGGTTTTCTAGGTATCCGATTTTTTAAAAGTTGCCAACTTTTGAAATTTTGGGAACAAAATTTTGGAGTTAAGTCCCGCGTCCAGGCGGGATTTCTTTTGCTAGTTATAAATAACTATAAATCGTGTTAATATCATTCAAATAGTGCTTATAAAATAAGCATTATTTATAAAACATTAAGTTGGTTTGTTGTGCTAGGCCCACTACCGAAGAGGATTGTTAAGTTAACATAATATATCTTATCGTAAGTTATCCGCTAGGGCAGGCCAGGGCGGCCTGATCTGCAGGTTCTTTGCCTGATTTGCTGGTTTGTTGGCTGAATTGCGGTGTGTTGGCTGCCCGGCCCTGGCGGCCGGGGCTTGTGTTTTTTTTGTCTGTGGTGGGCCTGCTCCGGCTGGTTTACCCCAGCTTTCGGGCTTCCAGCCAGGCTCTTTCCAGGCCTTTGTCTGTTATCTGGTAGGACCTGTTTCTCTTGGTTCCGGAGGCCTTTATCAGGCCTTCCCGCACGGCTTTTACCAGGGTCCGGTCCAGCCTTTCTGGCGCGTAGCCGCTGGTTTTTACGGCCTTGGAGAGGGTTATGGCGCTAAGGCTTTCGGTGCCGTTCAGCTGCCTTTCCGCGGCCAGGATCAGCAGGGCGGCCTCGCCGGCTTTAACCTGCGGGTGCTTGTTCCTTAGTATTATGAGGCCGTTTTTGGCCTCCGCCAGGGCCTCCCAGGAGGGCTTTTCCTGGGGTTCTTTGGGTTGGCGGCCGTTCTCCGCGCGTGCTGCGCCGGCCGGCCCCAGGCGGCTTAGAAAGCCTTCTTTTTCGCTTATGATGAACTCCGCGGGGCCTTCGGCCTCGAATTCCGCTCCTGAGGGATGTTTTATTCTGAGCTTATAGTTCATATGTCATTATTCTAGCCTATAATTGGTTATATGTCAATATATGGCGGCTATATGGCAGACATATGTCAACAATTGTTGATAACCTGTGGATAACTGTTGGCAATTCTCCGTCGAAAAACGGCCTGAATGACATATGGACGGGAGGCTTCGGTTTTTTTGGCGGCGGCGGAGGGGGAACATAAGGGCTAAAACGGCCCGGATGCCGGCCTTTTCCCCCCTACCCCGGGCCGCCGCCGGGGCATGAAAAAACCGGCCTGGTAGCCGGTTCTTGTGGTTGTTTCCCCCCCTCCCGGGGCGGGCGGGGTTAGAATTTGGCCGCTATGGAGCTGCCTATGAGTTTGGCCTGCTTGCCCGAGGGGTAGAGGCCAAGCGGCGAGAAAACGGCGTAAACGGCGTTTATGGTGAGATTGTCCCCCATCACGTAGGCGGCCTTCAGGTCCCATTCGCTGGCTATCTGCAGGGAGCCGCCGTTGATGTTCCTGGAGGCGCGGAACTTGTACAGGTCGGCCGAGATCAGGAGTTTCTTGTAGGGCAGGTCGGCCCCGATATTGATTATATTAAGGCCCGAGGTGCCCTCCGGCATGCCGTTGGCGGTGGCCGAGGTCTTTATCATGTCGTAAAGGGTGGCCCCCGCTATGGCGCCGTAGCCCTTGCGCTCGAAGGCGCTGGCCTTGCTGCCGAAAGCCGGGAAGAAGGCCTTGTCGGTGTCCTGGCTGGTGCCGGGGTTGCCGGAAGACCGGCCGTAGCCCAGGCGCAGCCGGGACTGGCCAAAGATGGAGAGGTTCTGGGTCCAGGAGCCCTTCATCATAAAGGCGTAGGCTTCGTAGGCGCCTTCGCCGCCGGCCAGCTTCTTGGCCGTGCCGCGCTGCACTACGGCCTCGCCGTCGAAAGTAAGCTGCTTCTGGCTGAGGAAATAGCGCAGGCCGGTGAACTTCTTGGTGGTGCGCTTGGCGTTAAAAAGTATGTCCTGGGAGGGGCTGCCGTCCTGCTGCCAGAAGTGGTAGGCCTGCCAGAGGCCCTCGCTGCCGGGGTAGTAGGCGGTGGCGCCGTACACCTTGTAGGAGCGCCCGCCCTTGAAAGGCCGGAAGACGAAGACGTCGGCCTTGATGTTGCGGTAGAGGCTGGCGATCTCCAGCCGGCCGCCGGGCAGGCCCAGGTCGCCGCCGGAAAGCGTGATGCCCTGGCCCAGCAGGAAATCCTGCCGGCCGAAGGTGGCGGTGATGTTGGGCCGCAGGAACTTGTAGATCTTTACGTAGGCGGAATGCACGAACGGCGTGCCGTTGGATTCTGGCAGGCGGTTGACGTTGTCGGTGAACTGCGGGCTGGTGGTGGTGTTTGTGGAGGAGCCCGCGCCGATGCTCTGCAGCACTATGCCCACGTCCATGCTGGATCCCTGGGTCTTCTCCAGCTGTATGCCCTTGATGACGAAGCCCAGCGTGGCGTTTTCGGTATAGACCGACTGGTCGTTGGTGCGGCCCGCGTAGGGCAGGTCCGTGTACTTGGCCGCGCGGATGTCTATGGTGGACGAGAGGTCCAGCTTGGTGGCCCCGGCCGCCGCCGGTAAAAGCAGGGCGGAGAGCAGCCCCGCGGCGCAGGTAGTCAGCTTGTTGTGCGGCTTTGCCATCGGGTTAAATTATAACAAATAAAAACCCCGGGGCTTTGCGCCCCGGGGCTCTTATGTCTATAACCTTGCGGCTATTAGAACTTCAGCGTCAGGTCGAGGCCCATCAGGGTCTCCGTGGCGTCGGAAGCGCCGGCGCCCTTGTAGGCGACGACGTAATCTTCGTCAGGCATGAACATCCCGTAGGACAGCTTCAGGCCGATGTTCTCGGAGTGCTTCCAGTTGGCGCACACGTTGAGCTCGGAACCGTAGGTGTCGTAGCCGACGGGCTCTTCGGTCGGGGCGAAAGTGAAGAACTTCGCGCCGATGGAGAGCTTCTCTATCTGCTTGGGCATGTACTTCGCGCCCACGTTCATGGTGGTCAGGTTGCCGATGCCGTTCATCGTCTGGCCAACGCCGTAGGTGCCGAAGATCATACCGGGCTGGTAGTTCTGGTTGATAGCCTGGAATTCGCCTTCTTCGTCGTCGGTGGCGGATTCGTCGCCGGAGCCCATGGCGAACTCGCCCATGAACTCGAACTTGCCGATGGCGTTGAGGTCAAGCGCGTAGTCGGCGTTGACTTTGAGGGCGTTGCCCACGTAGTCTTCCGCGACGGCCAGCTGCTTGTTCTTGCCCATGTTCATGGCGTATTCCGCGCCGTAGCCGACGCCCATGAACTTGCCTTCGGCTTTAACGCCGAAAACGTTCAGGGTGTCATGCTGGTAGGCGGGCGCCACGGTGTCGTTGCGGCTGTCTTTCTGATAGCCGTACGCGGTCGCTTTAACGATCTCGGAGTAATCGTACTTGCCGGTTACGCCGTAGAGGTTAATGTCCTGGGGGTTGGTGGTGGAGAGCTCGTCGACTTTGCCGGCGAGGCCGGTGACGGTCCATTTGTTCTTCATCCACTCAGCGTACCAGCCGTCTATGGCCGACACGTTGAAGTTGGCGACGTTGTTGTTGCCGCCGAAGCTGGGACCGTAGTACACTACCATGTCGCCGGCTTTGCCGTAGAACTGCTTGCCGAACTTGTGGTTCAGGCCGAGCACGTTCTTCAGGCCGACATAAGCTTCAGCGAAGCGGATGTTGGCGGTGAGGGCGTCCACGTTCTGACCGGTGCTGTCGTCGCCGTAGTAGCGGTAGTCGCTCTTTATGGCGGAGACCTGCGCGTTGATCTCGTCGCTCAGGTCGAAGTTCACACCCATCATAAGGCGGGTGTTGGTGTTGCTGAAGTCGGATTTACCGGCCGCAACGCTCTTCTGACCAGTGACGTTCTTTATTTCCATGCTGCCGCTGTACTTCGCGTTCTTGAGCAGCTCGGCGCTGGCGATATTGCCGGCGAACACGAGCAGAGCAAGTATACCTATTACTTTTTTCATTAATTACTCCTCCTTACTTTGTCGTAAGCCCGTTTCCGGGGCTTTCAGTCCCCCGGCATCGCTGCCGGGTTACTAACTCTCCCTGTAGGGTTTTTATGCCTTACAGTTAGGGCCTGCCCCCTCGGGGGCCTACGGCCTTGCAGGAGAAGCGCCTTAAATTGGCGCTCCGCTCCCCCCTTACCCCGGGGTGACGGTCTCCCTGTTTGAACCGGGAGCCTCCTCTACAGAGCATTATTATTATTACAAAATGATTTCATGATGTCAACTCTATATCTATATTATATGCCTTATATGTCAAGAAACCTGACATATGTCAAACCGGTCCGGCCAATAAAAAAACCCGGCCTGGTTTGGCCGGGTTTTCTTAAGCGCCGTTTTTTATTTTTTCGGGACGGCCTGGCCCAGCCGGGCCTTGGCCTGCATGGCCCAGGTGGTGTCCGGGTAGAGCAGGGAGATCTTTTCGTAGGAGAGCTTGGCCAGGTCTTTGGCGCCGGCCAGTTCCTGGGAGCGGGCCAGCGAGGCGTGCACTTCCGGGGCGATGTAATGCTCCGGGGTTTTGGAGAGGAAGTCCGAGTACTGGGCCTGGGCGCCGGCCAGGTCGCCCGCGGCTTCTTTGCACTTGCCCACGTTGTAGGAAGCGAAAGGCCCGAGGTCACGGTCGTTGAGCACCTTGGCGTACTGCTCGCCCGCCTCCTTGAACTTGTTCTGCGCGAAGAAGATGTCGCCCTTGGTCATGCTGGCGTAGGGCGCGGCGCTGGTGCTGCCGTAATTGGCTTCAATGGCGGCCAGCTGCTGCTGGGCCTCGTTGACGCTGCCCGAGAAGCCCAGCTGCTGGGCCATAAAGAGGTTCTTCCAGGCGGTGTCGCGCAGGCCGCGGTAGTGCATGAAGAAGTAGACGCCGAAGATGATGGCGGCCACCAGTATCACCAGCGAGCCGATGAAGGTTTCGCGGTTGGTCTTTATCCACGCGAAAGCCTTGTCCGTCTTCTTGGGGGCTTCGGCCCTACCGCTGGCTATCCATGAGTTTTCCGGCATAGTAATGTGTATCTCCTTAAAGCTGGTGCCCCCTAGAGGAATCGAACCTCTATTTGGAGTTTAGGAAACTCTCGTCCTATCCGTTGAACGAAGGGGGCAGCGAACTAATATTTTATCAAAGAAACGATGTCGCGGCCAGCGAGTTTAGCGCGGCCCTTGAGGAACTCCAGCTCGATGAGCATGGCCACGCCGGCCACTTTGCCGCCGAGCTTCTCCACCAGCTCGCACACCGCGGCCGCGGTGCCGCCGGTGGCCAGCACGTCGTCCACCACCAGCACCTTCTCGCCGGGCTTCACGGCGTCGGCGTGCATCTCCAGGGTATCCGTGCCGTATTCCAGCGCGTAGGAGGCCGCCACCGTCTTGTAGGGCAGCTTGCCCTTCTTGCGCACCGGCACCAGGCCCGCGCCCAGCGCCAGGGCCAGCGGCGCCGCCAGCAGGAAGCCGCGGGCCTCTATGCCCAGCACCTTGGTCACGCCGGTGCCGCGGTAGGCTTCGGCGAAGGCAGTCACCAGCTCGGTGAAGGCCGCGTGGTCCGCCAGCAGCGGGGTGATGTCCTTGAAGACTATCCCCTTCTTGGGGAAATCCGGGACGTCGCGGATGATGCTCTTAAGTTTCGTGCTCAGGGCTTCGGCAGTTGCTGACATAAGTCTCCCCCCCCCCGTTACTTTTTGCCTTTCTGCGGCTTGCGAGGCTCGTACGGCTTGGTCGGGATGGCGTCGCCGAGGATGTCCGTCTTTACCTTGGGCTGCTGCCAGCCGGGCTGCAGGTTGGTGTGGTCCGGCTTGCGGCCCAGCTCTATCAGGCCCATCTTGGCCGCCACGCGGCGCAGGCGCAGCAGGGCGCGCTCTTCTATCTGGCGCACCCGCTCGCGCGATAAGCCCAGCTTCTTGCCGATGTCGTTCAAGGTCATCGGGGTCTGGCCGGTGAGGCCGTAGCGGTACTCCACTATCATCCGCTCGCGCTCGCCTATCTCCACCAGCGCGTCCTTGAGCTCGTCGTGCAGGCGCAGGATGGAGATCAGGTTGTCCGGCGTGGAGCTATCGGCGTCCCTGAGCGTGTCGCCCATGGTGTCCTCGGATTCGCCGCTCGAGGACATCGGGGTCTCTATGGAAGAGAGGCCGGTGACGAT
>MGUA01000005.1:240-15729 GCA_001799735.1 Elusimicrobia bacterium GWB2_63_22 | reverse complement strand
TTGTCCCACTGCTTGAGCCATTTGCGCAGCGCGGTCCACGCGTGCGGGGGTATGCGGATGGTCTTGGAATTTTCTTCCACCGAGCGGCGCACGTACTGCTCTACCCAGTAGGAGGCGTAAGTGGAGAAGCGGTAGCCCTTGCGCGGGTCGAACTTGTCTATGGCGTGCAGCAGGCCCAGGTTGCCCTCTTCCACCAGGTCCATCAGGTCGGCGCCCTGGTACAGGAAGCGCTTGGCTATCGGGATGACCAGCTTGAGGTTGAGCTCCATGATGCGCTCTTTGGCCCGGCGGTCGCCGCGCTTTACGCGCTTCCACAGGTCGTGCGATTCCTCGCGGGAGATCTTGTGGTCGATCTGGCTGATCTTGCGGATGTACTGGTTGGTGGAGTCGATGTTGATGTCGCTGAGCTTCTCTTTAGCCTTCGCGGGGGTAAGGGCCTCTTTGGGGGCCTCTTCCTTTTCTGTCTCTTCGTTCTCTTTTTCTTCAGCCATTGTTTTTCCTCTCGGGTTAAGCCGTGGGCTTGATGTAAAAATCTTCGCTGCCGTCCTGGTCCAGCATCTCCTGCGTTTCGGTGTTCTCTACGGCGGCCCAGGGGTGGCCGGTCTTCAGCTCTTTCAGGAAGCCGTCCAGCGCGGGGACCGGGCCCTGCGCCTCCCCCTCCACCGAGCCGTCAAGCGCGTTGCGCACCCAGCCGGCCACGCTGTGCCGGGCCGCCGCTTCTTTTACGAACCAGCGGTAGCCGACACCCTGCACCCTGCCCAAAACGCGGAAACTTAAACGCATATGTTTTTTTATTGACCGTCTAAATAATACTAAAAGCGCAAAGGTGTTGACAAGGCAACCCCCTCCCCAAAAAGCAAACCCGCCTTGACGGCGGGTCTGTTGCTTGCGGGGAAATTAGATCGGGGCGGTGAGATTTGAACTCACGGTCTCTCGCACCCGAAGCGAGCGCTCTAGCCAGCTGAGCCACGCCCCGATAAAAACTTCAGCTCCGGGTTACCGCGCCTATATACTACAAAAAAAACGGTTTTAAAGTCTACCGCGCCGGCTGCCTGAAGAAGGCGGCCAGCTCGTCCAGGCGGCAGTCCTCGCCGTAGGCGCTCCAGTAGAGCTCCCCGGTCTCCACGTCCACCAGCTTTATATGGTAGGCGCAGACCTGGCCGCCGTAGGCGGTCCCCATCAGCACGGCGCGCAGCCCGGCCACCCGGCCCAGCTGGGCCATGTCCTGCGCGCGGGTGGCGCCGCTGGCCGAGAGCCGCTGTTCCTTTATGATCTTTTCCAGCTGCTGGCGGTCCACCACGTCGTAGCCGGCCTTAAGCAGCATGGCCGCGGCCTTGTCCGCCCAGGCGCCGCCGTCGCCGTTGTCGTTGCCGCCGGCAAAAGCGTACGCGCCCACGCGCATGCCGCCCGCCGCCGGCAGCCCCGCGTTAAAGGCCAGGGCCGAATTGGAAGATTCCCTGTACTGCGGTCTGGCGGCGGTCCAGCCGCCTTCCGCCAGGGTGGCTTCCAGGGATCTTTTGATCTTGCCGTTGACGGCGCGGCCTTCCCGCGACACGTTAAGGGCTTCTTCCTTCTCGTTGGAAACGCTCCACACCACGCGCGCGGTGGCCGCGTCCAGCAGCTTTACCGACACCGGCGCCGGCTCCGAGATCTTGGGCGCGCCGGTCATGCTGTAGGAATAATAAGGCTCGCGCGTATTGGGCCGGCCCATCAGCAGGCCGTCCACTCCGAGGATCTCGCCGATCCTGGGCGCCTCGGAAGGGTTGACGATGCCGTTAATGGAAAGCCCCTGCTCTTTGAGCAGAGGCTCTATGTTCTCCCTCTCCACCACGCGATATCCCAGGGAGAGCAGCAGCGTTTCCCATTCTCCGGTTATGCGGCTCTGCGCGGGGGCGGCGCCGAAAGGCACCACCGCCACCTTCTTCACGGAGGCCAGCTGCGCGCTGGGATTGCGCGTCACCTGCAGGCTTCCGCCGCAGCCGGCCAGGGCCAGCGCCATAAAGGCAAGCGCGGCCGCGGCGCGGCTTTTATAACCGGAGTTCATCGCTTAGTCTATCGTGCCGGCGTCGGTCTTTATGCCGAAGGCCTTGCCCTGCACGGTGGCGCATTCCTCGCGGTAGACCAGCGGTATGGAATATTTCTTCTGGGTCCTGGTCCTGACGGAGAGCAGCGCGTCGGCGCCCGGCACTTTGTCCAGGGCCTCGTACGTGGCTTCCTGTATGACCTTCTCCTGGCCGCCGAAGAAGCCGCCTATCAGGGGCAGGGACGCCATGAAGCTGCCGCCGCCGCCGGTGGCGCCGGAAACGGTCTTGGTGGGGACGCCGCTGAACCAGGGCAGCTTGCCGCCGAGCAGGTACTTGGCGCAGGCTTCGCCCTGCGTGTCGCCGATGACTTTATATTCGTTCCTGTTAAGGGGCATGATCTCCACGCCGGAGCTTACCCTGTTTATGGGATAGCTCTTGTTTATGGAAGTGCAGCCCGCCAGCCCTATCACGGCCAGACCCACGGCCGCCAGTGTCAGTTGTCTTTTCATTTCTGTTATTCCTCCGTACTTTCTTTGATCCGTTCTCCCGCTTTAAAAGCCTACCGAAAGGCCGAACCCCATGCTGTCCCCGCCGGGATAATCCCCGCTGCCGGCTATGTGCTTGTATTCCCCGAACACGCCGAAGCCGCTGTCGGCCCTGATGGAGAAGCCGACCCCGCCCAGCCAGGTGGGCACGGTGCCGCTCTTCTGCAGGCTGATCGGAGTCGGGGCGCCCAGCCAGGGGGTGATGGTGCCGCTTTCCGAATAATCGTAGCTCGCTAGCGCCGGGCCGATAAAGCCGTAATAGGTGAAGTTGGGTATGGGCAGGGCCAGCACGATAGAGGCGTAGACAACGCTGGCTTCCGTTTCCGTGAACTTCTCCGTCTCGGTGAACGCGGAGTCGAAGTCCCAGAATTCCCGCGCTTCGGAATAGGTGATGTAGCCGACGTTCCAGGAGGCGCCGGCGCCGGCCTTGGCGTAGCGCACTTCCAGGTAGGAGTCCGTCGTGTTGTCCCACGCGTCCGCGTCGTAGAAAGACCCCAAGGGCGCGATCTCGAGGCGCCCTTCGGGGCCGCGCCGCTCCGCGGAGCCGGCCAGAATGCCGGCGCGGGGCAGGTAGCCGTTCCGCTCGAAAGCGTAGTTGAGCCGGGCCTTGTCCGGGTGTTCCCACTTGAAGCCGAGCATTGTCTTGGCGTCGTAGCGCGCCGACATCCAGCCCAGCACGTTGTCGGGCAGGGCCCTGGCCGGGGCTTTGGGGTGGTAGGTGTCGGCGGTCCTGCGGGCGGGAGGCGCCTTTTCGGCGGGCTTAACTTTTTCCGGGGCCCTGGCGCCGGCTCTCACAGACGCCGTCAGGTCCTCGCCCGTGGCCTCGTCCAGCACCGAGGCGATGTCGGCGAAAGCGAATTTGCGCACTATGCCGTTCTTGAATTTCAGGAAGACCGAGTCCTCGTTGGTTACGGTCAGCTCGCCCCTGCGCTCGGCGCCGTCCTTTAAAAGCACGCGGACGTCCCGCGCGTAGCCGGAGACCCCGGATACCGCGACCAGCAATAAAGCAAGAAATATTTTTTTCATGATCCCCGCTGCGTCCCCTGTGGTGATAAGACTATAAAACAACGGGCGGAGGGGTCAAGTGCAAATCCGGACAGAAGCTGTCCGCGTAAGCCCGGCGGGGCGCGGCCGCGCTCAGGCGGCCGTAAGGGTTTCTATTATCTTGGCCGCTATGTCGCGCGCCGCGTGGGGGCGCGCGTGTTCGGCCATGGCGCGCGAGGCGGGGGCCAGGGCGCCCGGGGCGGCCAGGCAGCGGCGCACCAGCTGCTCCAGCTCGGCCGGCGTGGCGGCGGTTTCCGCCAGGCGGTGGCGGCGGAGGAAGACGGAGTTCCTTTCCTCCTGGCCCGGCAGCGGCGAATAGATAACGAAAGGCTTGGCCATGCACATCGTCTCGGCGAGCGTGACCCCGCCGGGCTTGCCGGCCACCAGGTCCGCCGCGGCGTAGTAGGCCGCCGGGGAATCGGTGAAATCCACGAAGCGCAGGTGCTTTTTTGAATCCAGCTCCTTCTCCGCCTGGCGGCAGAGCCGGCGGTTGTTGCCGCACAGCACCAGCACCTGTATGCGGCCCAGCAGCGGCTTCAGGGCCGCGGCGGCCTGCACCAGTTCCCCCAGCCCGCGGCTGCCGCCCGTGAGCATGACGGTGAAAAGGCCCGGCGCCAGGCCGAGCTGCCGGCGGGCCGCGGCCCTGTCGGTGTCGGCGGTGAATTCCTTGCGCACCGGGATCCCGGTCAGGTGCACCCTTTCCGCCGGCGCGCCTTTTTCCTTAAGGGCGGCGGCGACGGATTTTTCGGGGACAAAGTACGCGGTCACGCCCTTGGACGGCCAGTAGGTGTGGGCGCAAAAATCCGTCACCACGGAGAACAGCGGCAGGCGCGCGAGCCGGCGGTTCTTGGTGATCAGCAGCGAGGAGAAGGCCTGGGTGGAGACGGCGGCCTGCACGCCCCGCTTGAGCAGGTGGTCGGCCAGCTTGGCCGAGGAGAAGGGCAGGATGGCCTCCCTGAAGGCGCTGGCGGCGAAGGCGACGAAGTCGTTGTCGTAGACGTAATCCCAGACGGCCGGGGTTTTGTTGAGGAGCTGCAGGTAGGTCCTGGCCACGAAGGGGCCGAAGTCCGGGTAGACGTCGGAGAGGTTCACCAGGACCGGCTCGATGATGCTGGGCGGCAGGAACTCCGCCACGGCGCGGGCGGCGGCGTAATGCCCCGACGGCTTTGAACCGTAGATCAGCGCGACTTTGAGCGGGTAGGTCTGCCCGGCGGTCTCCATTAAAATGATTATACCTTAGAACGGCCCCGCGATCCGAAGACGCGGGGCCGTTGTCTCTCTATCACTGCCGTTTCTGCCCCGAAGGGCAAAAGCTATTTCAGTTCTTCCCCCACCTTGCCCACCAACTTTTCAGAGGGTTTCAGGGTCTTTTCGCCGGGCTTCCACTTGGCGGGGCAGACCTCGGCGGGGTTCTTGTAGGTGTGGACGAAGGCCTTAAGCTTGCGCAGCAGCTCGGCCATGTCGCGCCCGACGTTGTTCAGGTTTATCTCCGCGCCGGCCAGGACGCCGTCGGGGTTGATGACGAAGGTGCCGCGGTAGGCCAGCCCGGTCTTGCAGTCGTACGCTCCCAGGGCCTGCGCCAGGCGGCCGCGGGCGTCGGACGCCATGGGGTACTTCACGTCCTTAAGGAGGCGCTCCTGCGCCTGCCAGCCCATGTGGGTGAACTTGGTGTCGGTGCTGACCGACAGCACTTCGGCGCCCAGCCGCTCCAGCTCGGCGTGCTTGTCGGCCAGGTCGGCCAGCTCGGTGGGGCAGACAAAGGTGAAGTCGGCCGGGTAGAAGACCAGCACGGTCCAGCGGCCGTTCTTGGCCGCGTCCTCCAGGCGGAAGCGCCCGAACTTGCAGGCGGCCGGGTTAAAGGTCTCCAGCTCGAACGGGGCTATCTTTTCTCCCACCAGGGTCACTTCTTTTTTTCCGTCGCACATATCGTTCTCCTTTTAGCTCCGGCGGCGGGCTTGCGGCCGCAGTCCCGGCAGACCCCGTAAAATTCCACGTTGCAGCGCAGCACCCGAAAGCCCGCCGGCTTGCCGGCCGGGAGCGGCGGCCTGCTCAGGGGCAGGTCTAGGATGGCCCCGCAGTGCACGCACATCAGGTGGCTGTGAGGTTTAAGTCCCGGGTCGAAGCGGGAGCGCTTTGAGTCTATCCTGACCTCGGCCAGTTTCCCCGCGCTGAGCAGGGACTGGAGGGTGTTGTAGACGGTGGCGAAGGACATGCCGGAAAACTTGCGCTTGATGCGGGCGTAGATATCTTCCGCCGAGGGGTGGCGCTTGTTGCCGTCGAGCAGGCGCAGGATGGCCGCCCTCTGCGGGGTCATGCGGAAAGGCCTGGCGGCGGCCGTTGGCTGTTTCTTTGCAACTGGAATTGTTCTCACATAAGAAAGGATATCAGATTGTAATCATTATTGTCAAGACTTTTTTGTCTCGCCCGCGCCGTGATATAATATCCCCGAGGTGAACTTTATGAAAACCGTTATAAAAGTCGCGGGGATGAGCTGCGGCGGCTGCCGCGCCGGGGTGGAGAAGGCGCTGCTCAAGGTGCCCGGGGTGCTCTCCGCCGAGGTCAGCCTGGAGCGGGGCGAGGCCGTAGTGGACTACGACGAAAAAAAGGCCGCCCTGCAGGATCTCAGGGCGGCCATTGAGCGGGCCGGTTTTACGGCCGGCTGAGCTTTACTGCCGGGTCGGATCTTCCACCCGGCCCATGAACAGGATCAGGCCGGTTTTGGGGTCTTCTATGAAGAAGAGGAACGGCCTGTCAGCCCTGAAAACGGCCACGTCGAACATGGGCATGGACTTTACGCCCATCGCTATGCCCGTGGCGGCGGCCGCCTCGGTCCCCTCCTCGTTAACTTCCACGAAAGCCTTGTGGAAAGCTTTCTGTATATAGAGCTTCTTGCTGCCGTCCATCCCAGAGAAATCCGCTCCGTCGGTGAAGGCCGTGGGCATGCCCAGGGCGGCCAGCGCGCCGTTAAGGCTGAAGCCGGAGCTGAACGTGAACCTGGGGATGAAGACTTTAACCTTCTGCTCGGAGAGGCCGGCGCGTACGGCGGCCAGCTTTTTCTCCGACAGCTCCCCTTCCAGGCCGGGCAGGCCTTTGCCCCCTTTCCTCGGCAGCAGCACCAGCATGGAGAGGCCGCCCTTGTAGGGCAGGCGCAGGGCCTGCAGTTCCTCGTCCGCGAAATACAGGCCAGGTTCCGGCTGCGGCGCCGACATCATGCGCACCTTCACCTGCGTGCCGTCGGCCTTGTTGAAATCCCCGTCGAAAGTGAGTTCCTTGTTGAAGGTGGTCACCCATTTGCCTTTAAAGTACACCGCGTTGACCAGCACCAGCCGGCTCAGCGCGTCCAGCCCGCCGGGCGGGAACAGGTCCTTTATCCGGCCGTTGGTCTGCCCCTCGGTCCAGCCGTTTATCATGGCGCGGGCCTCTTCGGTCTTGTTCTTGAAATCGGCCTGCCGGGCCTCGGCCCTGTAGGTGCCCCGCAGGGTGTTGAGGTAGGCCGGGAGGAACTTGTAGTCCTGCTGGGCCCAGAAGGAATTAGCCTGCTTGAATTCCGCCTCCCGGGTGGCGGCGGCCAGGTCCCGGTTAAGGGCGGCCAGCGAGGCCCGCAGGTCCGCGGTCTTGGGCTGGAAGGAGAAGACGGAGGCGATCTCGGTGGCGGTTTTGCCCTTGGCGCCCTCGTAGGCCATGGCGAAGGCCGTGTACACGCTGTAAGGCGAGAAGAACAGGTTGCCGGGTTTGGCCGCCTCCTTGGCGTAGAACTTGAAGGCGATGGCGTTGGCGCGCGCGGCGTGGGCGGGCTGCTTGGCCTTGGGTTTGGCGGCCGCGTAAGCGGCGCCGGCGATAAAGCAGGCGGCGGAGGCCAGCAGAATAGCGTTCCTGGTTTTCATTAGAGTCTCCTGTGTTTATGTGTTTTTCAACCCGTGGATATTCTACAACAAAAAAACCAGCCTTTCGGCTGGTTTAAGATGTTTGACAGCCCTCATCGGGGCGCCGGGAATTGAACCCGGAGTCTTTCGCACCCCAAGCGAACGCTCTACCATTGAGCCACGCCCCGGTGGGGGCTGTCAAACGCTGAAGTTATAAAGAACCGTATTACCTGAGATGCTATTATAGCAAAAAAATAAATTTACCGGGCCTACAGCTCTTTTATCAACTGGCGCAGGTCCTTCCGGATGGCTTCCAGCAGGTCGCTCTTGGCGTTGGCGGTGACGGCCGCCTGCTGCACCGTTTTCTTCTGCCTGCGCCTGGCGGCCAGGGCCTTGCGCGCCCCGTCGAGAGCGTAGCCTTTTACGAAGACCAGGTCCTTGATCTCCAGCAGGGTGTCTATGTCGGCCTGGGTATAGCGCCGGTGGCCGCTGGACAGGCGCAGCGGGCGCAGCAGCCGGAATTTAAGCTCCCAGTAGCGGATGGTGTATTCCGGCACCTGGGCTTTCCGGGCGACTTCGGCGATGGTGAAATAAGTTTTATCCGCCATAAGGCGCGGCCGTCCTGCCTACATCCCTACGGTCAGTTTCTTGGAGGGCTTGAAACGTATGCTCTTGCGCGGCCCCACCATCACGCGCTGGTTGGTCTTCGGGTTGCGCATCTGGCGGGGCATGCGCTCCTTCACCTTGAAGGTGCCGAAATTGGAGATGACCACCTTGCGGTTGTCGCGCAGGGCCTCCCCCATGATCTCGAAAGTTTTGCAGACGGCCATCTTGGCGTCTTTCTCGGTGGTCAGGTGCTTCGTGAGTTCCCTTATAAGGTCAAGCCTGTTCATCGTCCTCTTCCTCCCCCTGCTCTTCGTCCTCTTCCTCTTCCCCCTCGCCGGGCTGCGCGCCCGCGGCGCCGCCGCCCAGCAGCTGGCCGATGATGTCGTTGGGCTTAAGGTTCTTGAGATCGTGTTTGAACTTGGTGACCTCGTCCTCGGTTATGGGCTTGGAGAGCACCTGGGTCTTGCCGAAAACCTGCTCGTTGATATAGATGGGGCAGCCGAAGCGCACCGCCAGCGCCACCGCGTCGGAAGGGCGCGAGTCTATCAGGCGCAGGCCGCCGCCGTCTGGGGCGGTCACGTGCAGGCTGGAGTAGTAGGTGTTCTCCACTATGTCGGTGATGACCACTTTCCGGATCGTCAGGCCGAGCGTCTTTATGAAAGAAAAAAGCAGGTCGTGCGTCATGGGGCGCGGCGACGGGTAGCCGGAAAGGCGGATGGCGATGGCCTGCGCTTCCATGGGCCCGATCCAGATGGGCAGGATGCGCGATCCCTCTATCTCGTCGAGGAAAATGATGGACTCGGTCTGGCTGGTGGCGATGGAGTAGATGCGGACCTCCACGTCGCCCGGAGTGATGTCTTTGGTCATTATTTTTTTTCGCCTTCGGTTTCCCCGGCGCCCTTGTGTTTGAAAGAGAGTTCCGCGCCTTTAAGGATGCGGCGGATATTGGCGATATGCGTGTAGAAGATCAGCGCGCAGACGGCCAGCGCCAGCAGGGTGAAGGGCCGCTGGTAATCCTTGGCCAGGACAAGGCAGAGTATGGGCAGGGCCACCGAGGCGGCCATGGAGCCGACCGAGATGTGGCTGGTGACGGCCACCGCCGCGCCAAACACCACAAAGGCCCCCGCCGTGGGTACGGGCAGCAGCGCCATAAAGACGCCAGCCGCCGTGGCCACGCCCTTGCCGCCGTGGAAGCTGAGGAACGGGGTCCAGATATGGCCGGCTATGGCCAGCGCGCCGGCGGTCACCGGGATCCACCAGTGGCCCCGGCTGAAATCCGTAAAGTTGGGGTCGAAGAAGAACTGCGCCGCTATCAGGGTGGGGACGAAGCCCTTGAGGAAGTCCGCGATGAAGGTGGTTATGCCTGGCAGTTTGCCCAGGGTGCGGTAGACGTTGGCGGTGCCGGGGTTGCCGGAGCCGTGCTTGCGGATGTCTATGCCCTTAAGCCGGCCGATGATGTAGCCGGTGGGGATGCCGCCGAGGAGGTAGCTCGCGATGAAAAGCAGGCCTATTTTGGTGTTGGTCATCTTTTAGATTATATAAAAATTTTCTTCTTTACCCGGGCGTAGTTTTCGGGGGTGGCCTTGAACCGCAGCGTCACGCCGTCAGGCCCGTAGGCGGCTTCCAGCACCAGGGAAGAATCGTAGATCTCCTTCATCACGCCTTTCGCGCCGGGCGGCACCGTGAGCTTGTATTCCTTCCAGCGGTGGGACAGGGCCCGCTCGCAGGCGGCCATCAGGCCGTCCACCCCCGTCCCGGTGAGCGCCGAGACGAACAGCGGGCGCAGGCGCCCTGGAGCCCAGGCCGAAACGGCCGGGTCCTTTACGGCGTCGGCTTTGTTGAATACGTGTATTACAGGGATGTCGTGCACCCCGAGCTCCTCCAGCGTGGCCTTTACGGCGTCGTGCTGCCGCTGGGCCTCGGGCGAGCTCAGGTCGTGCACGTGCATGATCAGGTCGCTGTAGAGGATCTCCTCCAGCGTGGCGCGGAAGGCGGCTATCAGGTCGTGCGGCAGCTTCTGGATAAAACCCACCGTGTCGGTGAACAGGGCCCAGCCGCCCGATGGCAGGCGCACCCGCTTGGTGCTCGGGTCCAGCGTGGCGAAAAGCTTGTCGTCGGCGTAGATGGCGTGCTTGCCGCCGGTGAGCCGGTTGAGCAGGGTGGACTTGCCGGCGTTGGTGTAGCCCACTATGGACACCTGCGGCATGGGCACGGCGTCCCTTTTGCCGCGCTGGGTGGAGCGCTCGCGTCGTATGGCGTCTATCTCCCGCTCCAGTTCCGAGATCTTCACGCGCAGCTCGCGCTTGTCGTATTCCAGTTTCTTCTCGCCGGAGCCGCGGCCGCCTATCATGCCGCGCTGCTGGTCCATGCTGCCGCCCTTGCCGCCCAGCCGCGAGAGCGCGTAGTTAAAGCCGGCCAGCCTGGCTTGCAGCTTGCCTTCCCGGGTGCGGGCGCGCATGGCGAAGATGTCTATGATCAGCCGCGGCCTGTCCGCCACGCTCACGCCCAGGGCCTTCTCCAGGTTGCGCCCCTGCCCCGGGGTAAGGTCCTCGTCGAAAATTACGGCCCCCGCGCCGGTTTCCTTTATAATCTCTTTGAGCTCTTCCACCTTGCCTGAGCCGATCAGGGTGGCCGGGTTCCAGGCCTGCAGCCGCACCTGGATCTTCTGCACCGGCGTGAGGCCCGCGGTCTCGGCCAGGCGCCAGAGTTCTTCCAGCGCGCTTTCGGCGGCCGCGTCGGGGCGCTTCTTTTTAAGTTCGGCCGCCACTAAAATTATTTTCATGCGTTGATTATCTTTTCCGCTATCGCGGCGGGGTCGTAGTCTTCGAACTTAAGCAGCTCTATCCTGATCACGTTGCGGTAGCGGCCGAACCAGGTGTTCTGGCGCTTGGCGTAGGCCAGGGAGGCCGTGGTGATAAGGCGGATGGTCTCGGCCTTGTTTATGCGGCCGGCCAGGTGGTCGAGCATCTGCGGGTAGCCCAGGGTCTTAAGGCCCGGGCAATCCTCGGCGTAGCCTTTCTCCAGCAGGGCGCGGGTCTCCCCCGCCCACTCGTCGAAGCGCGTGGCGGTGCGGCGCTTTATGCGTTCGGCCAGCAGTTCCTTGGCCCATTTCAAAAAAACGAATTTGCCCTCGTGCGCCGGCAGCGCGTCGAAGAACCTGCCGCTCCAGATCTGCGACACCGGCCGGCCGGCCAGGCGGGTGATCTCTATGGCGCGCATGACGCGCTGGATGTTGGCGGGCGGGATGCGGCGCGCGGCCTCGGGGTCCACGGCCAGCAGCTCGGCGTAAAGCGCTTCCTTGCCGCCGGCCGCGGCCAGCGCGGCCAGTTGCTCGCGCAGCGTGGGGTCGGCCGGGGGCAGCTCGTCCAGGCCGTTCCAGAAGGCCTGCACGTACATGCCGGTGCCGCCGGCCATCAGCGGCACCCGGTTCCTGGCCCAGATCTCCGACACCAGCTTTTTAGCTTCCTTGACGAAGGTGCCCACGTCGTAGGTGGCGCGCGGGTCCAGGGTGTCTACCATGTGGTAGGGCACGCCTTCCACCAGGTAGGCGCGGCCGGCGGGGGTGTCGGTCCAGGCGCCCGCGGGCTTGGCGGTGCCGGCCTCCATCAACTTGTAGGTCTGCTTGGAATCGACGGAAATTATTTCCCCGCCCAGGCGGCGGGCCAGCTCGAGCGCTATCTCGGTCTTGCCGGAGGCGTTGGCCCCCATCAGGGTAATAGGTTTAAGGGGTTGTATGGACATGTCCGTCATCGTCATTCCGGCGAAAGCCGGAATCCAGTCAGTAATAAATAGCGGCCAGTGGCTTTTAGCCGCCTGACCGCTATACCGCCTGGCTGCCTGGCGTTCTTACTTCTTCTTGAAGAGCGAATCGTCCTTCTGCGGCTTGTTGCACAGGCCGTGGGCGCGGCAGGTCTCCACGCAGACTTCCGGCAGCTTCAGCTCGGAGCGCGTGTCGCAGTCGGTGTAGTCCTCGGCCATGTCGCTGATGCGCTTCTTGTCGTCGTGGCTGATGTGGGAGAACGAGATGCCGTTCATGTACACGCCGCCCTTGTCTTTTACCCAGGAGATCTTGCCGGTCACCGGCATCTCTTTGACGCCGTTGAGCTTGAGGATGATGTTGAGCTCCTTGGTGTGGGGCGGGGCCATGAAGGTAATCAGGCGCATGCCGCCGGCGGAGAGGTCCGCCAGGATGGCGGGCTGGGGCACGGCCTTGCCGTGCGCGTCCTGCGTGTAAAATTCTATCTCGACCGGTTCGAGGATGCCGTGCAGTATGGGCAGGCGCACGTGCTCGCGCCGCTCTTTAAGTACCTTGCTGATTTTTTTGGTCATATTACCTTTCCGTTTAAAACATTTTTGTCGGCTCCCTCTATCAGCGCTTTGCTGAGCGCTCCGGGAGCTCCGCCGGCCTTCACCCTGCAGCCGAAATTGCCTGAGGTGCGGCCATAGTTCTCGGTCTCGAAAAGAACTTCCTCTATTTTACCAATTCTTTCATTTAAAACAAGGCGCGAGTTCTTTTTTACCGCCGCCAGCAGTTTCTCAAGGCGGGCCTCCATGGCGGGCTCGTCCAGGTGCGAGGCCATCTCGGGCCGGTCGCTGCGGGGCGAATACTTGAAGCAGAAGGCCATGGAGAAGCGCCCTTCCTTTATAAGGGCCAGGGTGTCGGCGAAGTCCTCTTCGGTCTCACCCGGATAGCCCACTATGAAGTCCGTGGAAACCGCCAGCTCCGGCACGGCCGCGCGCAGTTTGGCCAGCAGGTCCAGGTACTGCGTCCTGGTGTAGCCGCGCCGCATGGCTTTAAGGATGCGGTCCGAGCCGCTCTGTACCGGCAGGTGCAGGTAGCGGGCGAGCTTGGGGTTGCCGGCCAGCACCGCGGTAAAGGACTCGTCGAAATACAGCGGGTGCGGGCTCATGAAGCGCAGCCGCGCCAGCCCCGGCAGGCCAAGGACTTTTTTTAAAAGTTCGGAGAACGTGGTCTTGCCGTGCCGGTAGGCGTTGACGGTCTGGCCGAGCAGCACTATCTCTTTGGCGCCGGCCGCCAGTTTAAGCCGCGCGTCCTGCAGTATTTCTTCCGGGGGCAGGAAGACCGCCGGGCCGCGCACGGCCGGCACTATGCAGTAGGAGCATTTGTGCGAGCAGCCGCGCATGATGGTGACGTAGGAGGACTGCGGCGAGCGGAATAGCGCGCTGTCCGGGTAACCTGTCTCGGGCGCCGGCCCCAGCTGTGCGGCCAGCGCGTCCTCGAAATATTCTATATCCCTGGCGCCAGTCACCTCGTCCACAAAAGGGAAGCGGCGCTTCAGGTCCTTCCCCCCCAGCTTCTGCGCCGCGCAGCCGACTATAAAAAGTTTGCCGTCGGGCCTGGCCAGCTTCCACTTGCGCAGGCGGCCTATCTGCGAGATGGCCTTGTCCTCGGCGCGCTGGCGCACGGTGCAGGTATTGACCACCACGGCGTCGGCTTTCTTCAGGTCGTCGGTCAGCGTGTAGCCGCGCCGTCCGAAGGACGCCGCGATGTCCCGCGAATCAGCCTCGTTCATCTGGCATCCGAAAGTAATAATGAATACGGCCTTATTCGGGCGGCTCCGTGGGTCCCCGTTCTGCGGTTTTTCCGGTTTCTGCATTTTTTGTTTTCCTCAAAAAAATAATAATTAAATGGCGCAAAAAATTCTGCATTTCGGAGTTTTTTGCCGGAGATTTTGATGTTCCTGAACACCAGGTTGAGAAGACGCTTATGCTCTGTGGGGCTAAGCTGTTTCTTCCCCGGTGCTACGTCGGAGACGTAGCTCCGGGCCACCGCGAGATAGTCCGCGAGTTTCTCGCGGTCTATCTCGCGTAACTCGTAATAAGCGGCGAGCTTTTTCAACTCCTCGCCCTCTTCCATCAGGGGCCGGTTTTTCTCCTCAAAAACTTCCTTGGACAGCAGGCCTTCTATGAACGCGTCGGTCAATTTGCCCTGCTTGGCGAGGTTAGCCGTAAGTTTCTCTTTTACCACTTTTGTGGTCTTCTTTTCGTCTTGCGTGGGCTTGGGAGCCTGCGAAGTCATGCTCACCCATCGGCTCCCTATTTTGGGGTTGTGGAGCAGCGTATCAACCATTTCCGCTACCTGTGACTTCAGTTCCCCTTCTTGCGCGTTGGGGTTGCCGCAAGCGGTAAAGCCGTTGTTGCGCGAGGAACAACGATACCATTTCTTCGTGGCCTTGGTGCGGTGGTTGGATATGCTGGTCACTCCTATATACTTGCGGTGGCACTTCTCGCAATAGAGTACCCCGGACAGAACATACTTGTCTTTGCGGACCGTGTAGCGGTGCGCGCACTTTTCAGCGCGGAGTTTTTGCGCTTGCGCAAAAACCTCCTCGCTGAGTATGGCCGTGTGTTTGCCCTGCGCCACTATGATCTTGTCCGGCGCGTTCTTAACGGATTTGTAGCCCTTGGGCGTCTTTTTGGTCTTGTCGTAGTGGTGGGCGTTCCAGACCAGCTTGCCGATGTATATCTGGTTCTTGAGGATATCTCCCAAAACCTTTGAGCCGAAATAGTTGCCTTTGCGGTTCTTGAACCCTTCACGGGCCAGTGTGGCGGCTATAGCCCAGGTGCTTTGCCCCTCATTGTACATGGCAAAGATGCGCCGCACAACCTCGGCCTCGCTCTCCACTACCTCCAGCAGCTTGGCCTGCTTGTTGTAGGCGTAACCGTAGGGCGCATAGCGCGAGCCCTGCCAGTTGCCCTGCTGAACGCCTTTGACCATGCCGGGGAACACGCGCTCCGCTATGCGGTTGCGCTCGAACTCAGCGAAACTGCCAAGCTGCTGAAACATGAGTTTGCCGGCCGAGGTTGTGGTATCAAAGGGTTCCCCCGCCGACTTAAAGCCGACATTGTAGCCGAATAAAGTGTCCACCAATTGTAAGAGGTCTTTGAGGTTGCGGCTGAACCTGTCCAGCTTGGATACCAGTACAAGCCCGAACTTGCCGCCTTTGGCGTCAGCCATAAGTGCGGCAAGCGCGGGCCGGTCGGACGAATAACCGCTTATGCCGTTGTCCGAGTAAACTTTGTAGACCTCAAGGCCTTCTCGCTTGGCGAACGCTTCAAGGGTTTCCCGCTGCACCTCAAGGGAATAGCCTTCCCGGGCCTGGTCTTCCGTAGAGACTCGCAAGTATAGGGCTGTTTTCATGGCTACCTTATGGTTTCCTTCCAGTTCTTTATCTTGCGCATGTCCGCCTCGGTGAAGACCGGATAGTTCCTGTAATCGCGCCCGGGCTTTATCCAGCCGCGGTTTATCCAGTTGTAGAGGGTCTGGCGCGTTACGCGCAGCAGTTTGGCGGCTTCAACCATGTTGTAGCGCTTCATAGGTAAATTATACAAAACTTTACACTTGTTGAAGACCGCCGGGGGGCGCGACCGAACATTAACAGAAAA
>MGUA01000005.1:0-207 GCA_001799735.1 Elusimicrobia bacterium GWB2_63_22 | reverse complement strand
GGGTTTTTAATAAACCAAGGTGCGCCCCCCGGCGCGGTGTTCAGGAACATCAAAATCTCCGGCAAAAAACTCCGAAATGCAGAATTTTTTGCGCCATTTAATTATTATTCTTTTGAGGAAAACAAAAAATGCAGAAACCGGAAAAACCGCAGAACGGGGACCCACGGAGCCGCCCGAATAAGGCCGTATTCATTATTACTTTCGGAT
>MGUA01000004.1 GCA_001799735.1 Elusimicrobia bacterium GWB2_63_22 | reverse complement strand
GGAGACGGCGCGCTTGCCCATCCAGGAGGCGAACACGGCGCCGATGGAGCCCCACAGCTGGTCCATGTGGTTGTCGGGGAATTCTTTGCCGATGACTTCCTTCACCTTGGCCTTGAAGAGAACGGACAGTTCCTTCAGGTCCTCGGCGGTCAGGTCGGTGTCGGACTTGGCGCCCTTCTTGGTCTTCATGTCGTGCATGATGCGCTCAAGCTGCTTGCGGATGCCCTGGTCGTCGGCGGGCTCTATGCCGGCGGCCTTTTCCATGACGACGTCGGAGTACATCATGATCAGGCGGCGGTACGAGTCGTACACGAAGCGGGGGTTGTTGGTGAGCTTTATCAGGCCCGGGATGGTCTCGGTGGTGAGACCGCAGTTCAGGATGGTCTCCATCATGCCCGGCATGGAGGAGCGGGCGCCGGAGCGCACGGACACGAGCAGGGGGTTGGCGGCGTCGCCGAACTTCTTGCCGGTGATCTCTTCCACCTTGCGGATGTTCTTTTCTACGTCCTGGGTGAGGCCCTTCGGGTAGGAGCGCTTGTTGCCCCAGTAATAGGTGCAAATTTCGGTGGTCAGCGTGAAGCCCGGGGGAACGGGCAGGCGCAGGTCGGGGTGGCCGGCCATCTCGGCGAGGTTGGCGCCTTTGCCGCCCAGGAGGTTCTTCATGGACGCTTTGCCTTCGGCTTTGCCGCCGCCGAAGAAGTATATGACTTTCTTGGAAATTTTAACGGAATTAGCTGCTTTCGCTTTGGATTTAACGGCCGTCTTGGGCATAATCATTGGCTCCTGTTGTCTTTTACCATCTGGCCCGCGGGTGCGGGCGGAAACCCCTTGGGGAGGTCTTTCCTTAATAATACAAAATGCCGGGGCCCCGCGGCAATAATAAACAGCCAGCCGCTTGAAGCAGCGACACGCGCCTTGATTCAGCTGCCGCCAAACGTGTAGAGTGGGAACCATGCGACACCAAGGCGATCGGCCCAGAATTCCGGATTTCAGGAAAAAAGTCCTGTCTTTCGGGGAAATACACGGCATAGAGGACCTGACCCCGGCAAAACTGGGGATTATCGGCAAATGGCTGGCTGAGGGCCGCAAAGTGACGCTCGCGCTGGAACGCGCCTATGACCAGCAGTCCCTGGTCCTGGACTGGCTCGCGGAGGGAAAGCCGGGCAGGCAGTTTAAGGCCCTTTTCAGCGCCCCCGCGACTTCCCATTATCTGAGCGACCAATTCTCCTTCCTGCAGGGCCTGGCTGATATTCCCTCCGCAAAAAGAAAAAAACTGAAAGTGCTGTGCGCCGATATGTCTTTCGCCCCGCGGGGAACGGATAAACGCGCGCGCCTGTCCCGGGAGATCTTGAACTGCGCGGACGAGGACGAGTTCGACCGCAGGAGGGAACTGTTCCTCATCAGCCAGTTCGAACAGAACCGGGGCCTGCTCGAGAAGTCGGACCGGGTCCTGTTCGCCGCCGGGAACATGCACGCCTCGAAGACCCGCTACTATTTCCCGCTGGGAGAAAAACAGTACAGACATATCCCGACCGTCACCGGCTGGCTTAACGCCAGGTACGGCTGCGAGTCGGTTTTTACGCTGCCGTTCTCCGGGCATACCCGGTACCAGGGCCCCGTCGGATTGAAGAAGAACCCGGTCGCGCTAGGCTCGCCGCCGCTAAAAAAAATAGCCGCGTCCCCTTTCAACGGTTTCGCGGCCACAAAACACTCCGGAGTAAGAACAGCTTCCTTCCTCGCCTCCTACGACTGGCTCTTCGGTATAAAAAAATGCACCCCGTCGGCTGCTATTTGGTGAACTTGCGTTCGAGGTATTCGAGGAGAAGGGGGGCGAGGAAGAACAGGAGGACGAGGACGGCGAAGGAGAAGACGGGGCCGCCGACGCCGCGCAGGCGCCCGTCCAGACCGCCGGCCTGGAAGAGGATGGCCGCGGCCACGATGCCGATCACGCGGTTGCGCCGCTTTACTTCCGAAAGCCTCACTCTTTTAGCCCTTCCAGGTCCAGCATGAAAGCCTGCTCCAGCGCCGTCAGCTTCAGCGCCTCAAAGCGCCCCGACTTGCCGCCGTGCCCCGTATCCATATCGGTCTTCAGCAGCACCAGGTTCTTGTCCGTCTTCAGGTCGCGCAGCTTGGCCGCCCACTTGGCCGGCTCCCAGTACTGCACCTGCGAGTCGTTCAAGCCCGTGGTGATCAGCAGGTTCGGGTAGGCTTTCCGCCCCACATTGTCGTAGGGAGAATAGGAGAGGATGTATTCAAAATACTCTTTCACGTTCGGGTTGCCCCACTCGTCGTACTCGCCGGTGGTCAGCGGGATATCCGGGTCCAGCATCGTGGTCGCCACGTCCACAAAAGGCACCGCCGCGATAATGCCGCGGTAAAGCTCGGGCGCCATGTTGGCCACCGCGCCCATCAGCAGCCCGCCGGCCGAACCGCCCTCGGCGTAGACATGGGCGGGGGAGGTGTAGCCATTGTCTATCAGGTATTTCGTCGCGTCGATAAAATCGTAGAAGGTGTTCTTCTTCCTGAGTTGCCGGCCGTCCTCGTACCAGCGCCGCCCCATCTCGGAGCCGCCGCGGATATGCGGGATGGCGCAGATAAAGCCGCGGTCCAGCAGCGACAGGCGCACCGAACTGAAATACGGATCCGAGCTGTAGCCGTAGGAGCCGTAGGAATAAATATACACCGGGTTCTTCCCGCTCTTAAGATCTATCCCTTTCTTATAGACTATGGAAACCGGCACTTTCTCCCCGTCGCGCGCCGTGATCCAGAGCCGGTCGGACACATAGGCCTCGGGGTTGAAGCCGCCGAGCACCTCCTGGCGCTTCATCATCGTCTTCTTGCCGCTGGCGAGGTCCACGTCGTAAACCGAATCCGGGGTGGTGAGCGACTCGTAGGTCACGCGCAGCACGCCGGTCTTGTATTCGAAGTTTTCTCCGAGCTCCGCCATATACGCCGGCTCGTCGAAATCTATCCAGCTCTCCCTGCCGTCGGCCCGGTTGAAAACATGGAAACGGCCCAGCGCGTTGGTCCTTTCCTTGAGTACCAGCCAACCCTCAAAAACGTCTATGTACTCCACCAGCGTATCCTCGCGGTGGGGGACCAGGCCGGTCCAGTTCTCTTTCGCGGTGGCGGAGGAGGGGCAGACCGAGACCTTGAAGTTTTTGGCCTGGTCGTTATTAAGCACGTAGAACTTATCGCCGCCGTCCTCCACGTCGTACTCCAGCCCGGGGGTGCGGGGCTGGAATACCTTAGGCGCGTCGGCGGGCCGGTCCGCGTCGATAACGCGGTACTCGGTGGAAAGCGTGGAGCCGGAGCGCAGGAAGATGAACTTGTCCGTATTGGACTTGGCCACGCCCACCTCGAAAGTTTCGTCGGCCTCGAAGTAGACTTCTTTATCGGCCGCGTCACCGAGCCGGTGAGAGAAGACCTTCTCCCAGCGCAGCGTCTCCGGGTTCTGTTTCACGTAGACCAGCGTCCTGTTGTCGTTGGCCCAGGCCATATCGCCGGCGGTCTTCTCTAGCCGCTCACCAAGCGTCTCGCCCGTCTCCAGGTCCTTAAAATACACGTCGTAAAAACGGCGGCCGCCGGTATCCATGGCATAGGCGATCATCTTGTGGTCGGGGCGCACGGCCGGGAACCGCACCGAGCAGAAGGCCCTCCCTTCCGCCAGTTTGTTAACGTCGAGAAGGATCTCTTCCTTCCCTTCGGGGGAACCTTTCCTGCGCGCGAAGATGGGGTACTCGCCGCCGGCCTTGTAGGTCTTGTAATAGTAATAGCCGCCGTACAGGAACGGCACGGTGGAGTCGTCCTCCTTTATGCGGCCCTTCATCTCGGAAAAAAGCTTCGCCTGCAGTTTTTCGGTATGGCCCAGCGCGGCCTGCGCGTAGGCGTTCTCCGCGTTGAGGTGCGCGATCACCTCCGGCGACTTCCTGTCCTTGAGCCAGTAATAATCGTCCACCCGGACGATGCCGTGCTTTTCCAGGGCGCGCGGGACTTTCTTTGGTTTCGGCGGTTCGGCCGCCGGAGAGATACCGTTAAGGGTCATAAGGCAGGCGACCACGGCCGCGGGGAACAGGAACCGGTTCATCAGCCCTCCCGGGGAAGAGCTATATCCCCATCCTGGCCAGCACCATGCAGAGCTCGTTTACGACGGAGACCAGCTGCGGGTGCGAAACCTCGAAACCTTTTACGGCGTAGGAGATACCGGAAATAGAGAGGTTCTTCAACTGCACGCTGGCGTTCTCGCGGGTAACCTCGTGGGCGGCGGCTTCGGTAAAATAACCGATGCTGCGGGCGTCGGCCGCTTTAGAGTCGGGAAGCGCGGCCAGCTCCGACTTCAGCTTGCCCAGCAGGGCTACAAGTTCCGTCTTTTCCCTGGCCTCGCCCGCCTGTATCTTGGCGATGGCGGATTCTATCTTGGTTAGAGTGTCTTTTATCACGTTGCCTCCATGGCTCCGAGGTCAAAACTACCAAATCCGCTCCGAGGTGTCAATCAGGGCGCCATTATGCTAATCTTTACCCATGAAAGTCGGCAAGGCTGAAATCGTCTGCACGGGCTCTGAACTGCTCTCCGGAAAGCTCAACCTGTACGTGCCGCTTTTCCACGAGCGCCTCTCCCCGCTGGGTTTCAAGATCACCCGCGAGCAGTCCTCCGGGGACAGCCTGCCGGACATCGCGGACTGCCTGTCGGGGGCGCTGCGGCGCGCCGACCTGGTGATCGCCTGCGGCGGCCTGGGCCCCACGTTCGACGACCTCACCCGCCAGGCCGCGGCCAGGACGCTCGGGCGCCGGCTCGTCTACTCCAGGGCCTGCGAAAAGATACTCTCCATAAACTACGGCCTCAAGAAACTCCCGCCCAATTTCAAGGACCAGTGCCTGCTGCTGGAGGGGGCGAAGTCCCTGGAGAACACCAACGGCACCGCCTTCGGCCAGGTCCTCACGCGCGGGCGGAAAATGCTGGTGCTGCTGCCCGGCCCGCGCAAAGAATGGGAACCGATGTTCCCCAATTTTCTCAGCGAAGAAATAAAAGTTTTTTTTAATTTCCCGCCGGTCACGCAGATCAGGCTGCACTCGGCCGGGCTATGGGAGACGCAGGCGGAAAAACTGCTGCGCCCTGCCATGCGGCGGTTCAAGGGCCTGGACTTCACTGTGCTCGCCGGGCCCGGCACCGTGGACTTCCTGATAAGCGGCGACGACAGCCGCGGCTCCGTAACCAAGGCGGCCGCGGCCTGCCGGCGCCTCCTGGGACGCAGTCTTTACGGCGAGGACGCCGCCACCCCGGCCTCGGCGGCCGGGGAAAAACTGAAGGCGGCCGGCAAAACCGCCGCCGGCGCCGAATCCTGCACCGGGGGGCTGGCCGCGCAGCTCATCACCGATATCCCCGGCAGCTCCGCCTGGTTCAACGGCAGCGCCGTGGTTTATTCCAACCGCGCCAAGATCAAAGTGCTGGGAGTAAAGCCCGCCACGCTGGAACGGCACGGGGCCGTATCCGCGCCGTGCGCCCGCGAGATGGCCGCCGGCGCCCGCCGGGTCTTCGGGAGCGACTACGCGTTTTCGGTAACCGGCATCGCCGGGCCCGACGGCGGCACGCCGGCCAAGCCGGTAGGCCTGGTCTATTTCGGCCTGGCCGGCCCGCGAGGGGTCGGGGTTTTCAAACGGCAGTTCCGCGGTACCCGCGGTTTTGTCAGGGCCTGCGCCGCCAATTTCATTTTGGACGAACTGAGAAAAATAATAAAATAGGTACGGAGCCCACGCTTTATGAATAAAACCACAGTGACCATTATTGCCCTCGCCTATGCCGCGGCTTTCGCCTATTTAGGCCCCGTCAAGATAAAGCTTCCCCAACTGGACGCCCCGCAGATCGCGGCCGCGCCCGCCATGCAGGTCCCCGCGTTCCGCGTGCCCGGCGCCAAAGGCGGGACGATAGACCTGGAAGCTTTTGCCGGCAAGCCGGTCCTATTCATGTTCTTCACCGAGGGCTGCCCCTACTGCCGTACAGCCGGGCCGGCCCTGGAAAAGCTGTCGAAGAACTACGGCCCCAGGGGCCTCACCGTCCTGGGCGTCAACCTGGACGACGACAAGCAGGCCGCCCTGAATTTCGCGCGCGACCTCGGCGTGACTTTCCCGCTGGCCTACGACGGCCGCGCCGCCTTCAGAGCCTACAAAGCGCGCGGCGTCCCGTATATCTACCTTATCGACGGCGACAGGAACCTGGTAGACGTATGGGAAGGCTACGACGAATCCTACGAGCCGATGATGAAGTCCGCGATAGAAACGCTGCTGGCCGCGAAATAGAGAAGGCCCGGAGGGGAAATGTCCACCGTTATACAGAAAGGCACCATACTCGTACACCGGGTCTTCGACATAGGCGGGGAGATCTCCCTGGCCCGCGCGGAGCAGCTGCTGAGCGGGGACGCCAAAGGGCCGCGCCTCAAATTCGCGACCGACACCCGCAAGGCCATCATAATAAAGGAAGCCCCGCTCAAGGTGGACCTCGGCGAGGAGACGCTGGACCTGCCCTCCGGAAAATTTCCCCTGCGCATCTTCGCCCGCATCTGGAACTACGGCGTTATCTCCATCACCCTGGATATCCCTATCCCGCCGGGCTGCGACTGGAAGGCGCTGGTAACGACCGCCTCGGAGCTGGAAGCCGCCGAGGGGGTGGACCTGCTTTCGGTCTCCCGCAAGGACGCGCTCAAGAAAAAGCTGCTGCCCTGCGTGACCGCCCCGGCGGAGTGGGAGATCTCCGAGGACTACATCACCTATATCATCGAAAGGGCGGACGGGCTGGAGAACCCCCGGGACTTCATAAAGAAAGTGGACGTGGCCGAGCTGATCCTGGCGGAAGCCAAAGAGCACCTCAGCGAAGAGTCCAGGGCCTTCATAATTGAGAGCGCCATCCAGTACTCCAACTCCGACCTGGCCATCATAGACTGGAATTCCGCCCTGCTCATCGAGCCGGACGGCGAGCGCGACGTGGCCGACGTGATAGAGTTCTCGCTCACCCACCTGCTGGAGTTCCGCTACTACGACGACCTCCTGGAGCGCAAGCTCGACGAGCTTTACGACGCGATGGACAAGAAGCGGGAGACCGCGGCTAATTTCTTCAAGAACTTTTACGCGGACATCGCCGAGGACTCCAGCCTGAAATACATGGAGTTCTCGGAATTCCTGGGGCGGGTGGAGAACTCGCTCAAGACCGTGGGCGACCCTTACCTGGCCGTGGCTTTCAGGGCTTCGGCGCTGGAGTTCCACTTCGACGACTGGCGCAAGAGCATCTCGCGCAAGATGGAGACGCTGGCGCAGATAAGCCAGATCCTCCACGGCGAGGTGAACACGCGCCGCAGCCACTGGCTGGAGATAATAGTGATAATCCTGATCGCGATAGAGGTGGTGCCCTTCCTCTACATCCTGCTGAGGGAAGGCAAAGCCCTGTAACCCCCGGCTAGTCGCCCAGCCGCCGTATGGCTTCCGCCACGGCCCGGCGCCCCGTACCGCTCACGCCCCCGCTTGAGCGGTACTTCATTTTCAGGAAATTCAGGGGTGTGCCGTTGAGCTTCACGCGGAAGTCCAGGTGCGGCCCGCTGGAAAGCCCGGAGGACCCGACATAGCCGATCACGTCGCCCTGGGCGACGCGCCGGCCCCTTTTAAGGCCCCTGGCAAAGCGCGAAAGATGCCCGTAGGTGGTGAGGTAGCCGCCGCCGTGCTTGAGCATGACCAGCCTGCCGTTGCCGCCCTTCCAGCCGGCGAAGGTGACCGTGCCGTCGGCCACCGCGGAGACCGGGGTGCCCGTGGGAGCGGCGTAGTCTATCCCCTGGTGGGGCCTGTAATATTTAAGGACGGGGTGGAAGCGGCGGTTGGTGAAATAAGAGGAGATGCGCCTGTACTGCAGGGGGGCGCGCAGGAACATGCTGCGCAGGGATTGGCCTTCCTCGTCGTAATAGCCGTCCTTCCAGGCCGCGGCGGCCTTGCGCCCTGTTTCCTGCCCGTAGTAAAGAGCGGCCGTTATCCGCTGGGCCACCACTTTCCCGGCGGGGTCGGTTTTGTAATCCCAGGACATCGCCCAGCGATCGCCGCTGCGGACCTCGGTCAGGAAGTCTACTGACCAGGAGAAGATATCGGCGTAGTCCAGTATGGCCGCCGGGGGCACGCCGGCCGCGGTCATGGAGTCCCAGAGAGAGGTCGTTATCGCGCCGGACAGCTTTCCCGAGGCTTCCCGCAGCGCGACGGCTTCCACCGAAAGGCCGTAGCCGCCGCCGGCAAGCGCGGAGAGGGAATACAGATGCAGGTCCTTGGTTATAGCGAGAGAGCGCAGCGGGCCCCAGGTGGAAAAGACCAGCTCGTAAGAATCTTCAGGGCGAAGCCGGCGCAGGTTAAGTTTTTTTGAAAGGGCGGAGGAAACGCCGTGCCTTTCGGCGTCGCCGAGGCCTTCGGCCTTGAGGACGGAATCCAGGTTGCCGGTGAACGTACCGCTGGAGATCCGCAGTTCCGGCTCGTCCCAGCCCGTAAAATCCCACGGGCGCGTGACGAAAAGCCCGGCGACCGACAGCAGCGCGGCCACAGCTACGGCGTAAACCAGCCACCCTTTTTTTTCACTCGGAAGTCTCATTCGGCGGTCGCTCCAGGTTTAGCAGTACAGGTATTCTTCTACCAGTTTTTTTATTTCCTCTTCCTTGCCGTAGAGGCGCTCGCTGATGTTGCGGTCGTCGTAAGCCTTGAGGCTATTCACGGTGCCGTCTATCACCTGGGGCGTGAATACGCCGCGGGCCTCGAAAGCCTCCCGGTGCGTCTCCAGCGCCTCCGCGGAGGTCCAGCAGGAGGAGGGGAGCTTGGGCAATTTTTCCAGCAGCCCGGCGTGCTCTTTGTCGCAGATATTCTTATCCACGAAGTGCCTGTCCGTGTAGGCCAGGGCGTCCTTGCGTTCGAACCCGCGCCTGGCGGCCACGCAGAGGGCGGCCATCAGGAAATGCAGGTTGGCCGACCCGTCGGCGGAACGGAACTCCACGGTCTGGTTAGGCTCCACCACGGGCGCGGCCGACCCGGGGTTGGCGTCACCAACCATGCCCGCGGCGTTGAGCCAGCCCAGCGGGATGCGCACCAGCGCGGAGCGGTTGCGGTAGGCCCAGCAGACGTTGATGGGGGCTTCCTGGTGCGGGACCAGGCGGAAATAAGAGGTGGGGACCGTGTTGCCGAAAGCGGTTATCGGGGCGGCCAGTTCCATGAATCCCGCGATCAGCTTGCGGGCCGGCACCGAGAGGGCGCCTTTGTCCAGCATGGCGCTCCTGCCGTTCTTGAAAAGGCAGGTGTGCACGTGCAGGCCGGAGCCGGCGTGGCCGATGGAGATCTTCGGGGCGAAGGAAAGGACGACGCCGTGCTTGTGGCCTATCCCGGAAAGGATCCACTTGGCTACGGCCAGCTGGTCGGCGGCCTCGGAGGCCGGCACGGGCAGGAACTCTATCTCCTGCTGCGCCATCTCGGACTCTTCGGCGCGGATGAAGCCGACTTCGGAGTGGCCGTACTTTATGCGGCCGCCGGCCTCGGCGATGGCCGCCATGGCCTCGGTGCGCAGGCCCTCCCACTTGGAGAACGGGTAGGATTCGTGGTAGCCCTTCTGGGTGCCGGTCGGGTAGAGCGGGTTCTTGGGAGCGATCACGTAGTATTCCAGTTCGCCCAGGGCGTGGAAGTCCAGGCCGGAGACTTTTTTAAACTCCGCCTCGGAACGCCGCAGGATCTCGGCGGGCGCCCCGGCGAAAGGCTTGCCGTCCGGGGTATAGAAGGAGCAGAGGATGTCCACGGCCGGGACCTGGGAGAAGGGGTTGACGAAGGCGGTGCGGTAGCGCGGCACCACGTAGAGGTCGCTCGAGCCGGCGTCTATCATCCCCTTGAAAAGGCTGGAGCCGTCCACCCTTTCACCAGCGGACAGGATCCGGTCCAGGTAGCGCTCGTCGTTGATTATGAAGTTCAGGGTCTTCAGGCGGCCGTCCCCGGCGGCGTAGCGGAAGTTCACCATCTTTATGCCGTTGGCCTTGATGTACTTAACCAGGTCGGCGCGGCTGAAATCGCGGGGGGCCTTGTTGAGGAACGAGGCTATCTTGTTGGCGTGGATCTTGTTCTGGCTCATGGCATAGCTCCTCTTCGGCTGCTTGGACGGCAAAAAAATGATAACAAATTTTAGGGCCGCGCCATAGTTTGTATGCCGTGTGGTTTTTTTGATAATCTTTTTCGCGTAGTGGAAAGATAACAGGGGGACCGGACCAACTCATGAAAAATATAGCGGCCGCCGTACTATTGGCTCTGGCCTGCCAGACAGCGCAGGCCGAAACGGAATTTCACGCTTCCAACGAATTTTCCATAACGCAGAACGACACCGCCGGCCCCGGCCGGAGCGCCTCTTCGCTCACTAAAGGGCTGAACTATCTGGAAGTCCTCAATCTTTACGGCAGCGGGACCAGGGGGGCCTGGGACTACAGCTACAGCGCCGGGGCCAAAGCCACCGACGACGAACGCGCGGACGCCAAAACGGTTTCCCTCACCAACCTGCAGGGCCGCGCCACCAACAAGGTCCACACCCTTACGGTAGGCGACGTCTTCGAATCCTTCTCCCAGTATGCCCTTGCGACTTCCCTGAAAGGCGGCTCGTACCGCTATTATAAGGAAGGGACGCGGCTGCCGGAGGTAACGGGCGTGTTCGGCTGGGCGTACCCGCGCTGGGACTCGGTCTGGAAAGACCCGCTCACCCGCACGGTCAACCGCCAGGCGGCGGGCTTGCGCGTAAAAGAGAATTTTAACGGCGACCTCTGGGCCGGCCTCAGCGCGGTGGGAGCCAAGGACACCGGCCGGCTGACCGCCGTGGACGCTCTCTACGACGCGAAGAACTACACCTTCGACTTCGGCTATATCCCGATGCCGGGGCTCACCGCGGCCGGGGAGTATTCAGCGTCCGACTCCGAACTTTCCTCCTCGGCGGGCGCGGCCGGGGCCTCCTCCAGGGGCAGCGCCGCCCGGCTGGAACTGGTCGGCGACGCCGATCCCAGCCGAGTCTCCCTGGAATACGAGAACGTGGAACCGGATTTCTACTCCGCCCTCGGCTCGGCCAGCCCGGACCGCCGCAAGTTCAAGGCCAAGTGGCGCTACAAGTACACCAAAAGGGTCACGCTCACCTCCGGCCTGCTCTGGTACCGCAACAACCTGGACGGCCAGCTGGCCGGCACCACACGCAACTGGAAACCGGAACTCTCGGCGGCAATAAAGAAGCCTTTCGCCTCCCGGCCCTACTCTTTCGCCGACCTGTCCTACAAGTTCGACCGCAAGTACGGTTCAGGATCGAGCGGCGCGGACCATTACCTCAACGCCAACTACCGCGACCGTTTCGGGGAACTGGACTCCGACACCAACCTGGGCTACACGCTCTACAAGACCAAGACGGACGTACGCGACGCGAAGGAGGTTAATTTCAACACCTCGCTTAATTCCAGGCACGAGGCGGGCTCCGTGGTCCTGAAGCCTTCGGTAAACCTGGGCACCTGGTATTCCCGGGACGAACTGGCCGACACGGCGGACAAGCTCTACGAGTACTCGCTCGGCCTCGCCCTGGAAGCCCCGGGGGCGAACCTGACCTCGGACCTGAGGCTCGGCAGCAACATGCTGCGCAAAGAGACCGGCGACGACTCCGACAAGTTCTTCGCCTCCCTCAGCGCCTACTGGCGCCCGAAGCTGATGGCGCAGCTCAACGACTCCACCATCTACCTGCGCGCCGGGTTCAACGATTACTCCTTCAGCACGGCCAACCGCAACTTCCGCGAGAAAAGCGTTACTTTAGGACTGAACACCGCGTTCTGATCCGGGGAAAAAACACATGAAGAAAATATTAATTATCGCAGCGGCAATCCTGATCTCGGCCGGGGCGGCCGACGCCAAGTGGTGGATCTTCGGCAAGTCCGGGGGCGAAGTAGGCCTGAAGTATCTCTATGTAAATAAAATTTCTGTGGACGAGACCGGCCCGCGCATAAAGGTCTTCAAGGAGACGCTGGGCTCCGAGGGCCTTATTAAGATCACAGGCAAGGCTTCCGTGGGCAAGGGCGCCGTCGGCTCGGTGCGGATAAGCCTGGACGACAAGGCCACCTGGACGGACGTGAAGTTCGCCGAGAACGGCACTTTCGAGCACGCCTTCAAGCCGGAACAGGGGAAGACCTACCTGATGCTGGTAGAGGTTACAGACACCGCCGGCAAGACCAATAAACCGGAGGAGACCCGCAAAGAGCTGTCGCTTTCGGACGAGAACATCCAGGCTAAAGTAAGAGAAACTCTGGACGCGCTGTTCGCCGCCTACAACCGCGAGGACCTGCCCCGGTTCCTCGCCAACGTGGGGGAGAACTTCGCCGGCGACAAGGCCATCCTCGACCGGGCCGTAAAGCGCGACTTCGACGCCCTCAGCGCCATCAACCTGCGCTACACCCTCAACAACGTCGCCGCCGGGGCCCAGGGCCGCATCTTCGTCTCGGTGACCTACAACCGCATGGTCCTCGTCAACAAGACCGGCGCCACCAGCACCGACAGCGGCGCCACCGAATTCGTTTTCGACATGAACGAAGGCAAGCTTTCGCTCTACAGCATGAAGCAGCCGCTGATGTTCGGCCTGTCGGACTCCGAAGTCGCCACCGGCGTGGTGCTGGGCGGCGGCGAAGGCCTGGTGATCAACGACTCCGGGGATATCAGCACCGGGCTCGTAGTGACAAATAGCTACACGAACCCGGACCAAAGCTTCGGCTATAACATAGAAACGGAAGCTTTCGAGGATTGCGACGCCACGGCCCCGAACTGCGCCGGCCACCTGATGTTCATGCCCGGCGTTCCTTATATAGCCGCGGACGACATTCCGACCAGCGCCTTCATAGGCCTTATCGCCGGCAAGACCGTCTCGACCGCCACCCAGGCGGACGCCCAGGCGGCCGCTGTCAACCAGCAGACAACGCTCTCGGCCGGCAGCACCTACGGCCTCAAATACGGCGCCGATTATTACGCCGTGGAGGTAACCAGCCTCTCTGGCTCCGGCGGCGGCCCCTACTCGATAACCATAAAGACGAAAGCGTTCTGACGCGGACCGCGGAAGGGACCGGGCGGCCGGTCCCTTTCCATTCAGGGAGACCGAACCATGAAGAAAAGAATATTGGCCGCCGCACTGCTGCTCTGCCTCTGCCCGCGCGCCTTCGCGGACATGGATGTCATAACTGAATCCGTCTACGACGTGATCGAGGAAAAGCTCAAGGGTGATATAGGCAACCTCACCGACCCCGAGTACCTCAAGAAGCTGGTGACGGCGGTAGCCGACGGCACCTCCGACCAGATGGTCCAGGAGATAGTGGACAACTACGACCCTGCGAGCGTCGCCTCCGAGGCCGGCATGAAGCTGCTGGAAAAGCTGGTGCCCGCCGCCGCCGGCCCGATAGAACTTATCCTGATGGCCAGCGACATCGCCCACAAGGGCACGCGCAACTGGCTGGACTGGGCCAAGGCGAACCGCGTGGCCGAGTTCAACTCAGAAGTCATCGAGAAGGGAGGCGAAACCGTCACGGGGCTGGACGCCGCCTGGAACAATTTCACCGCGGACTTCATATACACCGGCCTGTCGGATACCGGCGTGCTCTACGCCGAGCGCCCCGACCTGCTGCGCGAGATGAAGACCGCCTACGCCATGCGCCGCAAGGAGCTGCTGCTGGCCGAACAAAAAAAGAACGCCGTGAGGGCCAGGATAGAGGCCAAGCAGCGCGCCTACAAGTACCTGCGCTGGCTGAAGGCGGACGCGCGTATCAAGGCCGAGGGCGTGGTCTCGATGCTGAAGGCCACCGGCCAGCAGCCCACGCGCGATAGCGTCCGGAAAGCCCTGAAAGACCCCAAGTTCTACAACGAACTGGTGGCGAAGTGGCGCACAGAGGTGGACAAGGCGGCCGACGCCAAAGGCGCCGTGCCGCCGCCGGCCACCGGCGACCCGGAGCTGGACAAGGCCGCCGCCATAGTCGTCGCCTCCAAACGGGACGTACCCGAGAACACCCTGCCGGATTACGGGCCGGTGCTGCAGGAATACACCCTGAACGCCGACCGGCTGCTGGCCGGGAACATCACGCCCTCGGAATACCACAGCGTGCAGAGCGCCCTGTACACTTCCGCCCGCAACATGCTGGACGCCGGGCTGAAGCCCACCTACAAGTACAGCAGGGACCCGGAAATAATCGCCCAGGCAAAAAAGCAGATCGAGCAGCAGCAGGCGGCCTTCGAAAAGGCCCGCGCCGGGATAGAGGCCGTGGACGCGAGCCTGACGAAGCGCGCCCAGGACCTGAAAAAGGAACTGGAGGCGCTGACGATGGGCGGCCCCGGCGGCGGCTACTACGGGGCAAAACAGAACAAACCGCTGACCGAGCTGGCCGAGAAATACGGGGGCGAACTGGCCTCCAGCGAGCCGGGCAAGAAACTGGAAAAAGCGGAGGGGATAATTTACGACCTGGGCAACTCCAACTGCCACGAGGCCCATTCCCGCTGGACCGGAACGGACTGGGCGGGCAAGACCGCCCCGACGCTGGAGCAGATGCGCAGATTCAGGGACACATTCGCCGACGGTGCGGCGGCCCTGGAACAGCTGCGCCCCATGGCCGCCGAGCGGGCGGCCCTGTTCGCGGGGAAGCTACTTGACTTCGAGAAAGAATATAACGCCTCCTCCGGAAAATACTCCGAGCTGCTGCAGGGGAACTCCGCCCTCGCCGAATACGCCGCCATTAAGCCTTACGATTTCTCCCGGCAGCGAGCCGAGCTGACGTATGCGCGCGGCCTGGCCGCGGCCGAGAAGAGCTTCGCCAGCCAGGCCTGGCTGAACTCGCTGCAGCAGAGCGCGCTGCAACTGCGCAGGGAGCAGAAGGCCTGGGACGAAGAGCTGAAGGCCAACGA
This sequence comes from Elusimicrobia bacterium GWB2_63_22, assembly GCA_001799735.1. Taxonomy (GTDB): domain Bacteria; phylum Elusimicrobiota; class Elusimicrobia; order Elusimicrobiales; family UBA9959; genus UBA9959. Next base: position 2,105 of record MGUA01000004.1, on the reverse strand, counting down.
CGCCTACCTGGCGGAGTTCAAGACATCTCCCGATAAGGCGGCCGCGCTGATCAAGGGAGGCGGGGCGGGCCCGGCCGACCTGACCGCGGACACGCTCAACAAATACTACGCGGAGGAACTCTCCGAACTCGTGGGGCTGATCGACCGCTCCGCGCTGCTGCTGGACGAGAAGACCCGCGCAGGCGACGCTTCACAGGTCCTGTACCTGGACGGGGAAAGCCTCCGCGCCTCCGAGCTTTCGGCCTCGCTGTCGCTTAAAACCCTGAAGAACCACGCCGACAGGGCCGGGGAGCTGAAGAAGATGATCGAGACCTTGAAAGCCGCCGACATCGAAGGCAGGGCGGCGAAGGTAGCCGCGCTGGCGGCCGCGATGGGTCAGGCCGCCGGCAAGATAGCGGTGATGTCCCTGGAAGCCGGGGAAACAAGGCAGGCCTTTGAAGCCGCCAGGTCGCGGCTGGCCGAGGGGCTCATAACCTGCCGCACGGCCTCAAAGAATACCGCCTGCCTTTCTCCCGCCGCGCTGGAGGAGAAGCTTAAGGTCTACCAGGCGCGCATAGCCTGGGCCGAGGGGCAGGAGAAAAAGTGCGCCGCGGCCTGCGCCAGGGCGGCCTCGGACCTGGCCTACGATTCCCGCCCGGACTGCTCTTTGATCAGGGACAAGTGGGAGATGTCCCTGGCGGCGGGCACGGCCTGCGCGGCGGAGAGCAAGGCCAAATGGGCCTCCGCGCAGAAGGAGTTCGCCAAGTATAACCCCTTCAAGGAAGTCACCGTCTCCGGCCGGCAGCTGGACTGGGACGAGATAAAGCTGGCGCGCGCCGACCTGAAGGGCGGCAAGGCGGTCATTTCCGGCTCGCTGAACTCCGACGCGCCGGCCTACCCGCAGATCTATGTCTCGCTGAACGGCGATTACAAGAGCCGCGAACCCGCCCAGACGGTGCCGGTAACTGGGGGAAGGTTCGAGTTCTCCTTCGCGCCGGTGCCGGGAGAAACCTACTATGTCGGCGTGCAGGGCATAAACGGCCCTGGCGGCATGGATTCCATGCCGCGGCCTGCCCGGGGCTATGTTAAAGTGACGCTCGCCGCCGAGGACAGGACGGCGGAGGCGCAGGCTTTCTACGAGAAGTTCCGCGCCGCCTACGAGGGCCGCAACGCCGCGCAGGTGATGGCCCTCATCTCCCCGGACTGGGGCGCGGGCGGCGACGACACCACGCTGGAGGACCTGGAGGAGAACCTGCGGACTAACTTCCGCCTTTACGATGAGATAAGGTTCTCGTTCTCCGGCCTCAGGGTCACGCAGCAGGGGGCCGCCCTGCAGGCCTGCTACGACACGGTCATCACCAGCCGCATTTTCAAGCGGAACCTTAAGCACGAGGAAAAAGCCGCCGTCTGCGACGAACTTAAGGAGGAAGGGGGCAAGTTAAGGATAACCCGCACCCTCTCCGGCCGGTACTGGTACGTCAAATAGGCATTAAAAACAAGCGTTTTTCTGCTAAAAGCCCTCCGGCAGCGGGGGGCTTTTCATTGACTAAAGAGGTAAGTAATTAATATAATAAGAAACGAAAACAAGGACTAAAACCTACAACAAAGAGAGAGACTAAAATGGCATTAACCAAGAACAAAATCAGAGAAATCGCGGAGAAGTTCTCCCCTAAACCCAACGATACCGGCTCCACCTCGGTACAGGTCGCCCTCGTGACCGAGCGCATCCAGTATCTTTCGAAGCACAGCTTAACCAGCCCCAAGGACAACGCGTGCAAACGCGGCCTCTCCAAGCTGGTCTCGCAGCGCAAGCGCCTTCTCAGCTACCTGGAAGCCAACAACCGGGAAGAGTACAAGAAGGTCATTAAAGCTTTAGGCTTAAGGAAATAACAAATGACAAATTATCCCAAACCGCTCCGCCTGGAAGAACAGGTCGGAGATAAGACTATTTCGTTCGAGACCGGCGCCATCGCCAAGCAGTCCGGCGGCGCCGTGATCATCCGCATCGGGGACACCATGGTGCTCTCCACCGCGGTGCAGGCCAACAAGCCCAAGGACACCCCGCCCCAGTTCGTGCCGCTCAGCTGCGACTACAAAGAGCGCACCTACGCGGCCGGCAAGATCCC
>MGUA01000003.1 GCA_001799735.1 Elusimicrobia bacterium GWB2_63_22 | reverse complement strand
GGGCGGCGGCAAGGGCGGCTCCGACTTCGACCCCAAGGGCAAGTCCGACGCCGAAGTGATGCGCTTCTGCCAGAGCTTCATGACCGAACTGTGCCGCCACATCGGCCCCGACACCGACGTGCCCGCCGGCGACATCGGCGTGGGCGGCCGCGAGATCGGCTACATGTTCGGCCAGTACAAGCGCATCAGGAACGAATTCACCGGCGTGCTGACCGGTAAAGGCATCACCTGGGGCGGCTCCCTGATACGCCCCGAAGCCACCGGCTTCGGCGTGGTGTATTTCGCGGAAGAGCAGCTTAAGACCAAGGGCACCAGCTTCAAGGGCAAGACCGTGGCTGTCTCCGGCTTCGGCAACGTGGCCTGGGGCGCGGTGAAGAAAGTCAACGACCTGGGCGGCAAAGTTGTCACCATCTCCGGTCCCGACGGCTGCATCTACGACAAGGACGGCATCACCGGCGACAAGTGGGAATACATGCTCGAGCTGCGCGCTTCCGGCCAGGACATCGTGGCGCCTTACGCCAAGAAGTTCGGGGCGGAATTCCGCGCCGGCAAGAAGCCGTGGGAAGTCAAAGTGGACGTGGCCCTGCCCTGCGCCACCCAGAACGAGCTTAACGAGACCGACGCCACGACCCTGATAAAGAACGGCGTGATCTGCGTGACCGAAGGCGCCAACATGCCCTGCACCCCCGAGGCCGTGACCGCGTTCCAGGAAGCGAAGGTACTGTTCGCGCCCGGCAAGGCTTCCAACGCCGGCGGCGTGGCCACCTCGGGTCTCGAGATGAGCCAGAACAGCATGCGCATGAGCTGGAGCCGCGAAGAGGTGGACAAGCACCTGCACGGCATCATGGTGAGCATCCACAACGCCTGTGTGACCGCCGCCAAAGAGGCCGGCCAGCCCGGCAATTACGTCCTGGGCGCCAACTGCGCCGGCTTCAAGAAAGTAGCCGACGCCATGATGGCCCAGGGCCTGGTCTAAGCTGCAGAACGGACCCAGCCTAAAAAGAGGGCGGAACCAAAAGTTCCGCCCTCTTTATTTGTTTGGTATCATTATAAGGCAGTTATTTTCGGAGGAGCGTATATGGCCAAGATACTTGTGGTGGACGACATCCCTGCGATAGTTGATTTTTCCAAGGAATTCTTCGAGGACGCGGGCTTCGAGGTGCGCACGGCGGACACCGCCCCCGGCGCCATCGCCGCGCAGCAGGAATTCAAAGCCGACGTGATACTGCAGGACCTCAACATCCCCGGCGGCGGCGGCACGCACGTCTACGAGACCCTGCGCGCCCAGGGCGACCTGGTGCCGATAATCTTCTCCACCGGCAAGCCGGAAACCCTCGGCGACCTGGCCAAGATGATCAACGTTTCCGCCCTGCGCAAGCCCACCGACCCTGAAGTTCTTATGGCCGAAGTGCGCAAGCGCATAGCCGCCACCCAGGCGGCCTCCCCCGCCGCGCCGCCGGCCGCCCAGCCCGCGGCCGAGCGCCCGATGAACCCCATCCCGCCGCCCCCGCCCAAACTCCCGCGGTAACCACAGGCGCTTTGGAATAGCGAAGGCGGAGGCCAAGGTCTCCGCCTTCTTTATTTTTCAGCGCCGGAACCGCCCCTCACAGCAACAGCCTTTGCCCCGGCAGGGCGGCGCGGAAGGCGGTGTCGTGGGAGATCAGCACCAGGATACCTTTATATCCCGCGAGGGCCTCCTCCAGCACGCGCACGCTGCGAATGTCCTGGTGGGTAGTGGGCTCGTCGAGCAGGGCGATGTCCGCGCCGTACACCAGGAAGCGCGCCAGCTCCACCTTGCGGCGCTGGCCTTCGCTGAGCGACGCGAGCGGCAGGAACATCAGTTCCCCGTCGGCCCCCAGGTGGTCGAGCATGCTGCAGCCGGCCTCCAGCGCGTCTCCCGGGAAGTAGTCCGCCCCCTTCGCCCCCGCAGGCGCCGGCGGGCGGAACTGCGGCATATAGAACCCCCTGGCCGCTCCGTTAAACCGCACCTCGCCGGCGTCGGCGGCAAGGTCCCCGGCCAGTATCCGCATCAGCGTGCTCTTGCCCGCGCCGTTGTTGCCCTCCAGGCACAGGCGCTCGCCGGCCTTGAGGTGGAAGGACAGGTCCGCGAACAGCGTCCTGCCTCCCAGCTTTTTAGTCAAGCCGCGCACCTCGAGGTAGGCCTGCCCGGGCACCGGCAGGGCGGCGTGCCGCTCCTTCTCTACAAAGGGCTTCTCGCGCTCCAGCTCGTCTATCTTCTCGCGGGCGCGTTCTGCCGCGCGGGCGGATTTCTTCTGCAGGCGGGCGGCGCGGGCGCCGATAAACCCTTTATCGGCGGCGCCTATCTTTTCTTTTTCCTTGGCCGCGCCCCACAGCCGGTAATTGCGTTCCATCACCCTAAGGTTTTCGATCTCCCTCTCTATCCCCTCCTTTTTCTTAGAGGCCAGCGCGAACTCCGCCGCCTTCTGCGCGGCGTAGGCGATGTAGTTGCCCGCGTAGACGGAGAACTCGCTGCGCTTGAGCTCCAGCACCTTGCCTACGCAGGCGTCCAGGAAGGCCCGGTCATGCGAGACCACTATGAAAGCGCCCCTGAACGCGCGCAGCGCGGCCGCCAGGCGCGCCATGGCGGCGGCGTCCAGGTAGTTGGTGGGCTCGTCGAGCAGATACAGGTCCGGGGCGCGCAGGAAGCCGGCCATCAGCGCCAGCAGCTTGCGTTCGCCGCCGGAGAAGGTTTCCACCGGGCGGTCCAGGTCGCTCGCGGCAAAGCCCAGCGCCGCCGCGCCGCCCAGGGCCCGCGCCACGTAGTCCCAGCCGCCCCCTTCGGCGAACTCCAGGCCGGCGGCCGCGGCGCCGGCGGCGTCCCCGGCGCGTTCCGCCGCCTCCATGCGCGCGTAAGCGGCGCCCGCCCCGCATTGCTCCAGCAGCCAGCCCATAGCGCCGCCGCCGCCCGAGGCCGCGGCCTCCTGCCGGAGCATGAAGACCGAGGCGCCGCGGTTGACCAGCTCGCCGGCCGTCGGCTCCAGCTCGCCGGCGGCCAGGCGCAGCAGCGTGGTCTTGCCGCTGCCGTTGTCGCCCAGCAGGGCGGCTTTATCTCCTGAATATACGCGGAAGGACGCGCCGGAGAAGACGGTCTCCGTGCGCGAGGGATAGGAAAAAGCGAGGCCGCGCGCCTCGATAAGGACATTATTACCCATAGAGCTACCTCCGGGTCGTTTACTGATCAATTTTGGAAGGCCGGCGTGGCCGGCGGGGAACTGCGGTCTGCTTAGGCGGTTGTTTTGTCCATAGCGCGCCGGGTTTGGCCCCGGAACCCTCAAACTTTAGCAAAAAGAAGGCGGACGGCGCAAAAGGCGTCTTTGTTTTGGTATTATTATAAACGACTATGGTTACAGGGGCGGTTAAACCTATACGGATACTGGCGGTGGAGGACAACCCCGCCATCATAGATTTCTACAGGGAATTCTTCAGCGACATGGGCTTCGAGGTGAAGACCGCGGAGGACGCCCTGTCAGCGCTGACCCTGCACCAGCAGTTCCAGTCCGACCTGATAGTACTGGACCTCAACATCCCGGCCGGCGGCGGCATGCTGGTGTTCGACACGCTGCGCACGCGCCTGCACGACCCGGTGCCGATAATTTTTTCCACCGGCAAGCCGGAAATGCTGCCCCACAACGTCAAGAGCCTCCACAACGTGGCGGTGATCACCAAACCCACGCCCCCGGAGGCCCTGCTGGCGGAGGTGCGGCGCCTGCTGCCCAAATTCTTCGACCGCCCCCTGGACCCCAATCCCCCGCCGCCCCCGCCGCCGTCCCTGGTAGCCCGGGCCGTAGCGCATAAGATCCTGGTGGTAGACGACGACCCGGTCATACTGGAACTGTACCGGGAGATCCTCGCCAAGGCCGGCTTCGAGATCCAGACCGCCGAGGACGCCATCGGGGCCGTCACCAAATTCCAGGCCTTCAAACCGGAACTGCTCATCCTGGACGTGGACATGCCGGCCGGCGGCGGCAGGAAGGTCTTCGAGCGCCTGCGCATACAGCTGGCGGCGGCCACCCCCATACTTTTCGCCACCGCCGCCCCGGCCTCGGTAGCCGACCTGGAAAAGAACCTCGGCGTCCTCGTGCTCAAGAAGCCGGTCACCCCGAACATCCTGATCGGCGCTGTCAAAGACCTGCTCAAGCTTTCCTGACGCCTGGGGCAAAGAAGAGGGCGGAGCCCAAGGCTCCGCCCTCTTTCTTTTCAGCCGCGCCGTCCGTGCGCCGCTATTTCAGTTCTTTGTCGATATGCGCCCAGGCGTTCTTCAGCTCCACGGTCAGGTGCTGCAGCTCGGCCCCGCTGATGGATTCCAGCCGGGAGTAGCGCTCGGAGATCTTGTCCACCATGCGCAGGTAGGTTTCCCTGTCGATCTTTTTCATCGACTCCATCTTCTCCAGGACTTCGCCTTTCATCTTCAAGGCCCAGCCGCGCACTTTCTCGCGGTTCCTGGCGTTCTTTTCGCCGTAGAGGAAGTAGGCGCCCGCCGCGGCTAATGCCGTCAGGCCGATCCCCGCGCCGATGATTTTTCCGGATTTTTTCATAGTTCGCTCCTGTGCCCGCTTGTTGAGTAATATTATGCACCGTATCGCGGCCCCCGCGCAAGTTTAATTTAGCTCCCCCGGAATTTATACAATCAGGTTATGACGCGCCTGATACTGGTCTCCTGGCTCTGGGCTTTCTCGTTCGGGATCAACAAACAATGGGTGGCCGGCTCCGACCCGGTGCTGGTCTCCTTCATCCGCCTGGCCCTCGCCCTGCTGGCGCTGCTGCCCTGGCTGCGGCTGCCGCGCGCCGGCCGGGGCGCCGTCCCCTCGCTGATGGGCATCGGGGCCGTGCAGTTCGGCCTGATGTACGTAGCGCTGAATTACTGTTTTATCGTCCTGCAGGCCTACCAGGTGGCGCTATTCACGGTCATGACGCCGCTGTACGTGGCGGCTATCCACTCCCGGCGCGCGGGCAGGGCCCCGGCGGGGCTGTTTGCCGCGGCGGGAGTGGCGCTGCTGGGCGCGGCGCTGGTAGAGCGCTGGACGGTGGACCGGCGCGTCTTCTGGAGCGCCTTTGCCGTAATGCAGGTCTCCAACCTGGCCTTCGCCTGGGGGCAGGTGGCCTACAAGGACTGGCGCCGCCGCAATCCGGAGGAGAAGGATCTTAATATTTTTGGCTGGCTTTACCTGGGAGGCGTCCTGGTGTCCGCGGCCTGGGCCGCCGCCGGCTCGGACTGGGGAGAACTGGCGTCTTACGCCCCGGGCCGCTGGCTCGCGCTGACCTACCTGGGCCTGGTCGCTTCCGGCGCCGGTTTTTTCCTGTGGAACACCGGCGCCGCAAAAGTTAAGCCCGGAGTGCTGGCCGTGATGAACAACCTCAAGAGCCCGCTGGCCGTGGTTGTTTCAATATTTTTTTGGGGGACTTACTCAGGCATGCTGACCCGCGACTGGCTCTTCCTCTCCGCCGGGACCATCTGCATAATAGCTGCGGCCGCAGCGGCCCAAAAAGGGCCCGAGAACGCCTGAACCGGCCTGGGGCGGCCCTATTTCCCCCTCTCCGTGCTCAGCAGGGAATAGTTCTTGACGCTCTTGAATACGCCCTTTTCAAAAACGGCATCGCGCGTAAGCCCTTCATATTTCATCCCGCATTTCTGCATTACCCTTTCGGAACCCGTGTTGGGCTCATTGCACCTGGCCTGCAGGCGGTGCAGCTTCATCTTATCGAAGCCGAAGTCCATTACCGCGCCTACGGCCTCGGCCATAAGGCCGCGGCCCCAGTACTTGCGGGAAAGCACGTAACCTATCTCTCCCTTGGCGTGCTGCGGCAGCCACCAGACAAAGCCGCACATCCCTATAAATTTATTATTCTCCCTGAGCACGATGCCCCATTCGCTGACTTCCCCGCGCCCGTATTTCCCCATGACGTAGTTAAGGAATTCTTTGGAGTCCTCTGTCGTCCTATGCGATTGCCAGGTGAGTTCCCTGGTAACCTCGGGATCGGACGCGTACTCGAACATATCCGCCGCGTCCTCCAGCCTGACCCGCCTGAGGAGCAGGCGCGGGGTGTTGAGCTCCGGCAGGTTCCCAAAAACGTCCGCCACTTCAAGTATTTCCATGATTGGTCCTTTTAGAAGGAAGGGGGCGGCTCTTTTATGACGTGCCGCTCTTCGCCCGCTTTCTTGTCCATGTAGCTGCGTATGGCCTTGTCGTATTCCTTCAGGTCGCCGCCGTCCTTGAAGCCGTGCTCGCCCTTAACTTCGCCGCCGGGCTTGTCGCGCCAGTCCTTCTTCACCTTTACGCTGTGCGCGCTCAAGATCTCGCCGGACTCCACGCCCACCAGGCGGGCGTTCACCTCTATGCGGCGGCCGGGCAGCTCGGTAAGCGTGCCCAGGATCAGCCAGTCGGCGCCCAGCGTCTTGCCCAGGTCTTTTATGGAATCAGCGCCTATGGCGCCGGAGCTCTGCAGCTTCAGCTCCAGGAAAACCTTCTCTATCTCTTTGCGCTCCGTGACCTTGAACTTTTTGAGCCTGACCAGTTCCGTGGTTATGCGGCCCGAGACCACGTCGCCGTCCCCGGAAACCCTGCCGTCCGGGTAGGTGAAGTTGGCCACGCCTATTTTCTTGTCCGCGCCGGCGGCGCTCTTAAGCAGCTCGCGCGCGACCTCGCGGTAGGGGCCAAGGCCCGCGGCCCCCGCAGAAGCGGCGGAGCAGAACAGCAGCAAGGTCAGCAGTATTTTCATATCCCTCCCCGGAAGTTCAGCGCGAGCCCGGAAACCGGAAGCGCATGGTCAGCAGCGCGTCGCCCGAGAAAAGGCGGGCGGCTATGGTCACGCAGGCGGCGAAGACCGCGGCCTGGTAGGCTATCCCCCACAGCACCTGCGAGTAATTGCCCATCATCACGTTCTGCGGCGCCATAAAAGCGTGCGTGAACGGGATGGCGTAGAGCAGCACCTTCAGCCCGGTATGGGCGGTGCTCAGGTCTATGAAGATCGGCATCAGGTAGGCCAGCATCAGCGGCGTCATCATGGCCTGGATGCTCTTTACGTCCTCGGCCATGATGCCGAGGATGAAGGCGATGGAAAGCGCGCACAGGATACAGAACAGCACCGAAAGCCCGACGAGCAGGTAGCCGGAGGTGGTGAGCATAAGGCCCAGTTTGGCCAGCGCCGGGCCGGCCGCCGCGACGGCCACCGAGGGGTCGGCCCCCAGGCCTGTCACGCCGGCCATAAAGGAACGCATGCCCAGCATATAGGCGCCGGAGAGCAGCGCCGCTATCAGGCTCGCCGCCGCCAGCTTGCTCATCACCAGCAGCCGCCGGTCCAGCGGCGAGCTCAGCAGCGTCTCCAGCGTTTTATTCTCTTTTTCGCTCGCCACCGCCGTCATGATCATCTGCGCGGAAAGGATGACGATGAAGAACACCGCCACCGGGAAGAAGAAGGTCTGCGACTGGATGAAGCCGATGACCTGCGCCAGCGACACCTCCGCCGTGCGGCCGTCCACCACGGCGAACTCCCTGGCCGGCGCCGGGTCCATCAGGAAAGCCGGGGCCAGCCCGGGGGCGTTGCGCTCCAGCAGCCAGGCGCTGATCTCGGCCGAAGCCGCCTGCGCCGCGCGCCTGATGCGCGAGGCCGACATGGCCGGCCCCAGGCCCGAGGCGTTCTTCTTGAACCTGGAGTAAAATTCCACGCTGGCGGGCCGGCCGGCCTTCAGCTCTCCCTCCAGGCCGGCGGGGATCACCATAAAAGAGTTCTCCGCGCCCAGTTCCGGAGCGGCCAGCGCGGTCTCTATGCCGCCGCCCGCGTAGAGCGTCAGCTTGGCCTTGCCGCCCCCCAGGGCTTTAGTCACCCGGCCCGACAGCGCGGTCCGGTCCAGGTCCAGCAGCACTATGCCGCTGCGGGCGGCGGAAGCCTTGTTATGGCTGCCCACCAGACCGCCTATCAGCTGGAACACCAGCAGCGTGGCCACTATGGTGAACAGCAGCTGCCGCGTCAGCAGTTCCTTTATCTCTTTTTTCAGCAGCACGAAGAAGATGTTCATTGTGTGAGCTTTATAAAGACCTCTTCCAGGTCGTCGGTGGCGAACCGGGTTTTCAGGGCGGCCGGCGTGTCGCAGGCCAGCAGGCGGCCGTTGTTGATGACGGCTATGCGGTCGGAGAGGTATTCTATCTCGCCCATGTTGTGGCTGGAGATCACGAAGGTCATCCCCCCGGCGGCGAGCGCCTTTATGGTCTTGCGGATCTCGTAGCCGTTGACGATGTCGAGGCCGGTGGTGGGCTCGTCGAGGATGGCCAGGCGGGGTTTTATCATCACCGCCCTCGCCAGCAGCAGCTTCCTGGCCATGCCCTTGCTGTAGGTCTTTATCTTGTCGCCCAGCCTGGGGCCCAGACCGGACAGGAGCCCGCCCTCACCGGCCGCGGCCAGCGCCCGGGCCTTGTCCTTGAGGAAGACCATGGCCATGAACTCCAGGTATTCGCGGCCGGTCAGGTTCTTGTAGGCGCCGGCCTCCTCGGGCAGGTAGCTGATCAGCTCGCGCACGGCGTGCGCGTCTCGCGAGGCGTCCAGCCCGAAAACTTTAACGCTGCCGGAGGTGGGCGTAAGGATGGTGGCTATCATCTTGAGCGTGGTGGACTTGCCCACGCCGTTGGGGCCCACCAGGGCGAAGATCTCCCCCTCGGCCACGGTCAGGCTGAGGCCGGCCACGGCCTCGAAGTTCTTGTATTTCTTTACAAGGTCGGTCAGTTCCAGAGCTTTTATCATGTTCCCTGGTTCAATGTTAGCACTATTGGAATATCAAAAAAAGCCCCCGGGAGTTTGCTTCCGGGGGCGGGGCGCGCAAGACGCGCGTTTAGAATTCGCTGTTGCTGAGGCCGGCGTAGATCAGCGCGCCGCCGTTGAGCGAGGACAGCACCTTGCGGATCTCGCTCTGGGCCACGGCCAGGCAGCCGAAGGAGCGGCCCTGGCGGACATTGGCTTCGCGCACGTAGGCGGACTCGTGTATGACCACGGCCCGGGAGAGCACGTTGGAATTGGTGTTGGACAGGCCGTGCAGGCGCATGGACTTGCCGCGGCTGCCGTAATACAGCGCGCCGGTAACGTAGAAGCCCAGCGAGGACGCCCTGGAATTCGGGACGTTGCTGAACCGGGTGGCGAAACCGTCGCCGTCCGGGTCGGAGCCGGTGCCGTGCGCCACGTGCATGGCGTGCACCGAGCCGCTCTCCACGTCCAGCAGGAAGAAGCGGACCTTGCTGGAATGGGCGGCGAAATCGACTATGCCGATGTACTTCTTGTTCTTTATCTTGTCGGAATTGGAGCGGAAGTAGTCCAGGGCCTTGCGCTTGAGGTCCTCGGGCACTTCGCCGGTCCTGTTGCCGGAGGCCTGGCTGCCGTGCAGGAACTCCTGGAACTGCTGCACCTGGGAGGGCTGCTGGGCCGGCTGCTGGGCCGGCTGCTGGGTGGACGGCTGCTGGAGCGGCTGGAACTGGTTCTGCTGGGCCGCGGGACCGTCCTGGTAATCGGCCTCCGGCAGCGGGGTGTAGGTGGCGTTGGCGTCGTAGGTTTCCTCTCTCTGGTCGTCCTCCAGCTCGCCTTCTACCTGCGGGACTTCGGTGGGCGGATTGGCGATCTCTATGTCGCCGTTGGGGCTGAAGATGAGTTTAAGGATGGTGACTATCAGCTGGGCCAGGCCCTGCAGCGGGTTGGTGGAGACCTGCGTGGCGGCCGAGGGCGCGGGGGTCACCCGGGTGGGGGCGATCTCGTGATTGGCGGCGGCCGTTCTGGAAGCGGGAGCGGCCTTCTTCTTAAGACTGCCGGCATCTATGCTGATGTCCTCGGCGGACTTCCGCAGGCGCTCCAGGTTTTTAGCCATGAGCGGGGCGGCGGTGAGAAGAACCGACATTGTCATGATGATGAGCTTTTTCATAACGTTTCCTTGGATATATGGTAACAGGATTGACAGGGCTTTCAAAGGGGTATAAGTCCCAGGCTCTTCTGGGTCTTTGGGCCTACGCCCCAAAAAGTAACCCCCGCAGGGAGGAAGTCTCCCTGCGGGGGCTGGCATTTATAAAAAACCGTCAGTTGAGGGAACCGCTCTCCCGCCAACTCCTGGCAGAGCGGCGGCGCGGGTTCATTACCCAGAGGTAGGCCCCGCTCTTTGAGATCTTGAGCTCGGGGGTATCTGAACCGATGGTCTGTCCCGGCGCTATGCGCACGATCATCTTCTCCGCTTTCCTGGTTTCCTGATCGTCTTTTTCGAAGTTACACGTTATAGCCATACTTTCCTCGCTATCCAACCCGCTACCTTATACTATTAAATACCCAGCGGCAGCGATAGGCCCAAAGGGCCCAGCCGGGCCCGGTTTTTTGGCCCAGCCTATTTTGAGGCTTCCGGCCGCGCCCCGCGCGCGGCGGCGGCCGCCAGTTCCCCCTCCGTTATCAGGCCGTCGTTGTCGGGGTCCAGGTTGTAAGGGACGAACCTGGGATCCGTCCAGAAGAAGTCGGCCAGGCCCGCGGAGTTCCTGCGTATGCGCCGCTCGCCGTTTATCTGGAAAGCGTCTATTATCGTGGCCGTCACAGGGGAGGGCCGCTGCAGCAGGTACAGGGCGCGGGCGGCCTTCTTTGTTTTACCGGCGTTCATCGCGTCCCAGTCCCCGGCGTGGGAACGCACATTGCCGAACTCGGCCCGGGTCAGGCGGCCGTCGCCGTCCTCGTCGCAGAAAGCGAAGATGCCGTCGTCCATGCCGTAAAGTTCTTCCACCTCGGCGCGGGTAAATATCCCGTCTTGATCGGTGTCGAAGTTCCGCCAGGGATCGCCCTGGTTCCTCGCGTAAACGTTTATCCCGTTAAGCAGGACGTAGGCAAACCACGCCCCGCCGGCCAACGGGGGCAGGAGCAGCCACCAGATATAGCGCCGCAGCCAGGAGCTGGGCGGCGGCGCCTTGATATGCTTGTCGCTTATTGTTTCCATATTCCCTCTATCCGCGCCCGGCCCGGGCCGGTCAGTACGTCATCCCCGACAGCGCCGCCTGGTACAGCAGCCACAGCCGGTTCAGCTGGGCTATGAAATACAGGGTCAGCAGGAAGACCGCGGCCGTATACGCCAGCTTGGCGTTCCTGGAGATCACGGGCGAGCGCCACAGGAAGAGCAGGCTTAACGGCCCGGCCAGCAGGGAGATCGCGATCACGCCCCAATGCTTATACTGCCAAGTCACATAGCCGCCCTGGCCGCGCCCGCAATGCCGGCAGTAGCGGTCCTCACCGTCTATCATGGCGCCGCAGGCCCAGCATTTCTCTTTTTCCATATCTTAAGGGTAATCCACGAACTCGGCTTCCAGCCGCGGCCGCAAGCCGCGCCCGAAATCGCTAAAGGTAATGGTCTTTATGGTTACCAGGGTCTTAACGCAGCCCTGGTGGCTGGAGCTGGCCATCCGGTACATGCTGCCCGGGTTGGTGATGTAGACCGAAATGTTCTCATTGCCGTCGTAATAAGTCTCAAGGAAATTACCGGGAGCGCTGGCCGGGGCGGCGGGGGCCGGGCCGGCCACCCCCCCGTAACTGCCCTGTCGTATTACCTTGCGCAGGCACCACACGGCGGGCCGGCCGGAAGCCCTTTTAGGATCGGCCAGGACCGACTCGTAAGTGAGGCCAAGGTCGCGCGCCTCTTTTATAAGCGGGGCGCTGGCCGCCTTTCTGGCCATGCGCGCCTTCATGGCCGGGGCCAGCTTACTGCTCCACATCACCCCCGCCAGCAGCAGCGGCGCCACAATAACGAAGGCCCCCAAGGCGGCGAGTATATTCTTATAGCTTATGACCGGTTTAGTCTCCATCCTTCTCCTCCCGGGGGGCGGGCACGGGCGCCGCGGGCTGCCCGTCAGCCGGAGCCGGCGGAGCGGCAGGCTCTTCCAGGGGGTACTGCAGGGACAGCGCGGAGGCGCCCAGGCCGTAAATAAAGACGGCGCTGTACACCAGGCGGCCGCCGATCGGCAAAAAATACTCGGCAGCCATAGAGACCAGGCCGGCCAGCAGGATGGCCTGGAGCCGGTAGCGCTCGCCGTCCAGGCCGGCCAGCCCCGCCATAAGGGCGCTGCCGGCGGTAAAGCTGACCAGCAGCACCGGCAGCACGAAAGCGATTATCACCGGGCCCCTGGCGCCCGGGGGCAGCGGGGAGGTCGCGAAAATGAAGACCCAGAGCAGCAGCAGGCCGCCAAGGCCGTAGCCGAGGCTCTTAAGAGCATGCGCGTTCCCGACGCGGTAGACGTGCAGGAAATATTTCTTAAAAATTCCAGCCAGCGCTACCGCCACCAGAATAAGTATCGCTTCGTATAGCAGGGTTATCTTCATATCCATCCTTTAGCCGCAAGCTGCGCGCGCAGGCGGGCTATGGCCAGCTCCTTGGCCTTGGCCTCCACCTCTATCGTCACGTCCAGGCCGCGCCAGGCGGCAGGGAAATCCTTAAGGTCTATGTAATCGTGGTGGCTGCGCGTGTCCGGGCCGCGCCAGCCCTCCTTCGGGCTGGACAGGTGGAAGAGCGGCTCCCTGTTCCAGGTCGCGAGCGCCAGCTCGGTGGCCTTGCCGACCCCCAGCCCGTCCGGCAGACAGCGGTGATGGTGCACGTCATAGACGAAAGGGACCCGGTGCTCCCGGCAGAAGGGCAGCAGGTCGGCCGGGGTGTAGACGCGGTCGTCGTTCTCCAGGACCAGCCGCGAGCGTACCGCCGGCTTGAGTTTATTTATCGCTTTGGCCACCCGCGCCAGCGCCGCGGCCTTGTCCCCGTAGGCGCCGCCGCCGTGGATATTTATCACGTCCGCGCCTATCCACCCCGCGACCTCGGCCTGGTACTCCAGTTCCCCCACGGCGGACTCGGTGATCTTGGGGTTTTCTGAGCTGAGCAGGATGAACTGGTCCGGGTGGAAAGTGAGGCGCAGGCCCAGCCGCCGGGCCAGGGCGCCGCAGGCCTTGAAAGACTTTACTATCTCCCCGCCGCCCGGCAGGTCCGGCAGCCGGTAGCCGAGCGCGGGGTGGGTTTTAAGCGGCAGGATCTGGCTGTTAACGCGGAAGGAGCCTATGCCGTTGGCGGCGCAGCAGTTCAGCGCCTGTGCCAGCGCGGCTGCGTTGGCCCGGCACAACCCGGCCAGTTTGGCGCGCCTCGCCGCGGGCTTCAGGCGCCCGGCGGACAGGGCGGTGGTCACCGGGAATTTTATCTCCGCGGCGGAGAATTTGCAGCAAAGGCCTAGACGCATCATTTTTTGGCGGGCATGGGATGCCGCAGAAAAAAATCCCGGATCTCGTCGCTGGCGGCCATCTCGTCGGAAGTTTTCCCTATGATGAACCGCGGCAGGTACTGCAGGCCGCCCGGCCAGGTATGGCCGCCGCCCTCTACCTTCACAAAGTCCACGCCCGAACCGCCGGCGCAGTCGGCGTATACTTCGCGGGCCAGGGAAGTCCCGTCGTCAGGGTTCTCGTCCTTGCGCGAGAGCACGGCCTTTTCCGCCCGGCAGGCGTTATTTTTCAGCCAGAAGTCCCGGGTCCGCTCCACCGGCAGCACCCGGCCCAGTTTCTTGCGGCCCAAAGGGCCGGTCACGTCGCCGCCCGCCCAAGGCACCAGGCTGTCCTTAGTCCCGTTGATGATCATTACAGGCACGGGGCGGGACGGCGAGCAGGCGGCGGCCAGGTTCTCCGGCATGGACCCGGCCACGGCGGCTATGGCCGCAAAGGTATCCGCGGCGCGGCAGGCTAGGGTATAGCTCATCATGGCGCCGTTGGACATGCCGCCGGCGTAGACGCGCGCCGGGTCCACGGGATACCTGGCGGAAATTTCGGCGGCCACGGCCTTAAGGAAAGCCACATCGTCTATGTTCTCGCGCTGCGCCCGGCGCGACGGGTCGCCGCGGTAATCGTTCCAGTTCTTCTCCAGCCCGTCGGGGTAGGCCACCAGCCCGCCGCTGGCGGCGGCCATTTTTTCAAAGCAGTAGCCGGTAAGGCGCCGCATGCCTTTGCCCGTGCCGCCGCCGCCGTGCAGGAGCATGAACAGCGGGTGTTGTTTGGCGGCATCCAGGCCGGAGGGGACATAGAGCCGGTAAACCCGCTCGTAGCCGCCGGATTTCAGGGTGAACTTTTTAACGCTCCCGCCCTTCCCGGCCGCACAGGCCGGGGCCGTCAGCAGCGCCGCCAGCAACGAGCTCAGGATCAAAGTTTTTTTCATATAGCCGCGGCCTACCTGGCCTTGCGCCTCCCGCTGTACGGTTTAGGGCGGCGGCGGATGAGCGGCGCGCGGGAGCCGCCCAGGATCTCCGCCTCGCGCAGCAGCGCGTCGGCCGGCCGCAGGGAACGTTCCTGCCGCCAGCCCACGATGCGGTAATGCTTTTGCGCGTCCAGGCGGCGGCTGACGAAGAACACGTTCTTGTCCGAATACAGCCAGTCCGGCTTGAGCAGCGCGGCGTCCAGCGGCGCGGAGAATTCCCTGAGCGTCTTTTCCCCCCCGCTGTTGTAGTAGAACTCGAAATAGCTGCGCGCGAGCTCCGCGCAGGAGGCGTACACCGGCTCCCGGTAGCGCAGGCCGCAGAAATGCGACATGGCCACCGCCCCCCAGCGGCCGTTCTCCGTGAAAGGCGCTATCACGTGGTCGTCGTCGCGCGGGTTGGCGCGCAGGTCCAGCAGCAGCGGGGGCCGGCCATGGAACAGGAAGGCCGCCGCGGCCAGCATCGCCCCTTCTATACAATGGGCCCTGCCCCGTTTGAGCGTCTCAAGGGGAGAATAGCAGGTATCGGGTTTGGAATCGTTGTAGGCCAGGACGTAATCGAGAAAATCCTGGACCTTTCGCGGGGAGTCCAGGCGGCGCAGGACGGCGAGCTGTTCTCCGGGGAAAGCGAAGAACGCGGCGTCTATTTGTCTTTTTTTATGCGCCAAGGCTTTTCACCGGAGCTGTCATGGCTGTCCTTCTTCTCCTGCACGTCGAAGGCGGCCGCCACTATCATGCGTATCTGCGCCAGGTCGAAAGGCTTGGTAAGGTAGCCGGAGGCGCCCTGGCGCAGGGTCTCTATGGCCGTCTCCAGTTCGTCGTTGCCGGTGAGCATCCACACTACGGGGGAGGCGCCGGTGGTCTTTATCCGGGCGAGCACTTCCATCCCGGTCAGGCCGGGCATTTTTATGTCGAGGAAAACGAAATCCGGCTTTTCCACCCGCATCACCTCAAGGGCTTTATCCCCGGCCGCGGCCGTATGCACCTCGTAAGTGTCCTGGAAAGCCTGCCCGATAACGAAAAGTATGTTCGGCTCGTCATCGACTATCAATATCTTTTTCTTTTTCATAAAGGCGTACCGCTGCTGTCCCCTGCCTCTATTCTATAACAAGACAAGCGCGTTTATCCACAAATAAAAAACCCCGCCGGAGCGGGGCTTTCTATTTGCGGCCAGGCCGTCAGAGCAGCGGGTTGGAGACCACGCCGTCGGCCAGCTTGGGCTCGAACCAGGTGGACTTGGGCGGCATCACCTGACCGTCGTCCGCCACGCTGATCAGCTCTTCGAGCGAAGTGGCGTGCAGGGCGAAGCCCGCGGCCATCTCGCCGGAGTTCACGCGCCGCTCCAGCTCGCCGAGGCCGCGTATGCCGCCCACGAAATCCACGCGGTCGCTCTTGCGCAGGTCCTTGATGCCGAGCACACGGTCGAGGACCAGGTCGCTGAGCACGCTGACGTCCAGCGCCTTCACCGGGTCTTCTTCTTTAGTCGGCGTCTTCACCGTGGGCTTGAGCAGGTACCACTTGCCGCCCAGGTACAGGCCGAACTCCCGGCGCGCGGCCGGCTTGGCCTGGCCGCTGACTTCTTTCACCTCGAAGCTTTCCTTTACCTTGGCGAGGAACTGCTCCGGGGTAAGGCCGTTGAGGTCCTTGACCACGCGGTTGTAGTCCCAGATCTTCATCTCGTCCACCGGGAACGCCGCGGCGAGGTACACGTTGTAGGGCTCGGTGCCGGTGTGGGCCTGGCCGCGCTGCTCCATCATGAATTTCTTCACGCGGCTGGCCGCGGCGGAGCGGTGGTGGCCGTCGGCGATATAGACGGTCTTCTGCCTCTCGGAGGCTTCGGCGATGGCCCTGATGTCGGCGTCGTCGCTGATGACCCACAGGGTGTGTATCACGCCGCCCTGCCCGGTGGCGGAGAAAGCCGGGGCGTTCTTCACGGTCTTCTTTATGACGGCGTCGATCTCCGGGACCTGCTTGTAGGCGATGATGCCGGGGCCGGTCTGGGCCTTCACGAATTTTATCTGGTTCACGCGGTCGTCCTCTTTTACGGGGCGGGTGAACTCGTGTTTGCGGATGCGGTTATTGTCGTAGTCCTCCACGCAGGCGCCCACCATCAGGCCGGTCTGTATATGGGAGCCCATCTGCAGGCGGTAGGCGTAGAAGCAGGGCTTATCCTCGCGGATCAGCAGCCCCTGCTTGAGCATTTTGTCGAAATTCTCGGCGGCCTTCCTGTAGACGCTCTCGTCGTGCACGTCGGTGCCGGGCGGCAGGTCTATCTCCGCCTTGGACACGTGCAGGAAGCTGTTGGGCTTGCCCTTGGCCATCTCGCGGGCCTCGTCGGAGTCCATCACGTCGTAAGGCGGGGCTATTATTTCCTGCGCCTTGCCGGGCGCGGGCCGTATGCCGCAGATGGGAGAGAAAAGAGGAAGTTTTGCCATGTCTTTGTCCTTGGGTTGAAAATAAGCCCGGGCCCCGTTGCCGGGACCCGGGCGTAAGGCGGCAGAGTTATATCTTGTCGCCGTTGACCGCGTGGGTGCGCTTGCCGGTGAGCAGGAAGTCCGCTATCTGCTCGGCGGCCTGCCTGGCCACGGTCACCTGCGCGTCCTTGGTGGAGGCCGCGATATGCGGGGTGCAGATCACTTTCTCCATGCCGAAGAACATGTGCTGCGTGGCGGGCTCTTCGGCGTAGACGTCCACGGCGAAGCCGGCTACCTGGCCGCTCTCGATGGCGGCCTTGATATCGGCCTCCAGCATGATGCCGCCGCGGGCGCAGTTGATCAGGCGCACGCCCTTCTTCATCTTGGCGATCGAGTCCTTGTTGAGCATGCCCTTCGTGGCCGGGTTGATGGTCACGTGGTAGGTTATGAAGTCGGCCTTGGCGTACAGCTCGTCCAGGGTCACCATCTTCACGCCCAGCTCGCGGGCGCGCTCGGTGGTCATCTTGGGATCGAACACCAGCACGTCCATGTGCAGGCCGCGCGCGCGGTCGGCCACCACGGCGCCGATATTGCCGCAGCCTACTACGCCCAGCGTCTTGCCGGTGATCTCTACGCCTTCGAACTTGCTCTTCTCCCACTTGCCGGCGTGCGTGGACGCGTTGGCCTGCGGGATGTGGCGCGCCAGCGCGAACATCATGGCAATGGCGTGCTCGCCGGTGGAGACGGTGTTGCCGAACGGGGTATTCATCACGAGAACTTTCTTCTCGCTGGCGGCGACCAGGTCGACGTTATCGACGCCGGCGCCGGCGCGGGCCACGGCCTTGAGGTTCTTGGCGGCCTCTATGATCTCGCGGGTGATCTTGCTGGCTGAGCGCACTATGATGCCGTCGAACTCATGGGCGCAGGCTTTGAGCTCTTCGGGCTTCATGCCGGTCTTGACCACGGCTTCAATGCCGCGGTCCTTCAGGGTCTTCTCGCAGAGGGGGTCGGCTTTGTCGGCTATAAGAACTTTGCTCATTTCACTGCCTCCTTGGAGTATTCTTTGGCTACGGCCTCGTAGGCCCAGTCGAGCCACGGGATCAGGGCTTCAATGTCGGAAGTCTCCACAGTGGCGCCGCACCACACGCGGATGCCGGCCGGGGCCTTGCCGTAGGAGTTGATGTCCTTGGCCACGCCTTCCTTGTCGAGCATCGAGGTGATCTTCTTGGCGGCTTTCACTTTGTCCTCGTCGGACAGTTTGCCGAACCACTCGGCCTTGATCTTGAAGCAGACCGAGGTGCTGGAGCGGGTCTCTTTGGTCTCCGCGAGGAACGAGATCCAGGGGGACTTCTCCACCCAGCGCTCGAAGGCGGCCAGGTTGGCGGTAGAGCGCTTGATCAGGCCGGGCAGGCCGCCCACGGTCTCGGCCCATTTCAGGGCGTCTATGGCGTCCTCGACGCAGAGCATGGACGGGGTGTTGATGGTGCTGTACTCCAGCTCGCCGGGCAGCAGCTTCTTCTCGTCGACGAGGCGGAAGATCTTG
>MGUA01000002.1 GCA_001799735.1 Elusimicrobia bacterium GWB2_63_22 | reverse complement strand
TATATATTACTTTACGATGCCGAGGACGTCTTCCTCGCGCATGATGAGGTATTCCTCATCGTTGATCTTTATTTCGGTGCCGGAGTATTTCCCGTAGAGCACCGTATCCCCGTTCTTTACTTCCATGGGGATGAGCTTGCCGTCTTCGGCGGTCTTGCCTTTGCCTACGGCGACGACCAGGCCTTCCTGCGGCTTCTCTTTGGCGGAATCGGGGATGATGATGCCGCTCTTCTTTATTTCCTTGGGTTCGGCGGCTTTTACGATGAGCCTGTCGCCAAGGGGCTGTATCTTTATTTTGGTAGCTGTGTCTGACATGTTACTTCCCTCCTGTATTCTTTCGTTTAATCTTGTCCCGCGGTCGCGGGGCTGTCAAATTTAGCACTTCAGTACTACAAGTGCTAGTTTAGCAAAACCCGTTTTGGGTGTCAATAGCAGTCTTGCAGTGCGATTGCTAAAAAAGAAAAGACCGGGATCGCTCCCGGTCTTTCCGTCGGACGGCAGGGTTACTTCCTGATGAAGAACCTGAAGCGGGTCGCCCCGACTTCTATGGTGTCGTCGTCCTTGAGCACCACCTTCTCGTTGAGCGGGTTGCCGTTGTACTTGGCGTAGCCCTCTTTTATCGGGTTGAGGTAGTAGCCTTCCGGGCGCATGGTGATCACCACGGCCAGCTCGGGGCCGCCGCCAAAGAGCCCGCCGCTCTTGTACGGCACGGCCGCCTGCGAGGACTTGCCTATGTAGGTGGACAGGGCCGTCAGGTCGAACTCTTTGCGCTCGTCGGAGGGGTTCTCCAGCACTTCCAGGGCGCCCTGCGAGGTCTTGGGCTTCTGGGCCGGCAGCGGCGCCTCCGCGGGGGCGTGCACGGCCGGGGCGTTCTCGTCCACGTAGACGAGCGAGTATTTTACCACGGTTACCGTGTCCCCGGACTTAAGCCCGGCCTTCAGGACTTTCTTGTTGTTTATGAAAGTGCCGTTGGTGGAGTTGAGGTCCTCCACGAACCAGGTCCCGCCGGACTCGTACATCTTGCAGTGGTGCCCCGAGACGGCGGCGTTGTCCAGCACTATGTCGTTATCCGGCTTTCTCCCGAGGTTAAAAGCAGGCTTGTCCAACTTTATCTCTTTGATAAAGGCGGCTTCAAATTTGAGCATCAGTTTAGGCATATGATTTCCTGAACATGTCCTTTAAGGTTTCTTTGAAGGTCTTTTTCCTGACCGTACCGATCACTACCGTCACGTTGTCCGGCCCGCCGTTGGCGTTGGCCTCGCTGACCAGGGTGGCGGTTGCTTTGGCGTCGTCCGGCTCGGCCTGCAGTATCTCGGTCATCCGGGCTTCCTTCACGGCTTTGAAGAGGCCGTCGCTGCAGAGCAGCACGCGGTCCCCCTCCTCCAACGCGGTCTCTACCAGGTCCACGGCGGGGGTCTTCTGCGCGCCGAGCGCCCTGGTTAAAATGTTCTGCAGCGGGGAGGTCTCCGCCTGCTCCCTGGTCAGCAGGCCTTTGCGCACGTGGTCCATCACCAGCGAATGGTCCTCGGTGAGCTGCTGGGTTATGCCGCCGCGGTGCAGGTAGATGCGCGAGTCGCCGATGTGGGCCATGCAGAGGCGGTTCTCGTTAAGCATGGCCGCGCTCAGCGTGGTGCCCATGCCCTTGTTCTCGGTGCCGGCGTTGCCGGCCTCGTAGATCACGGAGTTGGCCAGCTGCACGGCGAAGCCGAGCTGGTTGGACTCCAGGGAGAACTTGTCGTTGTACGGGCTGGGCTTTAAGCCCGTGCGGCGCATCGAGTCGTATTTGTCCTTGGTCACCTTGACGGCCAGGGAACTGGCCACCTCGCCGGAGTTGTGCCCGCCCATGCCGTCGGCCACCATGGCCAGTTCCAGCAGCGGCTCCACCAGGTAGCTGTCCTCGTTGTTGTTGCGGACCTTGCCTTTATCGGAGGCCGCCGCGAATTCCAGTTTGAATTTCATTTTTTACCTTCTTCCGGAAAGATCACCGGCAGGCTGCTCTCGAAGTCCCCCCCGGCCGGTTTGGGGGCTGCCGGCTGCGGGGCAGGCGGTACCGCCGCCGGCTTGGGCGCCGGGGCAGGGGCCGGCGCGGGCGCCGGTTTGGGCTCGATTTTTGCGGTAAGTTCCAGGCCTGCCCTCGGCGCCAGTTCTATGCCTCCGGGGGCCGGGGCCGGCTTCGGCTGGGCGGCCTGCGGGGCGGGAGCGGGTTTGGGCTGGTGCGCCGGCTGGGGCGCAGGAGGCGCGGCGGCGGGCTTCGGCTGCGGCGGCGGAACGGCCGCGGGGGCCGGGGCGGCGGCAGGGGCGGCCTTCAGCTCCGGCGTCTTGCCGGCCAGGACCGCCCTCAGGGCTTCCGCCATCTCCATGCCGGTCTGGAAGCGCTCCTCCGGGTTCTTCTTAAGAGCCTTGTCGATAACCGCCAGGATGCCGGGCGGCAGGTCTTTTCTGATCACCATCGGGTCCGGGTACGGGTCGCTGGTGATCTGGAACAGCAGGGTGCCGATGGATTCTCCGCCCTTCCACGGGCGTTCGCCGGTGAGCATCTCGTAGAGCGTCACGCCCAGCGAGAACAGGTCGGCGCGGCCGTCCACTTTCTTGCCCGCTATCTGCTCGGGGCTCATGTAATAAGGCGTGCCGAGCACTGTGCCGGTGGCCGTCTTGGAAGACTCGGTTATGCGCGCGATGCCGAAGTCGCAGACCCGCAGCGAGCCGTCTTCGAGCAGCATGATGTTGGCGGGCTTGATGTCGCGGTGCACGATGCCGCTCTTGTGGGCGTAGCCCAGCGCGTCGGCCGACTGCGCTATGTATTCCAGCACCTTGGGTACCGGCAGCAGGGTGTCCTTGCTCGCCCATTTCTTCAGGTCGTCGCCCTTGAGCAGTTCCATGGCGATGTAGGCGATGTCCTGCTCCTCGCCGGCGTCGAAGATCTTGACGATGTTGGGGTGCTGCAGGTTGCCGGCCGCCTGGGCCTCGCGGAAGAACCTGTCCTTCAGGTCCTTCATCGCTTTCTCCTCCAGGCCTTCCTCGAAGCGCATGGTCTTTATGGCCACGGAGCGGTTTATCTTGGGGTCCACGCCGAGGTAGACTATGCCCATCGCGCCCTTGCCGAGCTCCTTCTTGATCTCGTAGCGGCCCAGCATCGGCGTGGCGGAAGAGCCGGCCATCATCATGGTGGCTTCCGCGCCGCCGGACTTGCCGCCCACGCCGCCGAACACGGCGCCGTCCGCGGCCTTCTTGAGGACGTCGATCTTGCCCTTGATATCCTTGAACTCCGGGTCCTTGCCGGAGATATGCTCGTAAACCGCCACGGCCTTGTTGTACTGCCGCTTGCGCTCGAAGTCCAGCGCCAGGTTGTAGAGCGTGTCCTTCATGTTGTCGTCGAGCGGGCACAGGCGGAACTTCTCGAAAGCGAGGTCCAGCATACCCTGGCCCTGGAAGGAGAGGCCCAGCATCTTGTTGGTCTCTATCTGCGAAACTTCTATGAGTTCTTTCTTCTTCTCGGTGAGGAAGAACCGTTTGGTGATCACGAACACGTAGCCCGCCACCAGCACTACCGACGGGTACATGATCTTGAGCCACAGGGCCTTGGAGGTGAACATGAACACGCCCGCTCCCACCAGCGCCGCGAACATGCCGCCGGCCAGCACCGCGCCGGTGCCCGCCTTGAGGCGCGGCAGCAGGAAGGCCGTGAACAGGCCCGCGATGATTATCAGGGCCAGCTCCACCGGGGCGGCCCATTCCGGGCGGGAGATAAAGCGGCCCGAGAGGATATTGTCCACCACGTTGGCGGTGAAGTCCACCGCGGACATGGCGCTGTCCGTGGGCGTAACGTAGAGGCTGCCCACGCCCTGCGCGGTGAGGCCTATAAGGACTATCTTATCCTTGAAGGCCTCCGGCACGATCTTGCCGTTTATCACGTCGTAGAAGGAATAATACTTGAAAGCCCTGGCGCTGCTGAACGCGACGAGGGCGGAGGAGGCCGTGTCCAGCGGCATTACGCTCTTTCCGAAGACAGCGGCGGAACCGGGGGCCAGCGTGACCTTGCCGGGCTCCAGCCCCAGCCGCACGCGCACGATCTCGGCCGCGAACGACGGGTAGAAATTCTGGCCGTACGGGATGAACGGGAATTCCTTGCGCACCGCGCCGTCTATGTCGCTGAAAACGTTAACGTGGCCGGCGCCGGCCGCGGAGGAGGCGAGCACTTCTATCGGGACCGTTATCTCCGAACCTTCCACGCTGACGTCGGCCGGGCCGGCGCTATGCGAGATGGCCGGGGCCAGGCGCTTCATCCACTCCGGTTCGGGCTTGGGCTTTGAGACCGGGGCTCCGGTGGCGAAATAGAGCGGCAGCACCACGTTGCCGGCCGCGGCGGAGGCGCCCGCCAGCTTGGCGTCGTTGTCCATCGCCTTCTTCGCTTCTTCCAGGGCGGCCAGGAATTCTGATTCCTTGCCGGTCTCTTTTATCTTTTTGGCCGTCACCAGTTCGGCGTACTTGACCTTCAGGGTCTCGGCCAGATCGTACCCGGAGTTCTTCTCGGGCTCGGAGAAAAGAATGTTGAGGCCGATGACCGACGGCTTGGCCGGTTCCGAGGACAGCCAGACCAGCATGTCGGCCACCTTGGAGCGGGGCCAGGGCCAGCGCCCGATCTTGGAGATGCTGTCGTCGTTGATCTCGATGATGGCGATGTCGCTCTTGACCGGGGCCGAAGAGCTCATCCTGGCGCGGAAGTCGTAGAACTTCAGCTCGGCGGTTTCCAGGCCCGTTCCCGTGAAATAAAAGAACAGGGCGGCCATCGTGAGGACGAGTCCCCAGAGTATGTCCGAGAAAATAAATTTACGCACTGTGCCTCCAGCAGCTCATAGTAGGTCGCTCTCCCTGTAGGCGGCCATCAGCTCTTCGATGAAGCAGACATTGGCCATCAGGGCGAGGAAGAAAGCGATAAAGATTATTCCGGCGGAGCCGGCCAGCGCGCCGCTTATGCGCAGGGTGAGCGCCTTGTAATATTCCAGGCGCGCCTGCGTGTGCAGCCTGCCGCGGTCGGCGGGTTTCAGCTCGGTGGGCGGCTGGGGCGGAGTTTTTTCTATGGGGCGGCCCTCCTCGTCGTAGAGGAATTCAGCCTGGGCCAGCACCACCTCCTGCTGGTATTTCATCCGGTTGGCGCGGTTTACCTGGTCCGTGGCCGCGGCGTTGATGCGCACCTTCTGCTCCGTGATCGCCTCCACCTGCGGGCTGGTGAACATGGCGAACATGGCGAGGTTGGCGGCCAGGAAGATCATCTGCGGGTTGAAGAACAGGGCGAAACCTTTCTGGGTGAGCGCCGCGGCCAGCCCCAGCAGCGCCAGCGCTCCTCCGACTGCCAGCCAGACCTTTTCAGGGGTCACCTCGGCCCCGGCCTTGAAATAGAGATAGGTCAGGGCGAGGCCGGCGAGGTAAGCCGCTACCGCCGCGCCCTTTACCCCCCAGTTATCCTTGAAGACGGCCTTGGAGGCCGCCAGGTAGAGGAAGAGGGCGTAGACTATCACGTTGGCGCCCGAGAACATGTTCTCGAGGCCGATCTTGATGGCGAGGAAAGCTTTGGCCACCGTGTCCGCTCCCTCCGGCGCCGGGATATAGGCGCCGCCGGCGTAGGCGGCGGCCGCGGCCAGCATGGCGAAGAAGGTGTAGAGCGGCGTGAACTTGTACGGCTTCTGCCAGAGCGCCCAGCCGAACATGCCCAGGCCTGCTAGCGCCAGCAGGCCGGCGGCTCCGGGGTTGGTGTCGAACGGGGACCAGAGCGAGCCTGAAACCGCGCCCGAGGCGCCGGCCAGGATGAAGCAGCCGGTCGCGGCCAGGGTCAGCGCCAGGTGGGTGGCTATCTTTATGCCGTTGTGCAGGCCGGTCAGCTGCAGGGCCGGTTTGGCCGGGGCTTCGCCGGGGGCCTGGAACTGCGGCTGCGGCGGCGGGGGCGGAGGCGCAGCTTTGCGGCTTCTCTCCGAGATCTGGGGATCGGCCCTTTCCAGCGAGGCCTGCGCCGCCTGACCGTCGGTCTCTATCTTCATGCGGGCCGTCACTTCCGGGATGTCGAAGGTGCGCTCCATCGGCGCGTCCAGGCTGGCCTGGCCGGAATTGTATTTGCGCAGGTCGGTCACCACCTCGGCGGCGGTCTGGTACCGTTCCGCCGGCTTCTTGCGCATCAGGTTGTCTATGACCCGCGTCGACCAGAGCGGCACATCCGGCCTGATGAGCATGATGTTCGGCACAGGGTCGCTGATGTGTTTGTGGATGACCTCTATGGAGGATTTCCCGTCGAAAGGGTACTTGGCTGAAAGGATGTAGAAGTAGGTCGCCCCGGCGGCGTACAGGTCGGCGCGGGCGTCCACCTGGCCGGCCAGGCCCTGCTCCGGGGACATGAAGTAGGCGGTGCCCACCATCTCGCCGGCCATGGTAAGCTGCTTCTCCTCGCTGATGCTGCGGGCCAGGCCGAAGTCCACTATGCGCGGCACGCCGTCGAGGCCGATAAGGATGTTGGCTGGCTTGATGTCGCGGTGGATGACCGTCTTGGAATGCGCGTGCCCGAGGCCCTCGAGGATGCCTATCATGATGTCGGTCGCTTCCTTGACGGGCATCGGGCCTTTTTCGGCCACGATGTCCTGCAGGCTTTTCCCCTCCACGTAGGACATCACGATGAAGTAGGAGCCGTTCTCCTGGCCGAAATTGTAGACGTGGACGATGTTCGGGTGGTCCAGCTTGGCCGCCGAGCGGGCCTCGCGCAGGAAGAATTCGATATTGCGCTGTTCGCGGGCCAGCTCCGGGGCGAGCAGCTTGACGCAGACGAACTTGTCCAGGTTCTCCTGGTGGGCTTTGTAGACCGTGCCCATGCCGCCCTGGCCGAGCTTGCAGATTATCTTGCAGCCCGCGAAGACCGTGCCGGTAAAATCTTTTTCCGCTTCTGTCATATGCGCCTGTCCTTCACATAGATGCTGCCATGCCTGGACTGCAGGTCCTTGGCGTAGCGCTTAAGTTCCGCCGCGCTTTCCACTATCTTGGCGTAATGCCGCTGGGATTTGGGAGCCACTATCGCCACCGTGAGCGACATGATCGGGAAGTCCCTGGTCTTATTCTTGCGGTCCATCGTGGTGATGAACCCGCGCTGGCGGTCGGCTTCGTTGTAGTACTCCAGGATGATCCTGTCGAACTCTTCGGTGATCGCCTTGGAGGCGGCTTCAGAGGCTTCCGGGGAGGTTATCAGCACGAAATCGTCGCCGCCCACGTGCCCGACGAAATAGTCGTCGCCGGCCGCGCTCCGGGCTTTCTCCGCCAGCAGTACCGCGATGCGCTTTATCACCTCGTCGCCCTTGGCGTAGCCGTAGACGTCGTTGTAGGCTTTGAAATTATCCGCGTCTATGTAGCAGAAGGCGTAGGGCTCGTCGCTCTCTATCCGGCGCAGCACCTCCTCTTCTATGGCCGGGCTGCCCGGCAGGCGCGTGAGGGGGTTGAGGGCCGTATCCGAACTTTTGCGCTTGAGGATGCGGTTTATCCTGGCCCGCAGCTCGCGCACGTCGAAAGGCTTGGTTATGAAATCGTCGGCGCCGAGCTCTATGGTGTTCACCCGGGCGTCCACTTCGGCCACGCCGCTCAGTATGATCACCGGGATGTCCCGGGTGGCGGGGGCCTCGCGGATGCGCTTGCACAGGGCGTAGCCGTCTATGCCCGGCATGCGCAGGTCGAGCAGGATCAGGTCGGGCTTGTTGTCCCGGAGAAAAGCGATCACTTCCTCCCCGTGGTACAGGGTGGTGACCTGGTAATTGAATTTTTTGAGGACCGCGGAGATGAGCAGGCCCACATTAGGGTCATCATCTACCACGAGCACTTTTTTTCCCAGCAAGGTTTCCCCCGGTTCTTCAGGGTTCTCCGCTACTGCGGAACCCTTACGGAATAATTATAAAACATAATATATAGTAAAGCAATAACATCCGCTGCCCCGGCCGCAGGGGGCCCCGGCCGCCGCCGCTTCTTTTGCGCCAGGCCCCCTCTTGTCAAAAGTCAAATTTATGCTATAATACCAAAAAGGTCAAAAATCACAAAAATCACAACAAGGACGTGCATCATGAGACAGAAGATTTTTAGTACTTTTGAAGTGGCGAAGATGCTTGAATTGTCGCCGGGGACGGTGGCTAACTGGGTGGACGCCGGACGCCTGAAGGCTTTTAACACCCTGGGCGGCCACAGGCGGATAAAGGCAGAAGACCTCGAGTCTTTCCTCGAGGAAAACAAGATCCCCGCGCCGAAGGAACTTTCAGACCGAATGACCTCTCCGAAGAAAGTGCTTATTGTCGAGGACGACGAGAAATTCCTGAAGCTGATGGAAAGGTTCTTCAAGACCTTCAGGAAAAAGTGGGAAGTCTTTTCCGCGGCCGACGGCTTTCAGGCCGGCTCGCTGGTGGGCAGCGAAAAGCCCGACGTCGTGATCCTGGACATCATGCTGCCGGACATAAACGGTTTCAAGGTCTGCGAGATCATCAAGGCCAGCAACAAAAAAACGCTGGTGATCGCCGTGACGGGCTACGACTCCGAGGACATAAAGAGCAAGATCCTCGCCGCCGGGGCCGACGCGTACTACGTGAAGCCGTTCAAGTTCCAGGAGCTGGTGGAACGGATAGAGACCTGGGGCGGCCAGCACGGGCTGGAAACAGAATAGTTTTGGGGTAGTAGGGTTAGGGGGGCGTACTGAAAGGAAGCCTCTGCGCCGCGGGCGGTGCAGGGGCTTCCTCCGTTTATCCGGAGAGGGCTGTGTAACTTTGGTCACATACTGCACTTGACAAATATCAGGCCGAGTGCTAGAATAAAACTGTCAGGGCTGCCTCCCTCACCCTACCCCCCAAAAGGCAGCCCTGCCTTTTTTTTATAAGATAGCCTGCCGCCATGACACGCAATATAAAGCTGATACTCGCCGCGGGCGCGGCCGCGGCCGTGCTGCTGGCCGCGGCTTTTTCCTTTCTGAACAGGGCCCGCCTGGCCGAGGAGGGGCGCTTCGACTGGCAGACCATCCTCGACTCCATCGGGACGCGCGGCTACGACGCCGCGGTCTCTGAGCTCGACGCCAGGCTGGCCGCCCATCCCAGGGACGCGCTCCTGCATTATTACCGCGCGCGGCTTTACTACGAGGACGGCAAAGCCGGAGCGGCGCTGAAGGAGGCCGACGCCGCCATCAGCCTGGGCTACGCGCAGGAAATTTCCCACGCCCTCAAGGGCCTGGTGCACGGCCGCCTTTCCGGAGACTACGCGGCGCAGCGCGCCCTCGCCTCGAAGGCCATAACCTACGATCCCACTTACGATTTCCCGTACCTCCTGCGCGCCGAGGCGGCCTACAAACTCGGCGACTACAAGGCCTGCGCCGCGGACGCGCGGTCGTACCAGCATATGCGCCCCCGGGACAAGGAAGGTTATGAGTACGGCCTGCTCTGCCTAGGGGAGCTGCAAGATTACGCCGGCGCCGAAGCCGCCGCCCTCCGGGTTCTCAAGATCGACCCGCGCAGCCACCCGGCGTTGTGGCGCCTCGGCCGCCTCTACGCGGCGCAGGGGCGGCACGGGCTGGCCGCGAAAAAATTCTCGGAGGCCGTGAAGCTCAGCGGCGGCCGCCCGCAATATCATCTCGACCACGCCGCCGCCTGCGCCGCCGCGGGGGATTTTTCCTGCGAGGCCTGGGAATACTATTCCGCCATGAGCTGGCGGGAAGTGGCCGGCTACGCCAGCTATTACCACCTGCTCGGCTCCGCGCTGTACCGTGCGGGAGACCTCGCCGCGGGGGCCGAGGCGGCCGAGTCCGCCGTTAAACTGGACCCGCTCAACCCGGCCGGCTACCGCCTGCGCGGGGGCATCCGGGCCGACTCGGGCGACGCGGCCGGCGCGCGCCGGGATTTCGCCAGGATGTCGGAACTGGACCCTTCCCTCTCCGGGGAAGCCGGCGCTCTGTCCGCCCGGCTGAAGCGTAAATAGAGCGCCGCGTTACATCCCCGCCCAATAAGTTATAAAATACATCCCGTATATGGAGGACAATCTCGTAAGCGGGCCGGACGGCCGCGGCAGGATCTTTGCCGCGCTGCTCGCGCTCATCCTGGTGCCGCTCTACCTTTACTGCCTCCCCCCGGTCCTCCCCCCGTACCGCGACTCCGGCGAAATGGCCAGCGCCGCCTGGACGCTCGGCGTGGCGCACCAGCCGGGCTACCCGCTCTACCTGGTTTCCGCCAAGCTGTTCTCCCTGCTGCCGCTGGGCAACCCCGCCTGGCGGCTTAATCTTTTTTCCGCCGCCGCCGGGCTGGCGGGGCTCCTGGTGTTCTGGCGCCTGGCCGCCGCGGCCTTCTCCCCCGCCGCCGCCTTCTTCGCGGCGCTGCTGCTTGGCTTCAACTTCACGCTGCGCACGGTCTCGAGCGTGCCGGAAATGTACGCGCTCAATTTCTTTTTCGCAGCCCTGCTGCTGTACTCGGCCCGGATCCCCGAGAAGGGCTCCGGCGGCCCAGCGGTCCCCCTGACCGCCTTCCTGCTGGGGCTGGCGATGACCAACCGCATGGACATCGTGCTGGCCTTTCCCGCCCTGCTGCTGCTGCTCTGGCCCGACGTTAAGGCCGGCGGGGCGACCGGCCTGCTCAAGGCGACGGGGCTGTTCTTCCTGGGTTTTTCCCTTTACCTCTACCTGCCGCTGCGCTCTTCCGGCTGGCCCCTCTTCGACTGGAGCCACCCGGCCGACCCGGCCACTTTCTGGGCGGTGATCACGCGCAAGAGCTACGGTTCCACGCTGGACCTTATCTCCAGGGAGTACGCGCCCGGCCAGCTGTTCTGGCCTAACCTGAAAGTTTACGCCAGTCACCTGTGGCAGAATTTCAGCCTGGGGCTGGCTTTCGCCGCGGCGGGCGTTTACGCGGAGTTCCGCGCCAGCCCGCGCCGGCTCGCCGCCCTGGCGGCGCTCTTCCTGTTCAGCGGTCCGGTGTTCCTCTACCTGGCCAATATGCCGCCTAACCCGCACGCCCTGGCCATCGTGGAGCCCTACTACCTGCTGCCGGACCTGGCCGTGGCCTTCTGGGCGGCCGCGGGGCTGGCTTTCGCTTTCTCGGCGCTGCCGCGCGCCCGGCCCGCGCTGGCGCTGGGCGCGCTCGCCGCGGCCCTGCTGGTCTTTTCCGCCGGCGCGCGCGGCTCTTTCCGGCGGTCGCTCTTTGCCGCCGAGGATTACGCCGCCGACGTGCTGCGGGGCGCTCCCCCCGGCTCCGCCGTGGTGGCCAAGAAGGACGTGCAGCTGTTCTCGCTCTGGTACCTGCAGTCCGTAAAAGGGCTAAGGCCCGACGTGCAGGTAGTGGCGCAGGGCCTCAGCGGTTCGCCGTGGTACGCGGCCTCCAAAAAGATCTATTCCCCTTCCCTCGCCCTGCGCAACCTTAACTCCGGCGACGAGGCCGAGTGGCGCGCTTTCGCCGACGCTAACCCCGGCGGCGTTTACGCCACCATGGACGCCGCCCTGCCCCCGGAGACGCCGGCCCTGCCGGCCGGGCTGCTCAACCGGGTGTACCCGGGCCGTTCCGCCGGCGCTCCCGCGGACCCTTGGGCGTTCTACGCCCTGCCGCGCCTGGACCCGGACTACCGGGATTTTTTCGACCGCGACCTCGGCACCTCCTACGCCAACGCCTTCGTCTCCGCCGCCGCCAGGCGCTCCGTCGCCGGGGCCCTGGGGCCGCAGGACCTGCGGGGCCTGCGCCTGGCCGCGCTGCTGGACCCGGACGTCCCGGACGCGCCGCTGTACGAAGGCTTTTATCATTCTTCCCGCAATGATTGGGCTTCGGCGAAGCGCTGTTTCAGGGCTTCAGGGGAGACCTACGGGAGGCTGCTGGCGCTGACGGAGAAATACTATTCCCTCCCGGCCCTGAAGGCCACCATTGCCGCCGCCGGCGCCTACGCCTGGCTTAACTACGGCGTGGCCTGCGAAAAAACCGGCGACGGGGCGGCAGCCGAGGAGGCTTACCGGCTGGCCCTGCGCCTGAACCCCGCCCTGGCGGACGCTCATTACAATACGGCGATACTCTACTGGAACCGGGACTGGAGCAGGGTGCGCGCCGAGCTGGAGGCCACGCTGCGCCTCAACCCCGCGCACCAGGCGGCGGGAAAATACCTGCAGCAGCTGAGAGACAGATAGGGGCGGCGTGAAATAAAAAAAGACCGCGATGGCGCGGTCTTTTTTTTACGCCCCGGCGGGGGCTTTTACTTCGGCAGATAGTTGTAGCGGAACTGGAACATGCCCATCAGGTCCCAGCCGCCCTTGAAGGTCAGGTAGGAAAGCTCGAAATTCAGCTTGAGCAGGGTGCCCAGGTGCAGGTTGATGAGCTTGGGTTTGAGGGGCGCGCCCTGCGGGATCATGAATTCCACGCCTATCGGGGAATCTTTTTTTGGCAGCCACATGAAGCCGCCGAAGAGCATGCCCGTGGGCATCTGCACGTCGGTGGTGGTGGCGCTGCCCCGCGAGAGGTTGATGGCTTCCTTGGAGAGGAACTCCGAAAGGCTGTAGATCACCTTGGGCATGTCCCCGTCGGAGTAGCCGGCGTTGACCAGGAACTTGGGGTGCAGGCGCTTGGTCAGCGCTATGTAGGCGTTGGCGTAGGTGTCGGTGTTTTTAGAGTCTATCTTGGTGGAAACGGAGGGCTGGTTGAGCGTGGGCTGGGCGGCGTCGCGGAATTTAAGGATGCCCTGCACGCCGGCCGCCATGGCCGGGCGCCACTTGCCTTCCGTCTGCACCTGCATCTTGGAGTCCGCGGACAGCAGCCAGAGGCCGACGCGGTCCAGGTAATTTTTTTTCTCCACGGTCCAGGTGTAGGAATTCTTGCCGTAGAGCCGGCCGATGTAGTAGGCGGCGTTGAAATCCAGGCCGAGGCCGATGTGGTTGCCGCCGCGGCCCCTGTAGGCCGTGGGCATCAGCACTATGCCGCTGAGCGGCACTTTGCCCGTGTCGTAGGCGGCCGGCCGGGACGGGCCCGGCTTTGCCGCCTCGGCGGGCTTTGCGGCCATGCCCGGCAGCGCGACCGCAGGGGCGGACGACTGGGGCGCGGCTACGGCTTCCGTAGCGGCGGTGCTGACGGCCACCGCGCCGCCGACCGCCTGGGCGGAAAGCGGCGCCGCGAGGAGCATCGTCAGGATGAAAAGGTTGGTTCTCATAAGAATAACGCCGCCGCCAGCCTGGTCAGGAGGTTCGCTTCCAGTCCGGCCAGTACGTCATCTGTAATTATACCAAAACCCCCCTGCAGGGAAGTTTCGAGTTTCTTTATCGGCCAGGGCTTGAGCGTGTCGAGGGCGCGGAAGAGGACGAAGGCGGTCACCAGGTTGAAAAGACCGTGGTCCATGAAGGCCACCGCCGTCCAGTAGCCGATTATCTCGTCTATGACTATGCGGGGGTCGTCGTGGGTGCCGTAGCTTCTTTCGGCGAGGTCCGCTATCCAGACGGAGAACGGCAGGAAGGCCAGGCAGAACAGGGCGAACGGGAGCCTGTCGCCGGGGAGGAGCGGGACCAGCGCCAAGGCCACCAGGGTGCCGGCCATGCCGGAGCCGGTGAATTTTTTAAAGCCTGTCAGGCGGGCGGGCACGTAGCTGACGAAGCCGCCGCTGGCCAGGAATCTTACGATGAAGTCTTTAGCTGGCATCAGTGGCCGCGTTCGCTCCAGGATTTATAGAGGAGCGCGCGGTGGTTGTAGAGGTAGATGCCGCCGCTGATGAGGGTGAAGAAGGCCGTTGCCACGGTAAGCCACCAGGTGGCGGGCTTGGCCAGGGCCGGCGCCCAGGCCAGGAACTCAGGCAGCGTGCCTTTCCTGGCCCAGAGGTGCAGGATCAGCAGCACCAGGATGGTGAAGGCCGAGATCATCTGTATTGTGGTCTTTATCTTGCCCGACGACTCCGCCTTCATCACGTCGCCGTGCAACGCCGCCAGCACGCGCAGGGTGGAGATGGTAAGCTCGCGCAGCAGGATCAGGAAGACGGCCCAGAGTGGGACGGCCAGTTCCCGCAGCGAGGCGAAAGCCAGGAAGACCGCCATTATCAAGATCTTGTCGGCGAAGGGGTCCGCTACGGCCCCGAACGGGGTGGTGGTCTGCGTGCGCCGGGCTATGGCGCCGTCCACCCCGTCGGAGATGCTGGCGATAGTGAGCAGGAACAGGGCCCCCACCTCCATCCAGAACGTCTTTGAGATTATCAGGACGAAGATGATCAGGCTCAGGCCCATGCGGCCCATGGTGATGCGGTTGGCTAGGGTCATTTTTAGTTCTTGAACTCCAGCGTTTCCACGCCCTTGGGCGCGGTGAATTTAAAAAGCGCCCTGTCCACCTCGCCGTTCTTTTCGGCCGAGGTGAGGCGCGTCGTTATCACGGTGCTGTCCACCTCCAGCTCGGCGGCGAGCGGGAAGTAATCCGTGGCGGAGAGGGTGAGCTTGAGGGCGTAGTTCCCGCCGGCGCGCGGCGTGAAGACCACCACGTAGGGTTCGTTCGGCCCCCCCCCGGTGACTTTGGCGGCGTTCCTGGCGGTCAGCGACGAGTAATTGCCGAAGTCCAGGATGCCCGAGAAGTTCTGGTCCTGCGTCCGGCGCCAGGCGTCCCAGGTGGTGCGCACTACCTGCTTGTCTTCCGGCTTATAGATCCAGATGTCGTTCTTGTCGGTCACCACCACCTGGCGGGCCGGCTTTTGATGCTCGATGCGCAGGAAGTTGGGCTTCACGTAGGCCAGCGTGCCCTCGATGGACTGTTTGAGCCCGGCTTCCTTGAAATTCATTTCCTGGGTGAAGGACGCTTTCAGCGTCTGCAGCGACTCGTCCCAGGCCTTGAGCTTCTCAAGCACGGCGGCGGAGGGATCTTCCTGCGGCTTTGCGGCGGGCGTGACCGGGGCGGTTTTGGCGGGGACCGCCGCGGCGGCCGCTTTCTTGGCCGGCTGCGCTTTCTTGGCGGCCGGCTTCTGCTGCGCCGAGGCGCCCGAGGTTAAAGCAAGGAGCAAGGTGACTATAAGTATCTTATTCATTCCTGGAGAATTCCTCCTCTTCCTGGATCGCGCCTTTGCGCTTTACGCCGGCCGGCTCTTCCAGCTGCAGTTGCGGCTGCGCCGCCGCGGCCGCCTGGGTTTTCAGGTGGTTCTCGATCTTGTCGAAGTAGATCTCCCAGCGGTTGGAACCTTCCGGCTTGTGGATGAACCCGTGCACCTCAAGTATGCTCAAAATGTTGGTGGCCCTAGCCGAAGAGCCGAAATGGGCTTTCAGCAGGTCCTGCGAGACGCGCCGGCGTTCCAGCACCAGGCGCAGCGCGGTCAGCAGCTCCTCGGAGGAGCTGCCCTTGCCCGAGGCCTGCGCCTCGTCTTCGTCCTCGGAGAGCGGGGCGTAGTTGGGGCGGGCCTGGGCTTTGACGAAGTCAGCCACTTTGCGGATCTCGTCCTCGCTGACGTAGGCGCCCTGGATGCGCGACGGCTTCTGCGCGTCGATGGCGAGGTAGAGCAGGTCGCCCTTGCCGATAAGCGCCTCGGCGCCGGGGCAGTCTATGATGACGCGCGAGTCCGTCTTGGACGTGACCTGCAGCGCCACGCGGGAAGGGAGGTTGGCCTTGATGACGCCGGTGATGACGTCCACCGACGGGCGCTGGGTGGCCAGCACCAGGTGGATGCCCACCGCGCGGGCCATCTGGGCCAGGCGCTGGATGGATTCTTCCACCACGTTGCGGGTCTGCAGCATCAGGTCGGCGAGCTCGTCGATGACCACGATGATGTAGAACTCGCGGGGCTGGCCGTTGGCGTCGGCCCACTTGTTGTAGGAGGCGATGTTCTTGACCTTCGCCTTCTCGAATTTTTTGTAGCGCTTCTCCATCACCCGCGTCAGCGCCACCAGGGATTTGGCCGCGTCCTTGGGGTCGGTTATCACCGAAACCCGGTCCGGCGTTTCCTTGGGGTCGTAGAGGTAGGGGATGTCCTCGTAGAAGGTAAGCTCGAGGCGCTTGGGGTCGATGAAGAGGAACTTCACCTCGTCGGGCTTGTTCCGGAAAATGAAGGAAAGGATGAGCGACTGCATGAACACGCTCTTGCCGCTGGCGGTGGCGCCGGCGACCAGCAGGTGCGGCATGGTCTCTAGGTTGGCCACGGCCACGGCGCCCTCGGCGTAGCGGCCCAGGGTGAACATCAGCGGGTTGCGGCTCTCGTTGAACTGCGGGCTCTCCACGAGCTCCCGGAGCGAAACCTTGGCGCGGCGGTTGTTGGGGATCTCGAAGCCGATGGCGGCCTTGCCGGGGATGGGGGCTATCACGCGTATCGCCCCGGCGGACTTCATGGCCAGCGCCACGTCGTTGCAAAGCGAAACTATGGAGCTGATCTTCACGCCGGGGGCCGGCGTGACCTCGTAGCGGGTGACGACGGGGCCGGGGTAAACCCCGGAAACGTGGACTTCTATGTTGAAGCTCTTGAAGGTGGTTTCCAGCTGCAGGCCGGCGGAGGTGATCTCCGCGTCGTCGGGGCCCACGACCTTGGTTTCGGAGGGCTTGTCGAGCAGGTCCGAGCCCGGCAGTTTGAAATCCTTGAAATAGGGGTCGCTGGGGACGGCCGCTCCTGCGGGCTGGGCCTTCTCCCCCTCCGGAGGCCGCCTGTTGGCGGCCTGGGGCTTTTCGGCCTCGGGCGCGGGGGCCTGGGCCCGCACTACCTGCGGCTCCGGCTTCGGGGCCGGCCGGGGCTCGGCCCTGATGACGGCCGGCGGAGGCTCCGGGATCGGGGCCGCGTCGTAGGCGGGGCCGGAGGCCTGCTCCTTTTCCGAGATGAGCTTCAGCTTGGCGGTCAGCTCGCGGCGGGCCGAGGACCAGTTGCGGTAATCGTCGATGGCGGTGGAAGAAACGTATTTGAACACTTTGCGCCAGGAGATCTTGAAAAGCAGCTGCAGGCCGGCGAAGAAGAGCACCGCGGAGAACAGCGCCGCGCCGAACTCGCCGAACATGCTTGAAAGGACCTGGTCCATGAAGCCGCCCAGCCAGCCGCCGGCCATCTCCCAGAAAGTTTCGCCCTGGTAATGGTTGGCTATCAGCCTGAGCAGGGCCGACATGGAACCGAGGATCATCAGTATGCCGGCGGTGAGCGTCAGTACTCCCTTATGCGGCTTGTTTACGTTAAGGAGTATCGCGACCAGCCCATAAAGGAATATAAAAGGAAACAGGTACGCGGTGTAGCCGAGGAAGCTGGTCATCGCCCCGGCTACGGTGTTGCCCACCGCGCCGTGGGAGCCGGTGCTCAGCAGGACCCAGATCAGCCAGATGTTGAGGGCGAAAGCCCCCAGCCAGTACAATACGTAGGACAGGGCCGAGGTTTTCTTTTTCCCCTGTCCTGTGGCCCTGTTTTTTGCGAAGTCGCGCATGATCTTTATGGGGCACGCCGCCGGGGCCCGGGTAGGGGCCCGCGGGGACGCTTTATGCCTGGTTGTTGTCGGTGATGACCACCCTGAAGTTTAGTTCTTTAGGGTAGAGGGCTATTTTGCCCTGCGCCGCCAGCCACCCGAGGGCCAGGTAGAGGGCGGAACTTGAAAGGTGAAGTTTAAGCTTCAGGTCCCAGGAAGAGGCGTCGCCGCCGGCGGCCTTAAGGGCCTCGAGGATGTTGCCGGCGGTCTGGGCCACCGTGTCGGTGAATTTGGCGGCGTCCTGCATGTTACCTCTTCACCGCGAACAGGTCGCCGTTGGGTTCCACGGGCTTGCCGTTCTCCTGTACCACCTTCTCGATGACGCAGGTGAACTCGGCCTTGATCTCGTTGAAAACCTTCATCGCTTCTATCACGCAGATGACCTGGCCTTCTTTTACCGTGTCGCCTTCCCTGACGTAGGGCGGGCTGGACGGGCTCGGCGCGCGGTAGAAGATCCCCGACATCGGGGCCTTTATCGTTTCTCCGGTCTGGACGGCGGGGGCCTGGGCCCTGGGCGCGGCCTTGCCCGCCGGCGCGGCGTGGGCGGAGGGCGCAAAAACGGGGATCTGGTGCACGGCGTTATTGTGTTTGCGCACCAGCTTTATGTAAGTGCTGTCTTTGGAGAACTCTATGACTTCCAGCTTGTTCGAGTTCATGAACTGGTAGAACTTCTGGACCTGGTCGAAAGCTGTTTCGGACTGGGCTTTGGCTGTTTTTTTCATCTTTTAGTCTCCACAAAAAAATCAGTAATATTCCTGCCCCCGCGCGGGGCGCGGGGGCAGGATATTTAGTTACTTCTTCACGGGCTGCGAGGGCTGCTGCAGAAGTACGCGGCGCGAGAGGCGGTACTTACCGTTGTTCTCCTCTATGCACTTTACTTCTATTTCCTGGCCCATCTTGAGCACGTCGTCCACGCGGTTGATGCGCTTGGTGTCGATCTCGGAGATGTGCAGGAGGCCTTCCTTGCCGGGGAGCACTTCCACGAAGGCGCCGAAGTCCACGATGGACACGACTTTGCCTTTGTAGGTTTTGCCCACTTCCACTTCCATGGAGAACTGCTCTACCATGGTCTTGGCGGCTTCGAGGCTGGCCTTGTCGCAGCTGGAGATGAACACTGAACCATCGTCCTCTACGGCGATGTCGGCGCCGGTGCGCTCCTGTATGCCGCGGATGTTCTTGCCGCCGGGCCCTATGAAGGCGCCGATCTTGTCGCGGGGGATCATCAGCTTCACTATGCGGGGCGCGAACTCGGAGATGTCGGCGCGAGGCGCGGGCATCGCACGCTCCATGATATCAAGGATGTGAAGGCGGCCGCGGGTGGCCTGCTCGATGGCTTCCTTCATGATGTTCATGGGGATGCCGGTGGCGAGCTTCACGTCCATCTGCAGCGCGGTCACGCCTTT
>MGUA01000001.1:10878-161490 GCA_001799735.1 Elusimicrobia bacterium GWB2_63_22 | reverse complement strand
GCATGAAGAGCAAGTTCATGTCCATGGCCTCGCACGACCTGTCCAATTCCCTGATGACGCTGCAGATCAGCTTCGAGATGCTGGCCGCCACCATCAACCCCAACGACGACCAGAAGAAGAAGATGGATTTCATCACCGCCAGCATCACCCAGATCTCCCGCCTGATCGGCGACCTGGTGGACTGGGCCTCCATAGAGCAGGGCAAGTTCCGCCTCGAGAAGAATTACTTCGAGATGGACAAGATGGTGGAGGAGATGCTCGTCGGGCCCAGGGCCCGCGCGATGCAGAAGAACATAGAGATCGCCGCCGAGGTCGGCCCCGGCCTGAAGATGGTCTGCGCGGACCGCCGCCGCATCGGCCAGGTGCTGCTCAACCTCCTGGAGAACGCCATCCGTCATACCCAGCGCGGCGGCAAGATCACTGTTTTCGTCAGCCCCCTGGAGGAGAACGTCTGCGTGTCCGTAAAGGACAACGGCGAGGGCATAGACCCCGAAGTGCTCCCCAAGCTGGGCCAGAGCTTTTACCAGCCGGCCGGCGGCAAGTCGCCGCACGGGCGCCTCGGCCTGGGCCTGAGCATCTCCAAGGAGATAGTCCAGAGCCACGACGGGCGCATCATAGTGGAGAGCGAGGGCGTGGGCAAGGGATCGGCTTTCAAGTTCGTGATCCCCTTCGCCAAAGAGCCGCCGCCCCCGGAAGCCGGCAAGTAACAGCAGAATAGGGACACCGCTAGGCGGTTCGCCGCCCGGCGGTAATGCGGGAAAATCAAGCAGAAGACCAAGGAGCATATTATGGCCGTGGCCAAGAAAAACGTGACAGTACTGATAGCGGACGACCAGACCCTTTTCCGTGAGGGCATAAAGGACCTTCTCGAGGACGAGAAAGGCATAACCGTGGTGGGCGAAGCCTGCAACGGCCCCGAAGCCGTCGCCATGGCCAAGAAGCTCAAGCCCGACGTCATCCTGATGGACATCAAGCTGCCCCAGATGGACGGCGTGAGCGCCACCCGCATCATCCGCAAGGAATGCCCCAACACCAACGTGCTCATCCTCTCTTCCTACGAGGACGAGGCCCACGTGACCGAGGCCATCCAGGCCGGCGCCAACGGCTACCTGTCCAAGATGCTGCCCGCCAGCGAGCTGGTGCACGCGCTCAAGACCTTTACGGCCGAAGGCGTGATGATACCGCAGCCGATCATGGGCAAGCTGATCCAGGGCCTGCGCCAGATGGGCACCCCCGGCTACGACAGCGCCCCCGACAGCCTGACCGCCACCGAAATAAAGGTGATGGCGCTGCTCGGCAAGGGCCAGAGCAACAAGGAGATCGCCGCGGCGCTCAACTGCTCCGTGAAGACGGTGAAGAACCACCTCAACAGCATCTTCCAGAAGCTCGGCGTGAACAACCGCACCGAAGCCGTGGTCAGGGCCATAGAGAAGGGCCTGATCTCGCCGGAAGACGGCCGCTAGAAGCGTCCCTGGCAAAGAACGGCCGGTCCCTCAAAAGGCCGGCCGTTTTGTCGTAATACCCGGGAAAGTTAACAATAAAGTAACATTCATGCTGTATACTTTATAAGCCTTGAAATACGCGGTTTTTGGTGGTATAACATCAGGTAGCGGCTTGCCGCCCGGGAGGGCGGGATATAGATGGATAAAGCGAGCGTAACGGGCCTTAGGGAGCTGCTGCGGCGGGTGTACCGCCGCGGCGAGGCGGCGCTTTATGCGCTGCCCTGCCCTCTCCGCCCCGCCCTGGGGCGGCGCCCCGGCCAGACCACGGTGGAGTACCTGCTGATGCTGGCCGTAGTGGCCGGCATGGCGTCCATCATGGCGGTGCTGTTCCACAAGCGCATCCTGGGCGGCATTTTTACCATGGTGGGGATGATCATAGGCGCGGGGAAGCCCGCGTAGGCGACCGTATGGCTATTTTCGACAAGATCGGCCGACGCCCGGGACAGCTGCTGCTCCCGTCGCTGCTCATTATCCCGTCGCTGCTGCTGTTCGTCTACCTGCTCTTCGAGACCACCAAGATCTCCCGCGAGAAGATCCGCCAGCAGTTTGCCGTGGACTCGGCCGCCTTCATCCAGATGGGCGACTACACCAACCTGCTCAACCGCACCGCCTACGTGAACGGCGCCTTCCCCTACCGCATCTTCAAGGAAGCCTACGAATGCCCGCCGGAAAGCCCGCTGCAGATGGCCGCCGGCTCCGGCGAGACCTGCCCTTTCGACATGCTCTACGCCGCCGGGGCCTTCCCTAAGTACAAGAACGACGTAAAAGGCTCCCAGCCGGCCACGCTCGACGATAAGAAGAAGTGGGAGATAGAGTTCGACAACGCTGCCCGGCCGGAGTTCACGGCCAACCCCACCTCCAAGGTGGACAAGCCGCTGTTCTCCCTGATCACCGAGGACCAGGGCGTGAAGATCATGCTTGAGTGGGGCACGGCCATCGGCTATTACAAGTTCTACGCGCAGGTCTACAGCCTGCTCGGCTCGGTGGAAGAGTCCCAGTACACCGTGTTCGACCGCCTCACCGAGAGCTTTAATTTCTTCCGCAAGTCCTACTACCTCAACGCCAATACCTCAGACTGCGTCAGCAACCCGCAGACCTGCGGCAACGACGGGCTCTACAGCACCGGCGGCTTCTACGGCAACAAGCTGACCCGGGGCAACAACTTCTTCATGCATTACACGCAGAAGATCCTGTTCTACGCCAAGGTGTTCACCGGGGCCAGCCTGCCGCCGTACTACCTGGGCAAGACCAATCCCCCGATGGACATGACCACCATGTCCCCCGAAGGCCTGTTCCAGCTGGCCACCATCACCGACTCCGCGCTGGACAAGCTGGGCACCGGCCTCGACGTGTACCAGGGCTGGGACGCCCCCAACAACTATTTCAACATCAACTTCAACGTCATCGCCAAGTGCAAGGAGACGGGCCGGCCCTGCGTGCACGCGCTGGTCACCACCCAGTGCCCGCAGCTCTCCTCCGGCAACAACTGCGTGTGGCCCAACCCCACGCCCAAGTACCAGACGAGGCTGTACCCTTGATATGAGGACCGCCC
This sequence comes from Elusimicrobia bacterium GWB2_63_22, assembly GCA_001799735.1. Classification (GTDB taxonomy): domain Bacteria; phylum Elusimicrobiota; class Elusimicrobia; order Elusimicrobiales; family UBA9959; genus UBA9959. Next base: position 158,436 of record MGUA01000001.1, on the reverse strand, counting down.
TGAAGACCATAGCCGGGCGCTGCCGGCGCGCCGCCTCCCACCTGCGCGCGGGCCGCTCCGGCCAGGCCATGACCGAGGTGGTGCTGCTGTTCCCCATCTTCCTGATGATCGTGTTCATCACGGCCAAGATCTTCGCGCTGCTGGTGCTGGTGCAGAAAATGGAGATCGCCTCCTACTACGCCGCCCGGCGCTGGCAGCTGGAGTCGCACCTCAACGCCGACTACGCCGGCTGGGACGACGGCACGCTGAAAAAGGACATAGAGAAGAACGTGCGCGGCTATATCGGTTTCGAAACCCCCGCGGTGACCAAGTTCCTCAACCTCAAGGACCTCAAGCTCGACGTGGTGCGCACCCAGGTCTGGAACGTGATCACCATTACCGTCATCACCAGCCCCGCCGGGGTAAAGATGCTGTGCAAGTACTCCAAGCAGGCCGTCTGCACCTTCCCCTACGGCCAGGCCTGCCTGGACGGCCACGACTACCTTTGCAAGGGCGGCAAGCAGCTGGAAGTCATAAAGTACGTGCCTAACCGCGACCGCCCCATAAATTTCGTGCTGCCGGGCCTCAAGTAAACTATGTTCTGGTTCAAAATACGACTCTTCCTGCAGAACCACTGGCTGGGCCTCTCCATAGGCCTGCTGGCCGTGGTGGCGGTGCTGTTCCCGGTCTGGTACCTGGCCGGCGTGGAGGAGAACACCCGCCGCTACATCATCAGCATGAACGTGGCCAGCATGCCGTGGATGGTGCTCAACACCATCATCTTCGTCGGTTTCCTGTACCTGATGCAGTCGGGCGGCTTCAGCGCCCTGAAAAAGACCAAAATAGACGCCCGTGCCGTCAATATCAAGTTCTCGGACGTGGTGGGCCTGACCGAGGCCAAGCGCGAGGCCTGGGAGGTGGTGCAGCTCATCAAGGACCGCACCCGGGTGAAGGCCATAGGCGGCAAGATCCTCAAGGGCGTGCTGCTGGTGGGCCCGCCCGGCTGCGGCAAGACCATGCTGGCCAAGGCCGTGGCCACCGAGGCGGGCGTGCCGTTCATCTCCATCTCCGGCTCGGAGTTCGTGGAGGTGTTCGTGGGCGTGGGGGCCAGCCGCGTGCGCAAGCTGTTCAAGCAGGCCAAAGATTACGCCCAGGCGCACGGCTCCTGCATTATTTTCATCGACGAGATCGAAGTTATCGGCCGCAAGCGCGTGCTCTACGACGCTTTCGGCGGCGGCTCCGAGACCAACAGCACGCAGAACCAGCTGCTGGTGGAGATGGACGGCCTGGAGTCAGGCGCCAACGTGGTGGTGTTCGCCGCCACCAACGCCCTGGAGGATATCCTCGACGACGCGCTGCTGCGGCCCGGGCGCTTTGACCGCAAGATCTTTGTGGGCAGGCCCAACCTGGACGAGCGGGAGGCCCTGTTCGCCTACTACCTTGGCAAGGTGAAGTACGACCCCGAGCTGGAGGTCGCCCGCCTGGCCCGCAAGGCCGTGCACAAGACCCCCGCCGAGATAGAGAACGTGGTGAAGGAGGCCGCGCTGATAGCGGCCCGCAGCGGGCGCGACCGGGTGACCTACAAGGATTTCAGCGAGGCCATAGAGCGGGTGGAGCTGGGCGTGGCGCACCGCCTGAGCCTGAACCCGCGCGAGAAGGAGATGACCGCCTTCCACGAGGCGGGCCACCTGCTGGCGCTGTACCTGACCCACCCCACCAGCGACGTTTTCAAGGTTTCCATCCTCAACCGGGGCGGGTCCCTGGGCGTGGTGCACTCTACCCCGACCGAGGAGATCTACGCCGCCGACCGGGATACCCTGCTGGCCCATATCCGCACGGCCCTGGGCGGCTACGCGGCCGAGAAGATAAAGTACGGCGTCACCACCGAGGGCGTCCGGTCCGATTTTGCCAAGGCCACCACCCTGGCGCACGACATGGTGTGGCGTCTCGGCATGGGCAAAAGCGGCTTTATAGGGGATTTTACCGTGATCCCGCAGCACGAGCGCTCCGGGGACATGAGCGACGCGCTAAACCGCGAGACCCAGGAGATCATAAAAGAGCAGTACGCCGCGGTGGACGCCCTGTTGAAGGAGAATTGGCAGGTGGTGGAGCGCTTCGTCAAGGAACTGCTGGCAAGGGAGGAGCTGGACTACGACGAGATCGCCCTGGTCTTCTCCGAATACGGCAAGCCGCCCCGGCCGCTGAAGCGCGAGGGCGGGGCCTGAGCCCGGTAGCGGCCGCCCCGGAAGTGACTTCAGTTACCTGTCCTTTCTGGGTCTTGAAAAAATGGATTTCCTCTGCTATAACATTTAGGTGAATAAAGGCCTAGGAGATGACCCGGACGGGTCAGTCCCCGGACCTTATGTTTTTTTGTTCCAAGACAGGCGGGAGGATATATGGCTCCTGAAGATAAAAACGACGAAACCCTGAAGAATAAAGGCAAACCCGCCAGGTGGGGGCTGACCCTGCTGCTGCTGCTGTTCTTCCTTGCCGGCGGCGGTTTTTACGCGCTCAACTCCATGAAGGACGCCGCGCATAAACTGGCCTCCGACGCCAACCAGGGCGAACTTACAGACGATAGCCTTTACAGCGCGGCGGGCCGCCAGGCCGGGGCGGCCGAAACGGTTTTCAGCGCGGAAGAGGCTGCCGCGGCGCCGCAGAAGGGCGCCGGTTCGGCCCTGAACCCGGAACTCAAGCCCGGCTGGGTGAAAGAGATGGTCGCCTCCCGTTCCGCCTCCGGCGGGGGGAGCGGCTCGCAGGCCGGCGGCTCGCCGGAGCAGGACGAGCGGGCCGAGCAGGGGGGCGCGGGGCGCGCTTCTTCCGCTCCGCAGGATAACGACGGCGCCATGGGCGCCAGGCTGCAGGCCAAGGCCGGGTTCAAGCCTTCGGCGCCCGCCGCCAACAAGACTTCGGCCCCGGCGGCGCCCATGCAGTTCAGCGGCGCCGAGATAGGCAAAGCCTCCGTTCAGAAAGAGACCAGGGCCGCCACTCCCAAAAAATCCGGCGGCGGGGGGGTTATGGACGCCCTGAAGGGCGCCTTCCGCGCCACCCTCTACGGGGCGCGCATCGCCTCCCAGGACTCGGCCAAGAGCTGGGTAGCCCGGGCTTTCGACGCCAACGCGGAAGCCACTACGGCCATCGAGTACGAAGACAAGATGAAGGCCAAGCTGGACGTGGTAAACCCCAATTCCATTCCCAAGTTCCTGCGCGAGCAGGACATCAGCGCGGCCGAGGCCAAGACCCTCACCGCGGCCAAGGTGGGCAAGCCCGAAGGGGACTTGGACGGCACCAAGGCGGCCCTGAAAGAGGACAAGGAATTCCAGAAGAATAACATGGGCAAGGACGTGACCGACGGCGTGCTCAACGGGCTGTTCTCCGGGGTGGCCAAATCCGGGTCGGACGACGGCGAGGACTACGTGGCCCCGGACGACGTGAACAACCTGAACGGCGGCGGCACTTCGCCCGCCGGGCTGATGAGCCTCTACCAGACGGACGAGTACGGCAACACCATGGTGCCCTGCGGCGACGGCCTGACCTGCATCTTCGGCCAGGACGGCGGCATACTGGGCTGCGAAGATCCCAATGCCGGCATGTGCCTGATGGCGGGGGCGTCGGACCAGTGCTCGGCGGATATGACCCTGGGCGATTTTACCAGCGGCGGCATGTAGCCGCTGACGCAACGGAGGAAGGATGTACCGACTTTTACTGGCAACACTGATCCTGGCGGCGGGCTGCTCCCGCAACAAAGCGGACCCAGAAGAACTTACGCAGATATTCCTCAGGCACAGCTATGCCGCGGCCGAGCCGGCCGCGGTGGAGCAGGCCTTTGACGGCGGGAAAGAAGAGCTGGCCCTGCTGGACGCCCGCGCCGCGGTGATAGCCCCCGGGCGCCGGGTGATGCGCGATTATCCTGTGCGGACCAGGTCCGGCGCCGGGCTGGTGCTCTGGCGCACCAGCGAGGGTTTCCTGGCGGTAAAGGTTTTCCGCGGTTCGCCCGCCGAGTCGGCCGGCCTGAAGGACGGCGACCTGGTGGTAAAGATAGACGGGCATACCGCGGCCGACGCGCCGCCCGCCGCCGTTATAGACGCTCTTTCGGGTGAAAAAGGCGGCGGGTTTTCCTACGACGCGGAGACCCGGGAGGGCCGGGCCCTCTCCGGCACGCTGATCCGCAATTTCGGGGCCGTGCCGCTGGTCTGGGGCTTCATGGTGCCCGGCACCCGCACCGCCTACCTGCGGCTCATCTCCTTTTCCGCGGGCACGCCGGCCCAGGTCAGGAAGGAACTGGGCGCGCTGGTCAAGGCCGGCGCCAGAAGCGCGGTCATAGACCTGCGGCACAACTACGGCGGCTCGCTGGAGACGCTGGAGGAGACGCTGGGCCTGTTCGCGGCCCGGCCCGGGCCGGTGTTCCGGGCCGTCTCCAGGCACCAGGGCTATTCCAGGGATTTCTCCGCCCCGTCGGCCGGGCCTTTCGCCGGCCTTAAGCTGACCCTGCTCACCGATTCCGGCACCGTCTCGCGGGCCGAGGTCTTTGCGGCCTCCCTCAGGGAGGCCGGCCGGGCCGTTATCGCCGGGGGCAAGACCCCCGGGGACGTGTCGGTCACCAAGACTTTCCGCCTGTCCCGCGGCGGCGCCCTGCGCATGACGGTGGCGCGCCTGGTAACCCCGGCCGGCCTGGACCTGGAGGGCAAGGGCCTGGTCCCCGACCTGCCGGTCAAGGACCCTATCGACGGGGAATACGCTTATTCCACCGATTTCCCGCCCGCCCTCGCCGGGGCGGACCCTGTGCTGGCCGCCGCCCTGAAATAGGCGCGGCCGGTGTTGACTTGTCAATGTTTGACCCCTTGACAATGACGCTATTTCTGCTATAATATGATTGCAGCGCGGTGTAGTTGCGGTGCGGTTGTCGTATCGGTGCGGTTCAGCGCGGTGGCAGTGCGGCGTAGTCGCAGTGCGGTGCGGTTGCGGTGTCCCGCCCTTTTGGCTAGGTACAGTGCAGTTGCGGTGCGGTCGTTGAAGCGGTGCAGTGGCGGTCGCAGACAGACGCGGTGTGGAGTGTGCAGTGCGCGGTGTGTGTCCCAAAAGGGCGGGACGTTTACTCAGAGCAGTATCCGATAATAGCAAAGCCGGCTAAAGCCGGCGGCGCAAAGCTGTGACCCGCTAACTACGCGGGAGTCAGGCTGCCGAAGATGAAATAGTCACGACCATTTATTGGCCGTTTTGGCTGTCTTCGGGGTATTAGCCCAGACCGGGTTAAGGCGAAGAGAGCTGAAGCGGCCTTTTTTTTGCCGTAAACCAGGGAGGAGTCATGCGCGCCTTTTTAGCGGCGTCCAGGCAAGGCTGCCTTGCTTCGGCCCGGGAATTTAACTTTTCCGGACCAATCTTTATGTATTATAATTGTGTACGTCAGCGCCTTGCCCCGGCGAAAAGCCGGCGCGGCGGGGCAGGCCGGTTCTTATCATGAAACAACTGCTTTTTATAATATTCGTGTCCGCTTTCATCTCTGCCGCGCCTTGCGCGGCCCAGACCGCCGCCGTGCCGATCAGCGACGCGGCCGGCGCGCGCTCCGCGCTCTCCAGCGCCGCCGCCAAGGACAGGCTGCAGGCTATAAGTTACCTGGCCATGGCGCGGGATTTTGAAACCCTCGCCGGCCATTTTGCTTCCGAAAAAGACGCCTACCTCCGGGTGCAGATAGTGGAGGCCCTGGATGTGGCCGGCTCTACCTGGGCTTATGCCTGCGCCGGGCTGGCCGCCGCCGACGGCAACCAGGCTGTGCGGCAGGCGGCCGCGGGCGCCATAGCCCAGCGGACCGGCGCGGCCGAGGCCAATAAGCAGCTCGGCGCTCTCGCTGCGGACCCTTCTGAAAACGTGCGCGCGGCGGTGGTGAACGCCATGCAGCAGCACCCCGGCGCCGCCGCCGCGGCCATCGTGGGCGGTGTGCTGGCGGATAAGGCGGCGACGCCGATGCTGCGCCGGGAAGCCGCCGCCTCCCTCGCCAGGATGAAGAACAAGGAAGCCGACGCGGAACTTTTAAAGCATGCCGCCGATCCTGATAAAGAGATCAGGGCCTCGGTTTCTTCCAGGACACCGGCCAAGCCGAAACCCGCCAAAACTAAAAAGAAGCCCGCCGCGAAGAGATGAAACGTATCGCGGCCTCGGCCAGACTGCTGGACCGCTACGCGGGCCAGGCCCTCTGCGCCCTGCTGTACGCCTTCGGGCGCGGCGGCAGGCCGCTGCCAACCGCCCCCCGCAGGCTGCTGGTGCTGAAATTCTGGGAGGGCGGCCTGATAGCCATGGGGGCGCCCTGGTACAGGGCCCTCAGGCGGCGCTATCCAGGGGCCGAAATACATTTCCTTACGCTGGACCTGAACGCGCAGATCTGCGGGATGCTCGGCGTCGCGGATAAAATAATCCCCCTGCGGGCAAGCCTGGGGCTGGCGGTGTTCTTCAGGGACCTGCTGGCCGTGCTGCCGGGCCTGCGTGCCGCCCGTTACGACCTGCTGCTGGACCTGGAGTTCCTGAGCCGGTTCTCGTCCATACTCTCCTCGCTGGTGGCTCCAGCCTGCTCGGCGGGCTTCCGGGCCGCCGGGACCTTCCGCGGCCGGCCGCATGACATAACGGCGGAGTTCTCCCCGCAGGCGCACATGACCGCCAATTATTCGGCCCTGTTCTCCGCCGTTGGCGCGCAGGTCTCGGAAGAGGACCGCCGTCCGCTGGAAGCTTCCGCGGCAGGCGCGGAGGCCGCCGGCGCCGGGCCGTTCATCGTCTTTAATTTCGACCGCAAGGACATAATGCCCGAGCGGGCCTGGCCAAGGCAGCACTACGAGGCGGTGCTGGCGGCGGTACTCGCCGCCGGCCGCTACAGGGCCGTAGTCATAAGCCAGCGGCGCGTGGAGTTGCCGGCGTCGCCCGGCCTGGTGAACCTTTCCGGCCGGCTGGACTACCGGGGCCTGGCGGGGTTGTTCGCAAAGGCCGCGCTGTTCGTCACGCATGACAGCGGCCCGCTGCACATAGCGGCGGCCATGGGCTGTCCCACTGTTTCTATCTTCGGGCCGGAGACGCCGGCCGGCTACGCCCCGCTCGGGGCTGGGCACAGGGCGCTGTACCTGGGCCTGCCCTGCAGTCCCTGCATAGACGCGCTGAAGGGCAAGGAGCTTAATTGCGTGCGGCGCGGCAACGATTGCGTCACCGGGATAACGCCTGACATGGTGCTGCGGGCCATGGAAGAGCAGCTTGCCAAAAAATGAAACTCGCCCTGGTCTTCAACCCCTTTTCCTATAAGGCGCACGAGGAGAACCTCCGCGCGGTGCAGCGCTATTTCGGCCTGTTCCCGCCGCTGTCCATGAGCTGGGTGGCCGCTATCGCCCGGGCCGCAGGCCACGAGGTCATCCTGATAGACGCCCGCACGCTGCGCCTGACCATGCCGGAGGTGGCGGCGGCCCTTAAAAAATTCAGGCCCGACGTGATAGGCGCGATGATGACCACCTACATGTTCCCGGAAACGCTCGCCTGGCTGCGCTACCTGCGGGGCGACCTGCACGCCGCCGGCATAAAATGCCGCGTGCTCGTGGGCGGCTATAACCTGCGGGTCTATCCTAAAGAATCCATCAGCCACCCGGAGATAGATTTCGGCTGCGTGGAGCACGCCTACTATACCGTGCCGGCCCTGCTGGCCGCCCTGGAAAGGGGGGAGACGGACCTCTCCGGCGTGCCCGGCCTGGCCTGGAAGCGCGGCGCCGAGATAGTGGTGAACCCGCACCCGCAGAAAATAAATTTCGACCTCTTTCCCAACCCGGCCCGCGACCTGCTGCCCAACGACCTGTACGCCGAGTTCCCCACGCGCCGCAAGAACTTCACGGCGATGGTGACCTCGCTGGGCTGCCCGTTCAAATGCTCCTTCTGCGAGGCCGGCGGCTGTGAATACAACCCGCGCTCCCCGGCCACCGTGGTGGCCGAGATGAAGGAGTGCGTGGAGCAGCACGGCGTGCGCGAGATAGACATCTTCGACTACGAGTTCACCGGCGCCCGCCAGCGCGTGCTGGATATCTGCGCCGGCATAAAAAAAGAAAAACTCGATATTCACTGGGCCTGCCGCTCGCGCGTGGACACCGCGGACCCCGAGCTGATGAAGGAAATGTATTCCGCCGGCTGCCGCCGCATCTACTGGGGCATAGAGAGCGGCTCCCAGGCCGTGCTGGATTCCCTGCAGAAAGGCATAAAACTGGAGCAGGTCATGGAGACCATGAAGGCCTCCCGCCGGGCCGGGCTGGAGAACCTCGGGTTCTTCCTGGTGGGCGTGCAGGGAGAGACGCGCGAGAGCGTGCGCCAGACCGTGGCTTTCGCCAAGAAACTGGACCTGGAGTATGTGCAGTTCTCGAAGCTGCTGGCCAAGCCGCTCACCCCGCTCTGGCGCGAGCTGGTGGCCGCCACCGGCAAGGACTACTGGCGGGACTGGGTGCTGGGCACGGAGACCGACCGGGAGCTGCCCCGCCCCTGGCTTAAAACCCTTACCAACGCTGAGGTCAACGAGCTGGCGCACTGGGCCTATGTAAGCTACCACTCGCGCCCGCTCTTCCTGCTGCGCCACGCGCTGCGCTGCCGTTCTTTCTCGGAGTTCTTGCGCAAGACGCTGGCCTTCCTGGCTATGCTGTTCTCCAAGGGGAGCGGCCGCTTCCTGGCCTACCCGGAAAATATTTTCAAGGTGGTGCTGCGCCGCCTTAAGTGGAAGGCCGGCAATGGCTGAACTGGTCTTCCTGTATAAAGGGCGCTACTGGGTGCGCGAGGCGCGCACCCTGGAGACGCTGTCGGCCATGGCCAGGGCGGCCGGCCATGGGACCGCCCTGGTCTATGACCGGGACCTTTTCGGGGTGTCCGACAACGTAGTCAGCCTTCCCTGGCTCAACCGCCTGCTGTTTGGCCCCGCGGGAGCCGCCCAAAAAGCCGCCGCCGCCGGTGCCGCCTGGGTAGTCCTGCTGGAAAACCTGAATAATAAGCAGTGGATAGCCGACAGCCTGGCCGCGCTGGCCGCCACCGGGCATAAAGGCGGGACGGCGGTGCTGGCCTGCTCCGGCAGCGCCGGGGCTTCGGTCAACCTCTACGGCGAGCCGGAGCTGGTGTTCGCGGATTTTTTAAAGGCCCTGCCGGGCCGCGTTCCGGCGGAGATAAGGACAGACGGGCTGGCCGACCTTGAAACCCTGCCGCTGCCGGACCTGGGACTTTTCTCCCGGTACGAGGATTTCAGCCTGAGCTATATGGCCTACGCCGGCAAGGGCTGTTCCGGGGCCTGCTCCTACTGCGAAGAGCCGTTCTACCGCAAGGCCTATGGCGCCGGCTACGCCCGCCAGCGCAGCCCGGCGCGGGTCATCTCCGAGCTCAGGGCCGTTAAAGAGAGTTTCGGTACGGCCGAGATCACCTTCAAGGATTCCGTCTTCACGGCCGACAGGGCCTGGCTTAAAGATTTCCTGGCCCTCTACAGGCGGGAGATCGGCCTGCCTTTCAAGTGCTTCGGCCGCGCCGACGCCTTTGACCCGGAGACGGCGGCCCTGCTTAAGGCTTCCGGCTGCTACTGCGTGGAATTCGGCCTGCAGACGTTCAACGGGGAACTGCGCTCCCGGGTGCTTAAGCGTCCCGAAAGCCTGGAGGCCGTGGCCCTGGCCTTCGCCGCCTGCGATACCGCCGGCCTGGCCTATGACGCCGACTATATTTTCGGCCTGCCTGGAGAGACCGAGGCCGATCACCTGGCCGCGGCGCTTAAATTTTCCAGTATGAAACGGCTTAACCGCATAAAATGCCACAACCTGGTGTATTATAAGGGTTTCGGTATCACCGATTACGCCCTGAAAGAAGGATGGGTGGACGAGGCCGCGCTGTCTCGCGGGGACTTCTTCAGCGGCGACCGCGCCGCTCCGGCCATGCGGGCCGCGAACTCCGCTTTCCGGAAATTGTTCAAGCTTTACGGCCTGCTGGGGAACGTCGGACTGCGCGCCGCGGCGGCCTCCGGGCTCTGGCGCCTGTTCCGTTTTGTGCCCGGCTTTATAGTGAAGCCGCTGGAACTGCTCTCCGGCCTGCTCAAGGGCGACCGCCGTTTCCTGGTTTACTTTAAGATCTACCCGCGCCGCGTCCTCGGTGCTTTGATAAAATAGGGCGGCAGGGCGCGGGGGCGTGCGGGGCGGGCGTGCTATTTAATACAATTCATTTCTAAAACGACAATATGCGAAACCGGCTAATAATACTGGCGTTCATCTCCGCCCTGCTGTATCTGCCTTCTGTCTTCGGCGGGTTCATGTGGGACGACGAGGAAATAATACTGGGCGATCCGGTGATACAGAGCGTTTCCGGTCCTGCCGCGGTCTTTTCGCCTGAATACTGGCTGCGGGACTTCCCCGGAGCCGAACGGCGTTACCGGCCGGTCAGGGCCCTGCTGTTGACCCTTGAGTGGAAGGCTTTCGGGAAAAACCCCGCGGGCTATCACGCCGTGAACCTGCTTCTCAACACCGCCGCGGCGCTGCTGGCTTTCTGGCTGTGCCTGCTGCTGCTTAAGGACCCGGCGGCGGCGCTGGCGGCCGCGCTCCTGTTCTCCCTGCACCCGGTACACGTGGAGTCGGTGGCCTGGATAAAAAACCTGAGCGATATCCTGATGTTCATCTTCTCGGCCCTGGCGGCCTGCCTTTTCATCAAGGCGGAGGACTCCGGGCGCAGGGCTGCCTGGCTGCCGGCCCTGCTTTTCATCCCGGCCCTGCTCTCCAAGGAGAACGCGGTGGTGCTGCCGGCCCTGCTCTCCGGCTGGCTGGTGCTGCTGAAGGGCGAGCGCCCGCTTTCCGCTCTGAAAAAGACCCTGCCGATGTGGATAGCGGCCGTGGTATTCCTGGCTTTCACCGTGCTGGCGCTGCGCAGGGGCGGGGTGGACGCCGCTTTCGACCCGCTGCATTCGCTGAAGGCCTTCGCCCAGTATTCCCGGCTGCTCTTCCTGCCTTTCGATCTGAGCGCGGAGAGGACCGTGGTGACGCTGCTCGACGCGGCCGGGCCGGCCCTGCTGCTGCTGCTGGGCTGGCTGTTCCTGCGCCGCGGGGATAGGGCCGGGCTTTTTGCGCTGGCCTGGATGGTGATAAGCCTGGTGCCCTTCCTGGATAACAGGCTGCTGAGCGGGCGGCCCATAGCCGAGCAGCGGCTCTACACCGCGGCTCTGGGTTTCGGCCTGGCTGCCGGGGCGCTTTACCGGGGCGCGCAGGCCTGGCGCAGGTATCCGTTCTATCTCCTGATGGCGGTTTTCGCCGGCTTCTCCTTCGCGCGCAATTTCGACTGGCTGGACCCGGTGCGGTTGTGGGAGAAAGCCGCGCGCTCTTCCCCGCTCTCGGCGCGCGCGCACAGTAACCTGGGCCTGGCCTATGAAAGGGCGGGGCGTTATAACGAGGCCGCCGGCGCGTATTCCGTTTCGGCCGCGCTTGACCCGGCCGAAGAGAAGCCCGTGCTCAACCTGGCGGCCCTGTTCTACACGGTAGGCCGCTCCACCGAGGCGGCGGCCGTGTACGGGGAGGCCTATGCCAGGCATCCCGAGAGCCGGGAGGCTGCCCTCGGCCTGGCCAGGCTGAGGGCCGAGGCGGGTGAGGGGGAGGCCGCCGAAGAGCTGCTGCTGGGCCTTCTTAAAAAGGAGCCCGCCGACCCCGACGTCCTCAATTCGCTGGGCGCCGTGTACGCCATGAGCGGCAGGCCGGACGAGGCCGGGCGCGCGCTGGAGGCCGCCGCGGCGGCCAGCCCCGGCCACGCGGGCGCCCTCTACAACCTGGCCATGCTGCGCTACGCGCAGGGGCGCGCTCCTGAGGCCGCCGCCGCCTATGAGCGGCTTATCGCGGTTGAACCGGGCCACGCCGACGCCCTCAATAACCTGGCCATCTTGAAAGATATGGGGGGCGACGAGGCCGCCGCCATCGAGCTTTTTAAAAGGGCGGCCGCCGTGCCGGGCTTCTACCAGGCCGCCTACAACCTGGGCGGGATCTATTACCGGAAAGAGATGTACGTGGAGGCCCTGTCCGAATACACCAGGGTGCTGGCCAGGAACCCCGCGCACCGGGGAGCGGCGGCCAAGGCTTCCGAGATAAGGAAAAAACTGGGTGAAAACGCTAAAAAATAAGCTCGGCGCCGCCGCGCTGGTGTTCCTTGCCGCCTTCCTGGCGCACGCGAACTCCATAACGCCCTCTTTTCACTGGGAGGACGAGACCATTGTCAGTGAGAACGTGCATATACGCACGTTGAAGAATATCCCGCACTTTTTCAGGCCGGGCTACGTGAATGTTTACGAGTCCGGCCAGGGCAACCGCTACCGGCCGCTGCGTACCGTTACGCTGGCCCTTGACTACGCGTTCTGGAAGAGCGACCCCAGGGGTTACCACCTGACCAACGTGCTGCTGCACGCGGCCGTCGCCGCGCTGGTGTGGCTGCTCTGCCTTCTTGTTTCCGGGTCGCCCTTCGCGGCGCTGGCCGCGGGCCTTCTTTTCGCCCTGCATCCTGTGCACGTGGAGTCCATCGCCTGGGTGAAGAATCGGTCGGATATCCTCTGTTCCCTCTTTTATCTCTCGGCCCTTTCGGCTTTCGCGGCTTTCCTGGGCGCCAGGTCCAGGGCGGTCTACGCCCTTTCCCTGCTGCTGCTCCCGTTCGCCTTCCTGGCCAAGGAAATGGCGCTTACTTTCCCTTTCGCCGCGGCCCTCCTGCTCCTTTTTGTCAATAAGAGGGAGGGGGAGCGCCTGGCGCGGGGCTGGCAATGGCTGGTCCCGTATTTCGCCCTCCTGGCCGGCTACCTGCTTTTCAGGGAAAAGGCCATGATCGGCGGGGCGGACTACCCCGGCGGCCCGGCCGCGCACCTGCTATTCATCCTTAATACCGCGGGGGAATACCTGCGGATACTGGTCTGGCCGGCTTTCCTGTCCATAGAGCGCCAGGTGCCAACGGGCGCGGGCGCCGCCCTGGCGGCCCTCGCCGCCGCCGCGGCCGTGCCGGCTTTGTACCGCTTGCGCGGGCGGGAAGGCGCTTTCTGGCTGCTGCTCTTTTTCTTTCTCTGCGTGCCGGTGCTCAATCTGGAATACATCCCCGGCCGCCCGCTGGCCGAGCAGCGTATGTACCTGCCTTCCGCGGCTTTCTGCGCGTTCGCCGCCTGGGCGCTGGCCGCGGCCAGGGAGAAAGGCGGGCGGGCCGCCCTGGCCGCCGGCGCGCTGCTGGCGGTGATGGCGTTAGCGCTGGGGGCGCGTTCCGTAATGCGCAACCGTGATTGGGCCAGCGAGGCCCTGTTGTGGGAGAAAACCGCGGCCGCGAGCCCCACGCCCAGGGTGTATAATAACCTGGCGGTGGTCCTTTCGGCCCAGAAGCGCCATACTGAGGCTTACGAGAACGCCCTGGAAGCCATAAAACTGGACCCTTCCTACGTGGATGCCTATAATACCCTCGGGGCCGTCTGTTATGACCTGGGGCTTTATGACAGGAGCATCGGCTACTTTGAGAAAGCGCTGTTCTATTCGGACGGCAAGGCTTACAAGTCCCTGATCAACCTTGCCGCGCTGTATGCCCTGAAAGGGCGCCGGGACGAGGCGCTGGCCGCCTACCGCGAGGCTCTGCGCATGGCGCCGTGGGTGGACGCCGCGCATTACAACCTGGGCCTGCTGCTGGCGTCGCTGGGGCGCGGGGACGAGGCCCTGGCGCATTTCCGCGAGGCCGCCGCCCTTAACCCGTACAACGCCAGGACGCTGCGCATGACCGCAAGGCTGCTGTCCGGGCGCGGCGACGTGGGCGGGGCCGGGCAGGCCTACCGCGCCCTGCTCAGGCTGGAGCCGGCGGATATGGAGGCTGCCGCTTACCTGGCCAAGGTTGACAAGTCAACCCCTGCTGGGCCTTGACAAACGGCTTTCTTCTGCTATAATATAGACGCAGAAGGTACCGTGTGAAGTACCGATAATAGCAAAGCCGGCCAAAGCCGGCGGCGCAAAGCTGTGACCCGTTATGTTGCCGGGCGTCAGGCTGCCGAATACGATATGGAAAAGCGGTTTTTCCGCGTTTATCCGTTATATGTGGCCGTTGCGGCTTGCGCCGTTGCGGCTTTTTTGTTTGTTTTCAAAGAAATATCCCCCTGCAACCTTTTCGTAACATTAATTATTTATTATAATATCATGGCACTGAACTACCCGACCGAGGAAAATAAATTCCCCGCCGGGTCGTTCTTTGCCGTTTGGAAAACAGAATGGCGCTGAAAGGTAAAGAGAAAACGGTAAGACTTGCGACCCGGCTGGCCCGGGCCGCGGCGCTGCCGTTTTTATTCCTGGCCGCCCTGCTGCCGGCGGGGGAAGCCGCCGCCGCCGACTACGAGTGGGGCGTCAACTACGCCATGTACGAACTGCACGGGCGCAACTGGAACTCGCGGCTGGCCAATGCCACCATCGCTTTCCGCTTCACGGCCCGCTATAGCGGCACCATAGACCAGATTGCCATGCTGATTGGCCGCGGCCCCACCTCCAACCAGTCCATGTACATGGGCATCGCCGAAAGCCTCGGCGCCAGCGCCGCGGCCCAGACCTGGCTGGCCAATGCCAGCGTCAACCAGGTAGGCGCCATTTCCGGCTACGCCTATTGGCAGGTGCAGGCCACCAGCGCCACGCCGGTGAACGCCGGCCAGGACTATTACCTGCTGATGCGGGCTAACGCCCTCACCAGCGGCGGCACGTTCCGGATGGGTACGATTTTCGGCCATTCCAACGCCAACACCGTGGACGGGGGCCTGAACCTGATCTATCCCGACGGGGTCCCCGACAATAACCTGCAGGTCTACTATTCCAAGAGCAACATCGAGCCCTACGCCTTTATCTCCGGCGCCATGCCCACCTTTGTGCTGCGCTACGATTCCGGCGCCAATTACCAGGGCCAGCCCTACGGCGCCCTGACCACGTCCTGGAACGAGGGCCTGACCAGCGCCGAGGGCGGTATAAGCGCGACTACCCCCAACACGCTGCAAAATACGCTGGACCAGGGCAATATCTACGGCACCCGCGGCGTGGGCTATTATTTCACGGCCGACGCCAACACCAGGAATATCGTCAAGTTGAAATCTTTCCTCCAGAAAGTGGGCACCCCGGCGGACGCCCTCTATGTGCGCGTTATCAGGGCCGCGCCACCGTATGCCGTGGCCCTGGACACCACGGTCTATTCCACCGCCGGGGGCCTGGCCGCCACCTGGGGCTGGCAGCCCGCCGACGGCGCCGATTTCCCCGGCGGTACGCTCACGCCAGGCAACGCCTATTACGTCTATTTCTTCTCCCCCGGCAGCTTTAACGGCAACCATTACCGTTTCGCGCTGATGGACACCAATGACTATTCCGGCAATACGGCGGCCGGCGCCAACGTTATAACCGCCAACGGCGTGGCGGACTATTACGTTTACAACGCGAATATTAACAATGCCGGCGGCTTCTCGCGGCCTTACGCCAGCACGTACGGCGACATCCCGGTAATGCTGACCTGCGACAACGATCCGCCGGAGTCCGTGATAACCCAGCCTATACATAACTCCGCCCGCAAAGACATGCCGGCCGTTACCGGCACGGCTTATGATAATTATTATCTGCGCGCCGGCGGCGTTGAACTGACGATAAGGAATATAACCGCCGGCAAGGTGTGGACGGGCAGCGTCTGGACGGACTGGGGGGGCAGCCCGGTCTGGGTCACCGCCGGCCCGGCTTCTCCCTCCAAGGGCGCGGTCATTAACTGGTCCTACGCCATGACCTGGGCGCACAATACCCGCTACGACATTTATATGCGTTCCAAGGACAGCGTCAATAATTACAGCTCCGGCTGGAGCACCACCACTTTCTATTACGACCAGTACCAGCCCGCCCCGGCCGAGGTCCCCGATTCCACCATGACCTTCCCGTCCAACGGGATCTTCGCCAGCGCGCTCGATACCATCAGCGGCACGGCTTTGGATAATTCTCCCAACGGCAAGATAAGCCTGGTGAAATGGATGCTGTGGCGCGTCGGTTCCTGGTGGGACGGCTCGCTGTGGCAGGCCGGCGCCCCGCCGGCGGACGTGGACACCTACTGGCTGAACTCGGACGACGGCAGCGGCTCCTCGCTGGTGAACTGGAACGAGTATTACATGAACGGCCAGATCCCGCCGCCGGCCCAGCTGACCACCGGCGCCACCTATTACATAGCGACGCGCGCGCAGGACAGCGTAGTCGACGATGTGGGGTCGGCGGACGCGAACAAGGAGATCACGCTGTCCACGTTCACCTTCTACTGGGACGCGGTGCCGCCTTCCTCCGCCATAAGCTATCCCGTGGACGGCGGCGTGGCCGGCACCAGCCCCGTCTTCTACGGCACTTATCTCGACCAGCATTCCGGCATAAGCCCGGCGGGCGGCAGCGTTAAGGTGCACCTTTACGACAAGACCAACAAGCTCTGGTATTACGGCGGCGACTGGCGTACCACGCCGCCCACGGTTACGCAGATGCCGGACGCCGACATCTGGGTCTCATCGTGGACTTACGCCTCCCCGCCGCTGGCCGGCGGCAACCAGTACCTGCTTATCACTACCGCGAAGGACAGTTCTTTGCCCGGGAATTACCAGACGTCCTGGTCGCTGGGGACCTCCTCCAATAATTTCATCTGCGACAACCAGGACCCTTCCGGTTATATAGATACGCCCAACACGGCCTTCCGCAACGCCCTCACCGTGATAAGCGGTACGGCGCAGGACGCTCCCCAGGCCTCCCAGATCTCCAAAGTGGAGCTTGAGATAATCTACCCGGCCGAAAGCCCCGCTTTCGCCTGGGACGGGGCCGCCTGGCTGGCCTCGGGCGGAGATTTCAGCACCTATACTTATATCTCCGGGGGCTATCCTTCGTGGACCTATAATGTCCCGGCCGGGATCAACTGGCAGGAGGGCATAGAGTACCGCATCCGCGCCAGGGCCGTGGACAACATCGGCAACAAGGATGAGGTGTATTCCGCCGGCGTCAACGAGCGCCGGTTCAAGTACGACGTCTCGGTTCCCACCTCGGCGGTGACGCTCATTACGGAGGACGGGGCCGACCAGCCTGTTTCGGATGTGTTCTTCAAGGGGATGTCCAAGATACAGGGCACGGCCGAGGACCTCCCTGCCGCGCCGTACGGCGGCGTGGCCGGCGTCTACGTGTATATAGAAAAGGCCGACGCCCCCGCCCAGGCGTACTACTGGGACGCCGCCAATAGCATGTGGCGTAATGACGTGGGCCCGGTGAAGAACAGCGCCACGCTTACCGCTTACGGCTGGGAACTGAATACCGCCGCGGTTACCTGGGAGACGGGAGGCGGCCTGTGGTCCAACGGCGGCACGTTCAGGGTAAAGTCGGAGGCCCGCGACTCCGCCAACCCCGGCAATGCCTGGCCGCCGGCCGGCAACAGGGAGAAGAACGGCGTTTACGCCAGTCTCGCCTCCACAACGCTTGTCTACGACCCCAAGAGGCCCGCCACCGCCATCACCAACATAGCGGCGTCCGGCTACGCCAATACACTGCCGGTTATTAACGGCACCGCCAGCGACAGCGATGCCTCGGTGAACTATACCCCGGTCATCGACGGTGTAAAGCTGCACGTCTATAAACAGAGCCCGCCGCCGGTGCAGACTTTCAACAAGACCACGCTCAACTGGGACAATGGCGAGCTCTTTGACGCCGACCACTGGGTGGACGCGGCTTTTGTCGGCTATTCCTCCGGTACCTGGTCGTATGCCATAGGAGACGCAAAGTGGTCTCACGGCAACACCTATCGCATCGTGCCCAAGACCACGGACCGGGCCGGCAATTACGATGCCACGCTGGCCACCCGCACTTTTACATTTGACGTTTACCAGCCCATGCCCACCGAGGCCCCGGGCAGCATAGTCGCGTTCCCGGCGGATGATTATCACACCAATAACTGGTCCACGCTTACCACCATCCACGGTACGGCCACGGATAATCCGCCCATAGGCAAGGTTGCCCGCGTCAAACTTATCATGAAAAAGATAGAGGGAGGCACCACCTCGTATTGGAACGGCGTCACCTGGACCGTCGGCGATATCCCTTCGAATACGAACTTCTGGTCGGAGGGTGATGCCAATGTTCCTCCTTTCGACACCTCGGAGGAGGCCTTTACCTGCGGCCCCGGCGACTGCAAGATGCCTGACGGCCCTGCGGTGTGGGCCCCCAATATCGCGTATTATATCTATGCCGAAGGCCATGACCAGGCCGGCAACTACGAGAAGGAACGCACCACCTCCACGTTCGTGTACGAGGTGGAGGCCCCGACGGCTACGATAACGTATCCGGTGACCGACGGCTACGTTTCCGCGGTCGGCAAGGTGGAAGGCACCGCGGCCGATAACTGGCCCGGGCGGCCCAATAATGTTTACGTGCGGATCTCCACTACCGGAGTGGAGGGGACCAAGTACTGGAACAGTTCCATCGCGCCCAGCGGCGGTTGGACCAGCGTCGGCGCGCCCGAGATCTGGAACGACGTCTCTCTCTACGGCACCCTAAGCGCCAATGGGACCTGGTGGCAGCTTAACGCTACGCCGTGGGTGAGCAACGTGGTCTACGAAGTTAACGTCAAGCTGCGGGACAAGGCCGGCAACTGGGGTCTGAGCTACAGTACTGCGTCCAATGTGGCCGCCGACTTTACCGCGCCCAGTTCCAGCGTCACCTACCCGGCCCATCTCGACGACCTTACCACCGACCTGACGGTCATCCGCGGTTCCGCCTCCGACATTCTGCCCGGCACGGTGGACAAGGTAATGCTGTCCTACTACTGCGTTACCGATATCTGCGCCGGCAAGTACTGGAACCGGGACGGCGTGGCGGGCTGGACTTCCAACGAAGAGCTCTTCTACGAAGCCACCACCGTTAACGTGGCGCTGAAAACCTGGGCCGCCACCGGCGCGTCCACCCCGACCTGGAGGACCACCGACACCGGCGTGGATTACCGCATCTTCGCCAAGGCCGTGGACAGGGCCGGCAACGAGGTGACCAAGCCGGGGGCTACCGGCCTGGACACCGCTTACGTGCAGTTCAAACTGCGCACCCCTACGCCGGCCTCGGTGATAATCGCCCCCGACGCGACGATCCCCCACTGGAAGCCCAACCCGACCCCCACCATCTCCGGCACGGCCATCTTCGCCAGCACCGTGCAGGTGCGCATAGTGGATTACGGCGGCGACAAGGCCGAGGATACGGCCGACGACCTGGTCTACGACGGCGTTTCCTGGCTGCCGGCCGGCGCGCCCAACGACACCCTCTACACCGGGGTCCACGCCTTCGACGGGAACGTCTGGCAGTTCAGCATGCCGGTCACGGCCTGGAACGGCAACCGCCAGTACCGCCTCACTTCCAAGGCCTGGCTGGCCGCCGTTCCCGAGGCCGCCGGTCCCTCCGCCGAGTTCATTATAGACTCCAGCGCGCCGGTGACCTCGGTCTCCTTCCCCGGCCAGCTCTACATGAAGAGCCTTTCCAATATCAACGGCAACCTTCAGGGCGCCGTTACGGACATAGAACCGGGGGCGGTGCAGTCCACCTACTTCAGGCTGAAGCGGCAGACCGCGGCCGAATACTGGAACTGGAAGACCTCCACCTTTACGGCTCTCGCCGGGGGGGACACCAACCTTACCGCCACGGTGGTTTCCGGCCTGGCCTCCTATACCACGGATTATTTTCAGGACAACCGGGCCTTCGAGCCGGACAAGACCTACGTGGCGCAGCTGTATTCGCAGGACAAGGCCCTGAATGCCTCCGACGTTTCGGAGATGACGTTCACGTTCGACATCTCTTCCCCGTCGGCGAGGCTGCTCATCCCGCTGCCCGCCAACAAGAATAACGTGAAAACGATGCCCTCCATTTCCGGCACCGCCTACGACCTCTGGCGCAGCACCGGGGTGGAGGTGGCCATCCGCCGCCTGACAGGCACCCCGCGCTGGTACGAGGGCGCCGGCTTCACCGGCTCCGGCACGCTGCCCAAGTGGCTGGACGTGACCAATGCCGTCGGTTTCCTTTCCCCCAACGCCACCTCCTGGACCTACGCGCCGGCGGGTCTCGACAGCGCCCTCGAGAGCGGCGGCCTTTACAATATCCTCGTCCGCGCCCGCGACGTGGCCGGCAATGAACAGGACCAGTTCGCCACCGACATCTCTTCGATGATAGTGAAAGTGGACAAGAGCGCGCCGGCCTCCTTCATCGCCTACCCCGTGGACGACGCCGGCGTGGCCGGCAGGTATAAGCCCGGCGTGGTAGGCCAGGACGATATACGCGGCACAGCGCTGGACAATCCCTCGCTGAACTATTCCGGGGTCGGGGACGTGAAGGTGCGGCTCTCTTACCTGTCCGGCGTCACCACCTATTACTGGTTCGGCGGGGCCTTTGTGGACGTCAGTTCCGAGACGGCCTGGCTGAACACCGCCCTGGACGGCACCACCGCGCCGCCTTGGATCTGGGAGTATACCGGCTTTGTGACCTGGCCGGCCGGGGACAGGGAATACACCCTTGAGTCCAAGGCGCGCGACCTGGCCAGGGCCGCCGACGACCCGGTGGGCGGCAACGGCAACGTGGAGGATTGGACCACCTTCGCGCGGCATAACTTTATAGTGGACAATACGCCGCCCACGGTGGAGATCACCACGCCCTCGGTGCTGGCGCTCACCGCCCTCACGCGCATAGACGGCAACGCGGCGGCGGCCCTTTCCGGCCACCGGTGGACGGAGGTGCGTATCTCCACCACCGGGGTGGACGGCACCAAGTACTGGAACGATTCCGCCTGGGTGAACGCGCCGGAGACCTGGATACAGGCGACCCTGAATTACCCGACTTCCTGGTACTACACCGTGCCGCCGCTCATGCTGCTCGACGACACCGTCTATACGATCTCTGCCAGGACGCTGGACTACGCCGGTAATTATTCCGTCACCTACGCCACCTCCGTGTTCACTTACGACACTACTCCTCCGGCTGTTACGCTGACTTTCCCCGAGACCGACCAGACCTATTCCCGCATACGCCTGTCTACGCCCGTGGCCGGCGGTTCGTCGCAGACCGGCCAGGTCTCCACGTACGCCAAGGTCAGCACCGTGGCGGTGCAGATAACGGATATCGACGGGGCCGTCTGCTTCAACGGCGCCAGCTTCGACGCCTGCCCCAGCTGGCAGCCGGCCCAGGGCGTCACCCCCGCCGCCTGGACCTACAGCAACGCGCTGCTGGATTTCGCCGGCAACAAGCAGTACCGCATCGACGCCAAGGCCATAGACTATGCCGGCAACGAGTCCGCCCTGGCCGTGGTCACCATAAAGTTCGACGTGGCCAAGCCCACTTCCACCGTCACCTACCCGCTGGCCGGCCTTACCACCGGCTTCACGCTCATACGCGGCACCGCCGGCGACGGGGCTGACGCCTACCAGGCCGGCATCGGCACGTACACGGTTAAACTGGCTTTCAGGCGCCTGAGCGGCTCGGTCTCGGAGACCGGCTGGTGGAACGGCTCGGATTTCGCCGTCGGCAATACCAACCCCACCTGGTACGAGGCGGTAATGTCCACCTACGGCGCTAACGCCGGCAAATTCACCTACGCCCTGCCCTCCGGCCTGCAGGGCTACCTTACCGACCCGGCCAACCAGAATTCCTCCTACCGCGTGGTGCCCTGGTCCTACGACAGGGCCCTGAACCCGGAATACGGCCCCAATACCGGCCTGCCGCAGGCGGCGCATATCCCCGCCGGCAACGGCATAGTGTTCACATACGACAACGAGAAGCCGGTCAGCTATATCACCATGCCGGCGCCCCCCAACGACAGGCCCTACAGCTCGCTGGAGACCATTGTCGGTACCACCAAGGATAACGTGTCGGTCAACCGGACCTGGATCTCGGTGTTCAACGTTTCGCAGACGATGTATTACGACCCCTCTATCAGCGGGGCCTGGTCCCTGACCGGCGAGTCGGAGGGCAACGCGCCGTGGCTCCCCGTCGCGGAGACGCTGTGGCAGAGCTCCTCCACCTGGTCCTACAACATACAGAACACCACCTTCTCCGCCTCCGGCTACATGGACGGCTCCATCATCCGCATCCGCGCCCGCGCCCTGGATAATGCCGGCAACTACGATACGGTCTATACCACCGCTACTTTCCGCTACGACAGCCTGGCCCCCGTGTCTACAGTTACTGTGCCCGCTTCGGGCGCCTATCTGAATTACATGCCCGGGCTGGTGCAGGGTACCAGCACCGATCCCGGCGCTTCCGGTGTGTCCAATATTTACCTCTACGTTTCCCGGGACGGCAACCCGGCTCTCCCGTACTGGAACGGCAACACCGGCTGGAGCCTCAACCCCATCACGCTGGGCGCCAGCGCGCCTTTCGACAACTGGACCTGGACCATACTCCCGGACATGTTCGCCAATAATGACGGCCGCCGCTTCACCATAGAGACCAACGCGCGCGACGCCGCCGGCACCTACGAGGGCTACGGCGTAAAGATGTCCTTCGTCTACGACGTCACCCGGCCCACCGCCGCCATCTTCTACCCGATAGACAACGGCTACGTCAGCCAGACCGGCAAGGTCAGCGGCGGTTCCTACGACGTGCCCAACGGCGTGGTGGACAACGTCTTTGTTCGCATAAAGCAGACTGTCGGGGCCAACGCCGGGCAGTACTGGGACGCCACCGCCGACGCCTGGACTGTGACCAATACGCCCAATCCCGTGCTGCCCGCCGGCATTCTCAGCCCTGGAGCGACCTGGTGGCAGCTTACTACCAGTCCCGCGCCCTGGCAGAGCGGTGAAATTTACGAGATCAACGCCTGGGCCGCGGACAAGGCCGGCAATTACCAGCTGACCTACGCCACCGCGACCAACGTGAAGGCCGATTTCGAGGCCCCTATCTCGACGATAACCTACCCCGCCAACGGTTCGCTGATACAGGCCGAGGCCAGCGTGATCTCCGGGTCGGCCTCGGATATCGGCGGCACGCTGGACAAGGTGCGCCTCTCCTACTACTGCGCTTCCGGCATCTGCTCCGGCAAGTACTGGAACCGGGACGGCGCGGCGGGCTGGACTTCCAACACCGAGCTCTTCTACGACGCCACTACCGTGGGCGGCGGCGCCTGGCAGGCCACCGGCATTTCCACGCCTACCTGGGTGTTCAATAACGAGACCGGCATCGCGTACCAGATCTTCGCCAAGGCGGTGGACCAGGCCGGCAACGAGACTCCCAAGCCCGGCTCTTTCGGGGCTGCCTCTCCGTATATACAGTTCACGCTGAAGCCGCCGCTGCCGGTCTCGGCGGTGACCACGCCTAACACTACCACGCCCCATTACAGGGTGAGCGCGGTGCCGGCGCTGGCCGGTACGGCCATCTACTCGTCTACCGTGGCCCTGCGCGTCATAGATTACGGCCTTGACCAGACTTACGGCACAGGCAACGACGACAAGGTCTGGAACGGGGTAGACTGGGTTTCCACCACTACTTTCACAGGGTATGTGGGCGTGGATGTGTTTAATCCTCCCGACTGGCAGTGGACCGCCCCTTCCTGGACCGGCAACAGGCAATACCGCGTCACCGCCAGGGGCGCGAACACCATCTTCGGTACCGAGGAGACGCCCTCCGTTTACCGCGAGTTCATAGTCGACTCCGCCGCCCCGGAGGCCGGGGTCACCATGCCGGACCGCGGCTACATGCGGTCTCTGTCGGCGCTGACCGGCACGGTTTCGGACGTAACTCCGGGCATCGTGGTCTCAGCCTATTTCAGGGTCAAGCAGGGCGCTGACAAGTTCTGGAACTGGCAGGCCTCCACCTTTACCGTGGCCGGGACCTATACGGACCTGCCCGCCAGCCTTGCCTGGAACGACGTTACAAAGACAGGTACAGTCAGTTATACCACCACGGCCTTCACCACCTCCCTGGTGTTCGAGCCAGACCATAGCTATTCCGTGGAGATCTCGCTTACGGATAAGGCCGGCAATATCGGTTCGGCCGTCGCCTTCCCGTTCACGGTGGACGTGTCCTCTCCCTCCGCCAGGTTTACCTCCCCCGTCGACGCCAACGATAGCGGCGTCAGGGAGATGGCGGTCATCAGCGGCACGGCCGCCGACAACTTCGACAACTACGACATCTCGCTGGCGATAAAGAAGCTGGACTCTTCCGGCCTCTGGTACAGCAATTCCGACCTGGCTTTCACCGTGAACCAGGTGGAGCCCAACTGGATAGCGCTGCGCGGCAACACCAGCGGCTACCTGGCGGCCGACGCCAGGACCTGGTCCTATTCCCCGTCCGGCCTGGACGACGATTTCAGCCCTGCCGGCAGCGGCCTCAAGTACCTGGTCCTGGTAAAGGCGCACGACGTCGCCGGGAACCAGCAGGAGATCTTCACCCTCGCCGAGTCCTCTGTGGCGGTAAAGGTGGACAAGGCCCGGCCGTCTTCGCAGTTCAGCTTTCCCGCCGACGACCTGCTGCCTTACAGCGGCCGCTACAAGTCCGCCAACGCCGGCAAGGACGCCACCACCTCGCTGCTGCGCGGTTCCGCGCGGGACGATTTTTATACCACCTATAACGCAGGGGTCAAGAGCGGCCTGATCCGGCTGTCGTACCTGGACGGCAACACCACGCATTACTGGAACGGTTCGGCTTTCGTCAGCGCCGGCGCCTATGACACCGCCTGGCACGTCGTCTCCATGGGCGCCGCGCCTCCCTATAACTGGACCTATCTGCAGGACATCGCCTGGCCCGCCGGGGACCGGGAATACAGGACAGAGAGCAAGGTCATGGACGACGCCAGGCCGGCAAACGGCGTTGGCGACGGCTGGTGGGAAACCACCCAGTCCCGCGGCGCTAACCTGCGCCATTTCATCCTGGACGACACGCCGCCTTCCGTCCTGATAACCACGCCTACCGCTCTGGCCGTGCGCCAGCTGCCCGGCATAGGCGGCACGGTCAACGCCGATATCGCGGGTTTCAGCGCCGCCGAAATAAAGATCTCCACCGGAGCCGGCGCCGACCAGCGCTACTGGACTCCCGGCGGCTGGACCGACAACGTCAGCGACCCCGCCGTCTGGCTGGCCACCACGCGGCTCGGGGACACCTCGTGGTACTATACCGTCAACCCGGCCATGCTGGCCGACGACGCGGCCTATACCGCCGTGGCCCGCGCCCTGGACTACGCCGGCAACTACGCCTCGGTCTACTCTACTTATACCGTCACTTACGACCTCACCGGCCCGCAGGTCACGCTCACCTACCCGCTCAATAACGCGACCTATTCGCAGATCTTCGTCTCTACCCCGGCCCTGGGTGCCACCACCAATCCGCAGGGCTCGGCCAATACCGCCGCCAGCACCGTGGCGGTGGCCATCAGCGAGGTCTCCGGCGTGGGCGCCTACCTCAACTGCTTCAACGGCGCCTCTTTCGTAGGCTGCTCCGCGCCGCTCTGGCAGCCGGCGCAGGGCATTCTGCCCAACTGGGAGTATGCCGCTCCCGGGCTGGTTTTCGTCAGCGACAAACTGTATAAGTACGAGGTCAGGGCCGAGGATTACGCGGGCAATTACTCCGGCGTAACCGCCGTGACCACCAAGTACGACCTGGACAAGCCCACCTCCACGGTCACCTCGCAGGCTTCCGAGTATGTTAAAACCCTGACGCTTGTGCAGGGCACCGCCTCCGACGATCCCTATGGCGATAAGAGCAACGAGGCCAGCCTGAGCACCTATACCCTCCGGGTGGCCATCCGCCAGGTGGGCAGCAACTGGTGGAACGGCTCTACCGATTTCGACAGGAGCGAGCCTCTCTGGTACGAGGCCTCTGTCAGCACCGCCGCCGCCACGTTCGGCAACTGGACCTATACTCTGCCGGGCGATATGCAGAGCGCGATCTCCAGCTGGGGCCGCAAGGACTACCTGATAGTGCCCTGGGCCTACGACCTGGCCCTCAACAGGGAATTCGGCGCCCCTTCCGGCTACCCGACCAACGCCACGGTACCCGCCGGCGTGGGGCGTATAGTAAAATACGACAACGTCATACCCGTGGCCGAGGCCACCGCGCCGGTCAGCGGCCTCTATCGGAACACCGCGACCCATATTTACGGAATTGCATACGATACCGGAGTTGTCGCCGGAGTGGAAGTGCTGATAAAGGCGGCGGGCTACGAGAAGACCTGGACCGGCGGCATGGCCGGTAATACTGACGACTGGGACGGAGACACCGGCAGCATGTACAATCACTGGCTGCCGGTTGTTTTGGCCAACGGCGCTTGGTCCGTGACGCTTCCTCCTTCCATGAACACCGTCGTCAACAATAGCCGCATAGTAGTCTGGGGCCGCGCTACGGACCTGGCCGGCAACGTGCAAGCTACCCCTACCAACGCCAACATAGACGCCAACCAGGTGGCCGGCGGCGGTTCCGCGGCGTACTATTTCGGCTATGATACTACGCTGCCGGAGACCTTTGTTACCGTGCCGGAAAATTACTTGGTGGCCAATTCAACCGGCCGCTTTGTGGGCACTTCCATAGACCCCGGGCTGCCGCTGCCCTCGGGGCTATCGGCGGTCAAGATCAGGATGAAGCGTTCCGACGGGGCTTATCATAACTTCGACAACGGCGAATGGACGGCTCCGGCTTCGAATAATTATCCCACCACCGGCCCCAATCCCTGGAGCCGTTTTGTCAACGCCCCCCAGCAGGACGGGTACCAGTACTATATCTACCATTCCGCCCGCGACAACGCCGCCAATAATACCGACAGCGCGTATTTCTCCACGTTCACTTTTACCGTGGACATGACCACGCCCACCTCGAAGATCTCCTTCCCCGTGCATAACAGCTTCATCGGTTCCGTGCCGGCCATCACCGGCACCGCCGACGACTCGGTGGAGAACCTGCACGCGGCTGACGGCTGGGGCGCCGGCCGCACCTACGAGGCAGGCATTGGCGCCGCCGGCGTGCAGGTGGCCATACAGGAACTCAAGACCAACAAGTGGTGGAAGAATACCGGCTTCAGCGAGGCCTCGAGGTTCTGGAACACCGCCGCTTTCACCGGGGCCTCCTCCGG
Organism: Elusimicrobia bacterium GWB2_63_22; assembly: GCA_001799735.1. GTDB lineage: Bacteria > Elusimicrobiota > Elusimicrobia > Elusimicrobiales > UBA9959 > UBA9959. Next base: position 131,397 of record MGUA01000001.1, on the reverse strand, counting down.
CACCTGGGTCTATAACATCGGGGCGGGGGCCATAGCCGACGGCACCACCTATTACGCCATGAGCCGCGTGATAGACCTGGTCAGCAACCTGCAGACCGAATACACCACCAACTATTTCACCGGCGACACCACGCCGCCCACCTCCCGCGCCCTGTACCCGACGGTGCAGATCTCCTCCGTCACCAGCATCACCGGCACCGCGCAGGACACCCTGCCCGGCGAACTGCGCAATTCCGACGTGGTGCGCATCGCCCTGCGCAAGATCACCGAGCCGCAGGCCTGCTACAATAACGCCACCATCTCCTGGGAAACCTGCCCCAGCGGCGGCGGCTTTGAATACCCCAACGACCGCCTGTGGTTCTCCACCGCCACCATCAGCGACCCGCAGGGCCAGCCCGGCAACTGGGCCTGGAACGTGGCCGCGCTGACGCCGCCGATAAACTGGGAGAACGGCGCCTCCTACGACCTGCAGGCCGTGGCCGTGGACAAGGCCGGCAACACGCGCGTTTACCCCGGCCAGAATTCCCCGGACCTGACCTTCAATTTCCAGTCCCCTTACGCCGACACTTTCATAACCACGCCGGGCACCGAGTGGGCCAACCTGAAGGGCGGCAGCGTGCTCTCCATCATCGGCAACGGCACCAACCTGCGGGCCACCAACAGCGTGCAGGTGCGCGTGCAGCGCCAGACCGATAAAAAATACTGGGACGAGGTCAACAAGAACTGGATAGCCGTCGATACCTATACCTACGTCAACGCCACCGGCGGCGCCTGGTCGCGCGGCATTTCCGGCGCGCTGGCTTTCACCCTGGGCAACTCCAGCTACACGCTGTCGAGCGTGGGCTACAACTCGGCCAACGAGGCCGAGATCCCCGCCACGGTGCGCACGATAATCGTGGACGACACCCTGCCCGTGGGCCTGGTCCTTTCGCCCGCTTCCCCGTACGTAAATACCATGCCGGCGATAAGCGGCACCGCGCTGGACCCGGGCCGTGACGCCCTGCCGACCGCCTACAAGGAAGGCATGAACCGGGTGGTAGTGATGATCAAGGACGACACCGGCTCCTACTGGAACGGCCTCAATTTCGACGTGGCCATGTCCTCGAGCGACATCCTGGCCACCGGCACGGTGAACTGGAGCACGGTCACCCTGGTCACGCCGGCCCTGCGCGACGGCCGCAGCTACACTATTTACGCCAAGCTGGAGGACAAGGCCGGCAACACCCGCACCGAGGCGGACGCGCCGCAGTATACCGTCACCTACGACACCTCGGTCCCCGTGTCGCGCATCCAGTACCCCGCGCCCCTGGCCGTGCTGCGCACGCTCACCACCATAACCGGCACGGCCTTCGACCCCGACGGCACCTATCCCCCTAACCTGAAGACCGACCTGGACAGGGTGGAACTGCAGATCTACGACCAGACCGGCAACAAGTGGTGGCACAGCGGCGACACCGCTTTCTCCGTGCTGAGCTCCAGTTTCAACATCGTCTCCGGCACCGACACCTGGAGTTTCGACGCCGTCGACCTGGCCTCCAAGCTGGAGACCGGCCGGTACTACATCCTGCAGTCCAGCGCCGTGGACCGCGGCGGCAGCCCGCAGACGCTGTTCACCCATAATGTCTCGTCCCTGACTTTCGTCTGGGACACCACGCCGCCGCAGAGCTTCCTGATACAGCCCGTGGAGGGGGGAAACTACACGCCTTCCGTGCTGACCGGCGTGAGCCCGCTCAATGGTACGGCCACCGACGGCACGCTGCCCTACATCGCGAACCATATCAACCGGGTGCAGATGCACCTGTCCTACCTGCAGGACGGCGATACCTATTACTGGACCGGCGCCGCCTTCAGTTCCTGGACCGTGACCTACGACACCGCCTGGCAGACGGTGATAGACGTAAATCCCTGGCGGTATCCTTTCGACGGCGCCAAGTGGGTATCGGACAGGCCGTATACCATACGCACCCGCGCCTTCGATACGGCCACGCCTTTCACCGGCCCCAACGGCGGCAACGAGCAGAACCCCTACACCGTGGTGAACTTCATGGTGGACGGCACGCCGCCGGTCTCGCGCGTGTCCACGCCTACCGCCAACAGCTTTATCCAGGCCAGCCTGGCGGAGATCTCCGGTACCAGCTACGGCGGCCTGTCTGGCCAGGCCGCTACCGGCGGCCTGAAGCTGCGGATCTCCCACACCGTGGGCATAGACACCTATTACTGGCGCGGTACCACGGCGCTGGGCTGGGCCATGAACACGCCGACGGACCTGCCGGTGTCCTACACGTCCTCGGCCTCCACCATTACGTGGACCTATCCCCCGGCCACCTACGAGCCGCCGACCATCTCCACCAACAACCACGTCTACACCATCTCCATCGCCGGCGTGGACAAGGCCGGCAACGAGGAGGCGCCCGCGGCCATCTCGGTGACCTCCGACTTCAACTACCCGTCCATCTCCATCTCCACGCCCATGGCCGGCGTCAGCGCCTTCTACGGGCCGGCCAGGGCCACCGGGCAGCTGCTCGGCAGTTCGGCCGACAGCCCCGCCGGCATAGTGCCGCCGTTGAAGATGCAGCTGTCCAATCTTTCCGAGGCGGGTTCGCCCAAACCTAAATGGGACGGCTCGGCCTGGAGCGTGGTCGCGTCCACCTGGATGATCGTTTCCGGGGCCGCGCCGTGGTCGTTCGACCCGCCGGCCTGGACCGAAAATAAGCGGTTCAGGGCCGAGTTCTGGGGTATAGATAACGCCGGCAACCAGGTGCCCGACGGCACGTACACCCGCGAATTCATCTATGACGTCAACAAGCCTTCCACCACTATAGCCGTCCCGTCGGCGGCCTTCCAGAACGCCGCGCAGGCGCTGCAGTTCTCGGGCGCGGCTTCCGACTGGGTCAATAACGGCGCCATAGAGGCGATGAGCGGCCTGGCGGCGGACGGCGTGTCGGTGCAGATCCTGAACGCCTCCAACGAGGCCTTCAACGGCACCGGTTTCGCGGTGGGCGACTTCTGGCGCATGGCCAACTTTACCCCGACCACGCAGAACACCGACGCCATCATCGGCGTGAACATAATCTCGGCCGCCTCCTGGTCTTATCCCAAAGCCCCCGACGCCTGGCCGCCGCTGCTGGTGGAGGCCAGCACCTACACGGTGCGCACGCGCTCCCTGGACCGTTCCCGCAACCTGGAGAACTACGTGGAGAGGTCTTTCTGCTACGACGCCTCCGCGCCTACGGCCACCGTCACCATGCCGGGCAACTTCGCCTACGCCTCCATGCCGTCCATCTACGGCACGGTAGCCGAGAAGGTGAGCCGGTTCAGCGCCGCCGGCGCCGTGCAGGTGGTGGTGCAGCTGGTCTCCAACGACGCCTACTGGGACGGCGCCACCTTTATCACCACCGGGACCACCACCACGCACTGGCGCAACGCCGCGCTGACGGACGCCGATAACTGGGTCTATAACGACGCCGCGCTGATAGCTTATTTCAATACCCTGCCCGGGTCCAACTTCTCGCGGCAGTTCAGGGTCTTCGTGCGGGCCAAGGACATCGTTGACAATGTCTCCCGGCCGGACGCCCTGCCCGTTACGGGCGCGGTGGTCTTCACCCTGGACCCGATAGTGCCCACCTCGGGCATTACGTCGCCCGCGGGCGCGGCCTATCTTAACGCGCCGGTGGCCTCCCTGGGCGGCACGGCTTCGGATTTCAGCAACGGCGCGCCTTCCGGCCTGGAAAGGGTCCGCGTCAGGATCTCGCGGCTGAATTCCGCGAGCGCCAGGACCTACTACGACTGGGGCGACCAGAACTGGGTGGCCAGCGCGCTCTCCTGGAGCTTCCAGACGGCGGCCGGGCCGCTGCCTACCGCCGACGGCAACACCATAGCCTGGACCCGGGCCATCCCCGCTACGGCCTTTACCGGCGCCAATAACGCCGACGGCTACCGCTTCGAGCTGCAGGCCGAGGCCATGGACAATACCGAGCCCGTCAACGGCGGGCCCAATACCGAGGTGCTCTACGCCACGTCCACGTTCCTGATGGACTTCAGCACGCCCACGGCTTTCATCCAGCAGCCGCTGCACCTGAGCCATTTCCGCACGCTCTCTTCGCTCTCCGGCACGGCGGCCGACCCCGTGGCCGGGGGCAATATTCCTTCGGGGCTGCTGTCGATAGAGTACGACCTTACCGATACCGACGCCAACCCGCACCGCTACTGGAACTTCAACACCGGGCTCTGGCAGGCGGGCTATGTCTCCAGCGTTACCGCGCCTGCGGCGAACTGGACCATGACCGCCATCCCGGTCAACGCGGATACGGGAAATAATTCCTGGGCGGTGGGCCGCTCCAGCGCCACGTTCCTGCTGCGCACCAAGGTGACCGACAGGTCGGGGAACTACACCGGCTTTACGGTGAACTATTCCACCTTCACTTTCGACAACATCCTGCCCGACTCCAAGGTGACCTTCCCCGGCGTGGCCGACGGCTTCATAGTGGAGATCTCCAGCATCGCCGGCACGGCCTCGGACTATAACGCGGCCATCTCTACCGTGCAGCTGCGCATACAGCAGGATACCAATCAGGGCCCCGAACTGGACTGTTCCAACGGCAGCCTCAACGGCCGCTACTGGGGCGGAGTCTCCTGGCAGGGCCCCGAGGCCTGGCTGGGCGTCAACCCGTTCGTTTCCGCCAATTCCGTTTCGTGGAAGCTGGACCCGCAGGAGACCGGCGCGCCGCGCGTGGATTTCAAGGCCCAGTGCTACTACGTGATAACCTCCAGCGCCGCCGACAACGTCAACAACGGCGAGCTCAGCTGGGGTTCCATGCGCTTCAAGTTCACGCCGCCGCCCTCCTATACCAAGGTGCTGGTGCCCGATAACCTGAAGTATTACAAGGCCCTCACCCAGGTGAGCGGCACCGCCAACCACGATACCAAGGACGTCGCCATAGAGATCCGCCGCCTGAGCGACAACTGGTACTGGAATTTCGCGGGGAGCTGGCAGCAGACGGCCTCTTCCTCCACCGTCATCCCTTCGGCCGGCGCCCCCGACCTGGTCTGGAGCAAGACCACGAATCTGCCTGAGCTGGTGAGCGGCTCGTCGTACACCTTCCGCTCCATCGGCAAGAGCCTGTCGGACGTTTACGAGCTTACCCCGGCCGTGAACCAGTCTTATTATGATACGCAGCGGCCGTCCGCCTTTGTGCAGCTGCCGGCCGCGGCCCAGCTATACTATAACGTCATGCCCAGGCTCGGTGGTACCGCCGTGGACCCGCCCGGCGCCAACCCGCCGGCGTCCGGCGTCAACAGGATGTGGGGCGAGCTCTCCGCGGCCAACGGGCCTCAGGTGGCCGCCGGCAAGACTTTCTGGGACAACGCCACCTCCACCTATACGGCCCTCTGGAACCAGGCCGGCAACCAGTCCGCCTACTTTGTCGGCGTCTCCTCGTGGGAGTATACCGTCAGCTACCCGACCGCGGCCTTCTCCAACGGCATCCAGTACCAGGCCAGGGCCAAGGCGCTGGATACTACCTACAACAACGCCTCCTTCGAGGGTACCGAATCCGACTTCGCGGCCGATTTCCCGACCGGCGGCATCCTGTTCAGCTACGACGTCACCGTGCCCACGGCGGTGGTCACCTCCGTCTACGCGGGCCAGAAGCGTTCCGCCGTCAGCGTGGCCAGCGGTACCCTGACCGAGGACCTGGTGCTGGCGAACTTCGGCCAGCAGCCCGGCGTGCAGATCCAGGGCGTCAAGGTGAAGATCTACAACAAAGACACCGGCCAGTACTGGAACGGGACCGGCTGGATCGGCAACCCCACGGTATTCACGGCCGCTTCGGTGTACCAGTCCTCCTGGGCCGTGAGCGCGCTGCCGGTCTGGGCGGACGACGACACCTACACGCTCTGGGCGGAAGCCACCGACAAGGCCGGCAACGTGCAGACCAATTTCTCGGGCAACGGCTCCTCGGTGACCTTCACCACGGACCAGACCCCGCCGGCGCTGGCCGTGTTGACCCCGGCCGCCGGTTCCAAGATCGCGTCCGTGGCCTCCCTCACCGGTACCGCCGACGACCCCAACTGGAACACCAATTCCGGCATAGCCGGCCAGGCCAATATACAGGCACAGGTCTCCTACCTGCAGGGGACCGTGACCTACTATTACGACAACGCCAACGGCTTCCTCTCCGCCGCGGACGACACCGGCTACTGGCACCAGGCCGACCTGTGGACCCCCCAGGGGCCCTCCTCCGGTACCTGGATCTACGCGCCCGCCGGCCTGGCCTCCGCGATGGTGGCCGACAAGGTGTACCGCTTCCGGGCCCGCGCCCAGGACGACGCCCTGCCCGTGCCGAACCCCGCCGCCCTGCTGGCCAACGTGGCGACCAACGCCAACGTGATCTACGACGTGACCAAGCCCGTCTCCAGGATCACCAGCCCGATAGAAGGCTCCAAGGTGCGCACGCTCACTACCATAACCGGTACGGCCGCCGACAACCTTGCGGGCATCTCCTCGCTTGCGCAGGTCCTGGTCAGCATCGCCGAGGTGGCGCCGGCCGCCGGCCACTGGACCGGGGTTTTCGCCGGCACCTTCACGCTCACCGCCGAGACCTTCCAGCCGCTCAACCAGCCGTCGCTCGGAGCCGTGTACGCCGGCACGGACTGGAGCTTCACCATTTCCAATACGATGCTGCGGGACGGCTACACCTACCGCATGAAGATCAAGGCATCGGACGACGTCTCCCCGGCCAACGTGGAGACCGAGATCTCGTCGGTCACCTTTACCTACGATACCACGCCCCCGGCGGCCAACATCTCTTTCCCCGCTTCGGCCGCCAACCTGAAGGCGCCCTTCATCGTCGCCGGCACCGCCTATGAGCAGTTCACCATCAAGTCCGCCTCGATCTCGGTGCAGGAGGCGCTCTCGGGTAATTATTACGATCCCGAGACTTTGGCTTTCAGTTCCCCGTCCGGCACTCCCAAGTGGATAACGGCGGCGATAACCGGCGGCGCCGGCGGCAACTATAACTGGACCGTAGCCGCTCCGCTGCTGACGGACAACAAGGATTACAACCTGCAGGTGCGGGCCGACGACGTGGCCGGCAACGTCCTTACCCCGCCCAGCCCCGTGACCATACGGTATGACACCACGGAGCCGCTGTCCAACCCGACCAGCCCCGCGAATAACAGCTTTATCAACAGCCTGTCGGAGATAGACGGCGTCGCGGCCGACCAGAACACCAACCCTTCAGGGGTCGCGGGCAGCCAGCTGAAGATACGCAACAACACCAGCACCCTGTACTGGACCGGCAGCGTCTGGGGCTCCGAGACCTGGCTGGACACTTCCGGCCTCTCGCCCTGGACCAAGACCAATAACCTGCCGCAGGCCAATAATACCGCCGGCGGCCTGCTGGACGGCGTGCTCTACACGGTGCAGACGCGCGCCTACGACGTAGCCGGCAACACCGAGTCCGTCCCGATGGCCGGCAACTCGTTCCGCTTCGACGTGTCGAGCCCCACCGCGTTCGTCTCCCAGCCGCTCAACACGCTCCGCTTCAACACCCTGCCCCTGGTGGCCGGCACGGCCGCGGACGCCTGGAACGTGGATTTCCCGCGGGTGCGCGTTTACGACGTGCCGCTCAACCGCTACTGGATGGAAGGCTCCGGCACCTGCGGCGACGCCACGCTGCCCGGCTGGGTGGGCGACACCTGCGGCGCCTTCCCCGAGGTCTGGAACACGGCTTCTTCCTCCTCTTCGGCGTCCGGCAGCTTCGGCTGGACCTATAATACGGCCGCGCTGCCCTGGCCCGACCGCGACAGCGGCCTGCGCGTGGAGGCCAAGGCCGCGGACGCGGCCGGCAACTTCTCCATCTTCTCCTCCACGTTCAGCTTCGACGACACGCCTCCCAGCTCGCTGACCCTCTATCCGCCGGTGGACGGCACGCTCTATTCCTCCATGACGTCCATTTCGGGCACGTCGCGCGACCAGACTTCCGCCATTACCGCCGTGTACGTCAAGATTTGGTACCTCAGCGGCCCCACCACCTATTACTGGCAGGCCGTAGCCCCGCATTGGGAGCTTTCCGAGAACTGGGTTTCCATAGCCAACGGCCCCGGCCCGAAGGGCGAGAACAACTGGAGCTATACCAACCCGGACTTCAGCGCGGCCGGCATAGATTTCGCCTGGAAAGAGAGCACCCACGACGCAGGCAACGGCAAGACCTTCCATATCGTGACGCGGTCGGTGGACGCCACCACCAACTGGCAGACCGACCTGACCACCAGGACCTTCGTCTTCGACAACGTGCCGCCGCTCTCGGCCCCGGTGATGCCCGGCATCGACACTTCGTACAACTCGAATAACTTCACGCTCTGGGGCACCGCGGCCGACGCGGTCACTACCGTCGCGGACGTCAAGATCTCGATCCTGAGCCAGGACGAGGGGGCCGGCAAGTACTTCAACGGCACCGCTTTCGTCAACGACCAGGAGACCTGGCTGCCCGCGACCGACCTGTACCCGTCCTCCTGGACCTTTACCGCCGGCCTGATGAACTTCGTGGACCAGCGGCACTATATCGTTAAGTCTTCGGCCACCGATTCCATCGGCAACGTGCAGTCCGTGGTCGGGCAGTCCCGGTTCCTGGCGGACCTGACCGAGCCGCAGTCCTCGGTGGTGAACCCGGTCAACTCCACGGTTTACAACGACAACAAGGTGCTGCTGGGCAACTTCTCCGACACCGGCTTCACCTCCGGCATAAGCGGCACCGGCTCCGGCGTTTACCCCGCCGGCGGCCTGCCCTGGCAGAACGGCAAGGCCGAGGTGGCGGTGTTCCGCGACGCCGACCCCGGCCTGCCTTCCGCCGGGCCCATCATCTACGGTTCCTGGGACGCCTCCGGGTACTTCTGGAACGGCTCCACCTGGACGCCCTCTACCGACGGCGCGGTCTGGCGGCCCGCCGCTCTGGACACCCTGGGCAACTGGCAGTACTCCGGCCTGACCTGCGAAGACGACGCCGAGCGCGCGGCCTACGGCTGCTGGGTACGCGGCGTCTCGTACGCGGCGTGGGTCAAGGTGACCGACAACGCCGGCAATACCGAGACCATAATCGACCAGGGCCCGCTCTTCTACATCGCCGCCCCGGCCCAGAGCTTCCTGATAACCGTCTCGGCCGACCCCATGACGGCCGGCGACAACGTGAACATGACCGTGGAGGCGAAGGACGGCGCGAACGGCACGGGCAACAGGGCCGCCGCCTATAACGGCACCGTCAAATTCTACGTCGACGGCGTGCCCGGCGGTCCCGAGTCCATGGACACCGACGATAACGTGGACGACACCTACGGCCTGCCGAAGCAGTACACTTACACCTCGGGCGACCGCGGTCTGCATACCTTCACGTTCCGGCCCCGCAAGGCCGGGGACCGCATGTTCCGCGCCGAAGACCAGGACAACCCCGCCATCTTCGGTTCCCGCAACGGCACGGTCAACCCCACCGCGGCCTACCAGGTGCAGGTGATAGCCGATTTCGACCCGGCCGGCCAGCTGCCCGCGCCCGGGCGCATGGAGTCCGGCGTGGAGGGCAGCACCGGCACGCCGCGCACCAAGACCGCCGGCACCAGCATCCCCTTCCTGGTGCAGGTGACGGACCGCTACTGGAACCTGGCCTCCTCGCAGGCCACGAACGTCTTTGTGACCGACACCGACCCCAACAACGCCGCCGCTTCCGCCGACGTCTACGAGACTTTCTACGGGTCCACCACGATCTACCGCACTTTCGTCTCGGCCGACCCGACGGGCTGGAACATGACGGTCTACGGCCAGGGCCTCTATACCAACGCGCGCAACCCGTCGTCCAACGTGCCCGTGATAGCCCAGGACGCCGACCGCCTGCTGGCGCTGCTCCCCGGCGAGACCAGGGTGCAGGGCAAGTACGCCGTGCAGCCCTACGGCAAGACCGGCACGCCGCAGGACTGGGTGGCCGGCTCCACTACCGGAGTAGTGGTCTACGGCGTGGACCCGTACTACAACACGGATCCCACGGCCGTCTTCCAGGTCGGCGCCTATATCGACACCGACCCGTACGACGTTTCACCCGCGCTGCAGAATCTGGCTGCCGGCAGCACTACCTTCGTATTCACCCCGATAGTGGCGGCCACCCAGACCATAAAAACGCAGTCGGCTTCTCTGCCGCCGGCCACTTCCGTCTATTACACGCCTACCGCGGTGAAGGTCTGGTGGGCCAGTCCCTCGAAGCTGCACCTGATAGCGGCCGGCCAGCAGCTCAGGCCGGGCCTGCCGCCCTACACCACCAATCCCTCGGACGGCGGCAAGACCGGCACGCTCTCGGAGCTGATGGCCGGCGTGACCACGCAGATGACGGTGTATCTGACCGACAACTACTATAACGTGGTCTCCGGCACCACGCCTTTCCTGGCGGTCTCGTCCAATCAGCCGATAGTACAGATAGATTTCCCGAACGACCCCAATATACAGCTGCGCGGCATGCACCCGAACCCGTACCAGCGCAGCCTGTTCTCCGGCACCACCAACTTTAGCGTGATCCCGGTCACCCGCAACCAGTCCTCCGGCCTGTCGGTGCAGGTGACCGATACGGGGCTGGCTAACGCCACCTTCTACAGCACGGATACCGTAAGCGGCATCAGGGTCAACCCGGCCGTCGCCTCCTCGCTGCTGCTGCTGGTGCCCACCGAGACCGCGGTCGAAGGCGCTCTCGGCGGCAAGACCGGCACCGCCGGCCCGCTGACCGCCGGCGCCACGTACACCATCTCGGTGCGCGCCGTGGACGTGTTCGGCAACCTGACCACCGATGGCCGCATAGTCCGCATCGAGTCCAACGACATCTACGCCGTGCATCCGCCCGCCCAGCCCATGGCCAGCGGTATCGCCACCATCGTCGGGTTCATCCCCAGCGCCGCCACGGGCAACCTGGTGGTGGACGCCGTGGACAGCGACAGCATAATGCCTAAATTGTCTACCGCCACCGATGCCGGCATCACCGTGGTCCCTGGCAGCCCGTCCAACCTTATCGTCCTGCTGCCCACGCAGTACCTGGTGCCCGGCAAGGTCGTGCCGCCCTACGGCGTGGCCGGCAGCATCTCCACGCAGACGGCCGGCATACAGTTCACCGCCACGCTCTACGCCGCCGACACCCGCTATAACATGGTGAACACGGTGGACAGGAATAATATCCGCGTCGCCTCCAACGATCCGTTCATGCCCAACGTCGGCCTGTACAACATGACCGGCGGCAGCGTTACCGTGAGCAATGTCACCCTCCGCAGCGCGGGCGCCAGGACCCTGACCGCCACCGACCAGAGCGGCGCCACCCCGTCCCTGGGCGCCACCGTGAGCGGCGGCTTCCTGCTCAACCCGAACAACCCCACCAGGCTGCGCGCTATGGTGCCCGGCGAGAGCAGGCTGTCCGGCGACACCGTGGACGGCCGCACGGGCACCCCCACGCCGAGGAAGGCCGGCGAGGCCTTCGACGTGGTGGTGGATATCACCGACACTTTCTGGAACCTTACCCCCGGTGCCAGCCAGGAGATCCGCCTGCTCTCCGACGACCCGTTCTCCATCGTCACCCCGGCCAGCCAGATCATAATCGGCTCCGGCACCTTCAGCGTGCTGCCCAAGCGGGCCGGCAACACCACGGTTTCGGTGGAGATGGTCAGCGCCGTGCCGCCGTGGCCGGGGGCGCCGACGCTCAACTCCGACGTGGCCAGCGTGGTCAGCGTCCAGCCCGGCGACCCGAGCCGCTTCCTGCTGCTGCTGCCCGGCGAATCTTTCAGCCAGGGTTCCCCTACCGGCAGGGTCGGCAATGTGCCGGTCCAGACGGCCGGCACCGACTTCAACGTGCAGGTGGGCGTGGTGGACTCGTTCTTCAACCTCTGCCCCGGCCAGCCCGCCGACGTGCGCGTTAAGACGCCTACCGACCTTTACGCCCCCGCGGTCAGCACCGCGGCCATAAACACCGCGTTCGGCTACACGGCGCCTATAAAGGTGAACATGCACCGCGCGGCCACGCATTACCTGGCCGTCACCGATTTCGGCGGTTCGTCCACCTACTCCGACGACCCGCAGTCCTCCACTTTCACCGTGCGGCCGGCCCTGCCCAAGGGCCTGCAGCTGCTCATGCCCGGCGAGACCGCCGTGCCCGGTTCCGGCGATTACCCCAACGGGGGCAAGGTGTCCGTAGGCGCCTCTACGCAGACGGCCGGCGCCTACTTCAACGTGACCGTGAACCTGGTGGACCATTACATGAACGTCTACCAGGACCTGTCGGCCGGCCCGACGGTCTACGCCGTCACTTCCGACGCTTATGACATGGATTCTTCGAGCGTGATCCTCAACAACGGTTCGCTGCAGATCCCGCTGGCCCTGGTGACCAAGGCCGTCGCGGCCTCCGTTAAAGTGTTCCCGCGCGCCGACTCGCCGCCGGCCAACTCGGTGTGCCCCGCCAATTTCGGCAGCATCTGCCGCAACGACGACGCCGCCGCCAAGGCCTCCTTCAAGGTGTACGCCTCCACCGGAGTGCGGTTCGAAGTGGTGCTGCCCGGCCAGAGCCTCGCGGAAGGCAAGTGCAACATAAGCCCGCCCTGCCGCGACGCCGGCGTGGCGTGGCCCGGCCGGAGCGGGCCGCCCGCCGAATATACGATCGGCGGCACCGACCTGCTGTCCGTGGGCGTGTACCTGACCGACAGGTTCTACAACAAGGCCACCGAGGCGTCCGGGGCGGCGCAGGATACCAACCCGCCCGCCGTGATGCCCGAAGTGGCCGTCGCCGCGCCCGGCGACTGGAAGATCACGCCCCTGGCGCCGCAGACCATAACCAACGGCAGCGCCCTCTTCTCGATGGACCCGCATACCTCGTTCAGCACCTACACGCTGGTGGCCGCCACCACGCCGGCTTCGGCGGCCTACTACGCCACCGGCGTTTCCACCGTGGCCGTAAATCCCGGGCCGCCCACGCACATGGCTTACGTCCTGGCCTCCACCAACGTGTCGGCCGGCACCCCGTTCTCCGCCTTCCTGCTCGTGAAGGACACTTTCGACAATATCTGCTCCACGGGCCCCAACGTCTATCTGGGTACGGCCACGCTGGTGGCCACGGACCAGGTAAACCCCAACCAGGACCCCAGCCTGTCCTCGCCTACCGTTTCTTTCGTGGCGACGGAGTTCGGCGTGAAGAACCTGGACAGCTGGTTCACGCTGCGCCGGGCCGGCCTGGATTACATAGGCGCCTACGACCAGGTAGACAACTCCATCAATATTACCCCGCTGGTCGAGGTTTATGTCTCGCCCGGCCCGCCCAACATCTACCGCGTCGTGCCTACGTCGGACGTGGAGGTGCCCGCGGGTTCCAACCTGGAGCCTGGCCGCCAGCTGCTCACCGCGCAGCTCTCCGACGCTTACGACAACAATATCGCCTCCGCGGGCGTGAACGCCTTCATGACCGTGGCCGAGGTCTACGGCTCCACGGGCGTGCTGCAGTACCAGAGCGCCGGCGCCTGGCTGGACTTCGGCGCCTCTACCACCATCTATACGGACGACGTGGGCCAGGTGGGCGTCTCCACGCCGATCGCCTACAAGGTTTCCAGCAAGGCGGGGGACACGGTGCGCGTCTGGATAGGCACCACCACCATAAACCCGGCCACCTACGCCACCTACGCCGCGGCCAGGCAGAACCTGAGCGGCCAGCTGACCACTACCGGCGGCACGCCTTCCAAGCTGGTGTTCATTTCCAGCCAGGCCGCCGCCACCGTGGGCGTCAAGGACGTGGCCGGCGCCGGCGCCGCGTTCACGCTGGAGCGCCGCGACGACTTCGACAACGTGACCAAGCAGGGCCAGTCCATCGTCTACCTGACCATCCCGAACGCCCAGATGACGGTGCATACGGCCCTGGGCAGGACCCTGGGCACTTTCGGCAGCCTGGCCGACTATGGTTTCCGCAACTCCGCCAACGAGCAGTTCATCGGCGCGGTCAGCATAGCGCCCAATTCGACCCAGGTTTCCTTCCGCTACCATGACCGGACCTCGTCGTACTCCGGGGTCTCGCCTTCGTCCAACACTTTCGAGGGCGGGCGGCCCGGCTACTGGACCATAAAGGCCAACTCCGGCTCCATGCAGGAGGCCAGCCACCAGCTGCGGATGGACCCGATCAGCGTGGCCCAGGTCTCCTTCGGCAACCCGCGCCGGGAGCTGATAGCCGGCAAGATCACGGACACGTTCGCCGACGTGCAGACCTTTGACGCCGAGCTGCGCGACATGTTCGCCAACCCGGCGCTGACCACGGCCCCGGTGCAGGTGCTGCTGTCCACCTATACCAGGCAGAATTCGCTCATCAACGACTCGTTCTCCTTCTCGGCGTCCAGCGCCATCTCCGGCGCGTTCCCGCCGGTGTTCGAGACCCCGGTCACGAGCCTGGCCATCCCGCTGGACGCCTATTCGGCCACTTTCTACTACCTCGATACCACGGCTTCCAGCGTCTACCCGTCCTCCGCCACGCCGATAAGGCCCATCCTCAGGCTGTCGGTGCCTGAGCGCGAAGGCTGGGCCGCCTCCACGCAGTCGGTCACGGTGCTGCCGGACTTCACCTACCGGGTCAACGTCAGCTCAGGCGCCGGCCAGGTGCTTACCGCCGGCGTGACCTCGCAGATGTTCCTGATCTCGGTAGAGGACATGTACGGCAACCCGACGCCCGTCATCTCCGGGCAGGAGGACGAAGGCACGTCCTACATCGCGTTCACGCTGAATTCCAATTCAGCCGGCAACGTGCGCTTCGCCTCGCCTTCTCCGGAAGGGTTCGTCGCCCAGCCCGGCGGCGCCACGATACCCCTGGGTCAGGATACCACCGGCTTCTACCTGCTGGATACGCTCTCCTCCCAGCCCACGCACCAGCTTACGGTCAACACCGCCCTGGCCAAGGGCTGGCTGCCGGCCGTTTCCTCCTACACCGTCATCCCCGCCGGCCCGGACCACGTGATGTTCCACACGCCGTCCCGGCGCCTGGTGGCCGGCACTACCATCCAGTACGCCAATTACTTGACCGACCTGACCACCCCCACGGTCATCACCGTGGCGCTGAAGGACGCTTTTGACAATACCACCACCACGACTACCGTGGCCACCGTGAAGTTCTCCGCGACGCGCACCAGCACCTACGGCGGCATAGAGCCCCAGGAGGAAGTGATCTCCTCCAACCCGAAATGGAAGCTGCTCAACACCAGCAACGTGGAGATCCCGATCCTGGCGGGCAACTCCTACGCCAATATCTACGTCTGGGACACCCGGGTGGGGACGGCCACGATCACCGCGGCTACCACGCTTAACAACATAGCTATGGGGGCCGTTTCCCAAGAGCAGTACATAACGCCCAGCACCGCCGCCTACTTTACGCTGCACCACGACTACAGCCTGGCCAGCCCGCTGCGCGTGCTGACCCCCGGCACCCTGACCCTGCGCGCCCGCGACAAGTTCGGCAACGTCGCCACCGGCGACACCGTGAACGGGAAGTACTACACCGGCAAGATAAAGATGGCTACCAATTCCAGGGGGTCCGCCGACCTGCGCGACTGGCTGGGCGGCACCACCGACTACACCTTCGTCCCGGCCGACGCCGGCGAGCGGTCCCTGCGACTGGAAGACACCATGGTGGAGACGCTGAAGGTGAGCGTTACCGACTACGCCAAGCCGACGCTGTTCGGCTACACCGGGGACAGTTCCCGCGGCATGCCCATCGGCTCCAGCCCCGACGTGATCCTGTCCGGCCTGGTCATCACCCCGACGGACCTGGCCCCCGAGGACCCGCTGCCCGTAGCCAAGACCTCCATCGGCATCAGCAAATACGCCATCTACCAGGGCGACGGTTCCATAGACGGGGTGCCTTCCCCCGTGCCGATGGTCCGCCTGACCATGCAGACCTCGCCGATAGGCGCGCCGCCAGCCTACCTGAAGTCGGTGCAGGTCAAGAGCTCCGGCACGCTGAACTACGCCGACATCGTGCAGATCAACATGTACGCGGACAACCCGACCTACGGCCAGCTGGGCGCCTTCGACGGCGAGACCGTGCTGGGCGGCGCCCCCGTGGACATCCTGATGTCGAGCGGCACCTACGACCCCGGGCTGATGGCCTGGAGCTTCAACGACCTGAACATCAAGGTCTCCACCGCGGCCATCGTGTCCAACACGCCCCGCAACTTCTTCTTCGCGGTGCGCATGTCCACCGTGGCCGCGACCCCGCGCAGCTTCGCGCTGGTGCTGGATAACCCGTCCTTCGTGGTGCTGAACTCCACTTTCGTCGGCGTGGCCTACAACAACTTCCCGATAGCCACCGCCACCGCGCCGGTGCGCAACCAGCCGGCCACCGTGCAGGTGAAAGGCACCGACATCGGCGCCTGGTGGCAGCCGATAGTGGGCACCACCACGCTTACGCTGGGCCAGTACGCCTACGTGGAGCAGGGCCAGGGCCGCGTCGGCTTCCTCAAGATCCAGGCCTGGACCGATAACTTCCTCGGCACCATAAAGTCCATCAAGATCCTCAAGACCGGCACCGGCTCGGGCGCCGACCTCAGGAGCGTGCGCCTGTTCCTGGACTCCTCCGGCGGAGACCCGGAGCTGGGCGACGGCGTCTACGCGGCCAGCATCGATAAAGAGATCACCGACCCCAATAACCCGCCGGCCTACGACCCCAACGACCCGGGCACCTTCGTGCTGCCGTTCTATAACCCGGGGCTGGACGGCGCCGTCTCGGTCAGCACGCGCACCTTCTTCGTGGTGTACGAATTCGGCCCCGACGCCATCCCCAACCAGACGCACGGCGCCCGCATAGAGAACGCCGGCGTGACGCTGATAGACGGCGTGGTGGGCGCGTTCCAGCCGATCACTTCCTCGACGGTGCCCCTCTACGCCACCTCGGACATCGTCTACCTGACCGACGTGAACAAGTCGCAGCCCAGCGGCTTCGCGACGCCGTCGTTCGTGACGCAGAACGATACCAACAAGGCCATGATGCGCCTGACCATGGAGATCAACGGCTCGCAGGGCTCGGCCGTCTGGCGCGGCCTCAAGCTGGACCGCTGGATAACCGCCGCCGAGAACGGCGACACCGCCGCCTGGAACAAGGTGACGGACGTCCGGAAGATCAGCGTCTGGCAGGATTCCACCCTCAACGGCCTGCTGGAGACCACCACCACGGTCAAGGACACCGAGGTGCTGCTGGTGGGGACCAAACCCCGCACCTTCCCGTACGACACCCTAAAGACCCCGCTGGTCTCTACCGATACGGTCATAAGGGTCAACGACATCCAGCTCTTCTTCCCGAGCGACAGCCCTTTCCCGATGGCCCCCGGCCGGCTTATCATGAACGACGGCCAGGAGGATCCCGCGCTCAAAGAGGTGGTCTACTTCGGCTCCGTGGACGTCATGACCAACTCCTTCGGCGACCTGCAGCGCGCCCGCGAAGGCACCGCCAAGGTGACCTGGTCCAGCGGCACCGTGGTCTCCGGCCAGGCCGTGCTGCCCCTGATAGGCGAAGGCAGCACCCTCGACGGCCAGGTGATCTACACCTCGCCGAAAGACTACTTTATAACCTATGACATCGCCCCGCTGGCCAACGTCTCCAACTTCTCGTACCTGGGCGCGGCCATACGCACCACGGACTACTTCTACATAGAGGCCCCGAAGATACTCAGCTCGTCCAACGTCGGCGTCACGGCCCCCGGCAAATCGGTCTCGCTGATAGGCCGCGTGCGCGAGTACGCCGACAGCGTGACCGTCAAGGCGACCGACACCATCACCGGCGCCACCCTGCAGCAGCAGGCCGTCAACCAGCCGGTGCTCGACTTCACCATGAAGACCGACGTGGCCGACGCCCTCTGGCGCTGGGTGCTGATCTACGCCACCGGCACCGTGATCTCCGAAGGCTCGGCCATCAACGACGTCTCGGCCGTAAAGGTCTGGTACGACAACGACAAGAACGGTTTCCTCGGCGGCACGGACGTGATGATAGGCTCTGGCACCTTCGGCAATACCATCTACGGCCCCCTGGTGTCGAGGGTGAACTTCGACGCGGAACAGCTGATCGTCACCGAGACGGAAGCTTCCGCCAAGAACGTCGCCCAGCGCTATTTCGTGACCTACGACATCAGGGACTCCGCTATGCCCAACGATTCGATGGGCAACCCGCGCTACCTCGGCGCCTATATCAAGGCCGAATCGCTGCCGCAGAACAGCCCCTCCGTGGAGGACGCCGCCAGGAACGCCTTGTCCCTGCCCAACGCCTTCTCCGCGGAGCTGTCCAACCTGCCCTTCATCTCGCGGGTGCGCGAGATCGTGTCTTCGCCCAGCACGGTGACCGTGCTTACCGACCCCATCTTCTCTCCCGGCGGCGCCGGCGACATGGACTCCATGCGGCTGGCCCAGGATATAATCACCACTGGCGCCGGCGACGCCGCCTGGATGGTGGTTTCCACGGCCGGCATCCCGTCCTCCGGCTACGCCATGGTGGACAATGAGATCATCGGTTACTCCGGCACGGCCGGCGGCGTGCTGGTGGACGTGACCCGCGGCGCTTTCGGCTCGCCCATCAGCGTCCACCCCTCCGGCTCTACCCTGGGCGGTATGGTGCAGCAGGGCTGGATCAACTATCCCTTCATGAAGATGACGCTGACCACCCCTGGCTTCGGCGTCCGCTGGCAGGGCCTGAAGCTGGTGCGCAAGCAGCCCTCCAGCCTGAACGGCTACGACGAAGACGTGGGCGTGATAAAGATCTGGAAGGACAACGGCAACCGCGTGTTCGACCGCGACGCGGCCAGCGGCCTCAACACTTCGGACGTGCTGATAGGCTACGGCAGGTTCGGCGTCAACGACCCGGTCGGCAAGGCCACTATAGAAGTCGCCGACCCGGCGCTGAACAACCAGAACTACGTCGTCATCAGCTCCACGCCCACGCTCATCTACGTGTCGATGGACATCGACCGGGCTTCCAGGTTCTCGCACGAGCAGCTTACCCCGCCCAACGACGTGCTGGGCGTGGACATCCCGTTCGAGGCCAACTTCATCTTCGGCCCCGAGAACTCCGGGCATACCGCGCAGTTCCTGAACCAGGCCCTCAGCCAGGTCAACGTGGTGATGCCCACGCTGAACATGATCTCGATGACGCCCGAGGATATCTCCCCGGTCAACGTGACGCAGAACGACAAGAACGTCGGGCTGCTGTCCATGCGCATGGTCACCGACAAGACCTCGGCCAAGGTGCAGGCGATCAAGCTGCTGCGGCGCGGCACAGCCAACGACTCCGACATCGACCTGATAAAGGTCTGGCAGGACTCCAACGAGAACTGCCTGCTGGACTCCGCGGACATCTCCAGCGACTCCACCGGCAACTACCCGAACCTGATGAGCTACGGCAACGAGTCCTATTCGTCCAGCACGGTGAACGTGGTGCTGAAGAAAGAGATCGTGGTCACCACCACGCCCGCCTGCGCCTTTATCAGCTACGACCTGTCGCAGTTCGCCCTGGTGGGCTCCAGCGCCGCCGTGGTCATCTCCTCGGCGCCCAGCTTCACCATCGGCATCCCGAACACCATACAACTCTCCACCTGGCCTATCGCCACGATGCCCATGATAGTCAAGGAGATTCCGTCCAACGTGGAGATGGGCGCCAACGATGTGGCCGCCGAACTGGTGCTGGCCGGCGGCGTAGGCCAGGCGCAGCTGAAGGTCCCCATGCTCCGCTTCAACCTGGTCACCGAAGCCGGCAACGCCAAGTGGTCCGGCATAAAGCTGCAGCGCACCGGCGCCTCCAACGACCCGAACACGCCGTTCGGCAAGAATAACGACGTTAAATTCGTGACTATCTATCAGGACTCGAACCAGAACGACGTGCTGGATGTCAACGACATGAACATCTCCGAGGCCAGGACGATCATGCTCTCGTACTTTGCCTCCACCGACACGGTCTCCGTGGACTCGCCGTTCCAGCTGGTGCTGCAGTCCACCGCCGGCTTCCCCGCGGCTGGCCGCATGTACCTGAGCGAGGCCGAGCTGGTCACCTACTCCGGCAGCGGCATCGCTCCCTCCGGCTACCCGTACCTGAACGTCGTCTCGAGGGGGGAGAAGCTCGGCGATTTCGACACGCCGAAAATGAACCATCCCGCGCGCGCCGTGGCGCGCAAGGTGGACCTGTTCGACCAGGACAACCCCCTGAACACGCAGATAACCGTGACGCTCTCGCAGCTCCAGACCCTCAGCCCGCTGGCCCAGACCTTCTTCGCCGTGCTCGACATCGGCGAAATGGCGATGAAGGCCAACAAGGTGGGCCTGATGATCCGCGACAAGTCGTGGATAACGGTGAACTCCCCTCACGACATCTCCGGCCTGGTCTACGTGGGCATCAACAAGGCCCTGCCCAAGGGCGTGTACCAGGACATCTATCCTTTCAGCTCGAGCCTGGTGCCGATACGGGCCGTAACCCTTACCGCGGAGGGGCTGAATATCTCGCCCAAGTCCGTGGAGAAGGGCAGCAAGAACGTGCCGCTGATGACCTTTAACCTGAGCACGCTGTCCGACTACGTGGCCGTGGGCCAGATAAACTTCACGCAGACCGGCACGATCAGCAGCACTACCGTGGGTTTCGGCGACGGCGACCTGGTGGGCCTCGCGCTCTGGAAGGACGACGGCGACGGCGCGTTCAGCCCTGTGGCCGACTCCAGGCTGGGCTATACCGTCAATTCTTCCACCCTGTCGTTCGAGCCGTTCATCCCGGTGAGCATCATGGACGGGAACCTGCCCTACCTGATAATCACCACGCAGACCGTGATCCTGCACCTGGCCTGCGACGTCAGCTCCGCCACCGACCTGTCCGGGGCTGACACGATGGGCCATTTCGCCGGCGTCTCGCTGTCCGCCTTTACGGACCTGCGCGGCGTCTCCGGCCTCCCGCTGGCCGCGGGCCAGAACTACAGCGACTCCTACCCGATGGGCTCCAACGAGGTGATGATCTCGCCGGCCATCATCCCGCTGACGCCGGTCTACAGCAGCCTGATGCTGGCCTCCAACGGCTACCCCGCCTACGCCCTGCTGGACTCGAGCGGCAACGTGGTGCTGGGGACCGGCAATGTCCCGGTGGCGGACCCCAGCCGCTGGATCTACAATTATCCCAACAGCGGCTGTAAGGCGGAGGAGCCGCTGGTGGACATCAATGGCGACGGCAAGCCCGACAACTTCGACTACTATGCCACCGGCAAGTGCCGCAATATCAGCCTGAATAATTCCGGCCTGCCTTCCTTCGATATCGACGGCGACCACCTGCTGGACTTCGAGAGCAACATGGACTACGTGCCGGACAGGATCGTGGACGACGGCACCGGCAAGCCGCTGTACTTTGTGGGCGATAACGTGCAGAACGTCAGGCTGCTGCTGGCCGTCTCCGACCTCGGCGCCGTGCCCTCGGTCTGGTATTCCAAGACCACCGAGCTGCCGGCCATGTGGAATCCCGCCTCCGGGGCAATGACCGGTTATGAGCTTTCGCTGGGCGGCAGCTACGCGGACCCGACCGGCATCAAGAACGCCTGGCAGCCCGCAGGCCCCCTGCTGGGCGGCAAGGTCACCAACGTGGCGCTGTCTCCCGGCCACTTTACGCGCCTGACCAGCCGTATCGAGGTGCAGACCTCTTCTTTCAGCGTGGAGTCCACGGAAGGGTTCGCGGCCGAGGGCATAGTCTACGTGGGCAACGAGATTCTCCTGGTCACCAAGCTGGACGCGAAGACCTTCCGGATAGACGAGCGCGGCATGCAGGGCTCTTTCAAGGGGCCGCATACCGCGTGGGGCGAGACCGTGTCGGACCGCGGCTACGTGCTGAGCGTGCGCGGCCAGATGGCCGACGGCCGCTATATCCCCAGCGAGACCGGCACGCCGATCATGATCTACCGCATCGACACCACCTATCCCTCCGCGCCCGGGGCCCCGGAGCCCCAGGTGGCCAAGGGCGTGGCCTCGGGCCAGTCCTATACGCTCAAGTGGACCGCCGGCGAGGACAAGGAGTCCAACGTGGCCTCCTATGAAATACAGGAGCGCGAGGGTACCAGCCCCGTCTGGGTTACCGTGGCGGCTATCCCCGGCTTCAAGACGGGCGGCGCCATTAACAATATCTATACCATAGGCGACCCGGTGAACCCCGGGGAAACGCCGCGCCCGTTCGGCAAGTACTACACCTACCGGGTGCGCACCTGGAACTTCGCCGGCCTGCGGTCTGAATGGTCGCCTGTCTCTACTCCCGCGGGTACTACTATAGGAGAGGAGCTGCTGACCAAGGTTACCAGCTACCCGAACCCGGTGGACCTGCGCAAGGGTGGCGTTGAGGGCAGGGTGGATATCTCTTATAACCTTAATGATAATGCCGAGGTCACTATGACCATCTATGACCTCCTGGGCTACGTGGTCAGGGAATTCAAGTTCGGCAGCGGTACCCCGGGAGGCCAGCTGGGCCCCAACCACGTGCTCTGGGACGGCAAGAACGGCCTGGGCGGTATTGTGGGCAAGGGCGGCTATATAGTGCGCGTGAAGGCCTCCAGCCCCAAGGGCAGCAAGGTTATCATGCGCAAGGTGGGCGTGATCCACTAAGGCGCGGGAGGACTCCCTGCTCGCTCATAAGCGGGCGCGGCAGAAGAGGGCCTGCGGTCCTCCGCCGGCCTCGAACTCGCTCGGCACACAGTGCCTCGCTCAAACAATCTCGGCCGCAGCCCTAATGATAGGCTGTCCGCTACGGACCTTGGCCCTGCGCCCTAAAATCGCTCGCAGGGAGCCCTCCCGCGCTGTAAATGGGGGGGCTTGCGGACCGGGGAAATGGGTGGTATAATATGGGGGTTGACAGGTCAAGAGGGGGGTCTTGACAATGCCGTTTTATCTGCTATAATATTAATGCCGTAAATCTGTAACGAGTTTGTAATGCCGTATTGTTACGATAATAGCAAAGCCGGTGAAAACCGGCGGCGCAAAGCTAAGACCCGCTAAGTAGGCGGGGGTCAGGCTGCCGAAAACGATGAAACGCAATTATTGTATTGCCGTTGCCCTCATGGCTATATGGGCTACCGTGAAGCGTATAATACGCTTCAGCCCCGCCGTGGGGTTTTTTGTTGCGTTTTCGGCGGTGCAGGTCCTGGCGCAGAGCGGCGGCCAGCCCGGCGCCTTCATGAGCTACGGTGCCGGCGCCCGCAGCCTGGGCATGGGCGGCGCCTTCTTCGCGGTGGCCGACGACGCTTCGGCCTCCTACTGGAACCCCGCCGCGCTGACGATGCTCGAGCGCAAAGAGTTCACCGCCATGCAGGCGACCCTGTTCGAGGCTACCACGCTTAACTTCTTCACCTACGCGCATCCCACCACCACCAAGGGCACCTGGGCCGTCAGCATGACCCAGCTGCAGTCCACCGGCTTCGAGAAGATCTCCATCACCGCCAACCCGGCCGGCGACGAGATCATCGACATCAGGAGCGAAGGCACTTTCGACAGCAACGAGCGCGCCCTGGCCTTCTCCTGGGGGCGCGAGGTTTCCGACAAGCTCTCTTTCGGCGTGATGGCCAAGAACATCAGCCGCTCGCTCGACACCTCCGTGGACTCCTTCAACGCCATCGACATAGCGATGCTCCAGAAGTTCTCCAAGACCTACCGCGCCGCGATAGGCATCCAGAACGTCTTCTCCATGGCTTCGGGCGACACCGAGGACAAGCTCCCGCTGACCATAAAGTTCGGCCAGGCCCTTTCCCTGTTCAAGGGCAGCCTGGTGTTCGGCTTCGACATCGCCAAGCCCCAGGCTTCCGCCATGAACTGGCGCTTCGGCGGCGAGTACTGGCTGATGTACTGGTCCGCGCTGCGCTTCGGCGTGATGGGGACCCCCGGCATCCAGGAGGCCGACTTCGGCCTCGGCATCAAGTACAAGAACCTGGGCTTTGACGTGGCCCAGGGCGTGCACGCGCTCGGCACCACCACCCGCGTTTCCGTGACGATGCGCATGGGCAGCTCCAACAAGGCCAAGCACGACCGCGAGGTCCGCGAGCTGGTCCGCCAGGCCCTGCAGTACTTCAAGTCCGGCTACTTCGGCCGCGCGATGGAGAAGCTGCGCGCCGCCATGGACGCCGACCCCGGCAACGCCGAGATCCGCCGCATGGTGACCCGCCTGGGCGGCGCCATAGACTACGTGCCGGACGCCACCGGCGGCGAGGAAGTGCCTACCCTGACCCGCCGCGGCATCATCTCCTACGTGGACGGCAAGGACCTGCGCGCCTCGGTGAACGTGCTGCGCCACGCCTTCAACAAGGACCCGAAGAACGACCGCCTGCTCTCCCTGCTGAACATGGTGGAGCGCGAGGCCGGCGTGAGCGAGCTGACCCGCAAGCCCGAGGGCCCGGAGATCTTCACCTATATCGACCAGCGCACCTACGACGCCCGCGCGGCCATCTACGAGGGCAAGTACGACCTGGCCATGCGCCGCGCGCAGGACATCCTGGACCTCGAGCCCAACAACGAGACCGCGCTCGAGATCATGGGCAGCTCGTTCTACCTGATGGACCAGAAGGAGAAGGCCAAGGTCATCTGGGAGAAGGTCCTTGAGATCAACCCCAATAACAAGATAATAAAGAACTTCCTGAAGCAGGTCCAATAAGGATGGAGCGCTGAGTTGTGGGCTCGCCTTGGGCGGACGGAACGCAAACCGGGTCGGCGGCTGCCCCGCTGCTCGCTCATAAGCGGGCGCGGCGGAAGAGGGCCTGCGGTCCTCCGCCGGCGGAGAACTCGTCGCGCACACAGTGCGCTCCTCAGACAGTCTCCGCCGCAGCCCTAATGATAGGCTGTCCGCTGCGGACCTTGGCCCTGCGCCCTAAAATCGCTCGCAGCGGGGCAGCCGCCTCCCCAAGGCATTTAATTAGAACGTTTTCGAAACAATCCTGTAATAAGGTAAAGATAGAATTAAGTATATGAAGAGGCTGTTGCTACCACTGCTGCTCGCCCTGCCGTTACTGGCCGCGCCCCTGCGCGCGCAGACCGGCATGGACTCTTCGCTCATGGAGCGCCAGGACTCCCTGCGCCGCGAGACCGAGACCAAGATCAAGAAAGAGATCCTCGACCCCATCCTCGGGGCGGACAAATCCTTCGTTTTCGCCGACGTGGAGCTGGAGGTCATCTCCAAGAAGGCCGAGCAGACCAAGGAAGGCGTAGGCGTCATCCAGAAGTACAAGGAGAAGCAGGGGGGCGAGGGGGAGAGCCCCGCCATAGATTTCATCCTGCCCGGCATCCCCAAGCCCAAGAGCGTGCTGGGCAAGGACAACCCCAACAAGCGCCCCGAGGCGGCCCAGGGCCAGCAGGCCCAGCAGGCCAAGGGCGTGCAGGAGATCCGCTACGGCCTCGAGACCGAGATCACCCGCTTCCAGCTGACCGTCATCCATGACGACCTGCTCCCGGCCGCGGCCATAAAACTGGCCCGCGAGCGGGTGGACGATTTTCTGATCCCCTACAAGATAAGAAAGAAGGACGCCGCCACGGTACTGTTCAAGCCCACCAGGTTCAAGGCCGCCAACCCGATGGACGACCTGAAAAAGCCCTCGGTCTACCTGCCGTTGCTTTACGCGCTCCTTTTCCTTATACTTCTATTATTCCTTTTCGGCCCGCTCTGGGGCTTCTTCCGCAAGTACATAAAGGCGCTGCTGGCCAAACCCGGCGCGGAGGTGAACATAGACCAGAAGATGGAGGAGGGGGGCGGCGGCGCCGGCGAGGAGGGCAAGCAGGAGACCGAAGGGCACCAGAGCATAGATATGAACTTCCTCCAGAAAGAGGAGGAGAAGAAAGAAGACGAGGACGACCTTATGAAGAAATTTGAGCCCTTTACCTACCTAAACGAGGAGAACCTCAAGCGCCTGATCTACCTGTTCCTCCTCAGGAAGGAGGACCCCTGGGTCATCGCCGTGGTGCTAAGCTACATGAAGCCCGACCTGTCCCGCCAGGCCCTGTCCATGCTGCCGGTGGAGATGCAGAGCCGCGTGGCGCTGGAAGCCCTGACCGTGCGCCAGGCCACCCGCGAGCAGATAGACGCCATAGACAAGGATATCAGGGAGAACGTGGATTTTGTGATGGGCGGCATAGAGCGCCTGGTGAAGATGCTCGACGACTCCGACCCGGGCACCCGCAAGAACATCATAGAGTACCTCAAGACCCAGAAGCCCGACATCTACGAGAAGGTCAAGCGCATCGTAATGATGTTCGAGGACATCGTCGGCTTCCCGGACCGCGACATGCAGACCATCATCCGCTCGCTGTCCAACGAGGACATCGCCAAGGCCGTGGCCAAGGCCGACCCGGCCATAGCCGACAAGTTCTTCGCCAACATGTCCTCCGGCGCCGTCAACGCCATCAAGGAGATCATGGAGTACTCCGGCGACATCACCCCGGCCCAGCAGGACGAGGCGCAGATGAAGATCATGGACGCCATAAAGGCGCTGGAGGCCGAGGGCAAGATCAACGTGCGCCAGGGCAACTCGCAGGAGGTCTATATCATCGACGGCGGCGAGATGTCCTCCGGCGACGAGCGCAAGCGCAAATTCGAGAGCATGGCCGCCCCCAAGGCCGAGGCCCCCGCGGGCCCCACGCCGGAACAGGCCGAGCAGGCCCGGCAGTACGCCGCCGCCGGCGTCAACATGTACAACCAGGGCCAGGTGCAGGAAAGCCTGCAGTATCTGGAGTACGCCTCCTCGGTCAACCCCGGAGACGCGGCTACCTGGCAGTACCTCGGGGCCGCCTACTACGCCCTGCAGCGGGTGGACGAGGCCGTGGCCGCCTATGAGAAGTACGCCGCCCTTTCCGGGGACCCGGCGGCTTCGGAATGGCTGGCGGGCTTTAAACAGCAGGTGGGGAGATAGGGGCTTTATTAACCTGTTAACATTTTTTTAACTTAATTGAAACCGGCTTCCTTTAGAATATACAGGAAGGCAACGACGACAGCCGTTAATATATGGACGACAAGGACAAGAAAATTTCCAAGCCAGGCATGCCCCCGCTTCCCCCGGGCATGATGAAGCCCAGTTTTCCGCCCCTGCAGGGCGGAAAGCCCGCTATGCCGCCCATGCCCCAGCAGCCTTTCGGCGCGATGCCTTCCCCCGGCATGCCCCAGCCCTCTTTCTCTCCCCAGTTCTCCCAGCCCCAGCCGTCCGCCCCTTCCAGGGACGCCGCCGCCGAAGAGGCCAGGCGCATGCAGGAGGAGAAGGACAAGCTGGAGCGCAAGATCTCCGAGATGGAGAAGACCCTTTCGGCCGAGAAGGAGAAGGCCCTGCTCGCCACGCTGAAGAACCAGCAGGACGAAGCCCTGTCCTCCCGGGTGGAATCCTCGCTCAAGGACATCCAGGACAAGATGCGCCGGGACCGCCGTGACCACGAGGTCGAGGAAGAGCGGCTCACGCTGAAGTCCAAGATCAAGGAGCTGGAGACCCGCCTGTCGCAGGAGCGCGAGACCTGGATGCAGACGCTCAAGGACCAGATGTCCGAGCGCGAGACCCAGGGCCGCGACGTGGAAGGGCACTTCATCTACCGCCTCCAGGAGATGGAGCGCCGCTGGCTGGACGAGAAGGCCCAGTGGCAGAAAGAGATTTCCGTCCGCGAGGACACGATCCGCACCCTGAAATCCTCTTCCGAGCGCCTGCGCGAAGTGGAGGACGAA
This sequence comes from Elusimicrobia bacterium GWB2_63_22, assembly GCA_001799735.1. Taxonomy (GTDB): domain Bacteria; phylum Elusimicrobiota; class Elusimicrobia; order Elusimicrobiales; family UBA9959; genus UBA9959. The sequence continues at coordinate 103,693 of MGUA01000001.1, read as the reverse complement.
TTCCGCAAGACCTCCATGGAGAAGTCCATGCTGGAGCGGGAAGCCGCCAAGCTTAAGGACGAGGTGGCCCGCGCCGAGCGCGAGAAGGCCTCCGTCGAGTCCTATATAAAGATCATCCCCGACAAAGAGCGGGAAATTGCCGAGCTGCGCTCCGAAGCCGCAATCCTGCGCGGCCGCGAGGGACAGCACCTGGCCGAGTCCAAGCACCGCGAGGAGCGGTTCGGCTACGAGATGGAGAAACTGCAGAAGGAGATAGGCCGCCTGCAGTCCGAGATAGGCACGCTTTCAGACCGCAAGAACGCGGAGAAGAACGAGGAGATCAAAAGTCTCCAGGCCCGCTTCGAGGGCCAGCTGCAGGAGAAGGAGAAGGTCATCGCCGACGTCTCCGGCGAGAAGATCCGCGCCGTCTCCGAGCTCGTCAAGATAAAAGGCTTCATCTCCAGGGTGCAGGCCATCAACGCCGTGCTCGACAAGGAGCGCGGCCAGCTGAAGCTGGAGAAGATGCAGCTCGCCCAGAACATGGCCGCCCAGCTGGAGGAGATAAAGCGCCAGAAGCAGGACCTGGACAGCATAAAGGCCGCCCACCAGAGCGAGCTGGACGCCCAGGCCGTGGCCATGAAGGCCGAGATAGCCCGGATAAAGAACGGCTACGGCGCCGAGCTGGCCCACAAGCACGCCGAAGAGCTGGCCGCCTCCGCCCGCACGCACCAGGAGGAGCTGTCAAGGCTCTCGACCGCCCACCAGATAGAACTTTCCAACGCCGTGACCTCCCACCAGGCCGACGTGTCCCGGCTCAACGGGATAATCCAGGACGAGGCCGCCAGGACCGCCGCGGCGCACCAGGCCGAGGTAGCCAAGATGGCGTCGGCCCACCAGGCCGAGATCGCCAGGATGACCGCCGACTTCCAGGCCGAGATGGCCAGGATGGCCGCCGCCCGCGAGGGCGACGCTGAAGAGCGCGTCTCCCAGCTGCGCATGAAGATAGAATCCGGCGCGGAAGCCGAGAAAGAGGCTATACGCCGGCAGCTGACGGCCGAGTACGAGGCCAAACTGAAAGAGGCCCGCGACGCGGGAGCCTCCGCCGGCGACGCCGTGCTGAAGCTGGAGATGGAGAACCGCCGCCTCGCCGCCGTGGCCGCCGATTTCGACAGGACCATGTCCGCCAGGGTAAAAGAATATGAAGAGCGGCTCGCCCGCTTTGAGGCCGACCTGAAGCGCCAGGAGGAGGTGGTGAAGACCGCCTCGGCGCAGAAGGCCGAGGCCGAGAACGCCGCCCGCGAAGCCGGCAAGTACGCCCGCGACTCCGCCGGGGAATACCAGAAGGTCTCCTCCGACTACGCGGCCATCCGCGAGCAGTTCGCCGCGCTGGCGGCCCAGAAAGCGGCCGCCGACGCCGAACTTGCCAAACTTTCCGAAGCGCTCAAGGCCCAGGGGGAGAACCTCCGGGTGGAGAGCGAGAACCGCAGCCGCTTCGAATCCGAACTGCTCTTCCTCAAGCAGAAGATACAGCAGATGGAACTGGCCGCCCAGGAGACCGCCTCCGTGCTGGACTCCGAGCGGGCCGAAGCTGAAGCGGCCAGGGCCTACGCCGCCGAGCAGCAGGCCGCCGCCGAGGCGCGGGCCGCCGAGATCGCGGCCGAGCTGGAACGCTTTAAATCGCTGGAGGCTTCGTTCTCCGACAGGCTGAAGTGGGCTATAAAAGGACCGGCCAAGGGGCAGGACTAGCGCCCTGCCAGAGGCAGGCTGCGGCGGGGTGCCGGGGGTGCGGACAGCGTCCTTGCCCCCGCCTCATTAATTTCGCGGGGCGGCAATTATAAGTATAATTATCAAGATGATAAAGCTCGAGAAACTCAACGGGACCATGGTGGTGGTCAACGCCGAACTTATAGAGAGCGTAGAGGCGGGGCCCGACACCGTGATCAACCTGGCCACCGGCAACCGCTACCTGGTGAAGAACCCGGTGGAGGACGTCATCGCCCTGGTCGTAGAGTACAAGAAGAAAGTTTATTCCGAAAGGAACTGCGTAAACCCGCTGGAGGGTTTCGAAAAAAAGTAAGGAGACGCTGCTCTCATGGATATAGGCACATTAAGCGGTATTGTGGTCTTCATGGGCTTCGTGCTGGGGTCCGTCTACCTGCAGGAAGGCATCGCGGGCTTCAAGCCCTTCATGAACATCGAGGCCTTCCTGATCGTCATGGGCGGCACCTTCTGCGCGCTGCTCGTCAACTTCCCGCTCTCCTCCGTGATCGGCTCCGGCAAGATCCTCAAGAAGGTGCTCACCACCAAGGGCGAGGACACCTCCAAGCTTGTCACCACCTTCGTGTCGCTGTCGCAGAAGGCCAAGAAAGAGGGCTTCCTGGCCCTGGAGCCCGACGTTAAAACGATCGACAACGACTTCCTCAAGCGCGGCGTGCAGCTGGTCATCGACGGCGCCGACCACGAGTTCATCCGCAACATGCTCGAGACCGAGATCGACTTTATCCGCGAGCGCCACAAGAACGGCCGCGAGATCTTCAACGCGCTGGGCACCTACGCCCCCGCCTTCGGCATCATCGGCACGGTGCTGGGCATGATCCTGATGCTTTCCTCCATCGACGACGTGGCCCAGGTGCCCCGCCGCATGGCGCTGGCCCTGGCGGCCGCCTTCTACGGCCTGGCGTCGGGCTACTGGCTGTTCATGCCCATGGGCGGCAAGCTCAAGAACCGCTCCGACGAGGAGCTGTTCGTAAAAGAAATTATCATCCGCGGCGTGCTGCTGCTGCAGAGCGGCGCCACGCCCAGCATAGTGGAGGCCAACCTGAAGGCCTACCTCGACCCCGCCGCCCGCGCGGCGGTGAAGAAAGAATCCGCCGCTTAAGGCAACCCTATGCCCATTAGAGCTGTAAAAGGCATGATCCCGGAGGACGACAGGCGCGTGGCGCCCGTCGGCGAACCCGCGCCCCCGTGGATGGTCAATTACGCCGACCTGATGACCGAGCTGGTCTGCTTCTTCGTCATCCTCTACGCCCTCTCGGCCGCCCTCAACAAGGACATGCAGAAGGCCCAGCAGGACGTGCAGGAGATGATCAAAGAGGGCAAGATGTCCGGCCAGGTGCAGATGGACAAAGAGGGCATGCGCATCACCATGGAGGAGCAGAGCCAGGTGGCTTTCTTCGAGAGCGGCAAGGCCGACCTGACCGACCAGATGCGCGTGCAGATGGGTAAGCTGGCCCCGGTCCTTTTAAAACTTTCCGAGAAGCACGACATCGTGGTGGAAGGGCACACGGACGATATTCCGATAGCCACCCGGCTGTACGCCAGCAACTGGGAACTCTCCTCCGCCCGCGCCACCAGCGTGGTCAAGTTCCTGCTGGCCGATAAATTCCAGGCCAAGCGGCTGTCCGCCGTGGGCTACGGGGAAAACCACCCGATAGTGCCCAACGACAGCGCAGTGAACAGGAAAAAGAACCGCAGGGTGGTTTTCTTTATAAAGAACACCCCGTACCCGGACACGCCGGCTACCGGGCCCCCGGCGCCGGTCAAGAAGGAAGGCGCCCCGGCGGGGGAGGCCGGCGAGGCCGCCGCCGAAGCTCCCGCTGAAGCCGCCCCGGTTGAACCGCAGGCCGTCCCGGAGACGCCGGCGCAGGAAGGGGAGATCCCCCAGGCCGCCGAGCCGGAGGCCGAGGGCGGGCAATAGTCCCAGGCAGCACATATGATCAAACACCGCTATCTCAGGATCCTCGTCATCGCGCTGCTGGCCGCCCCCCTGGCCGGCTGTTTCGGCGGGCTTAAACGCCTTAAAGTGGTGGACTACACCGACGCCCGGGTGGGGGACCTGTCGCTGACTAAAAAGGTGACGGGCAAAAAAGAATTCCTCTTTTTCTCCACCACCAAGATGGGGATCTTCCTTGAAGGCAATATCCAGGGCATCATAACCGATTACCAGGGTAACCCCATAGAGGGGGTCACCGTAAAGGTGCTGCCCGACGCCGCCAAGTCCAAGACCGGCGGCGGCGAAGGCGCCGGGGATGAATTCGCCGGCATGGAGGAGAACGCCAACGCCTCCATAAACCTCTCTTTCGCGCCCGGCATAACCGACACGATGGGCATGTTCAAGATACATTTCTCGCTGCCCGTGGTGGACGAAGAAGTGGACGTGCGCGGCAAGCTGGTCTATAACCCGGGCTGGGACCAGCAGAAGCTCAACCTGGGCAAGGCTTACGAGCCGCAGATGAAGGAATCGTCTTTCAGGATGTACTACAACCTCGACAGCGGCTTCCTGGCTTTCGCCGAGGGCGTGCGCAAGGTGATCGTGCAGCCGATTGGCGAGGGCAAGGGCCGCATGCAGAACCTGCCCGGCTCCAGGGCGCCCGAGCCCGCCAGGCCGGCCGCCGGCGAGACCGCAGCCCCGGCCCCGGCCGCCGGCAACGCTGAAGAGGACCTGTTCAAGGGGTTCGATTTCGGCCAGTAATACAGCCGCTCGCTCAAAGAAAAAAGAGGGACCCCGGTCCCTCTTTTTTATTTGCCGTCGCTAAATAGATAGAATATTGGGGTGAAGAAGAAAATCGTCGTGGCAATGTCGGGCGGAGTGGACTCGTCGGTGACCGCGGCCCTGCTGAAGGCGGAGGGCTACGAGGTCATCGGCGTGACGCTGCGCCTGTTCGCCGAACGCAAAGGGGCCGTGAAGTGCTGCGGGGGGGCCGATAGCGCCGCCGCGGCCCGGGCCTCGGCGGACGCCATAGGGATACGGCATTATTTCAAGAGCGCCCAGGGCCTGTTCTCGAAGACGGTGATAGACGATTTTGTGCGCGGCTACCTGTCCGGCGCCACCCCCAACCCCTGCGTGGAGTGCAACCGCCACCTGAAGTTCGACTACCTCTACGGGCTGGCCCGCTCCCTGGGGGCCGAGTGCCTGGCCACCGGCCATTACGCCGTGATAAAGAAAGAGGCCGGCGAGTACGGCCTTTACCGCGGCGCCGACCCGCTGAAGGACCAGAGCTATTTTCTCTACTGCCTCAGGCGCGAGCAGCTGGACCGGGTTCTTTTTCCGCTGGGCGCGATGACCAAGAAAGAAGTGCGCCGGCTGGCGGCGGAGTTCGCGCTGCCCACGGCCTCCGCGCCGGAATCCAACGACATCTGTTTTGTGACCGAGGGGAATTACGACCTCTACCTGCGCAAGAACGCCGGGGTCAAGCCTCGGCCCGGCTGGATCCTGGACATGGCCGGCAAACGCCTGGGGCGGCATACAGGTTTCTTTAATTTTACCGTGGGCCAGCGCCGCGGCACCGGGGTGTACGGCGGCTCGCGGCTTTACGTGACGGAGCTCCGGCCGGAGACCAACGAGGTGGTGCTGGGCCCGCTGGCCGCCGCCGGCGCTCCGGCTTTTTCCATGAAGGGTCTGAACTGGCTGACGGACGCGCCGCGCGGGGAGTTCCGGAGCGCGGCGCAGATCCGCTACCGGCACAAGCCGGCCCCCTGCCTGGTCAAGCCTCTGCCGGGGAGTCGCGCCGAGGTGCGCATGGATGAGGCGCAGTTCGCGGTGGCCGCCGGGCAGTCGGCCGTGTTCTACGAGGGCGACAGGGTTATCGGCGGGGGAATAATAGAAGGAAAGATAATATGAAAAAAACCATAGGCGTGATCTTTGGCGGTAAATCCCCGGAGCACGAGGTTTCCATAGAGTCGGCCAAGACGGTCTGCGACCGCTTCGAGGCCGCCGGGTTCAGGGCCGTCCCGGTCTACGTGCCGCGCGCCGGCGCCTGGCGCCTGCCGGCCCTCAAGGACCTGCTGGCCGGCCGCCCGCTGAAAGGCCCGGAGATAGAGCCGGCCCTGGGCCGCGGCTGCTTCGTGAAGAAAGGCGGCGGGACCTTCCGCCCCGACGCGCTTTTCCCCATCATCCACGGCTCCACCGGCGAGGACGGGGTGCTGCAGGGCCTGCTGGAGCTGGTGGGCATCCCGTACACCGGCTGCGGCGTCACCGCTTCCGCCGTGGGCATGGATAAGGTTATTTCCAAGGAGCTCGCGGCTCTCGACGGCGCGCCGGTGCTGCCGCACGTGGTGATACGGGCGCACCAGAAGAAGGACCTGGGCCCGCTGCTGAAAAAAGCCGCGCGCCTCGGCTTCCCGCTTTTCGTAAAGCCGGTGGCCCAGGGGTCGTCCGTGGGCATCACAAAAGTAAAGAGGGCCGGCGACCTGCGCGCCGCCGTGCTTAACGCCTTCAGGTTCGATACCGCGGTCATCGTGGAAAAGGGGATAGACCGGGCGCGCGAAATAGTCTGCGGCGTGCTGGGGTCCCACGAGGGCGCCAGGGCCAGCGTCTGCGGGGAAGTGGTCCCCAAGGGCGCGCACGAGTTCTACGATTACGAGGCCAAGTATCTCGACGACAATGGCATGGAGCTGCGGCTGCCGGCCCCGCTGGCCCCCGCCACCGCGGCGCGGCTGAGGGAGCTGGCGGTCAGGATCTTCCTGGCGCTGGGCGGTTCGGGGCTGGCCAGGGTGGACTTCCTGGTGGACCCTAAGGACGAGCGCCGGGTGTTCTTCTGCGAGATCAACACCCTGCCAGGCTTTACCTCGCACAGCCTGTATCCCCGGCTGTGGGCCAGGACCGGCCTGAAGCCGGAAGCGGTGCTGAAGCGGCTGGTTGTCATAGCGGAACGCTCCATGGCTGCCCGGCGGCGCCTTACCACGGCAAGAAAATAGGCCCGCTGCCTGCGGGCCTATCCTGCGCCGGCCGCCCTGGCCGGCGCTTCTTTTTATAAGGGTTTACTGCGCGGTGCCGTCCTCGTCCTCGTAGACGTATTCGTACTCCTCTTCGGCGGGGGGCGGGGCCAGCTTTTTTGGGGCGGCTTTTTTAGGCTGCGGCTTTGCCGCGGCCTTGCCAGCCCGCTGCCTGGGCGCCCTGGGTTTGGGCGCGGCGGCGGCCAGGGCGGCGTAGGCCGTCTTGCCGTAGTCGTCCCCGGGCTGCAGGGTCTTGCCTTCCAGGTTCACGGTGAAGGTGTAGGTAAGGTTGGCGTCCTTGGCGGGCACTACCCCGGCTATTTCAAAGACGCCGGGGACGGCCTGCTTCACCTGCCAGTCGGCGCGGTTATAGTCGCCGCCGGACCGGGCGGCATGTTCGGAGATCTTGTCCTCCAGGGTGGGGCCGTCGGCCTTCAGCTTGAAGGTGCGGGTGAAATAGATCACTTCGGGCGCGCGTTCCGGGGCGGCCGCGGGCTGGGGCTGCTCCTGGGGCTGGGCCGGCGCGGCCTGGCCGGCTTCCGCCTGCGCGATCTGCTGCTCCGCCGCGGCCATGGCGGCTATGGCGTCAGCCGCGGCCTGCCCGTCGGCCGGCTGCTCGCCGCCCGGCTGGGCGTCCGCCGCCACGAAAGGCAGCTGGAACGGGATGAATTTAGTCGCGTCGAAGATGCCGAAGTTCTTCAGGCCGATCACTGCGCCCAGCGCTACGGCAATGAGCAGCACCACGGTCACCAGGGCTTTGGCCGCCTTTTTCAGGGCGGGCACCAGCCTGGAGGGCTTGCTGCCCTGGTCCACTATCTCGGCGGGCTTGGCCTCTTCCTTGACCGGCTCGGGCTTGGGCGCGGCCTTGGGCGGGGACTGCACGCCCATAAAAACGTCCGAAGCTTTCTCCATGGAGACCGTCGGCTGCGGCGCCGGCTGCGCCGGGGCGGGGGCCGCCTGGATATTCTTGACCGCCGCTTTCATTTCAGCGACGGAGTTTTCCAGGTAGCTCAGCTTGTCCATCACTTCACGCTGGAACTGGGAATTCTTTATGGCGGAGATCACCTCGCCCATCTGGTCCAGCTTCGAGCGCAGCGGTTCCACCGCCGCGTTGATGTCCTGCCTGTTCACGGCGGACTTGGCCATGTAGTCCAGCCGCTGCAGCAGGGTGGCCAGGCCGGCGGTGTCGGTTACGGGCGCCGAGGCCGCAGCGGGCTGGGCGGCCTGTTCCTGGGCGCCGGATTGATACGCCTCGGGCTGCGGCGCGCTAGCTGGTTCCGGCTGCGGCGCGGGCGCGGCGGCCGCGGGGGCGGGCTCGCCGAAGCGCTGGGGTGTGAAATCCTCAGAGGGGGCCGGGGCGGGCGCGGCGTTCTCCCTGGTTATGGCGGAGATCTCCAGGCCGGCGGACCCGGCCGCGTCGGGAGAGAGGTCCCCGAAAGCTTTAGGAGGCTCTTTGGCTATGCCGTCCGCGGCTGCGTCCTGGCCGGACATGTTCTCCGTGCGGCGGACTATGGTGGAGAGGCTTATAGGGTCGAAGGCCGAGGGGGCGGGCTGCGCGGCCGCGGGGGCGGCCTCCCCGCCGGCTTTGCCGAGGCGGTTGACCGCTATCTCCACGCCGCCCAGCTTGTGTTCGGCGGGGGCCATGGGTTCTATAGAGGCGGCTTTGAGGGGCTTGAAAGTGGTTATCGCGGGTCCAGGCTCCACCACATCGCGAGGGGGGGCGCTTTCCTGCGCCGGCGCGGGGGCCGGCTGGGGATCAGGCGCGGGCGCCGAGGCCTTGCCTGCTCCGGCGCCTATCAGGGCCGCGAGTTCCGGGTAGGTGGAAGTTTCTTTCCAGTCTTCGGTCTTCTCTCCGACCGGGGTCTGGGGGCAGACCAGCAGCGACGGAGAAAAAGAGGGGAGCTCAAGCAGTTTATCTTTCTCAAAGGGGCCAAGGATCTCGTTATTGACGTATGCCCAGTATTTCATAGCTCAGTCTCCATTGCCGCCGCCAAAAAGGCGCGAACCCTTGTATAAAGGATTATGTTCATGACTATATTATTCTACCCTTACCCTGTTACAGAAATAATAACTAATAGTTAAATCCTTTTTGTAGAATAGGAATAACTTATGGAAGCCAGATTCCTCAAAACGCTGATCTACATCTTTTTAGGGCTTATTGTAGTCTTCTCCCTGCTCATACTGGTAAATTATATCGGCAGCGTAACAGGCAGGCCTTCCGAGCTGGCCGGGCAGGAAGAGTCCAGGCCCCCGGAAAGCGCCGCGGACCTGGCCCAGCAGGCGCTCAACGCCGCCAGGTACGGCGCGCCTCCTCCCACGGCTTCCATGGTCCCCGGCTACCGCAAAGGCCTCTCCACCTCCTCCGTGAATTCGGCGGGCGCCATCAGCATAATCAAGGAGCAGGATTTCGGCGGGGTGGCCGAACAGTCCAAAGACATGATGGCCATGCTCACCGAGATGAGCGGGGGGGATAAGAAGAAGCCGGCCCCTATCGCCCTTAAAGACTCCGATTTCGACAAGAAGATAACGGTGGGCGGGCCGGCCGGCAAAGAAACCAAGCTTCTCTACGTGTCCACCATGCCGGAACTGGGCCGCAGGCCCGGCCAGGAAGGCCTGACCATGCTGAGCGCCCCGGTGGACTACAAGATCTTCAAGACCTCGGAGACCTGGACGGCTTTTATCTCCTCCAGGAAGGTGAAGGCCCGCGAGCTGGATTTCAAGGTTTTCAACATGCTGATCCTGGTCTCGCTCTCCGACTTCCCGAGCGGCATCTTCAGCGTGGCCGGCGTGGAGCCGGGCAAAAAAGAGACCTTGGTGAAATACCGCGTCAACCCCCTGGCGATGGCGGCCGAAACCTCCAGCGATACGCGCGAGGCCTACGCCATGGCGCCGGTGCCCAAGGGCGTGCCGGTGCGCCTGCAGCAGGTGCCGTAGCCGTCAGATACTTTTCCTGAAAAATCCCTTCCGTCCCTCTTCCTCGGCGAAGCCCACCCGGCGCAGGTAGTCCGCGTGCCTGGGGGAGCTGCCCGCCGCCTCGAAATGCGTGAAGCCCGCGAACAGCTCCGGGTTCTGCGGCCTGTTGAACAGGTAGCGCGCGCTCTTGAGGTCCCTGTAGTCCTCGGCCACATAGTCGAGGTGTATCCTTATCGCCGGGCGCTCTTCGGAATAGACGAACAGGCCTACCGGCAGGAGGTTGCGCAGGATGAAGATGCAGCGCGGCGCCTTCAGCGCGGCCAGGTCGAAATCCGGGAAGAACTGCCAGATGCCGCGCGCGTGGTAGGCCAGGAAGTTGGCCAGCAGCGGGTCGGAGTTGGAGACCTGCATGAGTTTGAAGATGTCCTTCCTGGCCCGCAGGACCACTATGTGCCAGAGGTCTATGGCGGCCACGAACAGGTTTACCGCCAGCACCGGCCAGGCTTGCGTGATGCCCGCGTAGACCACGAACACCGCCGCCCCGGCGAGGTTGAGCACGCGCAGGCGCAGCACGTTGCTGGTCAGCAGCGAAACGGCCACCAGCGCCGAGGCGATGTAGCCGATGAGTTCTATCATGACCGCGCTCCCCGGGCCGCAAGTTTGGCGGCGAAAATTATAGCTCCCGCCATGCCGGAGGCGTCGGCCTTGTTCCTGCCCGCTATGTCGAAGGCCGTGCCGTGCGCGGGGGAGGTGCGGGGGAAGGGCAGGCCCCAGGTCCAGTGTACGGCCGGGGCGTCTCCGGGCGCTACCTTGAGCGGGACCAGGGCCTGGTCGTGGTAAAGGCAGAGGATGCCGTCGCTCTCCCCGGCCAGGTGCCTGGCCCAGGCGGCGTCAGAAGGGACGGGCAGGGTTATATCCATGCCGCCGCGCCGCAGCGCCCTGGCGGCGGGCGCCAGCGTCCGGAGTTCCTCCGACCCGATAACGCCGCCGTCCCCGGCGTGCGGGTTAAGCGCGCAGAGGGTAATTGTCGGCCGTTTTAGACCGAGCGCCTCCAGCGCCCCGGCGAAAAGGCGGGCTTTTGTCTTCAGCAGCGGCCCGGTGAGCCTGCGGGCGAGATCTTTTACCGGCAGGTGTTCCGTGACCAGCGCGGCGTTTACGGAGCCGCGGGAGAAGAGCATGAGCGGTTCCCTGCCCCCCAGCAGCCGGAACAGGTCCGTGTGCGCCGGCGCGGGCGCCCCGGCGAGCGCCCAGGACTCCTTGCAGACAGGGGCGGTGACCAGCGCGGCGAAAGCGCGGCTTTTCATGAGCGCCCAGGCGCCGGTTACGGCGTGCAGGGAAGCCTCGCCGCCCGCGGCGCTGGGGCCAGGCCTGCGCGGCAGGCGCCCCCGGACGTCCTCGGGAAAAAGCGGGCACAGGGCCGCCGTCCAGCCGGCGCGCCGCAGGGCGGCGGTGTCGCCTATGACGGCCGGGCTGCAGGCCCGCCGCACGGCGGGATCCCTGAGGGCACGCACCGTTATTTCTGGGCCTATGCCGTACGGGTCGCCGGCGGTTATGAGGATGGAAGGTTTCACGGTATTAAAATTACGGCCGCGGAGGGCGGGAGCCTTCCGCGGCCGGTTGCGGCCTGAGCCGTCAGTCGGCTTTCTTCTCGCCCAGGAAAACCTGAATTTTGGCGTCCTTGCGCAGGTCCTTTATGTACCCGCCGAGCTCGGTGGCGAAGCCGTTCTGCGCCAGCACCTGCTCAAGGTCTTCCTTGACGGTCTCGAAGCGCAGCCTCTGCGCGGCGCGCTTCTCTTCCAGGCGCAGGATATGCCAGCCGAACTTGCTCTCCACCGGCTGGGAATTCTCGCCGACCTGCATCTTGAAGGCGGCGGCCTCTATTTCGGCCGGCAGCATCCCTTTGACCACGTAGCCCAGGTCCCCGCCGCGGCGGGCGCTCTCCTGGTCGTCCGAATTCTTCTCCACGGCCTCGTCGAAGGCCAGCTCGCCGTCCATGTCCTTGCGGAGCGCGGCGGCCTTGGCCTGGGCGGCCTTCTTCTCTTCGGGCGCGGCGCCTTCCTTGACCTTTACCAGTATGTGGCGCAGGCGCAGGCGTTCGGCGGTGATCTCCTTGAAGCGCCCGGCTACGGCCAGCAGGTCCTGCATGGCTTCCGCGTCCAGGCCCTTTATGGAGGCTTCCTCGCCCTTCAGGGCCAGGTTGATGTTGTCGAAATAAGCTTTAACCTCGGCTTCGGAGGGCATCTTCACGCGGGTTTTAACGGCGTCCTGCACCAGCTTCTGCACCATCAGCTGCTTGCGGATGCGCTCGCGGAATTCCTCCATGGTCACGCCTTCCCGCTTGAGCTCGCCGCGGAAGGCCGCCTCGGCCTTCTCGGTGGAGAGTTGCGCGCCGTCCGGGGAGCGCGAGAAGCGCTTGCGGATCTCGCCCACGCCGGCCTCCAGCTCCCGCTCGTAAACCTTTATCTTGAGGGCTTCGGCTTTCTGCCGCAGCAGCGCCTCGTCCACCAGCTTGTCCAGGGCGGCCTTCTCTATCTGGGCCTCGGCGTCCTTCTGCTTGAAGAAGTCGGGCATCGCGGCGGCGTACTGCTCCGTCAGGGCCTCCTTGGCTCGCTTGTAGTCGGAGATGGTCACCGGCTCGTTGTTGACGCGCGCGGCGAGTTCCTCCACCACCTTGGCCTGGGCGGGAATGGCGGCGGCGCACAGGGCCGCGGCGGCTATGAATTTATTTATAGTTCTCATCTAAGACCTCCACTTTGTTCTTTTCCTGGAACTTGGCCAGGTAAGCGTCGAATTTTTTCTTCTCCAGGATCTTGCGGACCCGGTCCATCGCCTGGGCCTCGTCCGCCTTCTCCTGCGAAAGCTTCTTTATGATATGGAAGCCCAGCTGGGTCTTCACTATCCCCTGGGTCTCCCCGGTGCGCATCTTGAAGGCCATGTCCTCGAGCTCGGGGAGGAACTCCCCGTACATCACGGGCGGCAGGCGCACGGTCTCCTTGTCCAGGGAGTATTCCTTGGCGGTCCGGTCGAAATCCGCCCCGGCCTTGAGCCGCTTAACCACTTTCTCGGCCTCCTCGTAGCTGGGCAGGAGGATGTGGGCGAGGGAGACCTTGTACGGGTATTTCTGGTAATAATCCTTTACTTCCACGTCGGTGACCTTCAGCTCGCCTTCGCGCATGTCCTCTATCCACATGCGGGTCAGCAGGAATTCCCTGTAGGACTCCAGGGTGGTCTTCATTTCGGCCTCTTTCTGGCGCATCCGGGCCTTGTAGTCGTCGCCGGAGGCCACGCGGCTCTTGCGGGCGGCCAGCAGCATCAGGCGCTCGTGGATGAGCACGTCCAGGAACTGCTTGCGGCCGGGCTTGGAGGCCAGGTATTCCTGCGCGGCCGGGCTGATCTCCGCGAACTTCTCCTGCAGGTAGCTCTCCGTTATCTTTTCGGAGCCGACGCGCGCCACTACCTTGCCGTCCTTGCCCGAACAGGCGGCCAGCAGGGCCGCCGTCCCGAGTAACGCAAAAAGTTTTTTCATAGTAGGCTAAATGTATCATTTTTGGCGCCGCCGGGGAAAGCAGGGCCGGGAAACCGGGCTCCGGATAATTTAATATAATTAAGGCCATGGATTTCATACGCAGGTTCCTCGACTACCTTGACGGGCTTTCGGCCCGCGAGCTGGTGCTCAAGGCGGTCTACCTCATAGGCGTGGTCTCCGCGGCCGGCATCCTGCTGGCGGCGGTGCTGATGCGCAAGATCCTCACCGACATCCCCTCCATAGACAAGCTGGACGAATACACGCCGTCGCTGACCACCTACGTCTACGACATCAACAACCAGGTGATAGCCGAATTCTCGGTGGAGAAGCGGGCCATGCTGCCGCTCTCCAAGATCCCCGTGGACATGCAGAACGCCGTCATCGCGATGGAGGACCGTAACTTCTTCCGCCACTGGGGCATCTCGCCGCGCGGCATCATGCGCGCCCAGCTGCGCAACATTATCGCCCACCGGCGCGCCGCCGGCGGTTCCACCATCACGCAGCAGCTGTCGCGCGGCATCTTCCTCAAGCCGGAAAAGTCCTATGTCCGCAAGATCAAGGAGATAGTGCTGGCGCTGCAGATAGAGCGCAACTTCTCCAAGCCGGAGATCCTCGCCCTCTACCTTAACCAGATCTTTTTCGGGCACGGCGTCTACGGCGTGCAGTCGGCCTCCAAGCTCTATTTCGGCAAGGACGTCTCCGAGATGACGCTGGGCGAATGCGCGCTGCTGACGGGGCTGATCCCGTCCCCCGGCAACTACTCACCTTTCATCAACCCCGAAACCGCCCGGCACCGCCGCCGCCTGGTGCTGCAGCGCATGCGGGCCGAGGGCTATATCACGGACAAGGAAGCCGAGGCCGCGGCCGCCGAGCCCATCCCGGCCGAGAAGTCCACCCTGCTGGCCAGCCACGCCGCCTATTTCGTGGAGTACGTGCGCCAGCAGCTCGAGCCCAAGTACGGCGTCGCCCAGCTCTGGAAGGGCGGCATGAAAATCTACACCACACTGGACCTGGCCATGCAGGTGCCGGCCGAAGAGATCATGGAGCGGCACCTGGCCAAGTACGACCAGGACGCCGAGAAGAACCGCGCCGCGGAGGACGCGAAGGAAAAAGAAGAGAACAAGGACGACGAGGACGCCGTGGTCAGGTCCTCGGTCAGCCTGCAGGGCGCCTTTGTGATCCTCGACACCAGGACCGGCGCCATCAAGGCCATGATCGGCGGCCGCAACTACCGCGACAGCAAGTTCAACCGCGTCACGCAGGCCGCGCGCCAGGCCGGGTCCACCTTCAAGCCGCTGGTCTGGATGGCCGCCCTGATGAACGGCTACACCCCGGCGAGCATAGTGGAAGACTCGCCGATGGCCTACTACTACGACGGCAAGGACTGGCGCCTGCTGGAAGGCGCCACCGACCAGTACGCCATAGACCTGGCCATACAGCCCTTCGTGGGCAACAAGGATTTCAAGATCTGGGTCCCCAGCGATTTTGACGGCAAGACGCAGGGCCGCATCACCATGCGGCGCGGCCTGGAGCTGTCCAGGAACCTGGCGTCCATCTACCTGGTCACCCGGGTCGGGCCCACGCTGGTGGCCGACGTGGGCCACCGCGCCGGCATAAAGCGCAACCTCGAGGCGGTCCCTTCCATAGGCCTCGGCACTTCGCTGGTGAGCCCTATCGAGATGACCAGCTCTTTCTCCACCTTCGCCAACGGCGGTATCCACGCCGCGCCTTTCGGCGTGCTGCGCGTGACGGATAATTCCGGCCGCGTGCTGGAAGAGGCCGTGCCCGAGGAGACTGAAAGCTTTTCGCCGCAGCTGTCCTATGTGCTGGTGAACATGATGAAGGGCGTGGTGCAGCGCGGCACCGGTTCCTACGCCTCGCGGCTCAAGCGGCCGATGGCAGGCAAGACCGGCACCAGTCAGGACTCCAAGGATATGTGGTTCATCGGCATGACGCCGGACCTGACCGCGGGCGCCTGGATGGGCTACGACGATTACGGCTCCATCCCGATAAAGGACTGGACCAGCTCGCTGACAGTGGCCTGGTGGACCGAGATCATGGAGAGCGTGCTCAAGGACCAGCCGGTGCGCGACTTCCCCGTGCCCGAGGGTATAGTTTTTGTGACGGTGGACCAGGAGACCGGCAAGTTGGCCCTGCCCACCTGCAAGAAGAAGATCCTGGAATCCTTTATGAAGGGCACCGAGCCCAAGGAATTCTGCGACGTGCAGCATTGATCCGCCTGGGGGCCGGCCGCCGCGCATGAACAATAATTCCACCTTTCTCCCGCCTGACCAGGCGCCCTCCGACGCTTTCGAGCGGGAAAAGGTCTCCCTCCCCGCCCTGCTGCCGGCGCTGGCGCTTACCGCCGGGATAGTATTCTCCCTTTTCTCTAAAGCCGGCTGGAACCGGTACATCCTGCCGCTGGAAGTGTTCGCGGACCTGTTCATAGCGTTCTTCGCCTTCCGCCATAACGCTCCCGGGGCGCGCTGGTGGCGGGTGGCCGCCGTGGCGCTGCTGGCCGGCGACACCTTCTACATGGTCGGCCACCAGGTCCCCAGCTTCCCGGCCTGGGCTTTCATGGCGCAGGAGGCCTTCTACACCCTGTGCCGGTTCATGACCGCGGCCTACCTGTACAGCAGCCTGCGCGTGCTCGATAAACTGGAGACCGCGGAAAAAGTCATCCTGGCCGCCGCGTCCGCGGTGATCACGTTCATCTCCATCCAGTACCTGATAATCCCGTTCTTCCGCTCCGGCAACCACGCCACGCCTTTTTTCTACGCCAATGCCGTCCTCAACCGCCTGGCCGAATCCGCGGTATTCCCGCTGGCGCTGCTGCTGGGCATGAAGGCCCGGTCCAGGTATTGGCTGGCCATGACGCACGGCCTTGCGCTGATCTCCATCTCGTCGCTGGCCATCGGCTACTATATCGCGCTGAACGCGGCCGCCCCTGGCATCCCGGTACAGGAATACGGCTGGCTTTGCGGCCTGCTGCTGATCCTGGCCGCGCAGGCCTACAGTTCCTCAGGCAGCGCGCCCTTCGCCAGGTGGAACA
Source organism: Elusimicrobia bacterium GWB2_63_22 (assembly GCA_001799735.1). Classification (GTDB taxonomy): domain Bacteria; phylum Elusimicrobiota; class Elusimicrobia; order Elusimicrobiales; family UBA9959; genus UBA9959. Next base: position 87,509 of record MGUA01000001.1, on the reverse strand, counting down.
GCGCCAGGGTCAGGCTGGTGCTGCTGGTGCTGCTCTTCAACCTGGCGCTGCTGCTGTCGCTTTCCCTGCTGCAGATCTTCATCAGCAAGGATGCTTTCCAGCTGACCACCATTCTGCTCGTCTTCTTCGGCCTCTGGTCGGTGGCCAACCTCATAGCTTTCAGGATCTCGGAGGACATCTACCTGCTGCTCGGCAGCGTTAACGCTGGGGCCGCGGACGGGGCCAGGCCGGCTTACCGCGTGGCTATCTACGAGGCGGAACTGTTCGCGGAAAAGCTTAAAGCGGCCTACGATACTATCCGCTCGCAGACACGGCTGGCGGCGCTGTCCGCGCTGGCGGCGCAGGTGGCGCACGATATCCGCAGCCCGCTGGCCGCCCTGGACACCGCCTTGAAGGACGTAACCGGGCTGCCCGAGGAGAAGCGCGAACTGATAAGCGCCGCCGCGGGGCGCATCCGCGACATCGCCGACGACCTGTTGAAAAAAAATCGTCAGGGAGCGGTAGAGCCGCCGCTCGCGGCGGGGCAGCTCGCGCCGCAGCTCCTGCCCGGGCTGATCGTCCCCGTGATAGAGGAAAAACGCCTGCAGTACCGCGGCGCCGCCGGCGTGGCCATAGAAATGGCTTTCGCCGCCGGGGCCTCCGGCCTGCGCGCGCGCGTGGACCCGGCAGGGTTCGGCCGCCTGCTGTCCAACCTCGTCAATAATTCAGTGGAAGCGCTGGAGCGGGGCGGCCGGGTGGCCGTCGGGCTGGCCCGGCGGGGCAGTCTTGCCGCGATAACCGTGCGCGACGACGGCAAGGGTATACCGGCCGAACTGCTGGGCCGCCTGGGCGGCCGGGGGGAAACCCACGGCAAGGCCGGCGGCTCCGGCCTCGGTTTGTACCACGCCCGCACCGCCGTCGAGGCCTGGGGCGGCTCCCTGGCCATCTCCTCCGAGCCCGGCAAAGGCACGACGGTAACGATCTCTCTCCCCCTGTCCGAACTTCCGTCCGCATAAGAAAACACGAGCTAATAAACAATCAAAGCGCCTCCTTCAGGCGCTTCTTTTTTTGCAAGGAGGGGCGATTGCGAATGCCCCGGCTGGACCTGCCCGCCGGGTTAGCAAAACCGTCGTTGAGCCCGCCGCTTGCATAAGCGCGGCGGGCGAATACCGAGCGAGGCCACGGTGTGGCCGAGCGTGTTTTGCGTTCCGGCGGGCAGGTTCGGCCTTACGGCTATTTGTAAACGCGGGGGATTCTGGAATTGGTGGCGGTGCGCCGCACATGCAGCGCTACCGGCGTGCCAGGTCTGGCTTCGGGGATGTTGGTGACGTCGAGTAAAGTATGGGCGATGCCGGTGCGGCCCGTGAAGTAGGCTTTCTTGCCGTTGATAAGACCCCAGTAATTGAAGCCGGCGGTCACGCGGATGTGGTTCTCGGTCGGCTCCATGGTAAGGCCGTCGGAGTAGCCGGCGGGAATGGTGGCCAGGCGCATCGCATCCGGCGCGGTGAACTCCGAGGCGTAGCCGATGGACTCGCCCTTCTTAACATTCCTCACAGAAATTATCCTGGCGTAGAGCTGCCAGGGCCTGCCCAGGCCGGGCAGCGGCGGCCCCTGCCGCTTCTTCTGGTAGACGTCGGTAGGATAGATGCCGTACAGCAGGTTGCCGGCGCGCACCATATCCAACTGCCAGTGGGGAAAATCGCAGAGTATGGAGCTGTTGGCCGCGTGGGCTTTAAGGCCGGGGGCCAGCGCCCGCAACCTTTCAGCCAGGGCGCTGAACGAGGAGAGCTTTTCTTCCGCCTCTATCATGTTCTGCGCCGGGCGGTAGGCCAGGTGGGCCGAAAGGCCGTAGGGCAGCGCCTTGCGCTGTTTCAGGGCCGCGCGCAGAAAAGCCTCCGCCTCCGCCGGTTTTACGCCCCAGCGGCCGAGGCCCAGGTCTATGTCTATGTGGTAAGGGGCGGCTTTTTTAGCCGCCTTGGACAGGGCCTTTACAAAGGTAAGGGAGTCGGCGGTGGGAATGAGGCCGTATTTTACTATGGCGGCGGCTTCTTCGGGCAGGGACGGGGCCAGCAGGTGTATTTCCGCGCGGGGCAGGCCGGTGCGCAGCGCGGCGCCCTCCTCGGCAGTCAGCACGCCCAGGCAGTCCGCCCCGGCGGCCAGCGCGGTCCTGGAAACCTGAAGCGCCCCGTGGCCGTAGCCGTCGGCCTTCACCACGGCCATGAACCGGACGCCGGGCCTGAGCGCACCCTTGATGGCCCGGGCGTTCCCGGCCAGCGTCTTTAGATCTATTTCAACCCATTTCAGCATATGTTCGCGCGGCTGTCCGCCTTACTCACAAAATTATATCATTAAGGCAATGATAGCCAAGGCGGTCAAAGGCGTTCCCAATATCAGCGCCAAAGCCTGGTTCGCGCTCAAAGAGTACGAACGCGCGCCGTCCCATCTGCTGGTGGCGGCCGCGGGCGACGACGTGCTCTCCTCCTGGCAGCACGCTTTTAATTCTCTTGCGGGGCTGCTGCCCGGCCTGCCGCCTTTCGAGGTCTGTCTCTGGGGCGGGGACCTGAGCGAGCGGGCCAAGGCCATGCGCGCGCTATATTCCCCGGAGCAGGGCCGTTTCTATTTTCACATCGCCACGCCGGAGGCCTTCTCCGAGGCGCTGATGGCTGGCGAGGAATATTCCGACCTGCGCTTCTCCTTCAAACAGGGCTACTCCTACGAGCGCGCGGTGGCGCTGGACCTGTTTATCAAGGCCGGCTACGAGCGCGTCTCCTTCGTGGAAGAGAAGGGGCAGTTCGCCGCGCGCGGCTCGGTGGTGGATTTTTACTCGCCCGGCTTTGACAAACCGGTGCGGCTGTTCTTCTCCGACAAGAAGCTCGAAAGCATCCGCTGGTTCGAGATAGACACGCAGCATACCTCTGATTTTTTGATGAGCGTGGACGTGCCGCCCAATAAGTTCGGCGGGCCCGGCAAGCCCCTCTGCGCCCACGCCGTAAAAGGCTGGAAGGTGTTTCTGGACGAGGCCGTGGAGGGCGGCTTAGCGCCTGACGGGCTTTATACTTTCGGTCTCAGGGAGGACGGGGAAGCCGACGAGGATTTCGGCGCCGTCTCCAACCTTAACTTTAATTCCGACATCGCCCTGCTGGCCGGCGAACTGAAGCGCCTGAAGAAAGCCGGCGCCGTCGTAAAGCTTTTCTGCATCAACCGCGGCGAGACCGAGCGGCTGGCCGAGTCCCTGGCCGACGCCGGGGCCGGCGGCCTGGTCTCCCTCTCCACCGGCTATATAGAAGAGGGCTTCGTGCACCTGCCGTCGCGGACGGCGGTCATCACCTCGTCCGAACTGTTCCGCCGCCGCTACCGCTTCGACCCGGCCTCGATCAAGCCCAAGAACAAATTCTTCAAGTGGACCGACCTGAAGGTCGGCGACTTCATAGTGCACGAGGATTACGGCGTGGGCCGCTACCTCGGCATCAAGAAGGCCTTTTTCCGCAACGCCTGGGGCGAGCAGGTGGAGGATTCCGACTGCCTGTACCTGGAATACGCCCGCGGCGACAAGCTCCTGGTGCCGCTGCACGACTTCAGCCGCGTGCAGAAATATATCAGCTCCGAGGGCAAGGCCCCGCGCCTGTCCCACATGGACACCAAGACCTGGACCGAGATGAAGACCCGGGTCAAGAAAGAGGTGGAGGCGCTGGCGCTGGACATTTTAAAGCTCGAGGCCGAACGCGCCGCGCTCAAGACGGCCGCGCTCCCGCACGGCGGCCACCTGGAGGAGGAGTTCGCGGCCTCTTTCCCTTTCGACGAGACCCCGGACCAGACCAGGGCGATCGCCGAGGTGATGGCGGACCTGGAGCTGGAGCTGCCGATGAACCGGCTGGTGGCCGGCGACGTGGGCTTCGGCAAGACCGAGGTGGCCATGCGCGCCGCCATGCGCGCCGTGGCCAACGGCAAGCAGGCCGCCATCCTGGTGCCCACCACCATCCTCGCCGACCAGCACTTTCACAATTTCTCCAAGCGCTTCGCCGGCTTCCCGGTCAACATCCGCGTGATCTCCCGCTTTGTGGCCCCGGCCGACCAGAAAAAGATCCTGGCGGACCTCGCGCGCGGGAAGATAGACATCATAGTGGGCACGCACCGCCTGCTGCAGAAGGACGTAGAGTTCGCCGCCCTCGGCCTGATGGTGGCCGACGAGGAGCACCGCTTCGGCGTGAAGGACAAGGACAAGATAAAGGCCGCCGCCAAGGGCGTGCACTGCCTCTTGATGAGCGCCACGCCTATCCCGCGCACGCTCTACCAGTCGCTTTCTTCGCTTAAGTCCATGTCGGTCATCGAGAGCGCCCCCGTCGGGCGGCAGGCCATCTCCACCTTCGTGCGGCCCTTCACCGAGAAGGGCGCGGCCGAGGCCGTCACCTACGAACTCGCCCGCGGCGGCCAGGTGTACTACGTGCACAACCGCGTGCAGACCATAGACAGCCGGCAGGCCTATCTGAAGAAGCTCATGCCCGAGCTGCGCATCGCGGTGATCCACGGCCAGATGAAGGCCGAAGCGGTGGAAAAGCAGATGTGGGATTTCCTCAACCGCAAATACGACATGCTGATGGCCACCACCATCATTGAGTCCGGCCTGGACATCCCGACGGTGAACACCATGATAGTGGAGAACGCCCACGAGATGGGCCTGGCCCAGCTGTACCAGCTGCGCGGGCGCATAGGCCGCGAGAAGCAGAAGGCCTACTGCTACCTGTATTACCCCGGCTGGATGAAGGGCGCCGCCGGCAAGCTGCAGAAGAAGGCCGCGGCCATCGCCCCGGCCGCGGGCGACCCGCCGCCTATCAGCGAGGACGCGGTGAGGCGCCTCTCGGCGCTGGAGGAATTCACCGAGCTGGGCTCGGGCTTCCGCCTGGCCATGCGCGACCTGGAGATCCGCGGCGCCGGCGAGCTGCTGGGCGTGCGGCAGCACGGCTTCATAAATTCAATAGGTCTCGAGATGTACATCAAGCTGCTCAACGGCGAGATAGACCGCATAAAGGGCCGCGCCGGAGCGGCCGAGCTGCCCGAGCCCAAGATGGACGTGCTGGTGCCGGCCTTCATCCCCGAGGATTACGTGGGCGACGACATGGAGCGCCTGAACTTCTACAAGAAGCTGCTCAACGCCAAGGAGCCCGAGCTCGCCGCGGTAATGAAAAACTTTGAGGATATTTCCGGGCCGGCCCCCGCGCCGCTCAAGAACCTGGTGGAGATCATCCGGCTGAAGAAAGTGCTGGCTAAAAAAGCGGTGCGGGCGGTGACGCAGAAGGAAACGGACCTGGAGATCTTCTTCTCGCCCGGCGCCAACGTGCCGCCCAAGGCCGTGGCCGGCTGGCGGCAGGCCTTCGGCAACAGGCTCTCTTTCCTGCCCTCCCGGGCGGGCGACGGGATTAAAATTTCTTCGGTGGACGATCCGCTTTCGGATATAGCGGCCGCGGCAGCGGCGCTGTTTTAACCTATCTGTGCTTGTATTTGGCCAGGACTTCCATGAAGTTGTGGGCGGTCATCAGTTCGTTGGAGGTGTGGCGCAGGCGCCCGAGGATGACGCGGAGCAGCTCTATGAGCAGCCCGGCCCCTTCCTGGGGGCAGTCCTTGATGAAGTCCAGCAGGCGCTGCCGGCTGAGCTCCACCAGTTCGCTGTCCTGCGCGGCGCGCGCCTGGGCGAAGCGCGGCTGGGTTTCCATCACCGCCATCTCCCCGAAAAAGTCGCCGCGGTTCATCAGGGCGAGTTTCTTGAACCTGCCGCCGGCCTTGTCCACGCGCTTTTCTATGACCATCTCGCCGGAAAGGATGATGAAGAACGTGTCGCCCTCCGCGCCTTCGCGGAACAGGATGTCGTTTTTGGCGAGCGAGAGCCTGTTGAAGGCTTTGAAGAATTTGGTGAAAGATGTCTCTGAAAAACCGCTAAAAAAAGGCATGGTTTTCAGATTCTCTAGTTCTTGCTGTTTCATATTGCGTCCTTGCTGAACCGTCCGGGTCCATCTATTATAGCGGTAGGCCGCATTTTTATCAACCCGCCCCGCCCTTAATTGCCCTTAGGACCCTGTCCTCCCCCCTGATTAAACTGCTAAAATATCCCTGTAAGTATTGCTCTTTGAGAACCCAATTGTTATAAGTTCCGCAATTCCTCCAAGGAGGGGTTCAGCGAAGCCGTCGCCGTAAGGCGAAAGGCGTAGCGGCGATGAAACGGGGAACCTGGGTTCCCCTTGCGGAGAACCCGGCCGACGAAGGCCGGGCGGATTGAGTAAATCCGCCTTGCGCTTCGTGCGCAAGGTTCGACAAGCGGGGGTGAACTAGGTTCGACGTGAACTTGTTCTGCAGGATCAGCAGGTCATGGTTGACCAGGCCATGTAAAACAGGGTCAAAAAAACAAAAGCCAACTCCAACGAGCTGGCCTGGGCGCACGCCTAAGTGTGCCTCGCTTATAGTCTGCCCGCCTGAGCGGACTGTACTGCGTTAAATTCAGGCTGCTGTCGCCGGGGGCGCGCTTCGTCCCGCGTCGGCTTAAGACAACACGGAGCTGGGCCGGCATTGTCGCCTTGAACTTATGCCGTCCGAGACAAACTCAGGGCTAAGCCTGTAGCGGTTCCTGCAAGCGGTTTACGGACCCGGGTGCAACTCCCGGCACCTCCACCATTTAAACGGCCGGTCTTCGCAAGAAGACCGGCCGTTTAAATGGTGGGGGCTGTTGGTCGATGTTAGACGCTTCTTCGACGAACATCCGGAGGGAATCGAATAAGGAGTTCCCTATCCGCGAGATGCCGTCGCAGGCGTGGCCACTACGCGGCCCCGCACTGCTCCTCGCCGCACGTTAGAGGGTTCGCAGGGCGGCGGCACTAGCGCGCCTTGCACCTGCTCCCAAGGAGTTCTGCATCTTACAACAACCTCCTCTGCGCGGCCGGCCGGCCCAATAAACGTGGGCCTTGGCACGGCCGCACTGCGGTGTCGCTGCGCTCCACCCCCCGATCCGCCTTCGGCGTCCGTACAAAAAAGAAAATTATCGCCCCCGCCCATCAATCTTTGCTGTTGTCTGACTCTTCTTTCCTTCTGCCCTGTATATATTATAACCTATCTTGGGCTATCCTTAAATAGGTTATATACTGTTTTCATGGGCGAATCAATATACTCTAAAGAATATGAGGCGTTTATTGCGAAACTTAAAAAAGTGAGACTGGAGGCCGGGATAACTCAGGTTCAGGCTGCGCAGAAACTTAAAAAGCCTCAGTCTTATGTCTCCAAAATAGAACGCAGGGAAAGACGTGTGGATGTGGTGGAGCTTAAGCAGATATTGAAGGTATACAAGACCGATTTGAAAGACTTCTTCTAGCTCTGTCGCTCAGGATGCCGAGGGAGTCCTCCCGGCGATGGCTTTGCTGGGCTTTGAAGTCGGTGCTGATTTCGCTCTTGATAGAATGCTTTCTAAGGTTTAGGGGAATAAAAATTATGAAGGTAAAATTGCTTTTGGGTTTTATTGCCGCATTGGGCCTTTCGGTCTTGCTCTATCTTAAGAATGTCATCGGCGTAGAGCTTCTAGTCTGTATTGTTCTCGCCGGTATAGTGGCGATATATATCGTGACCGACAATATTCTGATGGATAAGGGACGAGATAGCGCGGTGTTGATTAAAGCGGGATTTTTTCTGGTCCTGGCAGGTGTGATGGCGTTTTTATGGTATACAACGATAAAATACGACTATGAGTTGTATGCGCAGGGGATTAAGTCGGTTGCCGTTGTGGCCGGTTATGAAAGAACTGTAACTAGCGGACGAAGGGGGCGAGTCCGGTTTCATGATACCCACACACTCACGTATGAGGTCTACTCTACGAAATTGGATTTAGATAAGCAGTATCCTGTAGGCACCAGGTTCCCGATAAGATATCTTCCGTCTAACCCAAAGTTCGCTAGGGTAATTGATCCGAGCGCCACGATATCTTCAACGTTTGGCCTTGGCGATGTCTTTATGCTCTGCCTAATGCTTTTGTTCGTCGGACTGGGTCTTGTTTATGTTAAGGAGTTCGCGTCTTCAGGGTCTTGAACAAATCCGGGTTTTAATATGGGAGCGTCCGCATGAATGACTATATTGCTTTGCTGTCTGCCTGCTTGGCCCCTGTCGTTGCCGTTGTCGGTCTTGTCTTTGCCGGGTTGCAATGGTGGACAACAGAGCGGGAAAGGCAAAATGCGCTATTTGATAGAAGGTTTAGCTTTTACACCCGTCTGAAACAGATTTATCTTTCTCAGCATGACACCGCAAATCCTCCAATGACAGAGGAGGATTGGTTCCCATTAGCAGAGGAAGCCGGTTTTTTGTTTGGGGAGGATATTGAACGGCACATTTCATCTCTTGCAGATAAGAAAGTTGAGGGGTCGCCGTTCTTCCCTAATGAGTGGTTTGTCGCGCCCTTTAGAAAATATCTGCGTTTCTAAAAGTCCTGGCTTTGCCTGCCTGATCCGGAAATTGAGGGCCCAGTTCCGCGTAGGCCTAAAGGCCCTTCCGCCCGCAACCTCTGTCAGCTAGACTCTATTTGTAGTTTCCTTGTAATCGGGGGAATTGGCCCCCGGGCATCCACGACCGGACCTTAATCCGGTGTATCCAGGGAAAGCGACAATATACATCGCTTTCTCTTTTTTTATCGGTATCAAAATGAACTGGCTCATCAAAAACTTACTAAAATTCACCGGGAGTCAAAAGTTCCTCAGCGCCCAGCTCGATATCACCAATGCCTGCAATCTCAATTGCACCCACTGCTATCAACCGCATGGGGCGGCTGAAGAAATCCTATCGCTTTCAGATTGGCGCAGAATTCTGGACCAATACTCGGAGTTAGCAGATAGATTGTATCTAAAGCCGCATTTTGGAATAAGTGGAGGAGAACCCACATTGAGCCTGCTGTTTCTTCCTATCTTAGAGGAATTAAGCTCAAGATGGCCCGGCGTAGGCATCACCGTTTTGACCAATGGGACCAGCCTCTCTGCTGCTGTTGTATCAGCGATGAAGCGGTATGACGTCATTACCCAAATCTCCGTGGACGGCCCGGATGCCGTGCGGCATGACGTTATCAGGGGGGCAGGTAATTTTGAAAGGGCAGTGAAAGGTATCCAATCGCTTAATAATTCCGGCGTGGCTGTGCAGTTACAGGCGGTGCTGTCTAAAAATACGGCCGCATGGATACCGGAGTTTTTTAATACGGCTGCCGATGCCGGCGCGGCAGCAATGAATTTTACCAGGTTCGTGCCGCAAGGCAAAGGCAAAGCGCTGCAGGAGACTGGGGAGGATTCCGCTCTTACCGCTTTAGAATTGCGGGCGGCCTACCAGGAGATACTGGCTCTTTCTCGTAAAACTTCAATTCCCACGGCAACCAACCTGCCGCTATTCATCCTTCTGTCTCCGGAGCTGGGAGCGCACGGGAAAGCTGGTTTCCAAGGATTGATCATCGACTGTCATGGGAACCTGAAGGTAACGAGCCGGGCGGACTTTAAGCTCGGCAATATCCTTGAACAGGGCCTGGAGAATCTGTTTCTCAACCACCCAATAATGAAGGCTTTGCGGGCCGGGGCGATAGAAGGCTGTGGTTCCTGTATGTTTTACGATCGATGTGGAGGAGACCGCAATGCGTCTTTTGTCTCATACGGGAGTTTTCTAAAAAAAGACCCCGGCTGCTGGTTGTGAATTTAGTATACTCTGAAATAGGGGAACGATTATGATCAACCTGACCAAGAAGTGCTGTTTGCTGCTGCTGGCAATGATACCGCTGGCATCGGTTTCTTTTGCCGCCCAGTCTGCGCTAAGCAGCGCTCAAATCAGAGCGGGCAACGCCGCCGATGAGGTATTGGCGGAATCCGCTATCGACAGCGGCATTCACGGTCCCAAGCGGGGACAGTGAACGCTTTATCCCCTATCAGCCGGTTAAAGGTCCCGTATATTACAACCTGACAGCCGCATAATCTGTAACCCTCCTGACCTATGACTTCCAGCAGGAAATGGTCGTTCCCCCTGCTAATAGCGGGGGTTTTCTTTTTGTGTTCCATCATTATCCTATGGAGGAAACATTCAGCTATGTCCGAAACTATATACACTGTCGGCGTTCCCAGTTATTGGGGCACCATAGTCCCGCCTTTGCAGCATACCCTTATCGGTGACGCCGTCATCGCATACCAATTCAATGCACTTGTTAAGACCGAAGACAAAGGGCTGATAGCCCCCGCGGCAGCCAAGTCCTGGGAGTTGAGCCAGGACAGGCGCATCCTGCGCTTTAAGATAAACACCGACCTCCGCTTCTCGGACGGCTCATATCTTCAGGCAGGGGATTTCAAGAGATCTTGGGAAGACGGGCTACGCCTAGAAGCTAAATCGAGCAACAGCTCTCTGGCTGACGGCTTATCCAATCTGAAAGGATATCACGATTTTAAAGCCACAGGTGAAATCTCCGGAGTCCGGGTCCTCTCCGGTGATACGCTGGAGCTGGAGTTCGAAAAACCCGTCCGTCGCACACTACAACGGTTCACGGGCGGCCGCTTTTCCGTATATAAAATGGTTGGGGACATCCCAATCGGAACAGGGCCGTATGTAATTACGGAGACCGACCAGGTACTGACTCTTGTGCCGAACCCGTACTACGCGGGGAAAGCACCCGGCCTGAAACATGTAAAAATTCTCAATATCCCGTCGAAGATTGCCCTAAATAAATTGCAGTCCAAAGAAATAGACGCTTATCTGATAGCGGAAATGGCGTTGATGCCGGGGTGTGATGAAGGCAAGCTCGCCCCCATAAAATGTTCTTCCGGCCAGGAAGGCATGCATTTAATAATCAATCTTAACGGGTTGCAGGGGCGCCTGTTCTCAAATCCCAGAAACCGCTCGGCGTTCCAGGCGCTGGTCTGGAAAAATATAGGGCAGGCAAAAGAGGCGTTCAACGCGCGCGGATTTGAAAGCGACCCTCAAAGTTTCCTCCAATTCCAGTCCGGGCGCATTCCCGATACGGAAGTGCAGGCGGCTATCCGCGACGGCGAGCGGCATATAGGGCTGTTTATTAAAGCTACGGAGAAAACCCCGCTGTTCCTGGCAGCGGGACCCCTTGGCTGGGAATGGCTTGCGGAGGTATTGCGTAAAAACGGCGTTAAGCTGGCCGATACCACGAGGTTTGATTTTTCGGCCAAAGACTTCTGGGAAATGTACTACAAAAAATTCACCCCCGATATTATGCCTATGGGAGCTTCCGTATCCGATGGAGATCCGGATGGGCTTTATCATCTGCTCGGCCGGCATGGTGCGATATTCTCTCCGATAACAGAGCGGAAAGCCGTCTGCGACGGCATGGAAACCGGGCGGGAGCTGCTGGACCTGGCAAAATTGGGATCGCATTACGAAGCCGTTTCCAGGGATATCCTGAAAGATATCCCATACGTCCACCTCGGATATCTCAACAGACGGGTGGCCTATAATGCCGACCGGCTCCATCTAAGGGACTCCTTCCTCGGCCGGCATAACTTAAGTATCCTGGATTTTACACCGCGGTAATTGCTCCCGGCCGGCTTCTCCGGCCGGGCTTTATCTCTTCAGAGGTTAGATGGCGCGCACTATGACAAATCTGTCAGCCTGGGTTAACTGTCACGCCAGGCAGCCTGTAATCCGGCTGATGTTCCTGACGGTTATCGCCCAGACTTTATACCTTAGCTACTTCGCGTATAACCGATATACGAGCCAACTCGAAAGCATCGGGCAGATGCAGGCGACTGTAAGTATGGGTGTCCAGCAATCAAATAGATCACTTATCGAGTCCACCTTTGTATCGGCACTGGGAAATCCAGACCTGGTCTTTGTCGCATTATGCTCGGGTTCTTCAGCCGAAATTTCATACCCACCTGGGCCGCTAGAGTATTGCCGCCTTTCATCGGGGAATCTCCATAGGTGGTCTATACGAAAACAACTGATAGGAGTGCAAGGCTTGGATCTCCTTGTGGTCTTATCGCCATTAACGGCTTTTGAACCACTTTTGGTTTTGATGGTTATTATGGTCGTGACGCTTTCAGCTGTAGTCCTCACGATATCCAAGTTGCAAAAACGGTTTAAAACCGAAGTCTTAACCCCTTTAAGTCAGGGCCTCAACTCTGATGTTGCGCTGGATATATATGAAATGGACGAGCTCCGACGTAAAAACCTGGCCCATATACAACTCATCCAGGAAAAATCTGTCGTAGACGCGATGGTAAGTATGGCCGCCCAGGTGGCGCATGATATCCGCTCGCCCGTATTCGCCCTGGATGCCGCGCTTAAAAACATGGAGCAGCTCCCCGAACAGCAGCGCGTCGTAGTGCGCCATGCCGTCAACCGCATCCGCGACGTGGCCAACGGCCTCTTGGAAAAGAACCGCCGACAAACCGGTACCCCGGCCGCAGGCAACACCAGCCCCATGGAAATCCGCTTGCTTTCAAGTCTCATTGAGCCGGTGATTACCGAAAAGCGCCTGCAATATGGGGAAAAACCTGGCATTACTATCGACTTTGAGTTCTCGCGGCAGTCCTATGGCCTGTTCGCCAAGGTGCAGTCGGTGGAATTCGGACGTATGCTTTCAAACTTGCTAAACAATGCTGCCGAGGCCCTGGGCGATAAGGGGAAAGTGGACGTGAGGGTGATACCGGAAGATAATTTTATCGTCCTGACAATAACGGATAGCGGCAAAGGCATCCCCCCGGAGATATTGTCCCGGCTGGGACAGCGCGGAGAGACGCACGGCAAAGCCGGCGGCTCCGGCCTCGGTTTGTACCACGCCAAGACCACGGCAGAGAGCTGGGGCGGCAGCCTGACAATAACATCAACTCCCGGCAAAGGCACTACCGTAGCCATAAAACTGCCAAGGGCGGAAGCGCCAGACGGCTTTGTGGCCGCAATCGAGCTCGTTCCCGGCAGGCCGGCGATAGTGCTGGACGATGATACAGGCATTCATCAGCTATGGCGCGACCGTTTTGAGGCCGCCCGCCTCGGAGCGCATAGCATTGAGACATTATATTTCCGCGAGCCGGAGCCGTTGCGCGCCTGGGCCAGGGCGGAACTGGAGAAAGCGAAAGCCGCCGTCTGTCTTTTTGATTATGAGCTTTCAGGATATAAAGAAACCGGGCTCAGCCTGGCAGAAGAGCTGGGGCTATGCGCCCGCACCATTCTTGTCACGAGCCGCAGCGAGGAGAAACGGGTCATCGAAGAGTGCGCCCGCTTGAAAGTTCGGCTGATGGCAAAGGGAATGGCAGAATATGTGCCGATTTCGATAAGCGTGCCCACAACCCCGGCGCAGGCGGTCCTGCTGGACGATGATGCCCTGACGCATATGACTTGGGAGATGGCGGCAGAAGCGCACGGCGTTGGCCTGAGAGCGTTTACTAAACCGGATGAATTCTTTTCGGCCTTGGGGACTTTTCCCAAGGACATCCCGCTCTATGTTGATTCCGACCTTGGGGAAAACATGAAGGGCGAGGATATAGCCGTTCAGCTAAAAGAGAAGGGCTTTACCAACATTTGCCTTGCCACCGCCCACCCGCCGGAAAAGTTCGCGCACCTGCCCTGGCTGAAGGTAATTACAAAAGCTCCGCCCTGGGCTTAGGGCCTGGGACCGGCTTCCAGTTCCGTCAGCAGCCTCTCGATCTCCTTAGCGGCGTCGCGCATGAGAGCTATAACCTTATCGCGCTTTTCCGGGGCGCAGTTGGGCAGCAGTTCCGCGGCGCTCTTTAGTCCCACGGCCCGCGACTTCAGGTTGTGGTAAATCTTTTCTACATCAGCCATTGTGGTTTTCCTCCGCCTTGCGCGCCTTGGCAAGCGCGGCATATAAAAGGCATTTCGATATTTTTAGCTGGGCGAGGGCGGCGGCTTTCTTGCCGTCGTTCTCGCTTAGATTGCGGGCAATAAGCCCTTCCGTAAAACGGTCCACGGCGGCGGAAAGCCCGTGTTCAAGCGCATAATCATACTGCGCCTGCGTTACTGGTTCCGTGATCCCCTGGCGCGGCGCCGCGGCGGGAGTGATGTGGCGGCGCACAGTCTCCAGCGTTACCGCGCCCTGGGTACCGGCTCCTATAAGTTCCACAAAGCGTTTCAGCTCCCGCGTATTGCCCGGCCAATTGTGGGCCAGCAGGTGGTCGCGCGCCGCCAGCTCGAAGGCCAGCCGCTTCTTGCCCTTTGTAAAAGCCTGCATGAGCGGCAGAATGTCGCACTTCCGCTGAGCCAGCGGTTTTAGCCCTATGGTCATGCCGTGCACGCGCTGAAAGAAGTCGAAGCGCAGTTTTCCCTCTGCCAACAGTTTCTGTACGTTCTCCAGAGTGGCGCTTATCACGCGAAAATTGGAATACTCTGGCTTGTCCGCGCCAAGGGGGTAGAAGGACTTCTCCTCTATGGCCTTGAGCAGTTTTACCTGCATGTTCTGGCTCATGGCACCTATCTCGTCGAGGAATAGCGTGCCTTTGTCAGCCTGTGCCAATTTACCTTTGCGGTTCTCATGCGCGCCTGTGAAGGAGCCACGTTTATAGCCGAACAACTCGGACTCCAGGAGATCTTCGGTATAGGCCGCGCAGTTTATGGCTACAAAATCTCCGGCGCGGCCTGAATGCCCGTGCAGTAGTTGCGCCAGGGTGGTCTTACCTGTGCCGGAAGGTCCCAATATCATCAGAGGCAACTCCGTGGCCGCGTATTTCAGGGCCTCGGACACCAGCGAGCGGGTCTCTGGGTCGTTGGTGATGAAGTCCCCTGAAAAGATTTGCTGAGCCTTCTTGCCTCCGTCATCGCGCATATATCTGGCTATGATGGCCGCCAAGTTCTGCTGCTCGTTGCCCTTTACATAGAATTCCTTACAGCCAAGCGCGTAAGCGCGGCTTATGGTCTCTTCTGTATCGCAACTGGACATTACCACGGAATAGACCCCCTTAGAGACCGCCAGCGGGATAAGCTTCAAACCCGAGTAATCATCATTATCTCCCAGGAGGAGGTCCAAGAAGCAGATATCGTAATGCCCGGCCTTTAGCTTGCGCTCTGCCGCAGCCTTATCAGAAGCGAAGTCCACGGCATGGCCCGCCAGATTGTTGTCCATAACCTCGCGTGAGAGCGGGTCGTCTTCTACTACAAGGATATTCAGTCTGCTCATAAGCCCCCGGTTAGATACCAGGAATTGTAGCAAAACCGGGCGACATCGTCCTAATGTCAGACCAAGTGGTTTGATATTAGTACCTTCTGGGAGCTGTTTTCGTTCCTGCGCAAGAGGCGGAAAGCTTTCCAAAATGGCGCATATAACGACGTGAAAATTAGATATCTCCGCGCAATTATCCCATATACTCTGTGTTTGGCATAAAAATTGCTTTGTACAAGGGTGTAGGGCAAACCGGCGGGGGAAATTCCGGCGGTATCTTGAATAGAAGGACGGATTAAGGAAATATCTCATGAAAAACCGAAACATACTAATAGCGATAGTCACGGTAATAATCGGTACGGTCTCTGGCCTAAATGCGCAGGGATTCAATGTTGACTTCGATAAGGGCACTTTTAAACAGGTGGATTTTATGGAAGCCGTAAAAAGCCCGGATTCCCGCCAAAGCGGCGCTCTGAACTGCGGGGAGCCAAAGCCCGAGGTGGTCGCTCCTGCGAAAACAGAGGCCTACTCTAATTTTAAGAGTATTCCCAATATGCGCCGCGGTTTGGCTCAGAGAGTCTTCAGCCCCGCCGAAATCGCATCAATGGACGAAACCATCGGATATGCCATCAACTATGCCAATAACCATCGCAAGTTCGTCATAAGCGCTAGCGCGGCGCGATTGCTCAAAGAGGGAACCCCTGAGCAGAAGTTGGATTTTATCAGCGTAACTGAAGGGTCTGACTATGATTTCCCTTGGAACGCGGACAAGTCCGCGTCATCCCGCTGCGGCTGTGTGAGATGGGGCACGACGCAGACCTGCGTGGATAAAAACGACTGCAAAACTGTCTGCACCGCTGGCCAAGTGACATGCCATATAGCCAGCTATGTCGCTGGCACTCCGCAGTGGGTTTGCGGCGCAGGCGCCGCCGTCTGTAATTTGGTGTGCACTGTCGTCCCGGTTTGCACATCCACCCCGATCTGCCTTGAGATGAGTGCGGACTGTGAGCCCACCCACGGATAATCTTTGGGAGCAAAAAACTGCGAGTGAATTTAAGGGAATCGGTTGACAAAGCCAGCGGGAATAGTTTAAAACTCATAATAATGGGAAATTCTATGAATACTTCTGAAACAAGAGTGAAGGACAGATTAGGCGGGATTGTCGGGGTAATCATTGGCGGGCTGCTAGCGCTTGCGGTGATATGGCACAAAATTAATATCGCTTCGGAAATGCTATCTACGCTCTTTGTTGTGGGGCTGCCATGGGGAGGGGGCGTGTTAGGGAGCTATGTCCAGAGAAAATGTTTCCTTACAAAAGGGCAGTAGCCCGGGTTCTTGAAGTAGAACAGGGCTGATGATTAAGAGGGGCCAGGGCGGGGGGCGGCGGCCGTTAAGGGGCCAGACGCTACCGTCCTGGCTTTGGTGGCCGAACCAAAAGAATGTTTTATAATCAAAAAGCCGCATGCGGAAATGCTGGTGTCGCGGTATAAGGCAGTTACGCAGAGGAACGGGCGGTATACCGAGAGAATGCTGGCTGAAAAGATGCGGTTGGTGTCCGAGATCCGGGCGCTTAACAGGCACGGAGCGGGCTAGGCTTACTTGCGGATTTAAGAATGAATCTTTTAACTCAATTTATATCGGAAGAGTTTATGAACCGGAAAACGGCCCGGCCTTACACGCTTGTAAGGGGGGATTCCATAGAGGCGAGTAAAGACAACGTGGAGAGGGTCCGGTCCATCTGCAACGAGGCCGCGGTTTACGGTATTCTATTCCAGCCTGTGTTTAAAGGGACGCCCTATTCTTCAGAGAAGGCTGAGAGTTTTCTTAATTGGGCAGCGAAAGGTTGGGCCGAGCGCTCTCACTTCGTATTCCTGGTCCTGGACGCTTCCCGGGAGATTTGCGGGACCGTGGATATTAAATCCCCCGAGCTTGAGGGCGCGGAGATAGGCTACTGGGCGAGTGAAAAACATTCCGGGATAATTACCCCCGCGGTGGTGTTGCTTTGCGAGGTGGCCAGGCGGGCGGGGTATAAAAGCCTTTACGCGTTTGTCTTGCCGGCCAATACCTGTTCACTGAGGGTTTTAACCAACAATGCCTTTCAGGTTGAAGAACGAGGCGTAACGCATAAAGATAAGATTTGCGACCTCTACCGGAAAATACTTTAACCCCCGAGTTATCAAGGGACGCAAAAGGCCGGTCTTCGCGAGAAGACCGGCCTTTTAATTTTGCGGCTGCGGAACGCTGCGGTCAGTTCCCGGCGGCGGCTTCCAGCATCATCAGGTTCTTTACCCGCTTGACGCCGTTTATGTCTTCCACCAGCTTGGTGACCAGGGCAATTTCGGCCGCGTTCTTGGCCTTGCCGCCCACAGTGACCACGCCGCGCTTGACGGCGACGGTGGTGGAGAGCACGCTGGTGGAGCGGTGCAGCAGCAGCGCCAGGCGGACCTGGCCGGTGATGGAGGCGTCGTCTATCTTCTGGCGGGGGGTCCTGGGCTCATTTTTTGAGGCCTCGGTTACTACCATCTCGTTCAGGACTTCCTTCACGCCGTCGATGTCCTTGGCGTATTCGGTGGTCAGGTCCTTCTGGGCCTGGCTGCTTGCGTAGCCGCGCAGCGTCACTACCCCGTCTTTTACGGTGACCTCGGCTTTGCCGGCGTTCACGCTGCGGTGGAACAGCAGCGAGATCTTTAATTTGTCGCTCAGCCACGCGTCCAGGCTGGAGGAGGGTTCGCCTTTAACCGTCAACTTGTTCTCGACGGCCTTCACTCCGCGGAGGCTCGCTATAGTCTCCCCGGCCAGGGCGCTGCGGGAATTTTCCGAAACGGTCCCGGTCAGCGTGACCACGCCTTCCCTGGACTCTATCTTGATCTCGTCTTCCTTCAGGTAGGTCCTGAAGACATACGACTCCCGGGCGGCCGCTTCTATGCGGCTGTCCGGGGAAGCGCCGGCGGGCACGCTGAAAGCCAGCAGGGCAGCTCCGGCCGCGATTGCAGAGATAGCGGAAAGTATTTTCATAATTATGTTCTCCCGGTGCGACTGTCCCGTATTTTTTCCGGCGCCGGCGCTCAGGCGCGGCGCCGGAAAAGGCGGCTGCCTACTGAAGTTCCTTGTTCAGGTGCGTCCAGGCGTTCTTGAGCTCGCCGGTAAGGTGTTTTAGTTCCTCGGCGCCCACTTTTCCCAGCCTCGCGTAGCGCCCGGAGATTTCGTCTACGATCTTGTAATACTCTGCCTCGTTGAGGTCCTTGATCTCTTCCGCTTTTTCCAATACCTCGCCTTTCAGCTTCAGCATCCAGCCGGCTATGGCCTGGCGGTTCTTCTCTCCCCTCGCTCCGTAGAACAGGTAAGTTCCCAGCGCGGCCAAGGCCGCCACGCCGACGCCCGCCCCGATGAGTTTTTCTGTTTTGGTCATAGTGTTTCCTTATAGAGTACCAGTGTGGAGACAGCGCCCTTTCCGGCTGCGGCGCCGTCTTCCTGCTGATACTATACCCTTTGGCTCCCCGAAGCCGATATGCGGATTTCTACGGGAACCTACCGTAATACTACCGAGCGGGACGGGATAATTCCTAATATCTGCGGGCGCCGGATAAGGCTTATGCTTTAAGGAAGCCGCTGAACGGCGGACGACAGATCAAGGAGTTATAATATGAAAAACAATAATCGCACTAAAAAGGCCGGGGCTTTGTTCGCGATGGCGGCGCTGCTGCTGGGTTTGCAGGCGGCCGCCTTCGCGGAGGGCGGGGTAGGGGACAGGGTGCTGTCGATAGGCCCCAGGGCCACGTATGCCACCCCCAAGGACGCTGACGACGGGGCCTGGGCTCCCGGCGCCCAGCTCAAGCTGCACTTGTCGTCCGCATTCGGGTTCGAGGCGTCGATAGATTACCTCAAGAACGACTTCGGCCCTCTCACTACCATTAAAACTTATCCTGTCCAGGCGAGCCTGCTGGCGTACCTTACGCCAGGCAGCGCGGTCAGCCCTTACCTGCTCGGGGGGGCGGGCCTGTATTATTCCAGTGTGGACGGTCCGCTCGGCTATGAGCACGATACCTCGCGGTTCGGCCTGCATGCCGGAGCCGGCCTCGAGGTAATGCTGGGCAGTTCCCTGTCCCTGGACGGGGCCTACCGGTACGTCTGGCTGGAAAGCATAATGTCCCACGACGCCGCCGCGCTGGACAAGGATTACCAGGACGCCGGTTCGATGGTCACGATCGCGCTGAACCTGCTGTTTTAGCCGGGGGGATACCCCGGCCTTGGGGCCGGGGTATTACTTGTTCGACGACACCATGGCCAGCAGCGCCGCGGCGGCCTCCCGCTTGCGGGCGAACCACTTGTGCCCGGAGTTGCCGTAGACCAGCACATAGCCGGTGCGCCGCTCTTTATGGTTCTTGTCATAGAGGAAGTACATCGCGCGGGAAGGGACTTCCTGGCGGACCTTGTACTGGTATTCATCCATCGCCTTGCTGTATCTTAAGGCGGCCTCGCGGTTGAACTGGGCTATGCCTATCACCCGTATGAGGGTGCTCCTGCGCTTTTCTTTAAGACCGTAATTACCCCCGACCCTGCGTCTGCAGTTGTTGAGCGCTTTTGACAGTTCCGTCTTGGACCTCATACCGCCTCCTGTTAGCGGGGCAAACCCGGCAATACATATAACGGACAGCCGCTGGTGAAGTTTTCTGCACCTGAGGCTTCCGGCCGCGTTTAATTGATAAAAACCCTTCCCCGCAACTATCATACAAAAATCGGCGGCGCTTGTCTTTATACTCGGAAACTGTTGCCGAGGTTACTCGTATGCGCGAGTACAACCACGCATAGCGCCTCCAGGCGCGGGGGGGGTATCATATTAACAGGAACAAGGGTAAGGCTCGTCGGGGGTGAGTTAAGAGGTGGAATTATGACTATTCTGAATGAAGTGATAAAGAAAGAGTTTAAGGTGTGGATGGTGGTTTCCCTCGGTCTTATTAAGGATGGCAAGCTGGGCGCGTCCCAGGACAGGGCTGACCGCATTAAAACCGCCCTCGCCTACACCACGGCAAGAGAAGTTCTTACTGGACACCGGTAGCCTTCTCCTGCCGCTTACCGTACCGCACACCCCGCAACCGCAGGGCGTGCGGGAAAACCGGCTGAATTTCCCCCAAAACCCCCGCTTTCCCGCCCCCCGGTTGCCGCCGGACCCGCTGCCCTCCCTCCAGATCCGCATTGCTTTATATATGCATTTGCTATATACTTACCTTTGGGGGTAAGTTCCAAAAACTGTATGCGAAAAAAAACCGCGACTTTCCGGATCGCCGCTGTCGGCGCTTCCGCCGGCGGGCTTAAGGCTTTCGAGGAGCTCCTGAGCGCTCTGCCGGCACAGCCAGGCATAGCGTTCGTGCTGGTGCCCCATCTTGCGCCCCAATATGAGAGTCATTTGGCCGAGATCCTGGCGCACAGTACTAAACTCCCGGTCAGCGAAGTTAAAAACGGGGAGCGGGTCCAGCCCGACCGGATCTACATCATAGCGCCCAACCGGGCGATGCAGATAAAACAGGGCGTTCTCCGCCTTTCTGAATTCGGGCACAAGGCCGACTGGCGCAACCCCATAGACAGTTTTTTTTATTCCCTGGCCGCGGACCAAAAAACCAACGCCATAGGCGTACTCCTGTCGGGCGAGGGGTCGGACGGGACCGAAGGCCTGAAGGCGATCAAGGCTGGCGGCGGGACCACTTTCGCGCAGAGCGAGAAAACAGCCTCCCACCTCAGCATGCCCCATTCCGCGGTAGAGGCCGGTTCGGTGGACTTCATTCTTTCCCCGGCAGAGATAGGTAAAAGGATCAGCCCCGCCCGCCCTGGCGGGCCGGGCCCGGCCGGGGCAGGACTGGCGGCCAAACCGGCGGAAGACCCGCTGACCGGCATCCTGGACCTGCTGCGCACCGCCAAGGGAGTAGAGTTCGAACTTTATAAGCGCAGCACCCTGCGCCGGCGCATCCAGAGGCGCATGGCGCTGCGGCGTATCCATGACCCTGAGAAATACTTCCGCCTGCTGGCCTCGGACGCCGCCGAACTGGAGCAGCTCTACCGCGACATCCTGATCTGCGTGACGTCGTTCTTCCGGGAACCGGAATCCTTCAGGGAATTAAAGAGAACTATCTACCCTCGCCTGCTCAAGAACAGGAGGGCCAATGAACCGATACGCATCTGGGTCCCGGGCTGCTCTACCGGGGAAGAGGTCTATTCCCACGCCATTAACCTGGTGGAATTCCTGGGGCCCAAAGTTTCCCAGACGCCCTTCCAGGTCTTCGCCACGGATGTGAACCCCGCCGTTATAGAAAAAGCCCGCGCGGGGCTTTATCCTAAAAAGATCAAGGCGCACGTTTCGCCCGAGCGGCTGCGGCGCTTCTTTACTGAAACCAGGGACGGCTACCGCATAGTGCCGGCCATCCGCGAGCGCTGCGTCTTTGCGGCCAAGAACCTGGTGCAGGACCCGCCTTTCACCAACCTGGACCTGATCAGCTGCAGGAACCTCCTGATCTACCTTGGCCCGGCCCTGCAGGAAAAAGCCATGCGGATCTTCCAATACGCTTTAAAGCCCCATGGCATCCTCATGCTCGGGCACTCGGAGACCACCGGGGAATTCTTCGGCGGTTTTTCCCCTGTGAAAGCGAAGAGAAAAGTCTTTTCCGAGCGGACGACGGCTTCCGCGTCGCGCCTCGATTTCTTTAAGTCCGGCCGTTTCCTGGAAACGGAGCCCGCCTTTAAGCTCCCCTACTACGGGGAGCGGGGGCAGGTAAAACAGGCGCAGGAGGAAGCCGACCTGCGGGGAGAGCTGGACAGTATCCTGCCCGCGCGCTATATCCCCAACGGCGTCATCGTGAACGGCGAACTGGAGATACTGCGGTTCCTGGGAAATATTTCTGCCTACCTGCGGCCCGCGCCCGGCCGCCCGAGCCTGAACCTGCGCCGCATGGCCTCAAGCGGGCTGCTGCTGGAACTGCGGACGGCCATCCACGTGGCTAAAAAAACCGCCTGCGCCGTGCGCAAGGAGATATCCCTGCCTAAACCCGGGGGCGGGCCCGGGCGTATCCAGGTCGAGGTGCTGCCGGTCAACGGCTCCAGTCATTTCCTCATCCTGTTCGAGGAACTGTTAGCCCCCGCTCCCGGCCAGAAGCCTGCCGCCGCGGCGCCGGGGGAAAAAGACAGCCGCCGCGTCGTCCAGCTTAAAGAGGACCTGGCGGTCTCCGCGGAACATCTAAAGGCCATTATAGAGGAGCAGGAGTCTACCAATTCGCGGCTTAAATCCTCCAACGAGGAGCTGCTTTCCAACAACGAAGAACTGCAGAGCGTCAACGAAGAGTTCGAAACCTCCAAGGAAGAGCTGCAGTCCGCCAACGAGGAACTTATCACGTCTACCGAGGAGCTGGGAGACGCGAACCAGATCCTGAATCGCTCCAACAGCGATTTCTCCAACCTGCTGGCCAATATCGACATCCCCGTCGTCCTGCTGGGGGCCGACCTGACCATCCGCCGCTTCACGCCCCCGGCGGCCGAAGCTCTGGACCTCTCCCCGGACAAGATAGGGCGGCATATCACGGAGGTCAAACTGCCCCTGCTCGTCCCCGATCTAAAACAGCGGCTCCTAAACGTGATCAAGACCGGCCAGGTCCAGAAGCTGGAAGTCGCCGATACGCGGGGCAAGTGGTATTACCTTTTTATCCGGCCCTACCGGACCGACAAGAACAAGGCCGAAAAAAGCAGGACTGAAGGCGCCGTGCTGGCGCTGGTGGATATACAGGACCGGAAACTCGCGGAAAAGAACCTGCTGCGGCTGGCCACGCTGGTGCTGGATTCCAACGACGCCGTCATCATCATAGACCTGAAGGGCCGCATCACCGCCTGGAATAAAGGCGCGCAGCGGATGTACGGCTATAGCGAAAAAGAAGCCCTGGGGATGAATATCAGCCGCCTGATGCCGGAAAAGACGCGGATGAGGGCTAAGGATCTGGTCCGTGTTTCGGCGGGGCCGATAGAGACCCGGCGCAGGGCCAGGGACGGCCGGGTCCTGGACGTGCTGCTGACCGTAACCGTGCTGCGCGATGAGAAGGGCCGCCCGGTGGAAGTCGCCGAGACGGAACGCGACATTACGGAGCAGAAGCAGGCCGAGCGGGAGCGCAAGCTCGCGGAGAAAAACACCCTGCGGCTGGCCAATTCCGTGCTGGATTCCAACGACGCGGTCATTATCTGCGACCTCAAGGACCGCATACTCGCCTGGAACAAAGGCGCGCAGAAGATGTACGGCTATAGCGAAAAGGAAGCCCTGGCGATGAGCATCAGGCGGCTGATGCCGAAAAATAAGCTTATAAAGGCGCGGGAACTGGTCCGGGTCTCGGCGGCTCCCATAGAGGCCCAGCGCTGCACAAAAGGCGGCCGGACCCTGGACGTGCTGCTGACGGTAACCGTCCTGCGCGATGACAGGGGGCGGCCGGTGGAAGTCGCCACCACCGAACGGGATATCACGGAGCGCAAGGGCGCCGAGCGGGAGCTGCACCGCCTGCACTCGCGCGTGATCTCCGCCCAGGAAACGGAGCGCAAGCGCCTTTCCCGGGAGCTTCATGACGGCGTCGGCCAGATACTTTCAGGCATTAAGTTCAGGCTGGAGTCCCTGCCCGGGGAAATGGCTTTGAACAAAAAAGACGCGGAGAACATTTCGAAAGTGGGCGGGTTCCTGAGCCACGCCATTTCGGAGATCCGCCGCGTCTCCCAGAACCTGATGCCTTCGGAGCTGGTGGACCTGGGCCTGGAGCCGGCCCTGCGCACGCTTTGCCGGCAGTTCAAGGAGCGGGCGGGAGTACCTGTCACGCTTAAGGCCGGGAACGTTCCTTCGCAGATCTCTCCCGAGCTGGAACTGGCGCTGTTCCGCATCGCGCAGGAGGCGCTCAATAATGTGGGGAAACATTCCAAGGCCAGCGTGGCCGCCGTCACCCTCTCCCGGGAAGGGAAGAAAATAGTTTTAAGCGTGCGCGACAACGGGGTCGGGTTCACCCCCGGCGCCAGCCGGCAGGCGGCCGGCAATGGCATCGGCCTGGGGAGCATGCGCGAGAGGGCAGAATTGGCCGGCGGCACGATAGAACTGGATTCCACTCCGGGGGGCGGGACCACTCTCACGGTCCGCGTTCCCTTAACGCGACAGGATGGAGACGCCTTATGAAAAAGAAAAGTGAGCCCAAAATTAAAGTATTACTGGTGGACGACCACCCCGTAGTGCGCGAGGGGGTGCGCTCCTTCCTGGCCACCCAGTCGGCGGTCCTGCTGGTGGGGGAAGCCGCCGACGCCGCGGAGGCCCTGCGCAAGGTGAAGAAGCTGGCGCCCGAGGTTATCGTCCTGGACGTCAACCTGCCTTCCCTCGACGGAGGCGAGCTGGCCCGCAAGCTGCGCCAGACGGCCCCCCGCGCCAAGATCATCGCTTTCAGCGTGCATGACAGCCAGGAGCACGTGGTGCGGATGGCCCGCTGCGGCGCCCATGGCTACGTGACCAAGGACGCGCCCACGGCCAAGCTGGTGGAGGCCATCAAGCACGTCTACCAGGGCGGCATCTATTTCCCCGCGTCTATGACAGACGCCATCCTTTCGCCGGAGTCCAAGCCGTCCCCCGACGAGGCGAACACGGTGGTGCTGACCGTGCGCGAGCGCGAAGTGCTGGCCCTCCTGGCCGAGGGCCTGGCCAATAAAGAGGTGGCCCGGAAACTGGGAATAAGCGTGAGGACCGCCGAAACGCACCGCGAGCACCTCTCGCATAAGCTCGGTATTATGACCATCGCCGGCCTTACGAAGTACGCCATCCAGCACGGCCTGACCTCGCTGGGCCTGCCGGATAAACCCAAGCAGTAAAACGCCTGGGCAGTATTGAGGTGTTTGCCGCCCTGCCGCAGCATTGTCAGGCCGCCTTCAGCCGGGTATGAAAAAAGAAAAACAAAAAAAGATCAGAGTTTTCCTTATCGACGACCATCCGATCGTGCGGGAAGGCGTGCGTACCTACCTGGCTAGCCGGGATATAGAGGTGGTGGGGGATGCCGCCGACGCCCCCGAGGCCTTTCGCAAGGTACAGAAGCTGGCGCCCGAAGTGATAGTCCTGGACGTCAACCTGCCTTCCATGGTCGGGTGGGAAGTCGCCGACAACCTGCGCCGGCTCGTCCCCAGGTCCAGGATCATCGCTTTCAGCATCCATTCCAGCGAGGAATACGTGGTGCGGATGGCGCGCAGCGGCGCCCGCGGCTATGTTATGAAGAGCCAGCCCACTTCGGAACTGTTCGACGCCATTGTGCAGGTCTCCCGGGGCGGCCTGTATTTCCCCGCCGGCATGGACCAAGCCGTTCCCGCCGGGAAGAAGAGCCCCCGCAAAAAAACCAGGTAGCGCGCCTCCTGCCGCAGCCTTCCTCCTCCTCCGTAATATTCCACTCCAGCCCGGGTATAATTCCGCATTGGCAGGGCCTGCCCCATGCGGTATGCTCTATTTGCGGCACCTGGTATACCGGGCTGCGGAGCAGGGATCTATCTATGACTTTTTATAAACACTTGACCGCCGTTATTATCCTGGCGGCCGGGCTTTTGCCCGCCGCGGCGGCCTGCGCGCAAGCCGAACCCGAAGAGAGCCGCGGTCCGCGGGCCGGCCTGTCTCTCGGGGGGCGCGCCGCCTATTACCGCAGCAGGGGCGCCGGCAGCGGCGAGTTCTCGGAAGGGGCGCAGGCGCGCTATCATCTTACGCGGCGGTGGGCCCTGGAGTTATCGGCGGACCTGCGCCAGGAAAGTTTCCCCGAAGCGAAAGTGGACGTGATACCGATCCAGCTGTCGGTCCTCGCCTATCTAATGCCGCACGGCTACAGGCTCGCGCCATATATCCTGGCGGGGGGCGGCTGGTATTACACCCACGTCTACGCCCCGGCGGACAGGACGGATTTTCGTTTCGGGCCCCATGCGGGCGGGGGAGTGGAGTACTTCCTTAATACCGCGTGGTCTTTCGGGGGCTCCTACCGCTACCTGTGGACCGAGGATATAAATTCCCAGGACCTGGCGCATCCCCTGGGCAGGAATTTAACCGACAAAGGTTACATGTTAACCGCCGCGGTGAATTATTCTTTTTGAAAGGGGACAACGACGTGACGGACGAAAAGCGGAAAAAGATCAGGGTTTTTTTAGTGGACGATCACCCGACAGTGCGCGCAGGCGTGCGCTCCTATCTCGCAAGCCGCTCCGTCGCGGTGGTGGGGGAAGCTTCCGACGCACGGGAGACCCTGCGCAAGGTCAGGAAGCTGTCGCCCGACGTTATCATCCTGGACGTCAATCTGCCCCTTATGGACGGAGGAGAACTGGCGCTGCGCCTGCGCCGTCTCGTTCCCAGGTGCGGGCTCATAGCTTTCAGCATCCATTCCAGCGAAGAATACGTGGGCCGCATGGCCCGCTGCGGCGCCCGGGGCTACGTGACGAAAGACCAGCCGCTGTCGGACTTGTTCGACGCGATAGAGCGGGTCTTCCGGGGCGGGTCGAGTTTTCCCCGCGGCATGCATGCCGTCCTGCAGTCTTCGCCGGGCCAGCCGGGCGGCGCCGCGCTGACGTGCCGTGAGGTGGAGGTGCTGACTTTGCTGGCCGAAGGGCTCTCCAACAAAGGCGTCGCTGCGAAACTCGGCATAGGCACCCGGACGGCTGAAACGCACCGGGAACACCTGTCGCATAAACTCAATATCCTTACGGTCGCCGGCCTTACCAAATACGCTCTTCAGCACGGGCTGACCTCCCTTAAATGAACCGCTCCGCCCCGTACTACTACCTAGCGGTACTGGCATAACTCCCAATGGCCCCGCTGCCCGGCATGGGATATACTAAACTCAGGCCAACTTCGGAACAATGGGAAGGGAAGATAATGTCTGAAAATTTAAAAAGATCGGCGCGCGCCGTGCGCGCGCTGGCCCTGGCAAAAACCAGGCGGCTCAGCGCCGCGCTGCGCGCCGGCGGGATCTACGCCTACGCCCAGCAGGCGCGGCTTTCGTTCCTGCCCTCGGCGCCGGCCGACCCTGAGGAAAGGGGCGGAGCCGGAAACAAGAGCTCCTTCGGACCTTCGCGCCGGCAGCGCGAGGCAAAACTGAGCCGGGCGCAAGGGGTGTCCGCTTCGGTTAACGGCCTGGAAGAGCTCTTCCTGACGGATCCCGGCGTTTCCTTCAAGGAACTCGCCGGGGCGGTGCTGGCCGAGGCGTGCCGCCTTACCGGCAGCAGGTTCGGCGTAGCGGGCTACCGGGATGGCGTTACGGGGCGGATCGTGGCGGTGGCGCTTTACGGCAAGGCGCGCAAAACGCGGCCGGCAAAAAAAAGCTTTCTGGTTTCACCGTACTTCGCGGGGCTCTGGGGCCGCGTCCTGAAAAGGAAAAAGCCTTTGCTGGCCAATTATGCGCCCTCCGCCGCGCGGGTTAAAGCGCATAAATTCCTCGGTGTTCCGGCGGTCTACGGCCGCGAACTGCTGGGCATACTGGCGCTGTCCGAGCCGCGCGGGGATTATTCCGCCGATGAACTGCGCACCGTCAGCCGGCTGGCCCGCGTCTACGCGCTGCTGCTCAAACGCAAACTCGACGAGGCCGGCCGGCGCAGGGAGCATGACGCGCTGCTGGCCATAATCTCCTCCTCGCAGGACATCGTTTACTCCGCCGACATGGCCGGAAAAATAGTTTACGCGAGTCCCAGGGTCTCGGCTTACGGCTACCGGTCTAAAGACCTGCTGGGCCGCAGCATCTTCGACCTGGTGCACCCGCAGGACCGGGAGATGGCGGTAAAAGCCCTGGCCAATGCCCGGGAAACCGGCCGGACCCTGCCGATGATCTCCTACCGGCTGCGTAAAAAGAGCGCCGGCTACTTTTTCATGGAGCAGAAAAGCGGGATAGTTAAGTCCGGAGGCAAACCGGCGCTGATAACCGGCGTGGTTCGCGATGTGGGCCGGAAAGCGGGCGCCGCGGCGCTGCTGAAAGAGAACGAGGCTATGTTCCGGAATATTTTTGAAACCTCCGGCGACGCTATTTTTATAAAGGACCTGATAGGCCGCTATGTAAAGGTCAACAAGGCTTGCGCCGATTCTTTCCAGCTGACCCGGAAGGGCGTGCTCGGCAAAACCGACGCCGAGATATTCTCCCCGGCAGCGGCGCGGACCTCTACCCTGGCGGACCGGGAAGTGATCCGCACCGGCAAGACCATCAGCCGGACTTATGACCGGGTGCTGCCGGCCGGCAGCCATTCTTTCAATACCGTCAGGACGCCCTTGCGCAATGCCGGCGGCGAACTGATAGGGGTGCTGGGGGTGGCCCGCGACATAACCGGGATCAAAAAAACGGAAGGCGAGCTGGCCGGGGCCAAGGCCGCGGAAGCCCTGAAAAAAGCCGCCTTGCCCATGGCGCACGACTTCAACAACGCGCTGGCCGTGATCAACGGCTACGCGACCCTGCTGGATGAGGGCACCGCCGCGTCCAGCCCGACAAAGGCCGAGATAGGGCATATACTGAGCGCCGTGAAATGGGCCGCCGAGCTGACTGCCCAGTTCCAGACTTTCGCCAGGGACCCGAAGCCGGGGAGCAAGAACTGCGGGGAGCAAAAATAGCGGCCGCGGCGCCGGCCGGGCTTCAGTAATACTACCTAGGCTCCGGGGCAGAAGTCCTAATAGCTGCGCCTGCGGCGAAGGGCTATACTGGATTAACAGGGTTTTAGCGGTGTCTAAAAATTAAAACAAGAGCAATCAGGAGAGCGTAACATGAAAACAATGTATTCCGTGTCCTTGTCGGCGGCGGCGGCGGTATTGCTGGCGTTCAGCGCGCCCGCGCAGGCGTCAAGAATGGACGTTTTTATCATCTCTTCGGCCAGGCAGTCGTATGTGTTCCAGAACTACCTTACCGGGGACGATATTAAAATAGAATCCAGGGACGGCGCCGTTACCCTGACCGGCATTATCAACGAAAGCTTCCATAAGTCCCTGGCCGAGGTGACCCTGGCGGATATCGCCGGCGTCAGGAGCGTGGACAACAGGCTGGAAGTCAAAGGCGCCCCGCCGACCGCTAACTCGGACGCCTGGTTCCAGGAAAAAGTGAAAGCCACGCTCCTGTTCCACCGCAGCGTGAGCGCCAAGAACACGGAAGTGGACGTAAAGGACGGCATCGTTACGCTGCGCGGCCGCGCCACAAGCCTGGCGCAAAAAGATCTGACCAGCGAATACGCCAGGGATGTAGAAGGCGTAAAAGAAGTTAAGAACGAGATGCTGGTGGCCGTGCCCGTGGAGAAGGAAGCCCGGACGACTAAAGAAAAGATCGACGACGTGTCCGTAGCCGCCCTGGTCCGGATGGCCCTGCTGCTGCATCATTCCACCAACGCGCTCTACACCACGGTGGCGGTAAGGCGCGGCGTGGTTACCGTGGGCGGCCGGGCCGCCACCGAAGCCCAGAAGGCCCTGGTGACCAGGCTGGTAAAAGACGTTAACGGCGTGAAGAAAGTAAAGAACCTGATGACCGTAGAAGCGTCCTGAGGAAGTGTACAGGCCCAAATGAGAGATATAGTCGCCCGTGCTGTAGTGCTTTCTGCGATGACGCCGCGCGCGCGGCCGGCGCGGCCACGCGCCCGCCCGAAGCCGCGGGAGAATATCTGGACGCTCCTTTCGGCGCGGCCGGGGCGAAATCCCTGCTGACGGCCGCCGGTCCTTTTGAAGCGTTCCAGCCCGGCGTGAAAACTTGCCGGGGCCGGTCAATAAGGCTGCCTGGGCAAAAGGAGGCGTGCTCCATGAACCAAAAGAATGATTTCCCCGGCGGAACACGCTTCCTGCTTGTCGCGGCCGCGCTGGTCATAGTTATCTGGGGCCTCAACCAGGCGCAGTCGGCCCTGGTGTCGTCGCTGGTCTCCGTTTTCCTGGCGCTGCTGGGCACGCCGCTGGTGCTCTGGCTGGAACGCAAGCGTGTTCCTGCCATAGCCGCCGTGCTGCTGGTAGTGGCGGCCATGATGGCCGTTCTGCTGCTGGTCGGTCTGCTTGTAGGCACGTCCCTGAGCGGGTTTGGCGACGCAATGCCGGCCTACCAGGCGCGTATGCAGGCGGAAGCCGCGTCCCTGGCCGCCCTGCTGGCGGGCAAAGGCATCCCCGTCACCGAGGGTATGCTGCTCGAATATTTGAACCCGGCTACGGTAATGAAACTTTTCGCTGGCATGCTGGGTGGGGTGGTCGCGGCGCTTTCCAACTTCGTGCTGATCCTGCTGTCCGTGATGTTCATCCTGCTGGAAGCCTCCAGCTTCCCGGTCAAGCTGCGCGCCGTACTCGGCGATCCGCGGCAGGCTTTCCCGGAATTTACCAGGTTCGTAGGCGATATTCAGCGCTACATGCTGGTAAAGACGGCCCTGGCCGTTACCGCGGGCGTCCTGATAGGCGTCTGGCTGGCCGTCCTCGGCATAGGTTCCCCCGTTCTCTGGGGGTTCCTGGCTTTCCTGCTCCTCTACATCCCCCATGTCGGGTCTATCATAGCGGGCATCCCCGCCGTCAGCCTTACCCTTGTGCAGTTCGGGCCCGGCCGGGCCGCGCTGGTAGCCGCCGGCTATGTGGCGGTTAACTTCATTCTTGGCAATGTAGTAGAGCCGAAGCTCATGGGTATGAAGCTATCCCTGTCCACGCTGGCAGTCTTCCTGTCGCTGATCTTCTGGGGGAGTATGCTCGGTCTGATCGGCGCGGTCCTGTGCATACCGCTTACCATGGCCCTGAAGTTCGCCTGCGAGAACCACGAAAGCACCCGCTGGATAGCCGTGCTGCTGGGCCCGGCGACCCCGGTCAGGCACGCTCCGCCGGCATAGCAGAGCCGGGCCCCGGGCAGCACCCCCGGCGTCTCTGCGCCGCCACCGCTTTTATGTCCCCTACAGGTAATTCCGCTGTCTGGCCGGTCCTGCTGGCCTTAACCGTGCTTACGGCTCCCTGCGCCGCGCCCGCCGCGGCCGGCGGCGGCTACGGCCCCTGCCCGCAGATCCGGTTCGTCGGAGGGGAGAAGATAATTCTTAACGCCATGGAGATCCGCCTGGTCTGCGGCGACGCCGCTACCGAAGGCTGGGGGCAGATCCCTTTCAACCAGGCGGAAAATTTTTTAAAGGCCTTCCTTCAGCAGCGGGGCTACCAGGAGCCCAGGTTCGAACCGGGGCCGGACGTTCTAAAAGTGGACCCGGGTTTGAAGACCGTCGTTCGCTCCTTCACCCAGACCGGGCTGCCCGCGGAAATAAAACTTAAGAAACTGCGAAAAATAAAAGGTCAGGCCATGACCCCCAGGCTGCTCGACAAGGCCAAGACGGCACTGCAGGGCGCCCTGCAGAACCGGGGCTACGCCTGCCCGGAAATAGACATGCGGGGCAACGGAACCACCGGCGAGCTGACGGCGGAAGTCCGGCCGGGAGAAATTTACCGCTTCGAGCACATCCGCCCCAAGAGAACCGGCGAGGTCTACCCCCAGATCTTCTCCCGCTACGAAGCCTTCAGACGCGGCCAGCGTTTCGATGCCAGGCTCCTGGACCTGACCGCGCGGCGGACCGTGGGCGATTCTCTTTTCCTGAACGCCTACTTCGAGGTGGACTGCTCCACGGCCGGCATGGTAATCACCGAGCGGGTGGTAGCGGGCAAGCCGCAGCTCTACAAGCTCGGCGTCGGTTTCGACACGGAAGGGTTCTTCATCGGCAAGGCGCAGTGGCTTAATTCCCGCCTGGGCGCGCGCAGCAATTCAATGGGCGTCTCGGTCTACACTTCCTACCGGGAGCAGACGGCGGTCGCGGATTTCCGCTACTTCATGGGCAAAGCCTCCCGGCTTTACCTTATGCCGGCGCTGACCTTCGGGCGGCTCAACGAACCGCAGTACGAGGCCATCCATTCGGAGTTCGCCCTGCTGCCGGGCTTCAGCTGGGACAGCAGGAGCCTGCGCGGCGAATTCTCGGCGGGCCCGGCGCTGGAATATGAGCACACTATCCGGGGACTGGGGCCCGTCACCAGCTACCCGGCCGCAGCCGCCCGGCTGGAACTGCGCGACCACAGGTTCGAATATTACGCGGGAGAGCCGCAGGCGGGGTGGCGCGTCAACTTTAAGTCGCAGTCGATGATAGCGGGGCTGGAGTCGCGCATAACGGCGCATCTCCTGAGCCTGCAGGGCGAGCATATCTGGAACCTGGGCGGGTATACGCCCCCGGCCCTGGTGCTGGCCACGCGCTACCTGGTACAGACCACGCTGGTAAAGAACTCGCTGCTGGCCGAGGGTGAGATCCCGTTGGGAATGCGTATTTTCATGGGGGGAGATTCCGATCTGCGCGGGGCGGGGCTGAACAAAGTTCCTGCTGACCCTTTGGGCCTGCTGACCGCGGTTTATGACGGCGTGGAGCTCAGGCTGGGGGACGTGCTGCCGCACGGCCTGCAGCCGCTTATTTTTCTGGACGCAGCGATGGGCGGAAGGAGCTCCGCCCGCCTGGACCCGAACGTCTATTTCTCTCCCGGGTTCGGCCTCCGCTGGGCTTCCCCTGTCGGCTCCATCCGGACCACGGTGGCCCGGGGCATCGTATGGCGGCGGGACCCGGCGGCCGAGGTGCTGATGCAGCCCCAGTGGCGGTTCTTCCTCAGCCTGGGCAAGGAGTTCTGATGCGCCTGTTAAAGAAACTCCTGCTGATCCTCCTCGCCACGCTCGGCGCGCTGCTTGCCGGGCTGGCGCTGGCCGCGGTCGCGCTTATCGCGCAGCCGCAATGGTTCCTGACCTCACGCACCGTAGCGCGGGCCGTGCAGGTGTTCGGCGCTCCCTGGCAACCGCGCTGGACGGCCTTCAACTTCGACATAAGTTCCTCCGGTTTTTCTGAAAAACAGATCGGCCTCCGGGTCCGCGACCTCTGCTTCGAGAACGCGGCCGAGGGGATTGAGGGTTGCGTTAAAGACCTGGACGTGCTGGCTAGCGTGCGTCTTTATTTCTGGGGCGCGAAATTGAAGAAGATCTCCAGGTTCTCCGTTTCCGGAGACCGTTTTACCCTGGACCGCACCGTTGCCCGCCCCGGCGCAGCCCCTAAAAAGAGCGCCGGCCTGCCGACCAGCCTGCCCGGCCTGCTGCCGGCCGCCCTGCGCGGCTTTACGCTGGAGGCGCTGAAGGTGGACCTGCCGGGCAACACTATTATCGGGGTCGGCGGCACCGTGAAGGCGGAGATCCATCTTAGCCTCGATCCGGGCTCTCCGGGGCCGGTGGCGCTAAAGGTGAAAGTGGAGCAAAGTTCCGGGACCGTTACCAGGCACTACAGCGGCGAGGCCACGCTGGATTCCGACCTGCTCAAAGGCCGTGAACTTACCTATTTAGAAGCACAAGGGCGGCTAAAGGCGGAGGGGGTAGACGGCAGTTTTCAGGCAAGCGTGCGGGGCAGCGGGCCCGACGCCCTGGCCTTCAGCCTTAACGCGAAGGCCCGGCTGCCGGGGCGGCGCTTGTCGGCGTCCGCTACCGGCTCTCAAAGGGGGCAGGACCTGCGCTTGAGCGGGTCGGGGGGAGTCTGGGTGACGTCGGGGCCGGTCAAGAGCGTCCAGCTCAAACGGTTCGCCCTGGAGGCCCTGCTCAAGAAAGATTCCACCGACTGGGACAGGCTGAAGCTGGATACCGCCTTCGAAGTGGAGACAGCGATCTTCGGCGTAAAGGGCGCGGGGCGGATCCTGGGCAAAACGCTGGAAGGGCGGCTGACCGTCAGCGCCCTTTCCACCCCCGGGATACTCGAGCGGGACCATTTTAACAGCGAGGTGCGGCTGACCGTAAAGCCGGTCAAGGCCTGGTATGAGTTTCAAGGCGGCTTCGACGCCAGAGTTTCCGGCCGCGCCAGCCGGCTGGGGGAGCTCAAGGTCAGCCACAGGCTGGAGTTCGGGCTTAAGGTGGCCAGGTTCGAGGACCTGGTAGCGTACCTGGCCCGCACCAGATATTCGGTCCCCGCGCCGCTCAACGTCTTTCACGGGCCGCTGGCCCTCTCGCTTAAAGGAGCCGGAGATTCCGGCAAGGAGGTGCAGGAGCTGGAGTACGCGCTGGTCAGCGGGCTGGCACAGGGGCGGCAGGCGCTTAAGTTCGAGGCAAAGGGAAAACTGACGGCCGCGGGGCTTTGGGCTCCCGGGCGTTCTTTTAAGAACGAGACTGACGTGCTGCTGCAGGAGGTCGCGCTGCAGCTGCCGCGGTTCGACCTCAAGGGGATGGCCGCTTTCGTTCCGGACAGCCGTATAAAGACCGGCGCGGAGGCGGACAAGGCCGACCTGGCCCGTGCCGAGGCTCGCAAACCGGACGCCAAAATCTTGCCGCCGCCCATGCTGGCCGAGTTCCGCGTCAAGACCGCCAAGCCCGTAATTCTCTACTCCAACCTGGCCAAGGATCCGGTACCGGTCGGGCTGGACGTAACTGTCAGGGTTCCCGGCGGCACAGCGGGAAGGATAGAGATAAAGCCGTTCAGGGTGGATATTTTCCGCCGGGTAGCTTCCGTCGACCATGTCACTTTCACCGGCCGCGCCGGTTCGCCCGTCATGGACCTGGACGGCCTGATCGTCTATAAAACGGCCGAGGCCAGGATCTTCATCCGGCTCCTGGGCACCGCGCAGAAACCGCGGGTCAAGTTTGAAAGCGACCCGCCTATGAATCAGGCCGACATCATGGCTATGCTGCTGTTCGGAAAAACTCCCGGCGACCTGGACTCCGACCAGCAGGCCAGCGCGGCCAATACGCAGACTGCGGTCTCCAACAGCGCGTTCGGCCTGGCGTCGCTCTACCTGCTGGCCTCCACCCCCGTGGAGTACGTCGGCTATGACCCGGTCTCCAGGACTTACTCCATAAAGTTCCGGCTCCCCGGCGGCGCCACGCTGCAGATGGGTTCCGACGGCCAGAGCAGGGGGGTGCAGCTGCGCAAGCGCCTCGCCTCCAACCTGGCCATCCAGACCGAGCTGACCAGCACGCAAGCCCAGGGGAACGTCGTCACCACTCTGCTGGAATGGTACGGGCGTCGCTGACGGGGGAGAAGGCTTGCTTATGAAAGTAAAGATCGCTTTTGCCTGGCTCGCCTTTTCGCTCCTGTCCTGCTGGGGCGTGATGGCGATAGTTTACTCCGGCCTCCCGGCCGGCGCCCGCCTGGCCGGGGCGGCGGCCTTCATAGTTGCGGCGCTGGCCGGCGCCCTTCTCCCCAAAAAGGGCTGGTGGAAGATCGCCTGTTTCACCCCGGCGTTCCTGGCCGTGCTTGCCTGGTGGCTGGCCCTGCCCCCCGGCAATAGCCGGGAGTGGGAGCCGGACGTCGCCAGGCTGCCGTACGCCGACGTTTACGTCAGCTCGGTCACCCTGCATAATATCCGTAATTGCGACTACCTGTCGGAGCGCGAGTATACGGTCCGGCATTATGACCGGGTCTACGATCTCGGAGCCTTGAAAAGCCTGGACCTTTTCTTTGTCGACTGGGGGCTGCCTAACATAGCGCATACCATGCTCAGCTTCGGGTTCGGCGGGGATAACTACGTGGTCTTTTCTATCGAGACCAGGCGGGAAAAAGGCGAGGAGTATTCATCCGTCAGGGGCTTCTTTAAGCAGTATGAGCTGACCTATGTGGTGGCCGACGAGCGCGACGTGGTGCGGCTCAGGACCAATTACCGCAAGGGGGAGGACGTCTACCTGTACCGACTTACGGCGTCGCCGGAGTTTATCCGCAAGGTCTTCCTGGACTACCTGGGCAGCGTGAACGGCTTGAAGGCCAGGCCCCGCTGGTATAACGCCCTGACCGCCAACTGCACCACCGATATCTGGAAGCACATCGCGCCTTTCTATCCGGGCGCTAAATTCGACTGGCGCATCCTGGCCAGCGGGCACGTGGATGAGATGGCGTACGAGCTCGGGGTTCTGGACCAGACCTTCCCGTTCCGGGAACTGAAGAGGCGCAGTGTGGTTAATGAGCGTGGGAGGGCGGCCGGCGGCCGGGATTTTCCCGGAGCTATCCGCCGCGGCCTGCCCGGTTTCGACCGGAGTCCGCAATGAGCCGGGGCTAATAAGAGAAAGAGAGCCCGGCGAAGGCCCGGTGTCCGAACTGGTCGAAGCGCAGGAGCGTTTCCCCGTAACCGGTCCAGTACTGCGCGTAAAGCGCGAAATTCATGTGCGGCAGCTGCTGGCGGAACTGGAATTCATAGGAGTTCTTGCGCTTATAGCGGAAAAGCGGCGTTCTTACGTCCAACTGGTGGTTCTTCAGGCTGCCTCTCCAGAGAAAATTCCTGACGCTTAGCCCGATTTCTCCCTGCCCCATGTAATCTAAAAACTTGCGGGTGCTGCCGATAGAGCGCAGGTATTCATCCTGGCCGGAATAGCCGGAGGCGCGCCAGAGCCTGACCTGCAGCGAGGCCTTGTCGGCCAGGAAGGAGTTGGCGATCTTCAGTTTTTCTTTCGACTCGATGCCGAATTTGAGCTGCACGTACTGCCTGTTCCAGCTGCGCGACTTGGCCGCGTCCAGCCCGTTGGATTCGTGCTCCAGGAGGCAGACCACGATGTTGCGCAGTTTGAACCTGCCGATGTTCAGGAAACGGACCGGGTAATCCAGAAAAAATTCCGGATTATAGTTGCTCTCCTCGAAAGGCATGGAGGCCTGGCCTTTGTTCCAGAGCGACTTCTGCGTATAACCGACATACCCCGGGAAGAGATTGTATTTAAGGATATACAGGTTCGGTTCAAGTATGCGGAATTTCATGCTTATCTGGAACTTGACCTGGGCGCGGTTGTCTCCGGGCCACTGGTTGATGGCGAAATAGTTCACTTTGTGCGCGGAAACGGGCCTGTCGGTCTTCTTCCCGAAATAAGCGCTTTGCGGCGAGGACTGCTGCTCCCAGGTAGGCAGGGTGTTTTCGGGATTGTTAACGTCTTCCTGCTCGCTCGCCGAGCCCTTCAGCGGGGCCCCGGCCGCCCGCGCGGTTGCCGCTCCGGCGCCGGCCGAAAAAAACAGCACAAAAACAACAACCATCTCCGATTTTTTCATAAGAATCTGCCTGCGGCGCCCGCTGGAAAATTTGCCTTACGCTTGAGCGTACTAGGGGCGAAGGAACGCCAGCAGGTCGGCGTTGAGCCGGTCCCTGTGCGTGTAGGCCAGGCCGTGGGGCGCGCCCGCGTAGACTTTCAGCTCGGCGTTCCTGACCAGCTTCGCCGAAAGCGCGCCCGCCGCGCCGAGCGGGACTACCTGGTCGTCGTCGCCGTGGATTATCAGGGTCGGCACGTCGAACTTTTTAAGGTCCTCCGTGAAATCCGTTTCGGAGAACGCCTTTATGCAGTCGTAGGTGTTCTTATGCCCGGCCTGCATCCCCTGCAGCCAGAACGTGTCCATCATCCCCTGGGAAACTTTTGAGCCGGGCCTGTTGGCCCCGAAGAACGGGCCGGCGGCGAGATTCTTGTAGAACCCGGAGCGGTCGCTGACGGAGCCGTTGCGGATGCCGTCGAACACTTCGATCGGCAGGCCGCCGGGATTGGCTTTGGTTTTCAGCATCAGCGGCGGGACGGCCGAGATCAGCGCGGCCCTGGCCACGCGCCGGGTGCCGTGGCGGCCGATATAACGGGCCACTTCCCCGCCGCCGGCGGAGAAGCCTACCAGCGCGGCCTGCGCCAGGCCGAGCGCCTCCAGCAGTTCCGAGAGGTCGTCGGCGTAAGTGTCCATGTCGTTGCCGCTCCAGGGCTGGCTTGAGCGGCCATGCCCGCGGCGGTCGTGAGCGACGCAGCGGAAGCCCTTGGAGGCCAGGAACAGCATCTGGGCTTCCCAGCTGTCAGAATTGAGGGGCCAGCCGTGGCTGAAGACAACGGGCTGGCCTGTGCCCCAGTCCTTGTAATAGATCTGCGTGCCGTCTTTGGTGGTGATGTTGCTCATAAGTCTCCTATGGGTCTTGTCAGTCTTGCCGCTCCGTAAAGGGCAGCCCCAGCGCCGCGGCCACCCCCGCGCCGTAGGCCGGGTCGGCCTTGGCGCAGTTGGCTATATGCCGCAGTTTTATCTCGTCGGGGGCGTCGCCCAGCGAGCGGGCCGTATTCCCGAACAGCGCCTGGCGCTGCTCCGGGTTCATCAGCCGGAAAAGTTTGCCCGGCTGGCTGTAGTAATCGGTGTCCTCGCGGTGGTCCCAGTGGGCGGCCGCGCCTTGCAGGTCGAGGGGGGGCTCGGCGAAACCGGGCTGCTCCTTCCATTCCCCCGCGCTGTTCGGCTCATAGCTGACGGTACTCCCGTGATTGCCGTCCACCCTCATGGCGCCGTCGCGGTGGTAGCTGTGAAAAGGGCAGCGGGCGGCGTTTACCGGGATGAGGTGATGGTTCACCCCCAGGCGGTAGCGCTGCGCGTCCCCGTAGGAGAACAGCCGCCCCTGCAGCATCTTGTCGGGGGAAAAACCTATACCCGGCACAATGCTCGCCGGGTTGAAAGCCGACTGCTCCACCTCGGCGAAGTAATTTTCCGGGTTGCGGTTCAGTTCCAGCACACCTACCTCCATCAGGGGCGCGTCCTTGTGGAACCACACCTTGGTAAGGTCGAAGGGGTGGTACGGGAGTTTAGCCGCTTCCTGTTCCGTCAGGACCTGCACGAACAGGGTCCATTTCGGAAAATCCTTGCGCTCTATGCTCTCGTAGAGGTCGCGCTGGTTGCTGTCCCGGTCCTTGCCGATCAGCGCCGCCGCTTCCTCATCGGTAATGTTCTTTATGCCCTGCTGCGTCTTGAAGATGAACTTGACCCAGTACCTTTCATTCTTCGCGTTTATAAAACTGAAAGTATGGCTGCCGAAACCGTGCATGTGCCGGAAGGAATAAGGGATGCCGCGGTCGCTCATGGTGATGGTGACCTGGTGCAGCGCCTCGGGCAGCGAACTCCAGAAATCCCAGTTATTCCTGGCGCTGCGCAGGTTGGTGCGCGGGTCGCGCTTGATGGCGTGGTTCAGGTCCGGGAACTTCATCGGGTCCCGCATGAAGAAGACCGGCGTATTGTTGCCCACCAGGTCCCAGTTTCCTTCTTCGGTGTAGAATTTCAGGGCGAAGCCGCGGATGTCGCGCTCGGCGTCCGCGCCGCCGCGCTCCGCCGCCACTATGGAGAAACGCGCGAACAGGTCCGTCTTCTTGCCGACTTCGGAAAAGATCTTCGCCTTGGTGTAGCGGGTAATGTCGTGCGTTACGGTAAAAGTGCCGTAAGCGCCTGAGCCCTTGGCGTGCATGCGCCGTTCCGGGATAACCTCCCTGTCGAAATGCGCCAGCTTTTCAAGGAACCAGACGTCCTGCAGCAGGGCCGGGCCCCGCTTGCCGGCCGTCATGATATTCTGGTTGTCGGGCACCGGCGCGCCCGCGTTAGTGGTGAGCTTCTTGTCCTTTTCTTCCATATCTCCCCCGTAGTTACCGCGGCAGTATCTTCTCGCTGCAGGCTTGCCCCGTCAGGAGGTCCTTGCCGAAGAGTTCGATATATTCCACTTTCGGGCCCAGTAGTTTATCGCGGGCCTGGATGAACATCTTTTCCAGAACGGCCGTGCGGCCGTTGATCTTGGCCTCTACGTGCACGGCGTCGCCGGCTTTCCTTACGGCCATGGGCATCCAGGGGGCGGCCGCCAGGGTCAGCGTGTAGCCGTCCCGCGAGGAGGCGGGCTTTATCTTTATGCCGTAGGCTTTCTTTTTTTCCAGCCAGTTAAGCTTCTTCCGGCGGCCGTCCTCGGCATGCAGCACCCAGTACGCGATCACAGGCCATTTGGGGTTCAGTTCGCCGTCGGGATCCAGGTTGGCTTCGTAATGGATCACGTTGGCGTTCTTGTTCCTGCCGATCACGAAAAGCGGCCGGGAGTCTTTCTTCGCCACGGCCCCGCTTTTAACTTCGGCCGCCTGCCCCGCAGCTGCCGGGGCAGGGGGAGGGGCGGCGGACGGCCTGAGTTTAGACAGGCTCTCGCAGCCGGCTAAAGACAGCGCGGCCAGCGCGGCCAGGATGGAGAACTTCCAGGGCGTCATTTGAAATAGTACCTCACGCCAAGGGCGGCGCTCAGGTGCAGGCCGGTATCGTCGGACAACTCAAGCACCGGGACCGCCTCCAGGAAGATCTCCACGGGATTGCGCGGCAGCCAGTAGGCCAGGCCCGCGACCGCGCGCAGCCCCAGGCCGCTGTCGTGGCGGGAAGAATCCCCTATCTGGACGCCCAGGCCCAGGTAACCGGGAAGCCTGCCTTCCGCGGGCTGCGGGAGCGCGCTCCAGCTGTGCCACAGGTAGTCGCCGTAGATGGAGACGTGTTCGCTGAACCCCAGACCGAGATCCAGGGCGTGCCCTTCGCTGAGCCAGAACTTGGCGGTGAGCCCGGTCGGATTTCCGACGACCACGCCGGCCCCGATGGCTCCCGAAGTCTGGGCCGCCGCCGGGTTTAAGCCCGCGGCGAGCAGGCAAACTAAAGTTAACAGTATTTTCATCATAGGTCTCCTTGGTTCGGGGTTCTTGCCCCGGTTTGTTCTCTATATACCTTACTCTTAAGGGCGGCCCGCCGCTATGCGGAGTTGTACGCGGGGTTATAGGTATTATCCGGTTTTCCGTAATAGTACCTAGCCCGCAGGGCATAATTCCGAATAGATACCGTTTCTGGCAGGGGCTATACTTGTTCCATGACAGGTATCTCCGAACCTAAAACCAGGCCGCTGCTGCGGGGCAGCCGGCTGTCGGCGGCTGTGGTCCTGCTGACCGGCTCGCTGGTCGGCGCCGGCGTGATGGTAAGTTCCCAGTACAGCCTTTCCAGGCCCGCGGTGGTAAACGGGGGCGCCAGCACGGTTTCGCCGGGCTACCAGGTGCGGACCGGGGTGCTGGGGCAGGCCGCGTCCGGCAGAGCGCAAAGCGCAAACTATGTTATTTCGGGAGCCTTCGCAACGCTGCCCGCGGCGGCGCCGTCGCTTTCGGCGCCCAATCTGAACGACGCCTACGTCTACCCCAATCCCTTCAAGCCTAACAGCCCGGGCGGCTTCCAGGCCGCCCGGATGACCTTTAAGCACCTGCCGGCGCAAACCAGGATCACAATTTTCGCGATAACCGGCCGCCGGGTGGCCGAGCTGCACAAGACCGACAGCGCGGTCGACTATTACGAATGGAACGTGACGAATGGCGACGGGCAGAAACTGGCGAGCGGTGTTTACCTTTATTTCATGACCTCGCCCGACGGCAGCAAGGCGAAAGGCAAATTCGCGGTGATAAGATGACGACTCCAAGAAAGATCCTGACGGCGGCGGCCCTGGGGCTGCTGTGCTCTCCCTGCCCGGCTGCGGCGCAGAGCGCGCTGGGCACGAGCGCGTTCCAGTTCCTGCAGCTGGGCGTAGGCGCGCGGCCGGCGGCTATGGGCGAGGCTTTTGCGGGCGTGGCCGGCGACGTTAACTCTGTCTATTGGAATCCTGCCGGCCTGGCCAGCCTGGCCCGCCGGGAATTATCCGTAACGCACGCCCAGTGGTTCGGGGATATTACTTATTCCAACCTGGCTTGCGCCCAGCCCCTGAAGGGCGGCACCGTAGGCGCGGCGTTCAACGTTCTTAACACGGGAGATATCCAGAAAGCCGATAACACCGGCCTGCGCCTCTCGGATAGCTATGACATGTCGGAGGTGATGGGGCTGGTTTCCTATGCCCGCGGCTTTGACAGGCTGGCGCTGGGCGCGAATCTTAAATTCATCTCCTCGCGCATCGAAGAGGAGTCCGCGCATTCCTTTGCCGCCGACATCGGCGCTCTCTACAGCGGTTTTAAGCCGTGGGGCCGCCGGCTGGGCCTGGGGCTGTCGGTGCAGAATCTCGGCACGAACGCCGGTTACGTGGCGGAGGAGGATCCCCTGCCGGTGACGGTTCGCGCGGGGGGCGCCCTGCAGCTGCATAAAAATCTGCTGGTCGTGTCCGATCTTAACTACACGGAGAGGGAGATCAATATCCACGCCGGGGCCGAGTACGCCCGCGCGTTCGGAACGGTGGTAGTGGCGGCGCGGGCCGGTTATAAGGACGACACAATCAAGGAACTGGGCGCGCTTTCGGGCCTGACCGCCGGGCTGGGCCTTAAATGGAAAGATTGCCGGATCGATTACGCGTGGAATTCTTTTACCGACCTGGGGAGCGTTAACCGGATCTCGCTGGGGATAGAGTTCGGAGTGCCGGGCGCGGAATAGTTTTAACGGGATAAAGCGGAGGCAGTTTATGAAAAGCAATATAAAAACAATATCTTCAGGCGCGGCGCTGGCCGTGCTGCTGCTTTTAGCTGGCGGGGCAACGCCGGCGCTGGCGGCTGTGCCGGAACTGATAAATTTCCAGGGAAAGCTTACCGACCCGGCCGGCACCGCGATCACCGGTTCCGTCCCGATGGTGTTCAAGTTCTATG
The DNA here is from genome assembly GCA_001799735.1 of Elusimicrobia bacterium GWB2_63_22. GTDB lineage: Bacteria > Elusimicrobiota > Elusimicrobia > Elusimicrobiales > UBA9959 > UBA9959. Next base: position 45,074 of record MGUA01000001.1, on the reverse strand, counting down.
CGGCCGCCTCGGGCGGCGCGTCCCTTTGGTCTGAAACCCAGAACGTTACTCCGGACAGTGACGGTATTTACAGCGTCATGCTGGGACTCGTCACTCCGTTCGGGATACCCTTCTCGAACGCCTATTGGCTGGGGGTGACGGTCGGGGCCGACAGCGAAATGCTGCCCCGCTACCGGGTGGTTTCTTCGGCTTACTCCTTATACTCTCTCAATAGCGCCACAGCGGCTTACTCCGTGAACAGCGGCACCGCCGCCTGGGCGCAGGGCGCCGCTTGGGCCTCGATCACCAGTAAGCCGGCGGCTGGCGCGGCTTCGGATGGCTATCTTACCTCCGTAGACTGGAACATTTTCAACGGCAAGCTGTCGGCGAGCGGCGACGGCTCCCTGCTGACCGGTATTACCGCGGGCCAGCTGAATCTCGGCAGCGTGAACAACACCTCGGACGCCGATAAGCCGGTGTCCACGCTGCAGCAGGCCGCGCTGAACCTGAAGGCCAATCTGGCCGGGGCGACCTTCAGCGGAAATATCTTCGCCGGGAACCTGGCCGGCACCAACACCGGCGACCAGACCGCAGTAAGCGGCAATGCCGGGACGGTCACCAACGGCGTCTACACCGTGGGCGACCAGACCATAGGCGGGATAAAGACCTTCTCCAGCGCCATCGTCGGCAGCGTCAGCGGCAACGCGGGCACCGTGACTACTAACGCCGACCTTACCGGCGTGGTGACAAGCGTGGGCAACGCTACCTCTATCGCCAACGGCGCCATTACCAATGCGATGCTGTTCAACGGCGCGGTCGCTAATCTGTCCGGCACCAACACCGGCGACCAGGTGAATATAACCGGCAATGCTGCGACCGTAACCACCAACGCCAACCTTACCGGCGTGGTGACAAGCGTAGGCAACGCTACCTCTATAGCCAACGGCGCCATTACCAATGCGATGCTGTTCAACGGGGCGGTCGCTAATCTGTCCGGTACCAACACCGGCGACCAGACTACCATCAGCGGCAACGCCGGGACAGTTACCAACGGCGTCTATACAATAGGCGACCAGACCATCGGCGGGATAAAAACGTTCTCGAGCCCCATAGTCGGCAGCGTCAGCGGCAATGCGGGCACCGTAACCACCAACGCCAACCTTACCGGCGTGGTGACAAGCGTAGGCAACGCTACCTCTATCGCCAACGGCGCCATCACCAATGCGATGCTGTTCAACGGCGCGGTCGCTAATCTGTCCGGCACCAACACCGGCGACCAGACTGCCATCAGCGGCAACGCCGGGACAGTTACCAACGGCGTCTATACAATAGGCGACCAGACCATCGGCGGGATAAAGACCTTCTCCAGCGCCATCGTCGGCAGCGTCAGCGGCAATGCGGGCACCGTAACCACCAACGCCAACCTTACCGGAGACGTTACTTCGGTAGGCAACGCGACCACCCTTACGAACGCGCCTGTAATAGCGAAGGTGCTTACCGGCTATGTGTCGGGCGCCGGGGTAGTGGCGGCGACGGATTCGATTCTGCAGGCTATCCAGAAATTGAACGGGAATATAGAGGCGAATACGGGGGATGTCCTGAAGGCGGCCGACCAGACCTTTACCGGGCTGAATACCTTTACCTCCGCTGTTACCGCAAAAGGTTATGCTAACGCGTCCCAGTCCGTGGTCCTCACCAACGAAACCTCTTTCGCGGCCGACGGGTCGGGAGTCGTGGGGCTGACCTTCTCCGGCACCGCCATAGTCACTACCATCACCGGCTGCAGTTCGGGCGCGGTGGGGCAAGGGCAGCTGGTGGTCTTTGTCGCTTCAGCCTGGACGGTAGGCGGGATCAGTTTTGGCGACACCACCCCTGCCGCCGCCGCTCCCGACACGCTGCTGCTTAACGGCGCGGCGGGGACCTGGACGCCTCCCGCGTCCGCCGCTTGCTTAGGAGCGGCCATTACTTTAATGTGCACTACCGTTAATACGGCGACCCCCGGAGCGCCCAACTATGTGAAGCTCTGGGTCGAGATCGGGCGTTCGCTAAGCGGCGTCTAACCCACGGGAACAGAAGACTGTTAACGACTGGCTTTCCGTAATACTACCGAGAGGGACGGGCAGAATTCCTAATAGATAGCGTACATGCGTCGCGGCTATACTTAAATCACGCCAACCAGGCCGAACAATAAAGAGGTAACTAAAATGAGATCTGCCCCGTTAATTTTCCTGAGCCGCTCCATAGCGGCGCTGACCCTGACAGCCGGCCTGACCGGCCCGGCCCATGCGGTGAGTATCGCCTACTCCAGCTTCCTGGGCGGTGCCGGCGCTACAGAGGACCAGGCTTTTGCGATCGCCGTAGACGACAATAAGAACGCCTACGTGACCGGGACCACAAATTCTCCTGATTTCCCGTCCGCGGTGGGAGGCCCCATACAGGCGGCCAAGAACGCCGGTTACGACATCTTCGTGACCAAGATAAACCCGGCCGGGACCGCGATAGTTTGGTCTGCCTACCTGGGCGGCGCTACCGAGGAGACCGGGCTCGGGATAGCCGTGGACGGCCCTTCTGGCAGGGCCTATATAACCGGCTCGGTCAGCGGCGGCGCGAACATTCCGGCCTCTGCCCCGATGACCGGCGCGGTCGGAGTCCTGGCCGGCCTGAACGCTTTCGTTGTGGGCTTCGCGGCCGACGGCCAATCCACCACTTTCAGGGTTACGTTCGGCGCTGACGGGGACGATGTCGGCAACGGGATCGCCATAGACTCGGGCGAGAACCTTTACGTTACGGGCACGGCTACCGCCGGGTCCGTTATAGATAATACGCCTCATAACGCTTTAATTACTACTTTCCCTACCACTGCGGACGCTTCTCCCTGCGCGGGCACGCGCAGCGTGTCGTCCCAGGCTTTCGTCATGAAGTTCACCTCGGGCGGCGCGCAGGTGTATGGAACTTATTTAGGCTGCACCGGCTTCGCCAACGGGCGGGGAATAGCCGTTGACGGCTCGGGCAGGGCCTATGTTACCGGCAACACCGGGGACGGTTTAGCCGACGCCGCTATCGCGGGGGCTTTTAAGCCTACCTGGGGCGGCGGCAGCGGCGAAGGCGACGCTTTCGCGGCCAGGCTGCTGGCCGACGGGTCCAGCTTTGACTACAAGACTTATATCGGCGGCGCCAACGACGACCAGGGCAACTCCATAGCGGTGGACAGCCTCAACGACGTGTATCTCACGGGTTACACCTTTTCCGCCGACTTCCCGGACAATTCTACGGTCTTCGCTACCGTTCCCGGCCTGGGCGGCGGGCGGACTACCATGTCTACCGGTCCCGACGCCTTCGTGATGAAGCTGCGCATGGGCAACGGCGGCGGGCACAGCGACGGCGTGTACGCTACCTACCTGGGCGGCAATACCGACGACCGGGCGACCGGGATCGCGGTGGACAGCTCTTTCAACGCCTATGTGGCCGGCCATACTACCTCCGGGGACTTCCCCAGCGTAGGCTCCAACCCGGCAGCCGGGCAGAGCACCTTCATCGGGTCGCCGGAAGCGTTCGTGACGGTGTTGAGCAATACTGGCGGCCCCCTGGCTTTCTCTACCTGGCTGGGCGGCACCGGCCCGACTAAAGGGCAGGGGCTCGCCCTGGACAGCCTTAAGAATATTTATGTCACCGGCTATACCGGCTCGCTCGCCGGGACTTTCCCGCTGGTGGCGGGCGGGTTCCAGCAGACCCGCGGCACGGGCACAAATACCGCCTTTGTCACGAAGTTCGCCCCGGTCTCGTTCGCCGCCGGGGAAGACCTGTGCGGGACGGGCTACTTCTTTCCTTCTCCGGCCAGAGGGGCCGTCGGCAACTTCAGGTACTGCATGGCCTCGGCCGGCAGGGTCAAGATCCGGGTCTATAACGTGATCGGCGACCTGGTGGCCAAAGTGGAAGAGTACAAGATCGCGGGCAGCCAGCACTCCCCGCTCAATACCGGCAGGCTCGCGCCCGGAGTCTACCTCTACCTCCTGGAGCGGAACTATGACAACGGCGGCTCCAATGTTTCGAACGTTAAGAAGTTCGTGGTGCAGCATTAATAGCGACGGGAGAATTTAAATGAAAATATTATCAATTGGCATAGGTTTAGTCTCCGCCGCCCTGCTCTGCGGGCCGGCGGCGGCCGTGGAAACCGATTACGCGGCCGGCACCAAAGCTTTGCCCCTGCAGCAGGCGGGGGGAACGGCCAGGGCCATGGCCATGGGCTCGGCCGTAGTGGCGGTGCCCCAGGGTTCGGCTTCCCTGCTCTGGAACCCGGCCGGCCTGAGCCGGCTTGGCTGCACTGAAGTCGGCCTTCATCACAATGCCGGCCTTGGCGAGACTATACAGGAGACCGTCATCTTCGGCCTGCCCCTGGGAGAAGTTAAAGACGAGTGCAAAGGGGGGGCCTTGGGCGGTATCGCAGCCTCTCTTGGCTACGTCAGCTATGGCAGTTTCCGCGGCATGGACGCCAACGAAGTCCCGACCGGCGACTACCAGGCCGGGGATTTTTCCGGCAGCCTGGGCTGGGGTATTGAATTGCTGCCCGGCTTTTCCGGCGGTATAGTGCTCAAAGGCAATCAGTCGCGGTTCGCCTTCAAGAGCTACAACGCTTTTACCACGGACCTGGGCGTATTGTATGCCTTGTTCCCTAACCTGGACCTGGGCCTTACCTATTCCAACGTTAATTTAGGCAGCAAGATAGGCGGCAGCGGACTGGCTTCGGGCCTGCGCCTGGGCGCGGCCTGGACCCTGGACAAGCGGCTGCTCCTGGCGGCTTCAGGGGAGCTGCAGAACGGCGACATGGACCGCGTCCAACTGGGCGCCGAATACCTGGTCGGGGATATCGAAAAGAAAGCCGGTATCCTGGCCCTCCGGGGCGGCTACCAGGTTAACTTCCCCAATCCCCAGCTGGACGGCATGGACGGGTTGAGCATGGGTCTGGGCTATACCTTTAGCCGCTCCATGGCCCTGGACTACGCCCTGGTATCCGCCGGCGAGCTGGGCTCCTCCCACCGCCTCAGCCTGACCGTTAAGTTTAATTGCCCGGAAAAGGCCAAGGATGCCGCACAGGCGCCTGCGCCGGTGGTCAGGGAACTCGTCCTCAAGGATTCACATTTCGACTTCGACAAGTCGGAGCTTAAGCCGGGCGGGATGCGGGCGCTCAGGAAAAATATCCAGGTGCTCAAGGACAATCCGAAGGCCACGGTGCGCGTCGCAGGCTTTACCTCGATGCAGGGCACCGAAGAGTATAACCAGCAGTTAAGCGAGAGAAGGGCGATAGCGGTTTCCAGGTTCCTGATCGCGGAAGGCATCGCGCCGGAAAGGATCACCGCCGTAGGCTACGGCGAGAGGCGCCCCGAAACTTATGAGTCTAATCCCGGCAAGATAAACTCGGCCGCGGCCAAGTCCAACATGCGCGTGCTTTTTACCATGAGCGTGAAGTGACGGACGTTTCCCCGTCGTGAAAAACGGCAGTACGTAGTTCGCCCCGCCCCGCTGCCACCGTATTACTACTGAGAGCTTCGGGCAGAACTCCGAATAGATAGCGAACAAGCGAAGGGCTATACTTAAAACAAGCCAATAGTGGCGGACCGGTAAAAGAGGACAATAAAATGAGATTGATAAATTGGTTCCTTCAAATGAGCAGGCTGCTCGTAGCAGTGACCCTGGTTGTCGGGCCTTCAAGCCCCGCCTTCTCCGGGTTCAATATGACACCTGCGTCCTCTAATAAGGATGCGGCCGCGGTACAACCGACCGGTGCTAAAGCTGTGCAAGGCGCCCAGGCCCGGGTCGCCCCCGGTTCCCTGAAGGTCCCCATGTACTTCGAGGCCAACAAGGGCCAGACCGACGCTTCGGTGAAGTTCTTTACCCGCGCCGCCGGCTACAACCTCTACCTGACCGCTTCGGAAGCCGTCACCGTGCTGCGCAGGGCCAAGGCCGATAAGACCAAAGCGCCCCTTGTGCTGCGCATGAAACTGAAGGGCGCCAATCCCAGCCCCTCGGTCGAGGGCCAGGGCATCCTGCCCGGCCGCACCAGCTATTTCCTTGGCAGCGACAAGGCGAAATGGCAGGTCGGCGTGCGGCAGTATTCCCGGGTGAATTTCTCCCAGGTCTACCCCGGCATCGACATGGTCTACCGTTTCGACAAGGGGAACGTGGAATATGACTTTATCGTGGCGCCGGGAGCTAACCCCGGGCGCATCCTCATGGGTTTCAAAGGCGCTAAAGGCATGCGGCTTGACCCCAAAGGCAACCTGGTCCTCAATGTAGAGGGCGGGGAGCTGACCTACCAGGCCCCCAAGCTGTACCAGACCCTGGGCAGCAAGCGGGTTTCTGTGAAAGGTCACTTCGTGCTGGCGTCTAATAACAACGTCCGCTTCGAAGTAGGCAATTATATAAAGAGCAAACAGCTGGTGATCGACCCCGCTATCGTGTACGGCACGTACCTCGGCGGCAGCGTCGACGACGAGATCATGAGCGTGGCGGTGGACGCGACGCAGCAGGCTTATGTGACCGGCTGGGCTAACTCGGCCATGACCGGCGCCGGCGGCTTTCCCGCCTCCACCAACGCGGTCTCAGCCCCCGGCCCCGATAACGGCGCCAGGGACGTTTTCGTAGCCAAGCTCAGTGCGGACGGGGCCAGCATCATGTGGCTGGCCTGGCTGGGCGGCGCGCTTGCCGAACAGGCCAATGGCATAGCGCTGGACAACTCCAGCGCGAGCACGCCCAATGTCTTTATCACCGGCGTGACCCAGTCGGCCGGCCTTGGCACCGCTTTCCCGGTAGCCGGGCCCGCGCTGCAGGCCTGCGACGTCAACACCGGCTCGCTGGCCTTTGTGGCGCAGCTGGAGCAGCCGTCGGATATTCCCGCCCTGGTCTACTCTACCTGTTGGGGCGGCATCAGCGGCATCCTTACCAACACCGCCAACGGTATCGCGGTCGATTCGCTGGGCGCGGCTTATATAACCGGAACGACGTTCGCGACCAACTTCCCCATCAGCGCCGGGATCGCCGCTCCTTATAATACAATGGGCGCCGCCTCCGAGGCCGCCTTCGTGGTAAAGATCGCTCCCGCGGGCGCGTCCGTGGTCTATTCCATGCTCATGGGCACCTCGGACACGGTCACCAACGCCAACGCCATTACGGTTGACGCCGCGGGCCAGGCCTGGGTCGTGGGTAAAACCACCTCGGACACCTGGCCGGCCAATACCGGCGCTTTCCTCGGGCATTTCTCCGAACTGAGAACGGCCGGGGTCTGGGCCGACGGTTTCGTAGCCCAGGTCGCCGCGGACGGCACCTCCCTGCTCTACGCTACCTATATTAACGGCGCTACCGAGGACGAAGCGACGGCCGTTATCCTCAATAATGCCGGCGCGGTGCCTTATAACGTCTTTGTGGCGGGCTGGACGGTGTCCCCTACGGACTTCCCCTCTACCGCCTATTTGCTCCTGCCGACAGTCGGGCCCGGCTCCAGGGCCGTCCCCTACCAGCAGGCCCTGCAGGGCGCGGACGACGCGTTCGTGCTCAGGCTCAATCCCGCGGAAGCCGATATTAACCGCTCGCTGGAGATGGTGTACGCGACGCACGTGGGTGCCGCCGGCGGCGCGGAACGCGCCCGCTCCATGGCGCTGGACTCGCTCGACGACGCTTACATCGCCGGTTGGACCCGGTCGGCCAACTGGGAGGTCGCCGGGAACGATACCCTGGTGGACTGCTCGCTGCCCTGCGTAAGCAGGAACATTACGGGCGCCGTACAGACCAACACCTCTTCGGACCAGGCTGCCTTCGTGGCGGCTATAGATTCCGACGGGCTGACCCGGCCGTTCTTCTCCTACCTGGGAGGTTCTCCCGGTACGGCAGGCAAGCAGAGCGCTAACGGCATCATTATAGACTCGCTCCATAACATCTATGTGGCGGGCATCACGCCCTCCAACCTCTTCCCCGCTACCGACGGCTCGGTAATGGACGGTTCCGCCGGGACCGAACTGCTCAACGGCACCGGGACCGAGAACGCTACCGACGGCTTCGTTACGAAGATCGCCCCGGTACTGGTGTTCGGCGCCCCGGTGGCGCCCGTAGTGGTGGCTTCCTGCACCATTTCCGGCATCAGCCCCGCCTCCGGCGACTCGGCCGGCGGCACCTCGGTTACCATTACCGGTACCGGCTTCTTCGGCGTGGTCATGTCCAGCAACGTCGTCTTCGGCGTCGACAACGCGGCCAGTTATTCGGTGAACCTCGCGTCCACCGTGGTCACGGCCGTCTCGCCCAGGCACCCCCTCGTCGGGTCTCTTACGGCGGGCTCGGTGTTCATAAGCCTGGTGACCAGCAGCGGCACCTGCACGGTGCCCTATTCCTACGTGCTGGCCGTGCCCGCCTGCGGAGAAGACTTCTTCTATCCGTCGCCGGCTAAGGGGGCAACGGGGACTTTCGCCTACTGCATGGCCCTGCCGGGTATCGCCACCATCAAGATCTACAACGTGATGGGGGACCTGGTGGCCAAGCTGGAGGACTCCAAGGCGGCTGGCGCCCAGACCTCGGTACTGAATACGGCCAGGCTGGCCCCGGGCGTCTACCTCTACCGTCTTGAGAAAGACTACGGCGGCTCGAATTCTACCACCTCAAAAGTGAAGAAGTTCGCGGTAAGACATTAAGCGGCGCGGCATATTTAGGAGAACTTCTATGAAAATATTATCTATAGGAACCGGGTTTATCTGCGCCGCGCTTCTCTGCGGCCAAGCCTCGGCCGGCGAGACCGATTACTCCGCCGGCACCCAGGCCCTGCCCCTGCAGCAGGCGGGCGGCACGGCCAGGGCCACGGCCATGGGGTCGGCGGTAGTGGCGCTCGACCAGGGGTCCGCTTCCCTGCTGTGGAATCCGGCCGCGCTGAGCCGGATCAGATGCACGGAGCTCGGGCTGCACCACAATAGCGGCCTCGGCAGCTTCAACCAGGAGATAGCCGTCTTCGGCATGCCCCTGGGAAAGACCAAGAAAGAGTGCAACGGCAAGGAGTGCAACGGGGGCAGCCTGGGCGGTGTCGCCGCCTCCTTCGGCTACGTCGACTACGGCACTTTCGACGGCAGGGATAACGCCGGGCTGGAGACCTCTGATTACAATCCGAGGAACTTTTCCGGCAGCGTAGGCTGGGGTAAGAAATTACTGCCCTTCTTCGCCGGCGGCGTCGCCCTGAAGGTGAACCAGGCGCAGTTCCCGGGAAAGAACTACTACAGCTATGCCGCCGACCTGGGCGTCCTGTGGAACGTGTTCAGGGCCCTGGACCTGGGCCTGACCTACTCCAATATCAACCTTGGCAGCAAGGTAGGCGGCAGTTCGCTGGTCTCGGGCCTGCGCCTGGGCGCGGCCTGGACCGTGGACAGGCACCTCATCCTGGCGGCTTCCGGAGAGCTCCAGAACGACGCTATGGACCGGCTGCAGGTGGGAGCGGAATACCTGGTCGGCAATACGGAGAACAAGAAGAACGTTCTTGCCCTCCGCGCCGGTTACCAGGTCAACTATCCCAACCCCCAGCTGAGCGGCCTGACCGGCCTGACGCTGGGCCTGGGGTATACCCTGACCCGCACCGTGGCCCTGGACTACGCCATGGTGCCTTCGGGCGACCTGGGGGCCTCTCATAAGGTGAGCTTCACCTTCAAGTTCAACTGCCCCAAAAAAAGGCAGCCCATCGTGGCGGTGGCCATAGTGGAGGCTCCGCCGGCGCCTGTCGCGCTCGTCGGAGCGGCCCCTAAGCCCGCCCCCGCGCCCATCGTTGTAAAGCTGGTCGTTCTTGACGATTCGCACTTCTCGTTCGACTCGGCGGAGCTCAGGCCCCAGGGCATGGAGGCGCTGCGCGAAAACGCGCGGCTTATCAAGGAGAACCCGAAGCGCGACGTCCGCGTGGCGGGCTACGCCTCCGCGAGCGGCACCGAAAAGTATAACCAGACCTTAAGCGAGAAGCGGGCGGCCGCGGTAGCGGAATTCCTGATCAGCGAAGGCGTCGCGCCTGAGCGGATCACCACGGTAGGCTACGGCGAGATGCGCCCGGTCGAGTACGAAGAGTTCCCCGACCTGGTGCACACCGACGCCGCCAAGGCCAACAGGCGCGTAGAATTAACGGCGCCTCCCGTGGCAAGGTAGTTCGAAGCAGATTTGGGGGGCCGCGCTCCTGCTTAGCGGCGGGAGCGCGGCTTATTTAGACGCTAGTGCGGCAAGGACACAATATGACTAAGACGGAAACCGCAATACAAACCGGCCTCGGGCTCGCCGCCCTGGCCGCGCTGGGAACCTATTTCCTGTACGGCAAAAAGAACGAGCCGAACCGCGAAAAGGTCTCCGGCTGGATGCTTAAGCTCAAAGGCGAAGTTCTTGAGAAGGTGGAAGAGGTTAAGGCGCTTAACGAGCGGGAGTATTACAGCATCGTCGACGAGGTCGCCGGGCGCTACGCCATGCTGCAGAAGGTCGGCGTGGAAGAGCTGAACCGGTTGACCATGGACCTCAAGGGAGCCTGGGCGCACCTGGGCAGAGAACTGATGCGGTAGGCCGGCTCCCGCAGAACGGTCTGAGACAGGGAGAGGCGCGTCAGGAGACGGCTGTCTCCCTTTTAATTTTTCCGGGCATATACCTATGAAAATCAGAAGACTGCGGGGGGCACGATTTTACCTCGTTTTGCTGGCTGTTCTGGCGGCCGGCATGATCCTTAAGGAGATCGCCGTTCCCGCGCTGGTCCGGAGCCGGCTTATTTCGGCCGCGCAGGACGGCTGTAAGACCTGCGTGCTTTCTCTCGACCGCGTCCAGATCTCGCTGCTGCCGCTTGCCCTGAGCAGCCGCGGCGTCAGCTTCAGCCGGGGCGAGCCGGGCGCTACCGTGATCAGTTTCGATGCGGAACGCGTCTACGTCCCATTCTCCCTTCTCCCGCTTTTCAAAAGCCGCCTCCGCGCCGGCCGGATAGAGATAACCCGGCCCGTGGTCACGGTAACACAGGGAGAGCTTGGCATCCCTCCCGCCGGCGCAGCCGGCGCGGCGCGCCAGACCGATCTTGAAATCGAGGGCATAGACGTAAAACAGGGTTCCTTTATTTATCTCCGGGAACATTCGGGGCGGACGGGCAGCCTGAAGGTATCCGGGATCAGCGCGGCCGCGGGGCCCGCGGGCAGTTCGGCGCGGCTTCGCGGCAAAGAGGCGCAAGTCAGTGCGGACGGCCTGCTGGCGGAGTCCGGAAAATTCCGCCTGAAGGTCAGGGCCAGGCTCTTCGCGGAGTCCCCGGACGCGGATGTGGAGCTAAGCCTTGCGGAGCAGGACCTCTCCGCTTTTAACCCGTTCCTGGGGCCGAATGACGGCATCAAATTGAGCGGGCAGCTCATCGAGGCCCGCGGCTCGGCGGCGATCCGCGGCGCTGGTCTTAAAGCCTCGGTTTATGCCCGCTACCGCGGACTTAAGATCAGGATCAAAAAGAACGAGGAGCGGAGCGCCTTCTCGGCTTTCCTGCAGACTTCCCTGGCCCCGCTTACGGTGGGGAAGCAGAACGCTGACGGGGGCCATTATGACCGCGTGGGCACGGCGGAATTGGAGCGAAAGCCGGGGGAGACGCTGGCCGGGTTCACGCTGAGGGGAATGAAGGAAGCCGCGCTGCGGGTTTTTTCCCAGGCGCGCTGAGCGTAAGCCCGCTGCGGGAGTACTGTATGGACTATAAAACACTGCTTTCGGGTTACCGGGGCTTGCTTGCGCAGACCTTTAAGGCCTGGCTCTCCGACAATGGGCCCCGCCTGGGAGCCGCGCTGGCCTATTACGCGCTGTTTTCGCTGGCGCCGATACTGCTTATCGCCGTTACCATCGCGGGGTCAGTTTTTGGCGATATGTCGGCCCAGGACGAGGTGGTAAAGCAGGTCCGCTACTATGTCGGGGCCCAGGGCGCGCAGGCGGTCAGGAGCCTTATGGGGCCGGTGGCGGCCGCTAAAGGCGGCTTGGGGGCGGCCATGCTCAGCGTGGGCCTGCTGCTGCTCACATCCTCGGTCCTGGTGAGCGAACTTCAATCCGCTCTAAATGAAATATGGAAGGCGGAGCCTGCCCCCAGGCCCTGGCTGGCCTGGCTGCGCCGGCAGGCCATGGCGTTCGGCTTCGTGCTCGGTTCCGGCTTGCTGCTGCTGCTGGCGCTAGTCTCCAGCACGGTGGTCTCGGCGCTGGGCAGCTACATGAACTCCCGGCTCCCGGTGCCGGATGCCGCCCTCCGGGCCGCGGACTTTACAGTGTCTTTCGGGGTCGTCACACTGCTGCTGGCGCTGGTCTACAAGTACCTGCCCGATACCCGCATCGCCTGGCGGGACGTGTGGACAGGCGCGGGCGTAACTTCCGTCCTGCTTACCCTGGGCAACCTGGTCATCGGCATCTGGCTCTCTAAAAGCGACCCGACTTCCGCTTTCGGCGCGGCGGGTTCGCTGCTCCTGGTCGCGGTCTGGATCTTCTACGGAGCGCAGCTGCTGTACCTTGGCGCCGAGTTTACCCACGCGCACGCCAAGGCCCGCGGCCTGGCAAACGCTTCAAAGCGTTAGCCGGACCGCGGGCCAGCCTTTATTCCTTGTCTTCGCCGGCCGCCTTTTTAGCGGCCGCCGCTCTTCTCTCCTCTCCTCCGCCCATCGCTTCGCCAGGCTCCTGAAGCCTGGAGGTCCGCTTTACGCGCGTCGCTCCCTCCTCGTTCTTAACCAGTTTATCTTCTGAATAGCCGCCGCTGTCCAAAGCAAGGCGGGGCAACCGCGGGGCTTTTTCCGGTGAGGCGGCTGCTTCTTCGTATGTGTCCGCAAGGCCCGCCGCCAGGGAGCTGCCGGGCGCCGCCGGGGGGGTCGCCAAGGCCACGGCCGGGAGCCCAAGGAAACCGATCGCCGCCGCGAGTTTCAGTAAGGTGTTAAATTTCATGGTTTTCATAATGTCTGCCGCCTATGTTAATAGTATAAGGCACGGACCTTGGGGAAACCTCGTGCGGGCCTCAAATAATGCTCAGGCAAGCCCCTGCGGTTTTTACCGATAGACGGAGGTGTTACTACGCATATCGGCCGCGGGGCCGTTAAGGGTACGCTATAGGCAACAGGTACGGGGCGGAAAGTCCGCCGGGAGATAAATCAATGAAATTAATTCTGGCACTGCTTTGCATCTTTACGGCGGCAAGCGTCCGCGCCGAGCCGCCGCAGGAAGCGGCCGACCCCGCGGAATGGAAATTCAGTTCTTCGTTCAACTATGACACCGGCAAATACGGCACTCCGGACCGCACCAATTCCGTCTATATCCCCTTCACGCTCAAGCGCTACTTCCCCGACGGGGATCTGTCCGTGACGGTGCCGTACCTGCGCCAGAGCTCCGCGGGGCAGGTGACCTGGGTAGGCGGCAAGCCCGTGCGGGTGGACAAAGCGCCGCCCGCGGCGGAGGCCTCTTCCGAGGCCGGCCTGGGGGATATAATGCTGCGCGGCACCTACGCGCTCAGCCGTGAAGGCCCGGGGGCCTTCGACCTGGGCCTGGCCGGCAGGATAAAACTGCCTACCGCCGACGAGGACAAGGGGCTGGGCACCGGTGAAATGGACGGGGGCGCGGGGCTTGAGTTCGCCAAGGAAATAACCGCCGGCTGGACCCTGCTCGCCGACGCCTACTACACCATTATAGGCGAGCCCGAAGGCGTGGAGTTCAACAACCAGACGGCCATGGACATCGGCTTTTACAGGCCTCTGCGCGAAGATCTGGGGCTTACCGTCCTTTATGAGGCCCAGAGCGCCATAAGCGACGGGGGTGCGGACCCGCGCAGCCTGAGCGGCACGCTTTCTTACGGCGCGTCGGACGGGCTGCAGTTCACAGGAGGGCTTACGGTCGGCCTGTCCGACGGCAGCCCCGATGCCGGGCTGAGCGCGGGCTTCAGCCTGAAGTTTTAGCGAAAGATTCAGGACGGAAAGATAAGGAAAAAATGAAAACCAATAAACTGCAGTTGATGCTGGCGGGGCTCTTCCTCTGCGCGGCGGCCATGCCCGCCTTCGCCCAGGAAAAGACCAGGGAAGAGAAAAAGCTGGAGTCAGGGGCCGCCGAGCTGGACAAAAACGCGGCTAAGCCCGAGGGGGCTCAGCGCGTGAACGACAGGATAAAGGCGGAGTTTGCCGTGGACAACGCGCGGGTACAGAGCCTGCGCGACCAGAAGATGGGCTACGGCGAGATCTCCATAGCGCTGGGCCTGGCCCAGGGCCTGCCCGGAGGCATCACCGACGCCAACGTGGCTAAAGTAATGGCGCTGCGCCAGGGCCCGCCCGTTATGGGCTGGGGCAGGATGGCCAAAGAGCTCGGCCTGAAACTCGGGCCGGTGCAGAGCAAGGTCCACAAAATGTCCGCCGAGGTCAAAAAAGCGAAAAAGGCCAAGGGCGAAAAAGACATGAAAGAAATGAAGAGGGAGAAATCCGGCAAGCCTGAGAAAATGGACAGGCCCGGGAACCCCGGCAAGAGCGGTACTAACTGACCAGCCGGCGGATAACACGATCCGGGGGCAGCGGACGCTTATGATCCCTGAGGGACCTTAGGCCCGCTGTCTCCTTTTTAACGGCCGGCGCCGCCGCGTAATCTTACCCCCACCGGCGCGTATTACTCCGCATTGTCCAGGGCCGGCGCGGGGGATATACTAGTTAAATAAGGTCGACGCGGGTAGAACTGCGTGGTGCCAGGTCTTTATGCGCTATCTGTTCATACTACTCTGCCTGTACGCGGCGCCGTTGTCGGCGGCCCCGCGCGCGGCTCTTCGCCTGCCGGCGGGGCTTGTCATTTCCTCTATAACTATCGATACCCACAACGTGTTCGAAACGGAGCTCCCCGCGGAGGACAAGCTGCCCTACAGGGCGGCCAACCGCGTCCACCGCATTACGCGCGAGCCGGTGATCATGCGGGAGCTGCTCTTCGAGGTCGGGGACCGGTACAGCGCCTCCCTGGTCGCGGAGACGGAGCGCAACCTCCGCGCCCTGCCCTTCTTCCGGCGCGCCGACATAGAGGCCGCGGTCAACAAAAGCGGCACGGTGGACGTGACGGTGCACACCTACGACTCCTGGACGCTGGAGGTGGTGGCTAACTACAAGCGCGCCGGCGCCGCTACCAGCATCAAAGCGGGCCTGGCCGAGGGCAACATCCTGGGCCTGGCCAAATCGGGCTCCGCCGTCTACAGCAACGACTGGGGCGCTCCCTCCGTGGACCTCAGTTACAAAGACCGGCAGTTCCTTCACTTCAAGCGCATGCAGTACTCTATGGCCGCCCGGGCAGCCCATGGCAGCCGGAGCATGTCGCTGTCCCTGGACCGCCCTTTCTACGCCTCTATCGCGCGTTCGGCCATAGGGGGCAGCGTCAGCTATGCCGCCGCGCCGCTTGGGGAGGTCACGCGGCAGACCGTGGAGGCCGGGGTAAATTACGGTATCTCCATGAAGCCCTCCACCGAGAGAACGCGGCGCGTAAAATTCGGGCTCCTGGCCCACCGCGCCGATTCTACCGGCCCGGTCCCCGACCGGGACCGGTCGATCATTTTTCGGCTGGGAGGAGAATGGGAGGAATTGGACTTCCTTACGGTGCGCCGCATTCGGAAATTCACTCACGACGAGGACTATAACCTCGGGCTGGGCGTTTTCCCCTCGGTCGGCGTGGCCCCGGCCATCCGCGCCCTCGGGACCACCCAGACCCAGCTGCTGCCCAGTATCGAAGTCCGCAAGGGCTATACCTGGGGCAGGCAGCTGCTGTTTTTAAAGGCAAAACACAGTTCCAAGTTCGCCAACGGCTATAACAGCAGCATCCTCACCTCTTTCAGCGCGGAGTACTTCCTGCGCGGCCTCAGGTACCAGACGCTGGGCTTTCATCTCGGTCTGGACCATGGCAGCCGCCTCGATCCCCTGGAGCCGCTGGTCCTGGGCGAGTTCAACGGGCTGCGCGGCTACGGCGTGGGCCAGTTCACCGGCAGCCGCCGCTTCCTGCTGAGCATGGAGGACCGCGTCTATGTCTGGGACGACCTCATACGCCTGATGGACATCGGGGCGGTGGTTTTCTTCGATTCCGGCTATGTCTGGCCGGCGTCGGCCCCCATAAAACTCGGGGATCTCAAGAACAGCGTGGGCATAGGCTTGCGCGTGGCGCCGTCGCGCTCGTCCGGCAACAGCCCCGTGCGCATAGACCTGGCCCGCGCGCTCAACGGCGGCACGGGCCGGCCGCGCTGGTCGCTTTCTATACTGGGAGGGCAGTCTTTCTAATATGAACCGGACAAGACTTTTTATTCTGGTGCTCGCCGGCCTGGTGCTCGCCGCCTTGCTTACGCTGCTGCTGGCGCCGCGGGAAGGCGGCAGGTATGGCAGGAGCCCGGCCGCCCCGGATGGTTCCTTCGTCGGGCCGCCCGGGCCCTCTGCCGCCGATATAGCGGCGGAGAGGCAGGCCAGGGAGGCCGCCGCCTTGAAGAAGGCCGAGGCCGCAAAGATGGGAAAGCGCCGCAAAAAGCGGGTTTCGAGGCTGAGGGAACCCGGGGATGCGATGGGCGGCGGGGTCAGGCTGACCCTGACGGACAAAAGAACCGGCCTTGTTAAAAAGAAGTGAGGCGGCGCGCAGGTTTTAATGACGGGGAAAGGACAAGGAAAATATGAAAAATCCGGAACTGCGGCTGATCTTCGCGGGGCTCCTGCTGCTGGCGGCGGGGACCGCCGTTTTCGCCGGCAGCTCACCGGAAGAGAAGGAGCTGGCGGCCGCCGCCGGAGAGCTGGATAAAAACCATTCAGAAGGTCAGCAGCGCGTCGCCGACAGCATCTGCGCCGAGTTCGGCGTGGGCAACGCCCTGGTGACAGGCCTGCGCTTCAAGAGGCTGGGCGACGGCGAGATCGCCATAGCGCTGGCCCTGGCCCAGGGCCTGCACCGCATCATTAAAGACGAAGACCTGCGCAGGATAGTGGGGCTGCGCCAGGGGCCGCCCGTCATGGGGTGGGGCAGGGTAGCCGGGGAGCTCGGGCTGAAGCTGGGCCCGGTGATAAACAAGGTAAAAAAACTTTCCGCGGCGGTCCGTGCCCGGGAAACGCGCGATAAAGCCGGGAGGGCTGAAAAAGCGAAAGAAAGAAAAGAGAGGGAAAGAAAAGTGGCGGAGAAGATGAACCGGCCCGGAAAGACCGTGAAAGAGGGCATGCTGTCCCTGTCCCGGGATTAAAAAATAACAGGGCGGCTAAAGGCTGGGCGGTAACAATGTCCGATAATAGCGGTAAAAAACAACAGGCCAAACCCCGGGCGGGGGCGCTGCTGCGCGCGCTCATCCCCGCTGTTCTTGTTTTTTTTGCGGCCGGGAGCCCGGTGGAAGGGGCCTCAGCCGCCGACGGCGGGCCGCAGCGCCTTTCCGCGCAGGGGAAAAGAGAACTGCTGGGCATAGTGGCAGGGGGGAGGCTGGAGACGCTGCAGGAGCCGGAGTTCGGGAACTATCGGTCGGAGATAGGAGAATTCTACAGTGCGGGGGGCTACACCTTTAACTGGGTGCGAGACTCCGCGCCCACGGAGAAGGCCCGCGCCGTCATCAAGCGGCTGCAGGCCGCCGGCAACGAAGGCCTGCTGGCGCAGGACTACGACAGCCCCCTGTGGGCGGACCGCCTGGCGGAGTTCCGGCTTTCGGGCGGCGGCCTCCCGGAGTCGCGGCTTCTCCGCTTCGATCTGGCGCTCACGGTCTGCGCGATGCGCTATATCCTGGACCTGCACCTGGGCCGCATCAACCCGCGGCCTTCCCACTCCACCCTGGACCTGGACCCGGAGGTCCGGGGCCCCGCTGATTTTCTCAGGAAACGGATAGCCTCCGCGGAGGACGTGTCCGCGGCGTTCAGGGCGCTGGAGCCGCAATTCCCCTCCTACCGCCGCCTGGTCAGGGCCGTGCAGCGCTACAAGGAACTGGCGCTCAGGGACGACGGGGAAAAGCTGCCCGCCGCTGCGGCCCCGGTAAAACCGGGAGACCTCTATCCCGGGGTGAAGCGGCTGGCGCGCCTGCTGGACCTGGTGGGCGATCTTTGGCCGGGGGCGGCTTTGGGCGGGGAGGTCTATGAAGGCCGGCTCGTGAGCGGCGTAAAGCGTTTTCAGCGCCGGCACGGCTTGACCCCCGACGGCATCCTGGGCGAACGGACGCTGGGCCAGCTCAACACGCCGCTGGCCCTGCGCCTGCGCCAGCTTCAGCTCACCCTTGAACGCTGGCGCTGGCTGCCGCACCGGTTTTCCCGGCCGCCCATCCTGGTAAATATCCCGGAATTCCGGCTTTACTCCGGAGACGCGCCTTCGCAGAAAGTAGTGGTCGGCATAGCCTTCGAGCACGAAACCCCGGTTTTTGTGAGCCGGCTGACGGAGGTGGTGTTCCGGCCGCCCTGGACCGTGCCGATGAGCATCCAGCTTTCGGAGCTGGTGCCTAAAATCGAGGCCGATCCCGCCTACCTGGAGGGCAACGGCCTGGAGGTGATAGACGGGAAGGAAGCCCTGGTCAGTTCGGGAACGGTCAGCGCGGGAGTCCTCGCCAGGCTGCGCGAAGGAAAGCTTTACCTGCGGCAAAGGCCCGGCCCCAACAATTCCCTTGGCCTGGTGAAGTTCCAGATGCCCAACGCCCACAGCGTCTATCTCCACGGTACCCCCGCCAGGTGGGGCTTCAGCAGGTCGGAACGGGACCTGAGCCACGGCTGTATCAGGGTGGAAAACCCGGAGGCCCTGGCGGCCTGGGTGCTGCGCGACCAGCCGGAATGGACGCCCGCGCTTATCCGGGCGGCGATGGACGGGACGGAGACGGTTACGGTAAAACTGACCGAACCGATATCCGTGCTTATTCAGTACGGCACGGCGGCGGTAAAGGAAGGCGGAGAAGTCGGCTTTTTCGAGGATATCTACAACCGCGACGCGGCGGAGGGGGCCGCTTTCGAAGAGAGGGCTCGCGGCGGCGCCAGGTAACTCACCAGCGCCGGACGCGGCCCGTATCGACGTGGATGAAATCGGAGCCGGCGTAGTAGCCCACGCCGCCGCGCTTAAGCGCCAGCGCGGTGTCGCGCAGCCGGGAGGTGCGTACGCCCGGCAGGCGGATATCTATGGCCGCCGCCTTCATGTGCAGGCTGTTGCCGCCTACCCCGGAACTGCGGCTGCGCAGCCGCTGGTTGGTCACCGGGGCGCGGTAGCCGCAGATGATGTGTAGCTCGGCGCCGGGCTTATCCACCCCGGCCTGAAGCTCGCTGAGCAGGTCAAAGAGGCGCGGATCGTAGTGCTTGACCTCACCCACCCGCCAGTCGCGGAGGAAGTAGTCCAGTTTTGATAGCGCCTCGCGATCGTAGACTCCGCCCCTGCGGTAGACGACATCGATGCGCTCCAGGGTATGGGTATTGAACAGGCGCAAACGGTGCTCTCGCGGCGCTGGAAGCGTTCCGTAAGCGAAAGAGGATGGAAGGAAGAGAACAGCCAGGAGCAGTTGTCTCATACCCATAGTCTAGCAGGTAATTCCGGGTAATCACAGGGGGGGGGTAGGCGGAGGCCTTTTATGCATAAAAAGATACTGCTGGTGGACGACGACAGGAAGCTGCTGGATGTAATGCGCATCTACCTCGAAAACCATGAATTTTCCGTTATCTTCACGGACAACGGCTCGGAGGCCCTGCTGCTGGCGCGTGATTCAAAGCCCGACCTGATCGTGACCGACGCGGAGATGCCCGGCCTGGACGGTTTTGAATTATGCAGGTCTATAAAGACCACGCGCGCGACCGCGGGGATACCGGTGATAATAATTTCCGGGAAAAAGGTCAGGGACATCGACCTGGTGTCAGGCTACGATAAGGGGGCCGACGACTACCTGGCCAAGCCTTTCGCTTTCCCGGTGCTGGCGGCCAAGATAAACGCGGTCCTGCGCCGCTATTGCGCCGGGCCGGGCCCCGGCCAGGATAAAATAAAAGAGGAGGGCCTGGAGCTGAACCCCGCCGCGCGCACGGTAAAGATCGCCGGCAGGCCGGCGGCCCTCACCCGCAAGGAATTCGACCTGCTGACTCTCCTGATAGAAAAGAAAGGCCGCGTTCTCAGCGTGCCTTACCTGCTTGAGACGGTCTGGGGCTATGACTTGGGCACCTACAACAACCCGCGTACGGTAGAGACGCATATTTCATCTTTGCGCAAGAAGCTGGGAGTCAAACTTGCCGCCCGCCTCGTTACCGTTACCGGCTACGGCTACCGGTTCGAGTGAGCCGGGCGGTCAGCCTGGCCGTCTCCTCCGGTAAAGTTCCTACTCCTGGCGCGGTACGGGCCCGCCGACCGGCAGCTCGAACCAGAAAGAAGTCCCCTTTCCCGCTTCGCTCTCTACCCCTATGCTGCCGCCGTGCGCTTCCACGGCGAGTTTGCAGAAGGTCAGGCCCAGCCCGGGGGAATAGCGCTGGTGAGCGGTGCGGAGCTCGTCCTGGGCCGATTTTTCAAACAGCTTCTGCCTGTATTCCGGCTGTATCCCCGCCCCGTTATCCTTCACGCTCACCCTTACCCGTTCGCCCCCGGTCTCGATGCCAAGCCGGATGAGGCCGCCCTCGCCCGTGAACTTCAACGCGTTCGACAGCAGATTCTGCACTACCCTGAGAATTATCTCGCGGTCCAGCCGGACCGTAACGGGGCTTTCGGGGGTGGCAAAGCGGATCTCCCGCTTTTCCAAAAGCGGTTTCAGCCCGGCGATAGAGTCTTCCAGGATGCAGCTCAGGTCGGAGTCCGCCGTCTTCAATTGCAGCTGCCCCTTTTCCATCTTGCTCGTGTCCAGGACGTCGCAAGCCATCTGTATCATCTGCATGAGGGCCTTCATCGCCTCGGCGACATAGCCGAAGTGGAGCCGCGACAGCGTTTTGTCCGTGTTATCCTTTACGAGTTTCAGGTAGGCGTAGGCGCCGGTCAGGGGTGAACGCAGGTCGTGGATGACCATCTGCACCAGGCTGTCCCGCAGCTTTTCAAGCTCGCGCAGCTTGTCGTAGGCCTCCTGCAGGCTTTGTTTCTGCCGGCGCAGTTCCAGGTGGGTCTCTATGCGGGCCTCCACTTCCTCGAACTGGAAGGGCTTGGTGATATAGTCCACGCCGCCTGTCCCGAAGGCCTTAACCTTGTCTATGGTTTCGGTAAGAGCGCTCAGGAAAATAACCGGGATCTCTTTTAATCTCGGGTCGGCTTTCAGGTTCTCGCACACCTCGTAGCCGTTCATTTCAGGCATGTGTATGTCCAGAAGGATCAGGTCGGGCGGGTCGTTGCGGGCGGCCTGCAGGGCCGCTTTGCCGCTGATGGCGGCGCGCACCTTGTAGCCCCGGCCTTTGAGCATTTCTGAAAGCATTTCCAGGTTGGCGGGGGTGTCGTCGACCATCAGCACGCTCGGGGCTTTTTTGGAATAAATATATTCGGTCATAATTATGTTCTCCGTTCTGCAGCTCTTGTCGGATCCCGTTAAGCCGGCTCCGGCCGGTTCCCGCCTGGCGGGGCGGAGCGGTTAAGCTTCGGGCCCAGGACCTGGTAGATATGCACGGGTTCGGTGCGGCCCCTGATCGGCTTCTCGCCGATATCCCGGAATTCATAATGGTCGCCGGTCGCCAGGTAGACGGGCTGGCTGACTATCAGGTCCGTGCCGTAATCCTTGTTGGCCGATTCCATGCGGGAGGCTACGTTAACGGCGTCGCCTATGATCGTGTACTGCACCTTCTCCTGGCTTCCTATATTCCCGGCTACCGCCTTGCCGGAATGGATGGCGATCCCGATGGCTATGGGCTTGCGGCCTTCCTTTACCAGCGCGGCGTTAAGAACGGCCAGGCGGGCCTTCATGTCCAGGGCGGCCGCGACCGCCAGCTTTTCGTGCTCCTGCCGGGACAGGGGCCAGCCGAACACCGCGAGGATGGCGTCGCCGATGAACTTGTCCACGGTCCCGCCGTTGGCCCCGATAGCCTGGACCATCTCGGTGAAGTAGCGATTTAATAAATTTACGACTTCCTGCGGCGGCAATTTTTCTGAAAATTCGGTGAACCCGCGGATATCGGACATCAGGACGGTCATTTCCTTCAATTCTCCTCCGCCTAGCTCCAGGGACACTTTGCCGTTAAGGAAACCATCTACCACTTCCTTGGACATATATCGCCCGAAAGTGCTCCGGATCATTTCTTTTTCCCGCAGGCTTACGATCATCTGGTTGAAGGCTTCCGTCAGCTGCCCTATTTCATCCTTCATCGTAAACCTGATCTGCATGTCCAGGCGGCCCTCGCCTACCTCGCGCGCCGCCTTGGCCAGCACCGGCAGCGGACGCAGCATCCACCCGACTATGAAGATGGTCCCCAGCATGTCCAGGAGGATAGCGGCGGCGGCTATCGCCAGCACCTTTCTCTTGGCGTCCTTGAGGCTGCTCGCCACGGAAGCTTTTGTGGAGCCGATGTGCACCGTCCCGGTCCTTTTATCTCCGGAGAACACCGGCGCCGAGATGTCGAAATAAGAAATGCCGCGGCTGGAATACTGCTGGACGATCGGAGTAGGAGACTCCGCGGCGCGGCGCGCTATCGGGCCTCCGTCGACCGCGCCTATTTTCTGGGGGTCGGTGTGCGACAGGATCTTGCTGCGGGCGTCCAGGATCACGGCGTACTCCACGCCCTTTTCCTTGAGCATTTCGTGCGTATTGAAGTGCAGCGTAAAGGTGTCGAGCTGCGGATAAATGGCCTCTCCCGCCGAGCGGGCGTAGGCTATGGACCGGATCTTCATCTCCGAGATCATCAGCTGCTCGCCCTGCTGCAGCAGGATCCAGGTCATCGCCGCGATGATCGCCAGGACGAAGAACGACGCGAACAGGGAAAGTTTCAACGCGATCCTGTTTATTTTCATTTTCATAAGATTAATAGAGTACCGCCAGTTTGAATTGCTGCCGCTCCGTTTTCCCGGAATAGCGCTTTTCGATGAGGCAGATGTAGCCTCCCGGCGCCGTCATCTTTCCCGCGCCGTTGCGGCCGGTCCAGGGCCAGACCTTGTTGCCCGCCTCGCCTTCCGCGCGGGTTTCCTCATACACCAGGTTGCCTTCCAGCGTGAACAGCTTCAGCGTAACCCTGGCGGGGTCTTTCAGGAAAAAACCTATCTGGGTGGGGCCGACTCCCGGGTCGAACGGGTTGGGCCAATTATAGGGCTGGGTCATGGGGGCGGTCTGGGCCAGGGGCAGGACGGGGATGCCGGCTCCCGGCTCGGAATATTCGCTGAAACCGCCAGCGTTGTTTTCCGCCCGGACCCTGGCGTAGACGGACTTGCCGCCCGGCAGCCCGGTCGCCTGGTAGGAGAGCTCCTGCCCCAGGTCCTTCGCGTTAAAGATGTCCGTGCCGTAGAGCGACGTTCCCGCGTCCAGCAGGTAGGCTTTTATCCCGCTCTCCTCGTCCGCGGACGGCGCCCAGGAGAACAGGATGTTCGAGTCGTAGGAAAACTCGCGGTCTGCCTGCACGGTCCCGGGCTGTTCCGGCACGCTCCGGTCCACCAGCACGCCCGGGCTTGACACGGGGGAGTATTGGCTCAGGATCCCGCCCTCGTCGATGGCCCTGACCTTCAGGTAATAAGTCCGGCCGTTAGTCGCCGGGTCCAGGGTGAAGCTCGTCAGCGGCCCGATCGCCGAGTCGGCCAATACGTTAAAATCGGAAGGCGTGGTGCCTACGGACACGACATACGTGGAAACAATGGTCTCTCCGAAGGCGATGGCGGGAGGCCAATTCCAGGTAATTCCCGAAGTGGCGGTGAAGGCGCCCGGCACCGGGACCGGCTGGCCGGGCGGTATTACCGTGCTTAAGGCGACATGAAAGGGACCGACATCGGCCGTTTTGTGGCCGAGCCCGTTGAAATTGTAGCTGCGCAGGTGAAGGTACCAGTAGCCGTTGCCCGTGGCCGTGGTCGTCAGCACCTCCAAAGCGGCCCAGCCGGGTTCCTGGTCGTTCCAGGTATGGGTGGCGTTCCTGTCCCAAACCGTGCGATAGAATACCAGGCCCCCGGTCCCGGTGGTGACGGAGTTGGTAAAAGTAAAAGTGGTAACGCTGACCGGGCCCGGAGCGGTGCTTGCGGCTACGGCCGGGAGGGCGGCATAGGTTGCCAGCCCGCTGCCGACCGCGATAAGCGCGGTCGGTATCCCGTTATGATTCCGTGCGCGTACACGGGCGTAATAAGTGGTGTTCGGAGCCAGCGCGAAGGTCTCGCTCAGCCCCGACACGCTGGCGCTGGCCCATATAGTTTCAAAGCCGGGCCGTGTGGATACTTCCGTCTCGTAGCGGGTCCCCTGCGGGTTGCCGCCGGCCAGCCACAGCGCGGTCAGGCCGGAGTCGGTCAGGCTGAAGGAGGGAACGGCGGACTCCGCGGGGACGGCCAGGGTGGCGGTAGAAACTATGGGAGTGGAATACGGCCCTGAGTCTCCGGCTGAATTGACCGCCTTGATCCTGGCCGTATAGGTAGTGTTGGGGGTCAGGCCCGCGAAAGAGGCGGGGATGCTCAGAGTAGTGGAGGAAAGTAGAACGGTCACGAAGTTATCCCTGGATAATTCCGCTACATAGGTGGTGCCCTGCGGATTGCCGTTGGCCGTCCAGCCCAGCGTGAGGCCAGAGCTGCTCACGCCGCTGAAGGGCGGGGCGGCAGGGGCGGGAGCCAGGGGCAGAGTGACCGCTGCAACCGCCGCCGCGTAGCCGCTCGCTATACCGTCCCTGTTCACCGCCCTGACGCGGGCCTGGTAAGCGGTGTTGGCGAGCAGGCCGCCGAAAGTCTGGCTGAGTGCCAGGGTGGCGGCGGAGGACACAGCCGTGCCAGGCGCGAAAGCGGCGCTCGAGATCTCTACGGCATAGGAGGTCCCGCCGGGGTTGCCCCCGTCCTCCCAGGTGAAGGTGACGGTGCCGGCCGAGACCGCGGTGAACGGCTGCCCCGCATTCTGGGGGGGCGCGGCCAGCGTGGCCGTGGAACGCAGCGGGCCGGAGTAGGGGCCCGCTATCCCCAGGAAGTTGAGCGCCCTGGCGCGGACCTGGTAGACGGTGTTGGGCGCCAGGCCGGAGAAAGACGCGCTTGTGAGCAGCGTGGAGGCGGAAGCTGTGAGAGTGGCGAAACTGTCCCTGGAGATCTCGGCCGCGTAGCGCGTATTCGGCGGATTTCCGCCCGGCTCCCAGCCGAGGGTAAAGCCCGCCACACTGACGCCTGAGAACGGGGAGGCCGGGACAACGGGGGCCAGGGTGTAGGTGACCGTGGAGACGGCTGCAGTGTACGGGGTAGGGTTGCCTCCCACGCCGACCGCCCGGGTATGCGCGTAATAGGTGGCGTTGGGCAGCAGACCGGTGAAAAGATAATTGAGGCTGGTCGTGACGGCCGAAGACACGGGGGCGGAGAAATTGCTGCTGGTGGAGAGCTCCGGATTGTAGCTGGTCCCGGCGCTGTTGCCGCCGGATTCCCAGCTGAAGGTCAGGGCATCGGCCGAGAGGTTCTGGAACGGCGAGGCCACATTGACCGCCGCGGAAATAGCGGTGGCGGTGGAAACGATAGGGGAGGAGTACTGCCCGGGGATGCCGGCGAAGTTTACCGCGCGGACCCTGGCCTGGTAAACCGTGTTGGCCGCCAGCGCGGAGAAGCCCGCGCCCAGGGCGCTGGTCCGGACCGCGCTGGACACGCTCACGAAGCCGTCCCTGGAGATCTCGGCGGTGTACATCGTCCCGGCCGGGTTCCCGCCGTTCTCCCAGCTGAAAGTGAAGCTCCCGCCAAGCACCTCCGTGAATGCCGGCTCGGCGGGGGCGGGGGGGGGGGTCAGCGTAACCGTGGAAACGGCCGGGCTGGAATAGGGGCTGGCCGATCCGTCGGACCCCAGGGCGCGGACGCGGGCGTAATAAGTGGCGTTGGCCGACAGCCCGGTGAAAACGTAATTCAGGTTGGTCGTGACTTCCGATGAAATGAGCGCGGCGAAGCCGCTGTCCGCAGAGAGCTCGGGATTATAATCCGTCCCGGCGCTGTTGCCGCCGGATTCCCAATTGAAGGTCAGGGCGCCGGCCGAAAGGTTCGTGAAGGGCGCCGGGGCGCTGACCGGGAAGGACGTGGCGGTAACGGTGGTGATGGTGGCCGTGAAATCGGTATCAATGCCGTTGTGGTTTTGCGCCCTGGCGCGGGCGTAATACAGGGTGTTGATCGCCAGCCCGGAAAAGACGGCTTGAGGATCAAGCGTGCTTGATGACCGCACCAGGGTGGCGAAGTTGTCCGTAGAGACCTCGGCGATATACCGGGTCAGCGGCGGGTTGTCTGCCACATCCCAGCTTAAGAGAAAACCGGTGGGAGTAACCCCGGCGAACGAGGGGCTGCCCGGGTCCGCGGCTAGAGTCGCGGTGGAGACGACCGGAGCGAACGCCGTAGGCAGAGCGTCCAGGTTAATGGCCCGGACCCGGAAGTAATAAGTGGTATTTGGGGCAAGCCCGGCCGGGCCGGAGGAGAGGGCCGCGGTATAGGAAACGGACGCTCCGGCCCCGAAATTACTGGCGGTGGAGGAGTTGACCTCGTAGCTGGTGTAGCCCGGGTTGGCGGGCTCGCCCGCGCTCCAGTTCATATTTAGCGAGTAAACGGTCACGGCGGTAAAAGTGCTGGCGGCGGCGCCGGGCCTGCCCGCCAGGGTGTGGATCGAAACCAGACCGGAGGGCAGGCTGTCCGAATGGTCCGTGAAGGCCGTAGCGTAGCGGGCGTAGGCGGTGTTGGGGGTAAGGCCAGTTTCGTCGGCCGAGAGCGCGCCGCTGTCCGCCGCGAACTGGGGCGAGCGGTCAGGAGATCGATAACTGACGGTACCGCTGTAAAGCCTGTACTGCCTGGACGCTGGGGGCGCGTCTCCCCAATCCGGCGCGGCTGCCCAGTTCCAGGTGATGGAGGTCGCGAAAACGGCAGGCGCCGTAAGGTCCGCAGGGGGGGAGGCCACCGTGGCGAAAGAGACCACGCCAATGCCTCCGGGCTGGGCGTTAGGGACCCCTTCGGGGCCATTGGCCGATTTTACCCCCTTGGCGCCGCCCTCGGTGCTGATAACGGCGGTGATGGCCGCCTGCCTGTAGTAGATCTTAACCCTGCCGCCGCCGCCGCCGCCGCCCGGATAGGGCACATCTCCTCCGCCCGCAATGGCGTCTCCGCCTTTGCCGCCGGAAGCGTTGATGAGGCCGCCCACGGCCGCGGAATCCAGGCACCGCAGCAGCAGGGACCCGCCGGCGCCGCCGCCGCCGGCGTCCGCCGGTTTGGTGGAGTTGCCCCCGGGAACGCCGCGCGCGAAGATAGAGCCTGTCAACGTGAAGAAGGCGGCTTCCAGATAGATGGAAGCCCCGCCCTGTCCGCCGCTTCCTCCCGTCTGTTCCCCGGCGCCGCCGCCTCCTCCGCCCCCGGAGCCCTGCGAAAGCGAGCCCATGGAAACCGGCGGGGAAAGATCGTCGTAGGGATTCCCGCCGATGCCAAGGATCCCGTCGGTACCGCTGCCGTCGCCCCCGTACCCGCCGTAGGCGCCTCCGCCTCCGCCCATATTTATCAAGGCGCCTATCCCCGGGCCCTTTCCTTCGCCATCGCCGCCGGGCTGGCCCGGATCGCCTCCGATGCCTCCGACCTCGCCCCGGCCCGAGCCGTTCAGGAAGCCCGGGATGGCGATCGTAGAGGCAAAGACGGCAAGGGAGACGCCGGGAGTGACGAAGACCGTTGTTCCCGCGTTGACCTGGAAGAGCCCGACATTGGTGAAGACGCCGCTGAGCACGTCGTTCGGCGAGCAGGGGATGGAATCGTCAGCCGCGCTGCCGGGGCCGCAGATCAGGTTCCCGCCTCCCAGGTCGCGGCCTTCTATGGTGGCCGCCACGGCCCGGGCGGGCAGCGGCAACAGGGCGGCTAAAACAAGAAGGCGCCTTATCATTTTAGGGTGGCCTCCAGTTTCGCCTTGAGTTTTGACGCGCCTTCGCTGCCGGGGTCCAGCTCGAGTATCCGGGCCAGGGTTTTAGCCGACTCCTGGTATTGTTTCTTCAGGTATTGATCCACCGCCACATAGTAGAGGCGCTCGGCTTCTTTCTTGAGCGCGGGTTTTACCTTTATGGAAACGGCGGCCCTGGCGGTCTTTAATTTTTCTCCGATCCCGGGGGCGGCCGGAGCCACTTGAAGTATGGCCTGGTAGGCCGCGACTGAGGCCTTGAAATCTTTTCTTTCGTCTTCCAGCGCCGCCTTCCTGGATAATTGTTCCACTTTTTCGTGTATGGCCTGGTCCAGCTCGGCGATAAGCGTTCTGGCCCGCTCATTGCCGCCGTCGGCCGCCAGCGCCTTCCTGGCTTCGTCGGCGGACTCGGCTAAAAGTCCCTGCTCCCTCAATTTTTGGGCCTTGGTCAGGAATTGCGAGACCTGGACGTCGACGATGTCCCTTTGCGCGCGGGCGAGCATTTCCGTCTCCTGGCTGCCCAGGCGGGATTTTATGGTTTCGATCGCCAGCCGGGCCTCCTCGCTGCCGGGATCGACCTGGAGCGCGGCTTTCCAGTATTCAAGGCTGATCAGGATATTCCCCTGCTGATACTGCTGCCGGGCCAGTATTACGGAGGTTTCGGCCATCTGGCGGTTGAGCTGCAGAGCGTACTCGGCCCTGAACTCTTTGAGTTTTCCTTCGACCTGCCTGTTCGCGGGGTCCAGGAGATCCGACTTTTCCAGGTTGCCGATGGCCGCGGGAAGATTGCCCTCCTTGGCGGAATTCAGGCCCTCCAGATAATAACTGCGGGCCAGGCGCTTGCCTTCTTCCTGGTCGAGCTTTTTCATGCCCCGGCGTATCTCCTCGGCCCTCTCGAGCCCGGTCATGCCGAATTTAAGCGAGAATGAAATAATGTGGCTTGGCGCGAGTTCATGCAGGAGGACCGCGTAGTCGAATTGGTAGTTAGCCAGCTGCGCTCCGGCGCCCAGGGAAATCCCCTTGGCCTCCAGCCCGGAGCGGAACGCGAACTTGCCCAGATACCGGAGCTCCAGGCCGCCGGCGGGGTGGAACCTGCCGCCGTAATGGTTAGTCCTGGCGGCGAGGCTGACTTTAAGGTCCTTCCCCAGTCCCCGCGTATAGGCCGGGGCGACGTCCACGACCCTCGGGAACGAGACGTTTTTAGAGACCAGGGTGATAGACGGGGACATAATATTCTGTACCGCAATTCCGACGAAAAAACCTTTATCGTGACGGTACAGCAGCCCCGCGTCCGCCCCGGTGCCTGAGCCGCCCGCGGCGGCCACCCGCTGCGCTACGCTCTTGACCCCGAACCCTAGGCTTACCTTGCCGCGGAGAATATCCGGCGTATACTCCGCCGGGACCCCGATCGCCCAGCCCAGCTGCAGCATGCTGTTGGCGATGTCGAAACTGGTAGGGGTGTCAAAGGGGGTCTCCCTTTTTTGAAACCCCCCGCTGGTCTGGCGAAGATAGCCGGCGCCCAGGGCGCCCAGCCTCTTGAGAGGCAGGCCGAACCCGATGAAGTCGCTGCTGGTGCCGGAGAAAAGGGTTATGTGGTTGAGCGTCAGCTCCGGCTTTCCCAGCAGGGAAAGGCCAGCGGGGTTCCAGTAAATGGCGCTGGCGTCGTCCGCTATGCCCGCAAAAGAACCGGCCAGCCCCAGCGCGCGCGCGCCCACGCCTTCCCGCGAGAACGAGCCGGGCAGTCCGCCGTCGGGCTGTGCCCGGGCGCGGGCCGGCCAGACCGCCAGGGCCAGGCCGGGAATACAGGCGGATAAAAAGCATATCCGGAGCCCGGCGTGAATTTTTTCAAGCGTCCCTTTCATTTTCTTGCCGATGGCTAACAAAAACAATGAAAATATCTCCTGCCTTTCCGTCAGGAACGAGCTTTATCTCATAGTAATAGGATACCCTTACGGCGGCGAGGCGGCTATGCGGAGTTATACGAGAGGTTATAGGTAGTGTCCACGGGAAAAAAGGGGGGTTAGAGGGCCCGGGCGGCCGCCGGCAGTTCGAACCAGAAGGTGCTGCCCTGCCCCTCTTCGCCGTCTACGCCGATGCGGCCGCCGTGCGCTTCCACGGCCAGCTTGCAGAAGGTAAGGCCAAGGCCGGTCGAATTCTTCTGGCGGCCTGCCGGGAGTTCCACCTGGGCGAATTTTTCGAAGATCTTATGCCTGTACTCGGCCGCGATCCCGGGGCCATTGTCATGCACGTTCACGCGCACCATGCCGCCGGAAGAGTCCACGTCCAGACGGATAACCCCGCCTTTCCTTGGCGTGAACTTTATGGCGTTAGCCACCAGGTTCTGGATTACCCGGGAGAGCATCTCGCAGTCCGCCATGACTTTGGGAGTAGTTTCGGGGGGCGTAACCCGGATCTCGCGGCCCGCTAAAAGAGGCCTGAGGCCTGCGACCGCTTTTTCCAGCATGCCGCTCAGGTCGCAGTCTGTCAGCTTCAGCTTCAGCTTTCCCTCTTCCATCTTGCTCGTGTCCAGGACATCGTCGATTATCCGGGCCATCTGCTTCGCCGACCCCAGCGCGTCGCCGATATAATGCAGGAGATCCGGCGAGAGGGTGTGCGTGGCTTTTTCCCTGATGAGTTCCAGGAAGCCGTAGATGCCGGCCAGCGGGGAGCGGAGGTCGTGTATGATCATGTGCACAAGAGAGTCGCGCAGTTCCTCCAGCCCGCGCAGCCGGTCGTAGTTCTCCTGCAATTGGAATTTCTGACGGCGCAGTTCGAGGTGGGTCTCTACGCGCACCTCTACTTCCTTGAACTGGAACGGCTTGGTAATGTAGTCCACTCCGCCGGCGCTGAAGGCTTTGAGTTTGTCCGCGGTTTCGGCGTGGGCGCTGAGGAAGATGACGGGGATATCTTTTAATCTGGCGTCCGCTTTCAGTTCCGCGCAGGTCTCGTAGCCGTCCATCCCGGGCATGGAGACATCGAGGAGGATAAGGTCGGGCGGGTCGTTGCGGACGGCCTGCAGCGCCAGCCTGCCGCTGATGACGGCCCGCGCCAGGTAGCCCCGCTCTTTGAGCATCTCGGAGAGCATCTGCAGGTCGGCGGCCGTATCGTCCACTATAAGGACGCTCGGCGGTTTTTTATGGCGGATCGGTTCAGTCATAATCAGCCCTGGCCGTTGACCGGCAGCTCGAACCAGAAGGAGCTTCCTTTTCCCGCTTCGCCGTCCACTCCGATGCTGCCGCCGTGCGCTTCCACAGCCAGCTTGCAGAAGGTAAGGCCGAGGCCCGTGGAATATCTCTTGTGGTCCGCGCGGATGCCTACCTGCCCGAACTTCTCGAAGACCCGCTGCCTGTGCTCGGGCGCTATCCCCGGCCCATTGTCGCTTACTTCGACCCTCACCCGGCCGCCTTCCGGCTGCAGTTTCAGCTCGATAAGGCCGCTGTCGTCGGGCGTATATTTCAGGGCGTTCCCGAGCAGGTTCTGGACGACCCTGAAAACCAGTTCCCTGTCAGCCCGGACGAACACTGGGTTTGCGGGGGGGGTGAACCGGATCTTGCGGCCTTTCAAAAGGGACGCCATTCCCGCGGCGCCTTCCGCCAGCAGGGCGCCCAGGTCGCAGTCCGCCAGCTGCAGCGTCATCTGCCCTTCCTCCATCTTGCTCGTGTCCAGGACGTCGCTGACTATCTGCATCATTTGCTGCACCGCTTTAACGTTCTCGGAAATGTAGCCCGCCGACTCGGCTGAAAGCGTGTTTTTTTTGTCTTCGGTTATAAGTTCATTGTAGCCGGCTATGATCGTCAGCGGGGTGCGCAGGTCGTGTATGATCATGTTCACCAGGTCGTCGCGTTTCTGCTCAAGCCCGCGCAACCTGCTGTAGTTCTCCTGCAGCAGGAATTTCTGCCGGCGCAATTCCAGGTGCGCCTCGACGCGCGCCTCCACTTCCTCGAACTGGAACGGCTTGCTTATATAGTCAACTCCGCCCGCGCCGAAGGCTTTTACCTTGTCCATCGTTTCCGTGAGGGCGCTCAGGAAAATAATAGGGATGTCTTTCAGCCTTTCTTCCGACTTGAGCTGCGCGCAGACCTCGTAGCCGTCCATTTCCGGCATGCTGATATCCAGCAGGATAAGGTCGGGGGGATCGTTGCGGGCGGCCTGCAGCGCCAGTTTCCCGCTTACCGCCGCGCGCACCTTGTAGCCGCGGCCTTTGAGCATAACGGAAAGCAGTTCCAGGTTGGCCGGCGTATCGTCCACCATGAGCACGTTCGGCTGGTTTTTAGCAGATATCGGTTTATTCATGGCCAGGCCCCTCTCCTCGTCAATTTACGCCTCTCCCGGATGACTCGCTGTACCGCTGCGGCCGCTATTTGCCCAGCAGAGCGAGTATCCTCTCCGTGTTGAACTTGCCGGCCAGCGCGCGCAGCATCCCGGCCGTGTGGCTGTCATGGGTCTCTACCCTCGCCGTCAGTTCCAGCAGGTAGTGAAAGTCCCCGTTTATAGCGGCTTCGCGAAGCTGTGAAACCAGTTCCTCCGGGAGCCTGGCTAACGCCCCCGGCTTCAGACTTCCCAGTTCCGTCTCGCTGGCGCCGGCGCCAGCCGCCCGGGGTTCTTCTTCATACAGATACTCCGCGCCAAGCAGGGTCCGCATCTTCTCAAAGAGTTCCGCCTCCCTGAAAGGCTTCAGGATCAGGGCGTCGGCCCCGGCGCCGAGCGCCTCCTTGTTTATCTCGCCGAAGATGCTGGCGGTTACCGCGATTATCTTTACCGCCCTGCCGCCGGCGCCGGCCCGGATGCGGCGAATGGCCTCATAGCCGTCCATCACCGGCATCCGCAGGTCCATCAGTATTAGCTGCGGCCGCCTCGCCGCGAATTCGGTCAGCGCCTCCGCCCCGTTAACCGCCTGGCAGACTTCAAAGCCCGCGGGCTCCAGCAGCTGGGTCAGGAATTCACGGTTGTCCTCTTTATCGTCTACGACCAGCACCTTGTAGCGCGGCTGGCCGGGCTTAAGACCTTTTACGGGGCGCCGCAGGACCTTGCCGACGGTATCCGCTGGCGATGCCTCCTGGAGAACCGTGAAAAAGCTGAAAATGCTGCCCTGCCCCGGCTGGCTTTTTACCGTGATATCCCCGCCCATCAGGCGCGCGTAGCCGCGGCTGATGGCAAGCCCCAGCCCCGTACCTGTTCCGCCCGCCCGGCCCGCCTGCGCCTGCTCGAAGGGGTTGAACAGCCGGGCCAATTCCCCGGGCTCTATGCCCTGCCCCGTGTCCTCTATCTCCGCCGTCAGCCGGAAGTCCTGCCCGGCTCCCGGCAGGGCCCCTACGCGCAGTATAACGGCGCCCTTGCTGGTGAATTTCAAAGCGTTGCTGAGCAGGTTAAGCAGTATCTGCCTCAGTTTCCCTTCGTCGCCCAGCACATGGTGCGGCAGTTCTCTGGCTTGCTCCACCACCAGCCGCAGGCCTTTGGCTTCGGCCCGCTGCTGCAGCATCTTCTCGACGTCCCCTATTAAAGCGCGCAGGTCGAAGACCGCCGGGTTCAGCGTCGTGCGGCCGGCTTCCGCCTTGGCCATCTCCAGGATATCGTTGATAAGCGACAGCAGGTGCTCCCCGCTGCGGTTTATGGTCTCGATCTGCTGCCGCTGTTTGGGCGTAGCTTCCGGGTCGCGCCGCAGCAGCTGGGAAAAACCGAGGATGGCGTTCATGGGGGTCCGGATCTCGTGGGACATGTTGGCGAGGAAGGCGCTTTTGGAGCGGTTGGCCACCTCCGCCGCTTCTTTGGCCTGGCGCAGTTCGGTTTCGAACCGGCTCCGCGCGGTTATGTCCTCGATGGAAAGCAGGATGATCCGTTCTTTTCCCGACGCCCTCTGGATCTGCCGGGCGTTGAGCAGCATGATGCGGCGGCCTATTTCGGCGAAGTCGTGCGCGACCTCGTAATTGTCGAAGGTCGCTTTCTGGGGGAGTATGTTTTCCAGCAATTCCCGGAGCTTGGGGATATCCCATTGTTTATTGCCCAGGTCGTAGATGAGCTGGCCTACGGTCTCTTTGGGGTTGACCTTGAAAACTTCGTAGAAGGAGCGGCTGGCCGAGACGACGCGCAGATCCTGGTCGAGGGAGATCAGCGGTTCGCGCACGGTATTGATGATGCTGTCGGAGTATTCGCGGGCGGCGTCTTCGGAGATCTTGGTGGCCGCCAGTTCTTTGCGGGCGTTCTCCAGCCCGTCTTCGATCTCCCGGCGCGCGGTGATGTCCTCGATGGCCAGGAGGATGATGCGCTCCTTTCCCGACGCCCTCTGGATCTGCCGGGCGTTGAGCAGCATGATGCGGCGGCCTATGTCGGC
>MGUA01000001.1:0-10785 GCA_001799735.1 Elusimicrobia bacterium GWB2_63_22 | reverse complement strand
CTTTCCCGACGCCCTCTGGATCTGCCGGGCGTTGAGCAGCATGATGCGGCGGCCTATGTCGGCGAAGTCGTGTTCGACCTCGTAGTTGTCGAAGGTAGCTTTCTGGGGCAGGATGGTCTCGAGCAGTTCCCGGAGCTTGGGGATATCCCATTGTTTGTTGCCCAGGTCGTAGATAAGGTGGCCCACCGTCGCTTCGGGGTTAACCCTGAAGACCTCATAGAAGGAGCGGCTGGCCGAGACCACCCGCAGGTCCTGGTCGAGGGAGATCAGCGGTTCGCGGACGGTATTGATGATGCTCTCGGAGTATTCACGGACCGCGTCTTCGGATATTTTAATGGAGGCCAGTTCTTTGCGGGCTTTTTCCAGCCCGTTCTCTATCTCCCTGCGCGCGGTGATATCCTCGATGGCCAGGAGGATGATGCGCTCCTTTCCCGACACCCTCTGGATCTGCCGGGCGTTCAGGAGCATCGTGCGGCGGCCGATGTCGGCGAAATCGTGCTCGACCTCGTAGTTGTCGAAGGTAGCTTTCTGGGGCAGGATGGTCTCGAGCAGTTCCCGGAGCTTCGGGATATCCCACTGTTTGTTGCCCAGGTCGTAGATCAGCTGCCCGACGGTCTCTTTGGGGTTGACCTTGAAGACTTCGTAGAAGGAGCGGCTGGCCGAGACGACCCGCAGGTCCTGGTTCAGCGAGATCAGGGGTTCGCGCACGGTGTTGATGATGCTGTCGGCGTATTCGCTGGCTTCATCCGCCGTCTTTTTAATGACCTCGAGCTCGCGGCGGGTCTTCTCCAGCCCGGTCTCTATCTCTTTTTTCTCGGTGACGTCCCGGAACACCATGACGGCGCCGACCACCAGGCCGGAACGGCTGCGGATCGGCGCGCAGCTGTCTGCGATGGCCCGTTCGCTGCCGGAGCGCGCAATAAGTATGATGTGGTTCACCAGGAGGTGCGTGGTGCCGTGCGCCAGGGTTTCCTGTATCGGGTTCTCGGCCGGTAGGCGGGTCGCTTCGTTGATGATATTGAAAATTTCCTGTACCGGGCGGCCTGCCGCTTCCGCCTGCGTCCAGCCGGTGAGCCGTTCCGCGAGCGGGTTGACTAGCGTGATCCGCCCTTGCGCGTCGGTAGCCATTACGGCGTCGCCGATGGATTTGAGCGTCACGGAGAGCTTTTCCTCGCTGATCTGCAGGGTGAGATTGGCCTTCTCAAGCTCCCTGTTCGTGCCCTCCTGGACCTCGAGCAAACGCTCCGTTTCCCGGTGGACCAGGTTTTTAAGGCTCTGCCGGTTTTCCCGGTCTATGTAATAGACGGAAGAAAGGGAGAGCAGCAGCAGGAGCAGGCTGGCGGCGATGATGATGCCGAACAGGCGGCTCAGGTCCGAGTGAAAATTCTCGTCGTGCTGCGCCAGGCCGACCTGCGCGAGCCGCAGGAAGGCGTTGATCTCGGAGCGGATAGCGTCCATTGACCGCTTGCCCTGGCCGCTTTTTACGATCCCCAGGACGGCAACCGCGGCATTCTTCTGGCGCAATTCAACGATGTTGGCCATTTCCGCCATTTTTGCGTCTATCATCGGGAGGACCGCGTTCAAGTGCGCCTGGGCTTCGTCGCTTAAGGCAAGCGTTCGTAATTCTTCCATGTAGCCGCTGACGCCGCCGCGGGCCGACAGGTATGGTTCCAAAAAGACCTTGTCGCCGGTCAGCAGGTAGCCCCGCTGGCCGCTCTCGGCGTCTACCAGGGCGGACATCAGCTTGTTAGCGGTGTCTATTGCTATAAAGGTCCGCTTGCGCGCGCCGGCGTCTTTCCTCAGCTGGTCGAAAGTCCAGAGCGCGCCAAGCGCCGCCATGGCGACCAGCAGCCCGGCTGCGGTCAGTAAAGTCGCGAATCTGTATTTGGGGTTCATTGTGAATTGTCCTTAGAGGGGGCCCTGCCGGGGGGCCCGGGTTCCACGGCCGGCGCCGAAACTATGCCGAACCGGCCCCTGATGACTGGCCAGATCTTCAGCAGGGAAAGCAGCATCGCGGCCAGGATCGGCCCTATGAGCACGCCCTGTATCCCGAACATCTGCAGCCCGCCGATGATGGCGATGAGCCCCACCAGCGGATGCATGTCGGCCCGTCCTTTCAGGACCAGGGGGGGGATCAGGTTGTCTATGACGCTGGCGGCCAGCGCCATGGCCACCATCAGCGCCATCTGCAGGGCCGACCCCTGCGTAGCGTAAAGATAGAGCATTCCCGCCAGCGAAGCGGGAGCCGTACCCAGCATGGGGATCCACGCGAAGATGAAGGTCAGGCCCCCGGCCAGAAAAGCGCCCGGCACCCCGATAAGCAGGAACCCGGTTACGATCAGGGCTGCCTGGGAGGCGGCGGCGGCGAGCCCGGCCAGTACGGCGGAGATGGTGGTGTCGCGGAAAGACTGAACGAGCTTTTCCTGCACGTTCCGGTCGAACACGCGCAGGCCGAGTATCCAGGCTACGAACTCTTCGCCGTTGAGCAGGAAGAAAAAGAAGGCTATCATGGCCAGCAGCAGCTGGAGCAGCAGTACAGGGACGCCCTTGCCCAGGTTCAGGACGGCCTTGCTGGTGAGCTGTCCGGTGGCCTGGATAGCGCTTTTGAGCTGCGCGTTGACCTGCGCGGGGTTCCCGACCACCGTCCTGACAAGCTGCCAGCGGCTAATGGCTACGGTTATGGCCTTGGGGGAAAATTCTTTCAGCTCGGACATCTGATGCCCGATGGCTATCCCCTGCTTTACGGCCAGGATGGAAAAGCCGGCCAGCGGGGCTATGACCAGCAGGAGCAGCAGCGCCGTTACCGCGGACGCCGCCACCCTCGGGCCGCACTTCCTTGCCCGGAACCAGCGGAAGACGGGGTAGGAGAGCATGGCCAGGGTCCCGCCCAGGAACAGGGACAGCAGATACGGGGCTATCATCCACAGGGTGACACCCAGGCAGGCGGCAAGGGCCGCCAGAAAGGTAATGACATGGACCCGCTTGGTCCCATGCCCGTCGTGATTTTGCGGCATAGATAAGTTTTAGGGAAAGTTGACCCCGTGAAAGAAAGCGTTAATGACCGAGAGTACGAGCGCGAAAACCAGCGCCCACCAGAAGCTGGCTACCTGGAAGCCGGGCACCATGTGCGCCGTGAACATGACCAGCCCCCCGATGATGACGAAAGTGAGCAGCCCCAGCGTCATTATGTTAAGAGGCAGGGTCAGCAGCAGCAGCGCCGGCGCGAGGAAAGCGCTCACCAGGGCCAGGACGACCGCGACCACGATAGCGGTGCCGAAGCTGTCCACCGTTACCCCCGGGAGAAGCCGGGCTGTCACAAAGACCGCAAAACTGCTGACGAGGATGTTGAGCAATATCTTCATTTCTGTCTCCTTTTTTTGTTCTCCCTGCCCCGGCTTGTGCGGCGCTAGTTATATGATATCCTCCCTTGCGAGCGGCTGCTATGCGGAGTTGTACGCGCGGGGATAGGTAGAACCCCCGAATGTGCTGTGGCGGACCAGAGCCCTAATTTGTTTTACTTAACGTATGGCGACACGTTCCGGTGGAACCGCAAAAAACATCAGGGGGATGGAACTCTTCGAGGATTTCCTGTCCCTGGCGGGGCTGCATAAGAATTACACGCAGCATTTCTGCACCGCCGACCTGTACGCTATGGACCTTATCGAGGACAGGCGGGACGTGGGCATAGCGGACGTCATACGGCTCTGGGAGCGGTACTCCCGGGAGATGCCGGGCGGGAAGATAAACCTCTACCTGACCGCGCCCTTCTGCTTCAGGCATTGCAGCTACTGCCTGTTCTTCAAAAAGACGCCCGAGAGCAAGGCCGAGCTGGAGGATTACAAGAAGAAACTGGTGGGCCTGGCCGGGGCTTTCGCCCCCTTGTTCGAGAAACTGGAATTCGAGAATCTTTTCTTCGGCGGCGGCACGCCCAGCCTGTTCAGCGAGAGTCAGCTGCGGGAGATCTGCGGCAAAGTGGTCTCGCGCGCGAAGGTGTTCAAGGACGGGGCCAAGACCTTTGAATGCGAACCGCTGACCGCGACCAGGAAGAAACTGGGGATCGCCGCCGGCGCCGGCTTCAACCGCGTCAGCGTCGGGGTGCAGTCGCTGGACCAGAAGGTGCTCAAGGTCCTCAACCGCGAGTACCAGACCTACGGCATGGTGCGGGACTTCATGGCCGCCGCCCACGACTTCGGTTTCAAAGAGATCAACATAGACCTCATGATAGGCGTCGCCGGGGATACGCGGGCCGCTTTTATCGACAGTTTTAAGCGGGTGCTGGCCCTAAAGCCCACCACCATAGCCGTCTACCAGCTGGTGCCCAACCAGGAATATCTCGACGCCTGGCACGGAGGGGACAAGGCCGCTTTCTTCAAGTATTCGCTCGGCTTCAGGAAGAAAGTATACCGGGAGCTGGCCCGCATAGCGCGGGAGAACGGCTTTGTCTGCCCGCGCCTGGAGAAGTTCTGCATGGCCGACAAGATGGCCGGCTCCGTGGTGTTCCAGGACAAGAAGGTGGGCATCAAGCAGGAGTATTCCCTCAACGAGATCGGCCCGGAGGATTCCTATTTCACCCTGGGCCACCGGGGGGATTCCTATATTCCCAACCTCGCCTTCTACCAGACCACCCCGCTGACCCGGGACCCCGCGAAGAACGTCTTCAAGACCACGCCGCTGGAGGGCAGGCGGGCGATGGAGTTCTACTGCCTGCGCAAGCTTTCCTCGTATAACGAGCTCTACCGCGCCGACTTCTCCCGGCTTTTCAAGCGCGATGTCGCGGCGGTGTTCGCCCGGGAGCTGCGCGCTTTTGTGCGGGCCGGCTGCGCCCGGGTGCTAAAAGACAGGATAGTTTTCGACAAGACGGATATAAAAACCCGGTTCCTGGTCGCCATGGTTTTCGTCGGCCGCGCGCGCGTCGAGGCCAGGATAAACGCCTGGCTGCGGGAACGGCGCATAGCGCTGCGCTTCGGGGAATTTTCTTACGAGGCGTACGCCGTGTACGGCGCCGGAGGGGGGCTCGCCTTCAAGGCCGGCCCGCTGCCCGGTTCAAAGCGGTCGCCCCTGTTCGAGGAGATGATAGGCCGGATCTTCCGCGGCGTCCGGCCCGGCGCCGCGCTGCGGGACTCCGTGCTGGCTTTCGAAACGGCGCTCGGGCGCCTGGAGGGCGGCCTGCGGGGCAGGTTCGGGGTGGGCGTCCGGTAAAAAGCGGCGCACGTAAATTAAAAGCCGGTCTTCCTTGAGGAAGACCGGCTTTCTGTTTCTTGAGGTTCCGCTATTTAGAACTCGTTGAAGTAGGAGACCTTCTGGTTGCCGTCGCGGTTGATGACCCAGTGGTCCACCGTGGAGCCGCGGGAATCGCCGGCTATCTCCACCTCGTATTTCCTGGCGGCCTCGGCGAGCTTGCCGGGGCTGAGCGGGCAGGAGAAGGTGCGGCTCTTGTCGCGGTCCTGCAGCTCGGCCAGCGCGGCCTGGAACTTCTCCACGCCGCCGGCGGTGGCGAACTTGGAGCAGTTCATGCTCTCCTGCATGGTGACGTCCACGTAGGTGCGGAAATCTATGGGGCGCTCGGCGTTCTTGACCCATTTGCCGCCCTGGCAGGCCAGGTAGGGGCCGGCGTTATGCTGCGCGCCCAGCACGTCGTCGCGCCGCTGCAGCATGTGGTTCCAGAAGCGCATGCCATTGAAATTGGCGGAGAGGTCGGCGTAGGAGAACACGCCGGTGGCGAGCATGTTGCCGCCCAGGAAGGTCTTTTCCTTGAAGATGCCGCCCTTGAGCACGGAGACCAGGGGCTTGCCGTCGAGGTAATGGCCTTTGAAGTAGCGCTGGCCCATGCCGAACATGTGCTCCAGCTTGTCCACGCCCACTATGGTGTCGCCTATCTTGATGAGCGGGAACAGCGCCAGCGGGCTTTTGGCCGCGCCGCGGCGCCCCAGCAGGAAGCCGTTCCAGATGCTCCACTCGCTGTAGATGGATTCTTTGAGGGGGATCACCGTGCGGGGCACGTCGCCCTCGATGATGGCCTGCACCAGCTGGCCTTTCTTGTGGTTGGAGAAAACGTCGGTGAGGCGGTCGTAGAGCGCTTCTTCGCTGGCCCGGGTGTCGTCGCAGGTGCCGGAGGTGTTAAGATCGGCGATGGCCGCTTCCAGGCCTTCGTTGGCCAGGCGGTTCACTTCGCCGGTCACGTCGGCCACCCGGCCGTCCTCGAGAGTGTAATGGTCGGCCTCCGCGGCGTAAGCCGCCTGGCAGGAAACCGCGAACATCAGGGCTATAAGGGTTTTTCTCATCTGTCCTCCGTCACCGGGCTGTCTCTATATGGAAATGCTAGCAATCTGCCCGGCAGGACCGATTGAGGCGAAGGACCTTGTATCTTAAGGTATTAAGGCCCAGGGTTCTCTGGGTCCGATGCCGCTGCCGGCTGCCCTAAAGTCCCGCTCTAAGTCCCGCTCTAACCTTGAACGCCCGAAGTATATTTAATAGGATATCAGCATTCTAGTCTTACTATTGGGTTAGCAACCGGGGATGACTAAAAACAGCTTTGCTCTGCTCCTTGCCGCGCTGGCGCTCTGCGCTTCCGCTTTATCCGCCGCCGCAGATAAAACCTTGGTTTCAGCCAGGCAAGCCATACTCTCAGCTTCTGTTCCCCCGCAGGATGCCCTCCTTAAATACACGGCCGCAGTAAAGAAAACCAACGCCGCACCGGTGTTGGGCGAATACTCCTACGCGCTGGCTTATGCGGGTCTTGGCGAGGCCGCCCTGGCCTCAGTAGACCGCGCTCTTATAGCGGAGCCACTGCAGCCCGAGATACGGTTTTATCTTTCCGAAATCTTCAACGCCGCGGGGCTGGAGGATGCCTCCACCGAGCTTTCCGCCCCGGTCCCGGCCTGGCTGAAGGGGAAATCGCTGAAGCTCCCGGAGCTCGACGTGCCGGCCCCGCCAGATGATTTTGAGACGGCAGCCGCTTCGTTGAATATGCTGACGGCTCAGAAGCGCTACGCGCAGGCCGCCGTGCAGTACGACCGGCTATGCAAAACCCATCCCGCCGAGCCGCGCTGCCACGTGGGTTACGCGCTGGCCCTGGAACGCCTGGGCGCCTACAAGGCCGCCGCCGCCGAGGCCGCAAAGAACCTCTCCCTCTATAAAGACCTCGAGCCGCAGGCCATAACCAAGGCCTTTATCGACGACCTGAATAAGCGTCCGCCGCTGAAACTTTCCTCCGCCGATAAGCCTACGCTCAAGGGGCGCTACCTGCTGTTCACCGGCGGCAGCCTGAACAGGGCCGACGAGCGCACCCTTTATGCCTTCAGCACCAGGGTGGGCAAGTTCCTGAGCGAGCGCATAGACGTGTCCGCCAACGCCGCCATAAACGGCGGCAACGCATTGTCCGACTATAACGGCCTGACGCTGGGCGCGGTTGGGCGCTACAATACCCCGCTATCCTTGGCCCCGCTCAACCTTACGCTGGCGGCCAAAGGCGAGCGCGTGCCCGCGCCGGACAAAAACTTCACCTTCCTGCTGTCTCCGGGCCTGAGCTACTTTCTCAGGGACAGTTCCATAGACATGTTCTTCGACGTGGCCATGACCGGGCCTTACAGCGGCAGCGTCACCCTGTCGCTGGGCTATACCATCTACTTCGGGGGCGGCAAATGAGGCTGGTGCTTGCCGCCTTGCTGCTAGCACCAGCGCTTTGCCGGGCGGGCGACCTGCCGCCGCAGTTCGAGAACTCGTCGGTGAACGCCTCCGGCACTACGGTAATAAGGGCCGCCAAGGCTTATACTGGCATACCGCCTGCTGGGCGCCCGGGGCTTGTGGCGCAGGCGGCTTCGACCCTGGCCCTGCCGTCGGATAAACCTTTCTCGGTGGAATGGCCGGGCGGCGGAGAACTGTGGGCCATGAAGGAAGGCCAGCCGGCCAGACTGGATTCCTGGTCCGACCGTTCGCTGCCGCTGAATCCTAAATCCTCCAATAAAGGCCGCTGGTTCGGCACCTTCGGCCTGCAGCGCATGGGCGGCGGCGACTACCCGGCCTCGTCGATGAACCTGCGGGCCGGTTCCACCCTGTTCCAGAACCATTATGACCTGGCCTGGACCTACGATTATTATAAGCCCGCCGAATCGCTGACCTATCGCGCCTCCATGGGCTTGATGGGCCGCAAGTTGATGCCGCTGAGCCCGCACGGCGGCTGGAACGTCGGAGCGCAGTTGTCCCTGCTGAATAATTACGGCGAGCGCAGCGGCGCGCTGGGGCTGGTGACCGGCCTTAACATCTATCTGCCGCGCGGCAGCTTCGACATAACCCTGCTGCTGCAGGACGAGGGCGCTTACGGCCTGCTTGCGGGCTACACGCTGCATTTGACCAGATGAAGAAACTGAGCGCGATAGTCGTCTTGTTCCTGGCGTTTTGCGGCGCCCGGCAGGCCTTCGCCTATATCCCCATGCCCGGCGAGCCCTATGTGCTTTGCACCTGCCCCGGCGGCAGTTCGCTGGGATGGATGTATTATAACGAGTGCAATAGCGCGGTGAACTTGAACTGCGGCTCCGGCGGCGGGGGAACCATAGGGGGGGCGAAGGGCACGACTTTCTTCAATTACGGCCAGGTGCTGCTCACGCACTGGGAAACCGGCGAACCGCTTGTCAGCCCGCATTATTCGGATAATTTCCCCAAATTAGACCGTGAAACCGTGGACCGCTGCCAGGCCGTAGCGGAGCAGGTGGAAGGCGACGAGGTGTCGGAGGGAGAGAATTTCGGCAGTAAAGTTGTGGATGAGTTCTACCGGATATTCTCCGGGATCCCGGGCATAAAGACTCTTGAGGGGTGCAGTGCCCCGGTTTCGGATGCCGCCGCCGATTTTTATCGTTTGATGCGGGCTTATTCAGACGAGAAACCGCGGGAATCCAGTGAGAATGCTTTTGATCCACTTGCGGAAATCCCCATGTGCAATTTCTATCGAGAGATGGGGGCGCAGTCTATAGCCCCGAGTTATGGCATGTACTACCGCTCGCTTTCCGGACAGGCTGAGACCACGGGGCTCAGGATCGAGCAGTTCCCCGACGGCAGGTCGGTATTTACCGACGCCGGCAATGTCCGCTGGACTTTCCGGCAGAGCAGGAAAGGCTCTGGCGGGGGCAACTACTACCGTGTTCCGCCCGGGTCGCCCTACCAATTGGCCCGGGATGCCCGCGGGTTCAGGGTGGAGACCCCGGAGGGGGATTCCATAGATTTCCTGCCGGCTCCCGAGGCCGGCAACTGGCGGGCCAGCCGCTACAATTCCGCCGACGGCAGCTGGCTTACCTACACCTACGGACCCAACGGCCTGGCCCGCATAACGGATATGCACGGCCGCTACTTCGCCTTTGAGCGCGACGCGAAGGGCCTGCCGCTTACCGTTACCGACCAGAACGGGAAAAAGTCCGTGCTTGCCTATGATGCCGCCGGCAATCTGACCAGCGCCATATATCCGGACGGCTATAGAAAGACTTTCGCCTACGAAGCTGGCAGAATGGTAGCCGCGAAGGACGGCGGCTTGGCCGGGGTGCGTTACACTTACGACGGGAAGGGCCGCGTGCTGGCCAGCGAGTCCGAGGGCGGGGTGAACCGCCTGGAGCATTACTACAGCGACGCCGCCTCGAAGACAGTGATAACCGACGGCCTGGGCAATAAGACCGAGTATTCCCATGTCAGCGACCACGGGCAGAAGCTGGTCACTGGCGTTACCGACGCGCTGGGCGCCAAGGCCACCCTGTCCTATGACGGCAACTTCAACTTATCCGCCGCTACGGATCAACTGGGCCGCACCACCAAATACGTCCGCAACGCCAACGGCGACCCGGAGACCGTAGTGGACGCCCTCGGCAGCACGACTACGATTCAGTACCAGGTAAAGCGCACTTACCGCGACAACTATGGCGAACGCACCGATTATTATTCCCGCCCCATAAAGATAACAGATCCGCTTGGCCGCGTGACCAGGCTAGATTATGACAGCTACGGAAACCTGGAAAAAACCGAGGACGCATTGGGCTATAAGACCCGGATGGTCTACGACAAAGCCGGCCATATGCTGGAACTGCGGGACGCGCTGGGCTCTACCTATAAGTATGAATACGCCAATGGTCTTACCAAAAGCGTAGACCCGCTTGGTCGCGTTACCAGCTACAAGCGAGATGCCGATCTTCATGTGACGCAGCTTACTGACCCGTTGGGCCGCAACACCACTTTCACCTACGACCTGAGCGGTAACGTTGCCGCGGTCAC
Organism: Elusimicrobia bacterium GWB2_63_22; assembly: GCA_001799735.1. GTDB lineage: Bacteria > Elusimicrobiota > Elusimicrobia > Elusimicrobiales > UBA9959 > UBA9959. Next base: position 537 of record MGUA01000001.1, on the reverse strand, counting down.
CAACCCGCAGAACTTCGTCACAAAGTTCTCTTATGGCAACGGGGCCTGTCCGTCGTGCGGCGGCTCGCAGCTTTCTGCCCTTACCGACCCCAAGGGCAATGCCTGGACCTTCAATTACGATCAATACGGACGCCTGACCGACACCGCCAACCCGCTGGGCCAGAAGAAGGCCTACCAGTACGACAAGATGTCCCGCGTGACCGAGGTTAAAGATCCGGCGGGCAACGTTACCACTTTAACCTACGACGCACTTAACCGGCTGACCAGGAGGGATATCCAAACCCCTTCTGGTGAACATGCCGTCACAAGCTACGTCTATGACAAGGCCGGCAACCTGCTGAACGTTTCCAACGCCGGCGCCATGGTGAGCTTCACCTACGACGCGCTTAACCGCCCCGTAAAGACCGAGCAGCTATTCGGCGGCAGGTCTTACGCCATAGCCTATGCCTACGACGCCGTGGGCAACCTCACGGCCATGGCCACCCCCTTGGGCAAATACAGCTACACCTACGACCTTTTGAACAGGCTGGCCGGTAT